>NZ_JAEDAH010000016.1 GCF_020320395.1 Thalassolituus marinus | reverse complement strand
ATGGCGTATGGGTACCGGGACAACGACTACTTCTTTTTGAAAATCAAAGCGGCGTTTCCCGGTAAAGTGCGATGAACCTTTTTTATGGCCGCTGTCTGTGGTTCAGAACAGCTGCTCTGGTGTCAGCTCTGGTTCGGCTGTGCTGTTGCTACCGCCGGCTGGGGTGATGATTTTAGCGGGCTCTTTGGGTACATCTTCCTCGCGGAAGTATTCAAACATGGCGTTCGCCTGGCCAGGAGCAGCTAGCAGTCCGGTCTCCTTGTCGATGCGAACGCTGACAATTCCTTCTGGTTGCTCGAACGGACGCTCAGCCACGCCGTCCAGAGCGGTGCTCATATAATCGACCCACACCGGCAGTGCGGTGTTGGAGCCGTATGCCCAGCGGCCCAGTGTGCTTGGTTGATCGAATCCAATCCAGACGGTGGTTACCAGGTCCGGACTGAAGCCGGAGAACCATGCGTCTTTCTGGTCGTTGGTTGTACCGGTTTTACCAGCCAGATCCGAGCGGTTCAGAGCCAGTGCCCGTTTGCCTGTGCCCAGTCGTACAACGTCGCGCAGCATGCTGATCATCAGGAAGTTGGTGCGTGCATCCATAACGCGTGGTGCGATATTTGCAGGTGTTTCCGCATCAGGCTCTTGCTGTGCTTCCAGTGCTGCAAGTTCCTGTTCAATGGTGAGCAGCTCTTCCGCTGCTACCTCTGCATCTGCAGGGCTTTCTTTTTCGCAGTCGTGGCACACAACGTCGGGTTCAGCGTTGTATAGAATGTTACCGTTATCATCCTCAATACGACTGATGATATAGGGTTTTACCGCAAAGCCACCATTTGCCAGTGCGCAATAGCCGGTGGCCAGTTCCATCGGCGTTACGGCTGAGGCGCCGAGTGCAAGTGACAGGTCTGCGTTCAGTTTGCTGCGTGGAAAGCCGAAGGGCTCTATGTAGTTAACGGCGGTACGCGGGCCAACCTGTTTCAGGATGCGGATGGATACCAGGTTCTGGGATTTATACAGAGCTTCACGCAGTCGCGTCGGACCGTAGAACTTGCCGCTGTGGTTTTCCGGGCGCCAGGTGTTTTCCAGGCTTTTGTCTTCGAATACAACCGGTGCGTCATTGATGATGCTGGCTGGCGTGAAGCCGTTGGCCAGTGCCGAGCTGTAAATGAATGGTTTAAAGGCAGAGCCAGGCTGGCGGTCAGCCTGAATGGCGCGGTTAAATTTATTGCTGCCAAAAGAGAAGCCGCCAACCAGTGCCTGAATCGCACCATCATCCGGGCGAATAGACACCAGCGCACCTTCGGCTTCCGGTATTTGTGCCAGCACCGGGCCGTCATTGCTTTGCTCAATCCAGACGCGATCGCCCGCGGTGAGCACGTCTCTGGCGGATTCGGGCTCCTTACCGATGGTGTTGACGTCAATGTATGGTTTGGCCCACGCCATACCCGCAAGAGGCAGCCAGTTGAGTCGGTCGCTCTGGTAGTACCAGGCGCCATTGTCTTCAACAGAGGCAATGACTGCCGGACTGATCAGGCCGAGTTCATTGCTGTTGCGTAGCAGGCTGCTCCACTCATCAAGTGTCGCGGGCCAGTCGATGTCGCGGCTGGTATCGGCTTTGGTTAGCCATTCCTGCAGTAGTTCATCAGTACCGACCGTCAGTAATGTGAAGGGCGCCTTGTTGTCATGGCGACGGTAGCCATGGTCACGATCATATTTGAGCAGGCCGGACTGCAGGCTGCGATTGGCTGCTTGCTGGCGTTTCGAATCTACTGTGGTGTAGACGTTGTAGCCTGCGGTGTATGCGCTGTCGCCATAACGGTCGAGCATGTCGCGGCGCACCATTTCTGCAATATATGGCGCTGTCACCTCGGATGTTGCGCCGTGGTATCGTGCAGTCACCGGTTCTCGGGCGGCCTCCTCAAATTCTTCGGCAGTAATCTTGTCGAGTGTGCGCATGCGCGCCAGTACATAGTTGCGGCGGTCTATGGCGCGCTGGGGGTTGTTGATCGGGTTGGCGGCGGAAGGTGCCTGAGGCAGGCCGGCAATCATTGCCAGCTGAGCCAGATTAAGCTCTTTGATGGACTTGCCATAATAGACCTGAGCAGCAGCTTCGATCCCGTAGGCGCGTTTGCCGAGATAGATCTTATTAATGTAGAGCTCGAGAATCTCTTCCTTGCTCAGCGATTGTTCGATTTTCAGCGCGAGCATGATCTCGGTGAACTTGCGGGTAAAAGTCTTCTCCGATGACAGATAGTAGTTCTTGGCTACCTGCATGGTGATGGTACTTCCGCCGGACTTTTTGCGTCCTGTGCGAATCAGTTCAACGACTGCGCGGGCCAGACCTTTAAGATCAATGCCAAAATGTTCGAAGAAAGCATCGTCCTCTGAAGCCAGTAAGGCATTGATGAACTGTTTCGGGGTTTCATCATAGGTCAGGGGGGAGCGACGCTTTTCGCCGAATTCGCTGATCAGCAGGCCGTCGGCGCTATATACGCGCAGTGGCGTCTGCAGCTCAACGTTCTTTAATTCCTGTGTATCAGGCAGCGTTGGGGCAAGAAACAGATATATGGCAAGAATCAATAATCCGGTGCCCGCAAATATGGACACAATGAGCCAGAAAAAGAAACGCAGTATCGGGTTTGCTCTAGTCATATATAAGTTCGCCAATTGCCTCGTGAAGCCAGTAAATACGCGGGTTGCGGCATTATAAGTGTTTTTTGTTCTTTTAATAGGAATGTGCTTATAATGGCTTTGACTATATAGGATTTGAGTGAGCTTGTTTGCGCAAGTTCGCGATTTTCAAGGGGATTTGTCGTGCTGGCTAACCTGTTTCAGAAAAAGAACAAGGCCTTACTCGGGGTGGATATCAGTTCCACCTCCGTTAAGATTCTTGAACTGAGTCACAATAATGGAAGATATCAGGTTGAAGCCTATGCATCAGAGCCTCTCCCGCCGAATTCCGTTGTAGAACAAAGCATTAACAATGATGAGGCGGTGGGTGAAGCCATTCGTCGCGCGCTCGGCCGCTCCCGTGCGGGTGCAAAACGCGCCGCGCTGGCGGTAGCTGGTTCGGCGGTTATCACCAAGACTGTGCAGATGAACGGCAAGCTGAAAGACGATGAAATGGACTTTCAGATTCGCGCCGAAGCAGACCAGTACATTCCTTACCCCCTTGAGGAAGTTGCACTGGATTGGGAAGTGCAGGGCCCATCTGACAGTGGCAATGATATGGTGGACGTTCTGTTGGCCGCCTGTCGCTCAGAAACAGTAGAGCGTCGTAAGGATGCGGTTGAATACGCCAACCTGGAGGCTGCGGTGGTTGATGTTGAGGCATTCTGCACCGAACGTGCATTCAGCCTGCTGGAAGGGCAGTTGGGTACAGATGACGCTGAAACTGTCGCGATTCTCGACATCGGCGCGACCATGACCACGCTCTCGGTGCTGCATGAAGGTAAATCGATCTACACTCGTGAGCAGCTGTTTGGTGGTAAGCAGCTGACCGAAGACATTATGCGTCGCTATGGTCTGAGTGAAGAAGAGGCGGCGCGTGCAAAGCTGGAGGGCGGCTTGCCGGATGATTACGAGTCCGAGGTACTGGAGCCGTTCCGTCGTGCGGTGGTTCAGCAAGTGAGTCGTTCACTGCAGTTCTTCTATTCTTCAAGTCAGTTTAATGATGTCGACTACATTATCCTGGCTGGCGGTACATCCTCCATTCCGGACCTGGCTGACGAAGTGCAGGAGGTTCTTGGAATTGCGACGGTAATCGCTAATCCTTTCGTCAACATGACTTTGTCGCAAAAAGTGAATGCAAACCTGCTCAGCGGTGATGCCCCTTCTCTGATGATTGCGTGTGGTCTGGCCATGAGGAGTTTTGATTAATGGCTAAGATTAACCTGTTGCCGTGGCGTGAAGAGCTGCGCAAGGAACGGCAAAATCAGTTTTACGCAGTGATTGGTTCTGTGCTGGCGGTTGCCGCGGTGATTGTTTACCTGGTGAACAGCAGCGTGGACAGCAATATTCAGAATCAGCGTTACCGCAATAGTTTTGTGACCAACGAAACGAAGGTACTCGATGCAAAAATTGCAGAGATCAAGGCGCTGAAGGCGACTCGTGAGCAGCTGATTGAGCGTATGGAGCTCATTCAGGCGTTGCAGGGTAACCGCCCGATTATTGTGCGTATCTTTGATGAGATGGCGCGTTCTGTGCCTGAAGATCTCTACTTTACGGCGGTCAGCGTGAAAGACGCGTCTGTTTCCGTTAAAGGGGTTGCTAAATCGAACAACCGGGTCGCTGCGCTGATGCGAAACTTTGATCAGTCTGACTGGTTTGCTGAGCCGGCGCTCATCAAAGTGCAGGCAAAGACTGAAGGCGTGAATGAGTTTGAAATCAGCATGAAGCGGGTTCAGCCAAAGGCTGATGAGGAATAACACATGGCTGATGCAAAGAAATTTGACCTTAAAGCATTGACCGCCAAACTGAATGAATTTCAGTTGGACGATCTTAATGATATCGACTGGCAGAACATGGGGTCATGGCCTCTCGCTGGCAAAGCTATCTTCTGTCTGTTGTTGTTTGTCGGCGTCCTTGCCGGAGGTTACTTTGGTCTGGTAGCTGATAATCTGCAAATGCTTGAGCGCGAACAGCGAAACGAGCAGAGCCTCCGCGAAGGGTTTGAGAACAAAGCATTCCGCGTTGCTAACCTTGATGCCTATAAAGCTCAGATGGCAGAAATGCAGGAAAGTTTCGGCTCTCTGCTGAAGCAGTTGCCACGTGATACCGAAGTTCCGGGCCTGATCGATGATATCAGTGCTGCAGCGCTGAGTTCTGGTCTTAAGTTGAGTGCGATTGATCCGCAGAAAATGACTAAGACAGAGTTTTATAATGAACTCCCTATCAATATTGAGGTTGAGGGTGGCTATCACGAAATGGGTGGATTTGTGTCTGCTGTGGCCTCCCTCCCCAGAATTGTGACGTTGCATGATTTCAGTATTGAGAAGGCGACGGATGGCCGTCTGAAAATGAGCATTCAGGCGAAAACTTACCAGTACAGTGGTGACGGGGAGGGCAAGTGATGAGTCGTGTTTTGTTCGCTTTATTGCCTGTGCTGCTGATGCTGACGGGGTGTTCTGGCTCATCCGATACATCGGATCTGAAGCGTTTTATGGATGATACCCTGAGTAAGCCGCGTGGACGGGTTGAGCCGATTCCGGTGTTTAAACCGTATGAGTTTTTCAGCTACAGTGCTGCTGGTCTGCGCTCACCATTTGAACTTCCAGTAGTTGACGCGACCGATGTTCAGATTCAGGTTGGTTCTGATGTGAAGCCCGACTTCGAGCGACCAAAGGAGCATCTGGAGCAGTATGCCATGGCAGAGCTGGCCATGGTGGGCACCCTGATGCGCGAAGAGGGCGCACTTTGGGCGCTGGTTCGTGATGGTGATGGCGGTGTGGTGAAAGTGAAAACTGGCCAGTTTATGGGGCAGAACCACGGCCGTATCGTTGCAGTAACAGATTATAAAATTAACCTGATTGAAATCGTACCAAATGGACAGGGAGGCTGGATTGAGCGGCCGCGCACCCTGGCCCTGGAAGGACTGGGTGGAGAATAATTCTATGAAAATGGTGAACAGCATGCAGGTTGCTTGCAAAGCCTTGCCGGCGCTTTTCATGGCGGCACTGGCTTCCGTTGCCTCCGCAGCAACACTGAAGGATATGAGTTTTTCTTCACTCCCTGGTGATGTGACTGAAATTCGTATGGAATTTGATGACATTCCACCACAGGTCAGTGGTTATACCATTGAAAAGCCTGCGCGGATTGCCATTGATCTTCCGGGGGTCAGCAGTGAGCTGAAAACCAAACGTCATGACGTGGGGTCTGGTAATGTTCGCAGCGCAACTCTGGTGACTACCAAGGATCGTTCACGACTGGTGGTTAATCTGTCTCGCCTGGTGGGTTATACCACCGCCGTAAGTGGTAATACGCTGGTGATCAGTGTCGGCCAGAATGAAGGCAACAAGGTATTCGACGGTGAAGGCTCAGTCGCTGCAGCATCGATGTCTGAATTGAAGGTGGTGAATGTTGACTTCCGTCGCGGTGATCAGGGCGAAGGTCAGATCCAGATTATGCTGAACGACGCTCGTGCAGCCGCCAACATCCGTCGTGAAGGTAACCGCATCATCGCTGATTTTGAGGGGGTACGTTTACCAGAAGAGCTCAGTCGTCGTCTGGACGTTACCGACTTTTCCACGCCGGTACGCTTTGTTGATGCGAAAACAGACGCAGGACGTGCGCGTATCGTGATCGAGCCGGGTATCGACGACTTCGATTACCTCGCTTATCAGACCGATAAGTTACTGTCGATTAACGTATCTGAACCGCCGAAAGAAGAGCGCGAAGAACGTAAGAAAAAATTCCCGTTCACTGGCGAAAAACTGTCGCTGAACTTCCAGAACATTGAAGTGCGTGCCGTACTGCAGTTGATTGCTGATTTTACCGGCTTGAACCTGGTTGCGTCTGATACCGTTCAGGGTAGCATTACGCTGCGTCTGCAAAATGTGCCATGGGATCAGGCTCTGGATCTGGTGTTGAAAACCAAGGGCCTGGGCAAGCGTCAGATGGGATCTGTACTGTTGATTGCTCCATCTGAAGAGATTGCAGCACGTGAAAAGATCGAACTTGAAGCAGTGAAACAGGTGGAGGATCTTGCACCACTGATCACTGAATATATGCAGCTGAAATACGCCAAGGCAAGTGATCTGGCTGCGCTGCTGACTTCTGAACAGGGCCTGTTGTCGGAACGTGGTTCTGCGGTGGTTGATGAACGCACGAATACACTGTTGATGAAAGATACCGCGAATAACCTGGAAAAAATCCGCGAAGCGCTGGCCATGCTGGATGTGCCTGTTCGCCAGGTGCTGATTGAGGCGCGTATCGTTGTCGCTGCCACCAGTGTTGGTGAAGAGATGGGTGTGAAATGGGGGGGTGCTGGTTACAAGAACAACGGCAGTAACTGGACCACTGTCGGCGGTAGCCAGAGCACTATCGCGGAAGGTAACCAGATCCTTTTTGACCGTGCCACAGGTACCGATCCTTCGGCGGTCGATCTGAATTCTGCCAACATCGTGAACTTTGGTGTGACCAACGCTGCTGCAACAACCTTTGCTGTAGGTTATCAGACTGCTGACTACCTGCTGGATCTTGAACTGGCGGCGATTGAAACCGATGGTCGCGCTGAGATTGTCTCTCAGCCGCGTGTTATTACCGCTGATGGCCAGACGGCAACCATTGAGTCTGGTACCGAGATCCCTTATCAGGAAGCAAGTTCCAGTGGTGCAACATCCGTGTCCTTTAAGTCTGCAGTGCTGAAGCTGGAAGTAACGCCACAGATTACACCGGATGATCGCATCATTATGGACCTGATGATTAACCAGGACTCTGTCGGCGAGCTGACCTCCGCTGGTCCGTCTATTGATACCAATGCGGTGCAGACTCAGGTACTGGTCGACAATGGCGAGACTGTGGTGCTGGGTGGTATTTTCCGCTCGGAAGAAGTGACCTCCATCAGCAAAACCCCTTTCTTTGGTGATCTGCCGCTGATCGGGGCTCTGTTCCGCTACAAAAACGAATATGTAGATAAGAGTGAACTGCTGGTATTCATTACGCCAAGGCTGGTGAAGGATTCGCTCAGTAATCGTTAATTTATGAAGCGAACGACCTCAGTTTTCCTCGTAGGGCCAATGGGTGCTGGTAAAAGCACCATTGGCCGTCTTCTTTCCAGTGAAATGAAACTGGAATTCATTGACTCCGACAAAGTGATCGAAGAGCGCTGTGGCGCCAATATTCCCTGGATTTTCGACAAGGAAGGGGAAGCTGGTTTCCGTGAGCGTGAGGAGCAGGTTATTGATGAGCTGACAATGCTTGATGGCATTGTACTGGCGACCGGTGGCGGCGCTGTTATGCGCGAAGCTAATCGTCGTCATCTTGCCGGGCGTGGCATGGTTGTTTATCTCTGTACTTCTGTAGAACAGCAGCTTGCTCGCACCGCAAAAGACAAAAACAGACCATTGCTGCAAAACGACAACCCGGAGAAGATTCTCCGTGACCTGTTTGCTAAGCGTGACCCAATGTATCGCGAGGTGGCTGATATCGTTATCCAGACGGATCGCCGTAATCCCCGGTGGGTTGTGCAGGAACTGCAGAAAAGATTGAAAGGCTGATATTGATGAATACGCTGACGGTTGATCTGGGGGAGCGTAGCTACCCCATTTTTATTGGTAATGGTTTGCTGACAAGGTCGGATCTGTATGCGCCGTATATTACGGGACGCCAGGTCATGATCGTGACGAATACGACCGTCGCACCGCTGTACCTTGAAAAGGTAAAAAGCGCGTTGCAGGGATTTCAGGTTGATGAGGTGATTCTGCCGGATGGTGAGTCTTATAAGGACCTGAAAACCCTCAACCTCATTTATGACGCACTGCTGGAAAAACAACATAATCGCACAACCACACTACTGGCTCTGGGCGGTGGTGTCATTGGCGATATGTGTGGTTATGCCGCGGCATCGTATCAGCGCGGCGTGAATTTTATTCAGGTACCGACGACCTTGCTGTCACAGGTCGATTCGTCAGTAGGTGGTAAGACTGGCGTGAATCACCCGCTGGGCAAAAACATGATCGGTGCCTTTCATCAGCCGAAGTGCGTGATAGCGGACACAGATACACTGAATACATTGCCGGAGCGCGAGTTGTCGGCGGGTATTGCGGAAGTGATTAAGTACGGCCTGATCTGTGATAAGCCGTTTTATCAGTGGATTACAGAGAATATTCAGGCACTGATGAAGCGAGAGCCAAAAGCACTTGCGTATGCGATTGAACGATCCTGCCAGAATAAGGCCGAAGTGGTTGCGCAGGACGAAACAGAATCAGGTATTCGCGCCATTCTGAATCTTGGTCATACCTTTGGTCATGCTATTGAAGCACATCAGGGCTATGGGCAGTGGCTGCACGGTGAAGCGGTTGGTACCGGAATGCTGCAGGCGGCAGACCTGTGCTGGCGCATGGAACATATCAGTAGCGACGAGCTGACGGCTCTGAGGGATCTGCTGATCGCTTCAGGTTTGCCTGTTGTTGGCCCGGCGGATATGTCGACCGATGATTATATCAGTCGCATGCTGGTTGATAAGAAAGTGCTGGATGGTCGCATCCGTCTGGTATTGCTGAAGCGCATCGGTGAGGCATACATGACCTCTGATGTGCCGAAAGACCTATTGACTCAAACCCTGACAGCAGGCGATAAACTGGGCTTAGCCTGAGCGCCGGAGGCAGCTATGGATACCGATTACGATCTGGAAAAGGATTTTCTTGCTGAGCAGGAAGTGAATGATCCGGCCGGACAGTATTACTCTGTCCCGCTTCCGGTATTGCTGCCATCCCAGGTGAAAGCGCTGGAGCTGCTGTCGCATCTTGCATCTTACAGCGAGCTGCTGGTCGCCGTGACCGGGCACGAAGGTTCAGGGAAAACGGTTCTCGCCAGTGCGTTGGCAGCGCAGCGCGAGGAGCCGGAAACCAGTTTGTTTCTGACCGGCGACCTGATGCTGGGCATGCCAGCCATTCTGAACGCCATTGCCATTCACTGGGATATGTCACAACTCCCGGAAGATATAGTTGCAGCGCGCGATGCAATCCGGGCGCAGGCAGCAAGTCGGGAGGAGCAGGGTGAATCCTTGCTGGTTATTATTGATCAGGCTGAACAGCTGGACAGCGAAACACTGAATAGCATTGCCAATTTTGCTCTGATCGCCCCTCAGGCGTTGTCATTCACATTGTTTGGCCGTGCAGGCTTTGAAGACGAAATTCGCGAAAGTCCTGCTAATGCGCCGGTGCATCGGCACGAGATTGAACCGCTGAATCGGGACGATTGTCAGCTGTTAATTCAGCAGGTTTACAGTCCGGGTAATGCGTTGCAGCTTTCCTCCGCCGATATTGATTATGTATTTCAGCAAAGCCACGGTTGGCCAGCAGACGTTTTGCGTACTGCCGATGATCTGTTTCTGAGTGCTGATACTCAGGCTGCTGACAAAGACAGTGTGCCAGCACAAACGACGCGTTTTCCTCTGACCCACCTCCTGGCAATTGCTGCGGTAGCGGCGGCACTGGTGATGTCGTTTCTCTACAGTGGATACAACAGTGCGCCGGATGATGCATCTGCGATTGCTGCTGATCCATCCCTGGCTGCGCCAGCAGAAGAGTTAACGTCAACCGAGGTTGAATCAGAAGCTTTGTCAACTTTAGAGGTTGAGACTGCGGTTATTAATCCGCCAGTGGTTGCTGCCGAGCCGGATTACAATTACGTTCCGAATAATGCGGAGCCCGGTGATGATGCGGGCGAAAGTGTTGCGGCGCCGGTTGAGCAATCCATCGCACCTGCCGTCGATGCGGTGGTTGTTGAAAAGCAGTCGGTCGCAGCGGAGCCATTGCTGGAGTCGGTAAAATCTCCGTCTCCTGTAGCGAAGACGCTCCCTGCGTCGCCTTTACTGAATATTCGCAGCGGCTTTGTGGTGCAGCTTTTTGGCTCCTATCAGCAGGCAAGTGCCGAGCGCTTTGTCGGAACCTGGACGGATAAGGTTGCAGGGACACTTTATCGGTACGAAACCATTCATCAGGGTAAGCCCTGGTTTGTTGTGGTTGCTGGTACCTATGGTTCACGTGACGAAGCAAAGGCGGCGGTAAACGCTATGCCTCAGACCCTGCGTAAACAGTCACCATGGATTCGTGATATTACGGCTGTTCAGGAGGCGATTCGCTGAGCTGCTGTCGCTGAAAAACCCTCCGGCACCGCCTTTCCGCTGGTGCCGCACATAATAACCAGAATGTGTCTTTATTTGTGGCAGGGGCCCCAGATGTGTAGAATGGGCGTCCTTTTGTCTCGATGCTGCTTGTTTTTTGCGCACAAGATCGGCGTAAGCCATTGATATATAAATAGTTTTTACTGATGAGAGCTGTTCTATGAGAACTGGTCTGTACACTCCAGGCGACTTTAAGGACAACTGTGGATTCGGTTTGCTGGCCCACTTAGAAGGTCAGCCGAGCCACAAGCTGTTAACAACAGCGATCGAATCCCTGACCTGTATGACACACCGTGGCGGTATTGCTGCGGATGGGAAAACCGGTGACGGATGCGGTCTGTTGATCCAGATGCCGGATTCATTCCTGCGCGCCGTAACGGCGGAAGCGGGTATTGAACTGCCAGAACAATATGCTGTGGGCATGCTGTTCATGGATCTTGATGATGCTGTATACAGCAAGCAGAAAGATGCTGTTGAACAGGCTGTGACTGCACAGGGCCTTACGGTTCTGGGCTGGCGTACAGTTCCAACCAACAATGACTGCCTCGGCCCGATGGCTCTGGATTGCCTGCCACGTTTTGAGCAGGTATTCATTGCCCCTGCGTCCGCTATGGACGAAGTCGAGTTTGGTGTTAAGCAATTCTATGCGCGTCGTTACGCCGAGAAAGCGCTGACTGCATATCCGGATTTTTACATCGCCAGCCTGTCAGACCGTGTTCTGTCTTATAAAGGCCTGATGATGCCGGTAGACCTGCCGAACTTCTATCTGGACCTTGGTGATGAGCGCCTGGAAACTGCGATCTGTGTTTTCCACCAACGCTTCTCGACCAACACCATGCCGCGCTGGCCATTGGCTCAGCCGTTCCGCATGCTGGCTCACAATGGTGAGATCAACACCATTCAGGGCAACCGTAACTGGGCCAATGCCCGTAGCGGTAAGTACCAGAGTGACCGCCTGCCGAACCTGACCGATCTGTCGCCACTGGTGAATACCACCGGCTCCGACTCTTCTTCTATGGACAACATGCTGGAACTGCTGGTTACCGGCGGTGTCAGCCTGTTCCGCGCTGTGCGTATGATGATTCCGCCAGCCTGGCAGAATGTTGAAACCATGGATGCGGATCTGCGCGCGTTCTACGAATACAACTCCATGCATATGGAAGCGTGGGACGGCCCGGCTGGTCTGGTAATTACTGATGGCCGCTATGCGGTATGTGGTCTGGACCGTAACGGTCTGCGTCCATCCCGTTGGGTAATCACCAAAGACAACTTTATTACTGTGGCATCCGAAGTGGGTGTTTACAGCTATAAGCCTGAAGATGTGGTTGCCAAGGGCCGTGTTGGCCCGGGTCAGATGCTGGCCATCGATACGCTGGAAGGCAAGCTGCTGACCACCGAAGATATCGACAACGCGCTGAAAGCTGAGCAGCCATACAAACAATGGCTGAAAGAAAACGCCATCCGCCTGGAAAGCCAGCTGCTGCTGCAGAAGGTTGATGACGCTGAAGCGCTGAGCGGTGATGAACTGAACACTCATCAGAAGCTGCAACTGATTACCAATGAAGAGCGTGATCAGGTTCTGCGTCCGATGGGCGAAGAGGGCCAGGAAGCCACTGGTTCTATGGGTGATGACACCCCTATGGCGGTTTTGTCTCAGCGTGTTCGTCACATGGCAGACTACTTCCGCCAGCAGTTTGCGCAGGTTACTAACCCGCCAATCGACCCGCTGCGTGAAGCCATCGTGATGTCTCTGGAAACCTGTATTGGTGCCGAGAAAAACGTATTTGAAACCAGTGCAGATCATGCCAACCGTATCATCCTGACCTCGCCGGTGCTGTCGCCGCTGAAGTTCCAGGGGCTGAAAACGACGGGTCTGGATGCATTCCGTCACGTAACTCTGTCTATGGCCTTTGATCCGGCGACAGGTCTGCAGCAGGCGGTTAAAGAACTGGCCGATAAAGCAGAGCAGGCAATCCGTGACGGTTACGTTGTACTGATTCTGTCTGACCGCGAAGTAACGGAAGAGCAGCTGCTGATTCCGGCGGTAATGGCTACCGGTGCTGTACATCACCGTCTGGTTCAGACGGGATTGCGTACCGACGGTAACATCATCGTAGAAACCGGTTCCGCGCGCGATGCACACCAGTTTGCTGTGCTGCTGGGCTTTGGTGCGACCGCCGTTTACCCATGGCTTGCATACGACGTACTGACTGACCTGCACCGTACCAACGAACTGCTGGGTGATCCGCTGAAATCTCAGCAGAACTTCCGCAAGGCAATCCGTAAGGGCCTGATGAAGGTTATGTCGAAGATGGGTATTTCTACCGTCGCGTCATACCGTGGTTCTCAGCTGTTCGAAGGCGTTGGTCTGAGCAAAGAAATTGTGGATCAGTGCTTCTGTGGCGTCACCAGCCGTATCGGCGGTGCTACGTTCGCTGATATTCAGGCCGATCTGGAACTGACTCGTGATAACGCCTGGAAGACCCGCAAGAAAATTGAACAGGGTGGCCTGCTCAAATATGTACACGGTGGCGAATATCACGCCTACAACCCGGATGTTGTTAAGAACATTCAGGAAGCTGTACAGACCAACAGTCAGGCAGCTTACGACCGTTTTGCGGAACTGGTTAACGAGCGCCCTGTTGCGACCATTCGTGACCTGCTGTCCCTGCGCAAAGATATCGCCCCTATCGATATCAGCGAAGTAGAACCAGCAGAAGCCATGTACCCGCGTTTCGATACCGCTGCTATGTCGCTCGGTGCGCTGTCTCCGGAAGCACACGAAGCGCTGGCAATGGCGATGAACGAACTGGGTGGTCGCTCGAACTCTGGTGAAGGTGGTGAAGATCCGCTGCGTTACGGCACTGTTCGTAACTCCAAGATCAAGCAAATCGCTTCCGGTCGTTTTGGTGTAACTCCGCACTATCTGTCCAGCGCTGAAGTGCTGCAGATTAAAGTTGCGCAGGGTGCCAAGCCGGGTGAGGGTGGTCAGCTGCCAGGTGGTAAGGTTAACGACCTGATTGCGACCCTGCGTTACTCCGTTCCGGGTGTAACTTTGATTTCGCCTCCGCCGCACCACGATATCTACTCGATTGAAGATCTGGCGCAGCTGATTTACGACCTGAAACAGGTTAACCCTGCGGCTCTGGTGTCGGTGAAACTGGTATCTGAACCGGGTGTCGGTACCATTGCTGCTGGTGTTGCCAAGGCCTACGCTGACCTGATCACTATTTCTGGTTACGACGGTGGTACTGCGGCATCTCCGCTGACCTCTATTAAGTACGCTGGTTCCCCGTGGGAGCTCGGTCTGTCGGAAGCGCATCAGGCGCTGCGTGCCAACGACCTGCGTGGCAACGTTCGTGTACAGACTGACGGTGGTCTGAAATCTGGTCTGGACGTTGTGAAAGCGGCCATTCTGGGTGCTGAGTCCTTCGGTTTCGGTACGCTGCCAATGGTTGCGGTAGGTTGTAAATACCTGCGTATCTGTCACCTGAACAACTGTGCGACCGGTGTTGCAACGCAGAACGATGACCTGCGTGATAAGCACTACATCGGTACCAAAGACATGGTTAAGAACTACTTCCGCTTCGTGGCAGAAGAAGTTCGTGGCTGGATGGCAAAACTGGGCATCCGCACCATGGAAGAGCTGGTAGGTCGTACCGATCTGCTGGAAGTTCTGGAAGGTGCTACTGCCAAACAGCGTAATCTGGACCTGACTCCGATTCTGGCTAATGACCACATCCCGGCTGACAAGCCTCATACTGTTCAGGTTGAGCGCAACAAGCCTTACGATGAAGGTTTGCTGGCCGAGCGCATGGCTGAGGAAACTCTGTCTGCAATCGAAAACAAAACCGGTGGCGAATTCAGCTTCCGCGTTACCAACTGCGACCGTTCTATCGGTGCTCGCCTGTCTGGTGAAATCGCCAAGCGTCACGGCAACCAGGGCATGGCTGACAAGCCTGTCCGCCTGAACCTGACCGGCGTTGCTGGTCAGTCATTCGGTGTATGGAATGCTGGCGGTCTGGAAATGATTCTGGAAGGTGATGCCAACGATTACGTGGGTAAAGGTATGACTGGCGGTAAGCTGGTTATCTTCCCGCCAAAAGGTTCGGCCTTTAAGACCAACGACACGTCCATCGTAGGTAACACCTGTCTGTATGGTGCTACCGGCGGTAAGCTGCTGGCAGCAGGCCGTGCTGGTGAGCGTTTCGGTGTGCGTAACTCCGGTGCTCACGCTGTGGTTGAAGGTGCAGGCGATCACTGCTGTGAATACATGACTGGCGGTATGGTTTGTGTGCTGGGTGAAACCGGCTACAACTTCGGTGCTGGTATGACCGGTGGTTTCGCCTACGTACTGGATATGGATAACAGCTTTGTGGATAAGTACAACCACGAGCTGGTAGATATTCACCGTATCTCTAACGAAATGACCGAAGGCCACCGCAGTCACCTGCGCAGTGTGCTGCGTGAGTTCGTAGAAGAGACTGGCAGTGCCTGGGGTCAGGAAATCCTCGATGATTTCGATGGCTTCATCGGTAAATTCTGGCTGGTTAAGCCAAAGGCTGCAGACCTGCAGCAACTGCTGAACAACACCCGTGCTCGTCCTGAGTAATCGGCGCAGGATGAGGAGAGAGATTCAAGATGGCACAACGTCTGAACAATAACTTTCAGTTTGTCGAGGTGGGTCGTCAGGACCCAACCAAGAAGTCCATCGACACACGTAAAGTGGAGTTCGTGGAAATTTATGAACCGTTCCAGCAGGAGCAGGTAACCGATCAGGCACACCGTTGTCTGGCTTGTGGTAACCCATACTGCGAATGGAAATGCCCGGTTCATAACTTCATTCCTAACTGGCTGAAACTGGCCAGTGAAGGCAACATTCTGGAAGCCGTAGAACTGAGCCACCAGACCAACACGCTGCCGGAAGTGTGCGGCCGTGTATGTCCTCAGGACCGTCTGTGTGAAGGCTCCTGTACGCTGAACGATGGTTTTGGTGCTGTGACCATTGGTAATGTTGAAAAGTACATTACCGATACAGCATTCGCCATGGGCTGGCGTCCGGATATGTCCAAGGTTAAGCCAACCGGTAAGCGCGTTGCGATTATCGGTGCAGGCCCTGCGGGTCTGGGCGCTGCCGATATTCTGGTGCGCAATGGCGTTACTCCGGTGGTCTTTGATAAATACCCGGAAATCGGTGGTCTGCTGACCTTTGGTATTCCAGAGTTCAAACTGGAAAAGAGCGTGATGTCTAACCGTCGCGAAGTCTTCGAAGGTATGGGTGTGGAATTCCGTCTGAACACCGAAGTGGGTAAGGATATCGATTTCCAGAGCATCATCGACGAATTCGATGCTGTGTTCCTGGGTATGGGTACCTACAACTACATGAAAGGTGGCTTCCCGGGTGAAGACCTGCCAGGCGTACACGACGCACTGGATTTCCTTATTGCTAACGTGAATCACAACCTGGGCTTCGAGAAAGACCCGGCTGATTTCATCAGCATGAAAGGCAAGAAAGTGGTTGTTCTGGGTGGTGGTGACACCGCGATGGACTGTAACCGTACGTCTATTCGTCAGGGTGCTGAGCACGTTACCTGTGCGTATCGTCGTGACGAAGAAAACATGCCGGGTTCCAAGCGCGAAGTGGTTAACGCTCGCGAAGAAGGTGTTAACTTCCTGTTTAACCGTCAGCCGGTTGCCATCGTGGGTGATGACAAGGTTGAAGGCGTTAAAGTGGTTACCACTGAGATGGGTGAACCGGATGAGAATGGCCGTCGTCGTCCTCAGGTGGTTGAAGGTTCTGAAGAAATCCTGCCGGCTGATGCTGTGCTGGTTGCCTTCGGTTTCCGTCCAAGCCCTGCGCCATGGTTCAAGGACTTCGGTATCGAACTGAACAGCTGGGATGGTGTGGTTGCACCAGCCGAACAGAAGTTCAAGTACCAGACTACCAACGAAAAAGTATTCGCTGGCGGTGATATGGTACGTGGCTCAGACCTGGTAGTAACAGCGATCTGGGAAGGTCGTGAAGCTGCTGAAGGTATCCTTGACTACCTGAACGTCTGATCTGCTCCCCCTTTGTCGCAGATTATGTGACAGACGGCAAAAAACGCGGCATACCCGGTGGGTTGCCGCGTTTTTGTTTATGGCCTCCACGACATTGAGGATGCTATCCTAGCTGGCTATAACAATTGACCACGGGACAATTCTGAGATGGAGTGCACTCGAATGTTAAAGCCTGCCTCGTTGCTCACCCTGCTGTTAACTGCTTTCCTGACTGCCTGTGGTGGCGGTGGCGGTGGCGATTCTGTTGTTGCTGGTAATGATGATAGTTCTTCGTCCGGCGATACCACCACCGTTGATAACGGTGACGGAACAACCGACGATGTGACCACCAGTACTGATATTACCAATCCGTTAATTGGTACAGGCAGTGGCTCCAGCTTTGTATCCGGTGCATTAAATATCAGCTCAACGTCTCTCAGTGCCGGTGGCACAGCGAATATCACGGCGACTATTGTTGACGGTGATAACGGCAATGCGAAAGTTGTTTCTCAGCAATACGGTGTGGTCTTCACATCTATTTGTGCAGAATCAGATCCTGCAAAAGCCTCTTTCAGCCGAGAGCAAGTCGTCACCTCCAGCGGCGAGATATCTGTTACCTACACAGCCGAGGGTTGTAGTGGTACCGATGTACTGTCATTCAAGCTGTATGCGACAAACGATGGTGAGATAGATCTGGATAGTGTCCTTGATGCCGCAAGTGGAACTATTACTGTGCAGGCTCCGGAAGTGGGTGCGATTACATTCGTTGAGAACTCAGAACCAGCGATTTCTATTTCAACAATCGCTAACCCGGTGTTGCCTGTTCTGTCAGAGGTTGTGTTCCGCGTGCTGGATCGCACTAATAACCCGATTGGTGGCAAAGAAGTTACCTTTGCGCTGAGTAACACGCCTGGTGGGGCGCGCCTTGCTCTGGGCGAGGGTGTTACCAATGAGGATGGCGAAGTTAAAGCTATTCTGCAATCTGGTACCACGCATGGCGTGACTTCTGTTGTTGCTACAACGCTTGCTAATGACGGCGTCACTGAAATTTCAACCAGTTCCCAGCCGGTTTCTATCACAACCGGTCTGGCAGATCAGGATAGCTTCAGTATCGCTCTGGATACCTTTAATCCGGGAGCATTTGATGTATCAGGGACCGAAGTCTCAGTGACAGCTTTCGCCGCAGACCAGTTCCAGAACCCGGTACCGGACGGCACAGTAATCAACTTCACGGCAGAAAGCGGTGCGATTGAATCATACTGCGCTACCGAAGGTGGTCGCTGTTCTGTGACCTGGTACAGTGCGGGTGATCGCCCGGGGCAACATGCCGCAGGACTGAATCGCGTGAATGAAGTTGATCAGCAGACAGCGGGCACGGTTTATGGCATGACCACTATTATGGCCTACACCATGGGTGAGAGTGGTTTTACTGATCAGAACAATAATGGTCTGTTTGATGCCAATGAGCCGTTTGTAACCTATCCGGAAGCTTTCCGCGACGATGACTGGGATGGCGCAGTAGATGTTGGAGGCACGTCGTCTCTGCCAGTCGAATTCTTTGCAGATTTCGATTACGACGGTTCCTACGATGCTGCACCAGCGACTTATCAGGGGGCGCTGTGTACTGATGCTGCTAAAGGTCTCAGCCACTGTGGCTCACTGATGAACGTGCGTGCAAACATTCGTCTGATGCAGTCTACCGCTACGGTAGCTCCAACAATTCGTTTCTTTGAACAGAGTGGTACTGTAGTTGTTAATGGTGTGACGGTACCTGCTTACACTGAAAACACTCCAACCCTGGCTGGAAGTGGTACCTTCTATGTTGTGCTGCAGGATGCAAACGGCAATATCCCTGCGTCTGGCACGATTATGGGTGCAAGTGGTGACGGTTACAAAATTACCGGTACCTCAGGCCCTGTGCCAAACAGTATCGGTATTCTTGATCCTACAGGTGCTCAGGGGCTGCCAAGTTTTGGCGCTTTTTATACCGTCAACTATAGTGCGGAAACATCGCCAATCTCGATTGAAGTTACGGCAACTTCCGGTGATTCCGTTAATAGTTACGAGCTGAACTGATCGGCTCCACAAAAAAGCCCGGCCTTCGCCGGGCTTTTTTGTGCCTGCTGTTTTCTGCGGCCATAGCGACTGTTCATGGCTTTAATGCGTAAAGTCAAAAAGCGCGTGGCCGTTTTTTTGGTATGATACCGGCAAATTTTCTGGTGCTCGTTAGGTACTCCATGTCTGAATTGAAAAATGATCGCTTCCTGAAGGCGCTGTTGCGCCAGCCAGTTGACCGTACACCTGTGTGGATGATGCGCCAGGCCGGACGTTATCTGCCAGAGTACCGTGCGACCCGAGCTCAGGCCGGTGACTTTATGTCGCTGTGCAAAAACCCTGAGCTGGCGTGTGAAGTGACCATTCAGCCACTGGATCGTTACCCGCTGGATGCTGCGATTCTGTTCTCTGACATCCTCACCATTCCGGATGCGATGGGGCTGGGGCTGTACTTTGAGACTGGCGAAGGCCCGCGTTTCAATAAAATCATCCGTACCGAAGCCGATGTGCAGAGCCTGTCTGTGGTCAACACGGAAGCGGATCTGGATTACGTACTGAAAGCCGTCAGCACTATTCGCCGTGAGCTGAATGGTCGTGTGCCGCTGATCGGTTTCTCCGGTAGTCCATGGACGCTGGCAACCTATATGGTTGAGGGCGGCTCATCCAAAGATTTCCGTCACGTTAAAGCCATGATGTACGACACGCCGGAAGTGATGCATCAGCTGCTGGATACGCTGGCGAAGTCCGTTATTGATTACCTGAACGCACAGATTAAAGCCGGTGCGCAGGCCGTGCAGATCTTCGATACCTGGGGTGGCAACCTCAGTGATGTGGCTTACCGCGAGTTCTCGCTGAAATATATGCAGCAGATCGTTGCCGGTCTTATTCGTGAATACGACGGTCAGCAGATTCCGGTTATCCTGTTCACTAAAGGCGGTGGCCAGTGGCTGGAGGCTATGGCGGATACGGGGGCTGATGCATTGGGTATCGACTGGACAACAGATCTCGGCAACGCACGCAGCCGTGTTGGCAATCGTGTTGCGCTGCAGGGCAATATGGATCCTTCTGTACTGTACGCGTCACCGGCGACTATCCGTGCCGAAGTGAAGCGTATTCTCGACAGCTACGGTAATGGCACTGGGCATGTGTTTAACCTGGGTCATGGTATTCACCAGTTTGTCGATCCAGAGCACGCTAAGGCATTCGTCGAAGCGGTTACCGAACTTAGCCCGTCTTACCACGGCTGAGACCAATAGAAGTGGGGTCGCGATAGCGGCCCTTGTCTGACAATTCTTTGCATCACACCCTGCTGTAGCGTGTCGCGCCAGCGAGTACCATGCTATCTTTCTTTGATTCAGATCAAACGGACAGTCAGGCTGACGGAGAGAGGCGACTAACTGATGCAACTATTCTGGATTCCCCTGCTGACTCTGGTGGGAACCCTGCTACCCATGCTGGCCTACCGCTTTGGCCGCCGGGCTACTCTGCTGGCAACAGCAACGCTGCCTGCCTGTGCTCTGGCACTGGTGTTCACCTACATCCCCGATATTCTCAATGGCCAGTCATTCGTCTGGCAAACAGACTGGATTCCAGCGGCCGGGTTGAGTATTGCCTTTCGCTTTGACGGCCTGGCCTTGCTGTTCGCCTTGCTGATTCTTGGTATTGGCTTACTGGTTATTCTCTACGCTCGCTACTATCTGTCCGAGCGTGATCATATGGGCAGGTTCTATGCTTTTCTGATCCTGTTTATGACGGCCATGCTGGGCGTGGTGATGTCCGACAACATTCTCCAGTTGTGGTTCTTCTGGGAACTGACCAGTGTCAGCTCATTCCTGCTGATCAGTTTCTGGTGGCATAAAACCGAGGCGCGTAAAGGCGCGCGCATGGCGTTAATGATTACCGGTGCTGGCGGTCTGGCTCTGCTCGGTGCCTTCATTCTGATGGGTGAAACCCTCGGCACTTACAGTCTGAGCGCCATTCTCGCCAGTGGAGATGCGTTGCGTGAAAGCAGCGTCTATGTCCCGGTGATGATTCTTTTCCTGCTCGGAGCTTTCACTAAGTCGGCTCAATTTCCGTTCCATTTCTGGCTGCCGCACGCTATGGCAGCACCAACACCCGTTTCGTCATACCTGCATTCAGCCACCATGGTTAAGGCCGGGGTGTTTCTGCTGGCGCGTTTTTATCCGGTGCTATCCGGCACCGATATGTGGTTTGGCATTGTCAGTCTGGTGGGGCTGGCGACTTTGTTGGTGGGTGCTTACACCGCCTTGTTCAAGCACGATCTGAAAGGCCTGCTGGCGTATTCAACCATCAGTCATCTGGGTCTGATCACCTTGTTATTCGGTCTGGATACGCGCATGGCTGCCATCGCCGCGGTGTTCCACATCATTAACCATGCGGTCTTCAAAGCATCGTTGTTTATGGCAGCCGGTATCATTGACCACGAGTCCGGCTCGCGTGATATGCGTCAGCTGAATGGGTTGTGGAAGTACATGCCATACACTGCCACGCTGGCCATGGTTGCTGCTGCTTCTATGGCGGGTGTGCCATTGCTGAATGGCTTCCTGTCGAAGGAAATGCTGTTCACCGAAACCCTGCACCAGGCAACACTGGGTTCTCTGTCCTGGGTAATCCCTGTGCTGGCGACTGTAGGCGGCGCCCTGGCGGTTGCTTACTCTCTGCGCTTTATTCACGACGTCTTCTTTAATGGTGAACCCATTAACCTGCCACGTACGCCACATGAGCCGCCACGCTATATGCGCGTGCCGGTAGAAGTGTTGGTGGTGCTGTGTCTGCTGGTTGGTATCGTGCCTGAATTTGCTGTCGGCGATTTGCTCAATGCTGCGGCTTCCGCAGTGTTGCAGGCGCCGTTACCTGAGTTCAGTCTGGCGGTATGGCATGGCTTCAACATTCCGCTGTTAATGAGTCTGCTGGCTGTCGTCGGCGGTAGCATTCTGTATGTGAATCGGCGTTATCTGTTTCAGTTTCAGGGGCAGTTCACCGAGATTGATGCCAAGAATGAATTTGAACGTGCGGTACAGTGGCTGACAGCCCGTGCCGTTCGTTTACAGGCATGGTTCGATAATGGTCGCCTGCAGCGTTATACCACCTGGCTGGTGGTGATTGCTTTGGCTGTAGCAGGTGCACCTTTGCTGGAAATGGAATCCGCCGCCGGCAGCCTGCCGCAGCAGGCGGTGGACCTGCCGGTACTGGTGGCCGCCGTGCTGCTGCTGATTGGCACCGTGGCAACGGTAGTGTTCAGTCATCAGCGTCTGCTGGCGCTGGTTATGGTGTCGATTGTCGGTCTTATCGTTGCTGTCGCCTTTGCCTGGTTCTCGGCTCCTGACCTTGCTCTGACACAGTTATCGGTGGAAGTAGCGACCATTATTCTGTTCCTGCTGGCGCTGTATTTCCTGCCGCAGACGACGCCGCTGAAAGAAAGCTCAACGCGACGCATTCTGCGTGATCTGGGGCTGGCCTCGGCAATCGGTGCGGTGGTGGGTACCATCTGTTACGCCATGCTGACACGGCCGCTGGCCAGTATTTCTGATTTCTTCATTGCCAACAGTAAGACCGGTGGTGGTGGTACCAATGTGGTGAACGTGATTCTGGTCGACTTCCGTGGCTTCGACACTATGGGTGAAATCACGGTGCTGGGCATTGCCGCGTTGGGTATCTACAAGCTGCTGGCGGGAATGCGTCTGTTCGTTCCGGCGGCTGATCAGAATGGTATTGGCTGGGCGAAAGATAAAAACCCGATGATGCTGGCGGTGGTTTCCCAGAGTCTGCTGCCGCTCGCTTTGCTGGTGTCGGCCTATATCTTCCTGCGTGGGCACAATCTGCCGGGCGGTGGCTTTATTGCCGGCCTGATCACGGCTATTGCGCTGATTCAGCAATACGTCGCACACGGTGTGGACTGGATGAAAGCACGCATGAATTTCCCGTACCACGTGATGATCGCAGTGGGCCTGATTCTGGCGCTGGGGTCTGGTCTGGGCAGCTGGTTGTTTGACCGTCCATTCCTCACCACCTGGTTTGATTATTTCTATCTGCCGCTGATCGGCAAATTTGAGTTGGCCAGTGCCATGGTGTTTGACCTGGGCGTGTACTTCACAGTGATTGGCGCAACTCTGTTGATTCTGGCCAACCTTGGCCAGCTAACGACCAGCGAACGACCAAGGGCGGAATAATGGAAACAATTTATGCAATCTGCGTCGGCGCAATGACCGCCGGCGGCATTTTCCTGGTTTTACGCGGTTACACCTTCGCTGTGGTACTGGGGCTGACGCTGCTTTCCTATGCAGTAAACCTGTTTATTTTTGCCAGTGGCCGCCTGGTGGTAAATGGCGCGGTGATTCTCGGTGAAAGTGAGCGTTACGCAGACCCATTACCACAGGCTCTGGTATTGACCGCGATTGTCATCGGCTTTGCTATGACTGCCTTTGCTCTGATTCTGGCACTGCGGGCGCGCTCTGATCTGGGCAATGACCAGGTTGATGGCCGTACTGAGATTCATGACGACTTACCTCAGCGTCAGCGTTCGAATACAGGAGATGATGCATGACCCTGATGGATCATCTGATTTTCTTTCCGGTACTGATTCCGCTGCTGGCGGGTATCGCATTGATGTTGCCGGGTCTGCATCAGCAGGTTCTGCGTCAGCGGCTGGTCGGTTTTGCTGCCAATGTACTCATGTTGTTGTCAGCAATTATGCTGCTGCAGCAGAGCGCGGGCGGTATGCGCACTTATATGATGGGCGACTGGCAGGCGCCGTTCGGTATTGCGCTGGTCAGCGACCAGTTGTCCTCCATTATGCTCATTCTGGCTGCCATACTCGGACTGACTGCGCATCTGTATGCTTCGGCAGGGGATGACCAGCGCGGGCCGTTTTTCCATCCGTTATTTATGTTTCAGATGCTGGGTATTAACGGCGCCTTCCTGACCGGCGATGCCTTTAACCTGTTCGTGTTTTTCGAGATTCTGCTGATTGCTTCGTACTCTCTGCTCATTCACGGTGGTGGCAAGCAGCGCACGCAGGCGGCTGTGCATTATGTACTGCTTAACCTTACGGGTTCGGCTTTCTTCCTGATTGGCCTGGCGATTATTTACGCGGTATTCGGCACGCTGAATCTGGCCGATATGGCGTATAAAGCACCGCACCTGAAAAGCGAAGATCTGGCACTGGCGAAATCCGGTGCGCTGTTATTACTGGTGGTGTTCGGTCTGAAAGCGGCGTTACTGCCACTGCATTTCTGGCTGCCACGCACCTACGCCTACACCTCGACACCAGTAGCAGCCTTGTTCGCCATCATGACCAAGGTGGGTATCTACAGTATCTGGCGCATTCACACGGCGGTGTTTGGTGATCATGCCGGTGTGCTGGCTAATGTTGCCAGCGACTGGTTGTGGCCGTTGGGCTGGCTGACGCTGGTGGCCGGTACGCTGGCGGTTCTGGCCAGTCAGAGCCTGAAAATGCTGGTGGCTAACCTGGTGGTGGTATCCGCCGGAACGCTGCTGCTGATGCTGGCGATCAGCACTGAACAATCGGCAGCCGCAGCGCTTTACTATCTTATTCACAGCACTCTGATCGCGGCAGCCTTGTTCATGGTCGCCGGCCTGATTACCGAGCAACGCGGTCAGGCGCAGGATCGGCTGGTGCGCAGTCGGCCGCTGCGTCAGCAAGGACTGCTCGGCGTTCTGTTTGTTATTGCTGCGCTGGCGGTGATTGGTCTGCCGCCATTATCTGGTTTTGTTGGCAAGCTGCTGCTGCTGCAGGCTTCCTCCGCCGGTTATCAGGCCAGCTGGATCTGGGCGCCGCTGCTGATTTCTGGTCTGGCCGCCATGCTCATGCTGACGCGTGCCGGTACTACGATCTTCTGGCGGGTGCAGGGCGCTGCTCAGCCGTCAGATGCAGTGCATCCACTGAAGTTAACAGCGGTGCTGGTGTTGCTGCTGATGTCGCCGCTGATGGTCGTGCTCGGTGGTCCGTTAACCGAGCTGACGCAGAGTGCGGTCAGTGAATTGTATAAAGTGCCTGTGGCAGTCGTGGAGGTAACCCCATGAGATATATTCTGCCAATGCCGGTACACAGTCTGATGCTGCTGGCAGTGTGGTTATTGTTGAATGGTTTTTCTGTCGGTCAGCTGGTACTGGGATTAATTCTGGCCTGGTTAATTCCGGTGATTACCTGGCCCTATACCGATCACCAGAGCCGTGCCGGTAAGCCACTTAAAATAGCTGCTTATGTTGCCCGTCTGCTGCGTGACATTGTGGTATCCAACGTTGATGTAGCGCTTAAGGTTCTGGGTAGCAACCGCTCTCTGAATCCGGGTTTTATCTGCTACCCGCTGGCATTGCAGGGAGACTTTCCACTGACAGTTCTGGCTAGCACCATCTCGCTGACGCCGGGTACTGTGAGCGTGGATTTTTCCGAAGACCGTAAGTGGCTGTATGTACACGCTTTGCACATCACTACCGAGCAGGAAATGATTGCGGAAATTCGTCAGCGTTATGAACAACCCCTGCAGGAGATTTTCTCATGACGACCGCCAGCCTGTTGGATGCTGCCATTCTCGTTACATCCGCGATGGTGCTGATAGCATTGCTGATGAATGTCTGGCGTATGCTGAAAGGCCCTTCGGTAACCGACCGCATTCTTGCGCTGGATACCCTGTACATTAACAGCATCGCGCTGATTATTTTGCTGGGTCTGTACAACGGATCGCCACTGTACTTTGAAGGCGCCCTGTTGATTGCCATGCTGGGCTTTGTCAGCACGGCGGCGCTCAGCAAGTATCTGCTGCGCGGCGACATTATTGAATAAGGAATGCAGACCATGACCGATATCGTAAATATTCTCGCGGTTATCTGCCTGCTGACCGGTGGCTTCTTCCTGTTTGTGGGCTCTGTTGGCTTGGCAAAATTACCGGATTTTTACACCCGCCTGCATGCGCCAACCAAAGCGACGACGCTCGGCGTCGGTGCGGTACTGTTAGGCTCTATGTTGCTGACCACCATGCGTGACGGCGGTATCAGTATTCACGAACTGGTGATCAGTTTGTTCCTGTTTATTACTGCCCCGGTTTCGGCACATATGATGGCCAAGGCAGCGCTGCATAAAAAAGTCACGGCGCTGAAAAACACGCATAAACGCGAATTAATGAAGCGTATCGCGCAACAGAAAACGCCGGAGTAATCCGGCGTTTTTTTAAACAGAATTAATTGCATCCTGCAGTTTATCCACACCGATAATGGTCATACCCGGCACCGGCTGTCGTGGTGCATTGGCTTTCGGCACAATGGCACGGGTAAAACCGTGTTTCGCGGCTTCTTTTATTCTTTCCTGTCCCGACGGTACCGGGCGAATTTCACCGGATAACCCCACTTCACCAAAGACGATTAAATCCTGTGGTAACGGCTGGTTGCGGAAGCTCGACAGCGCCGCCAACAGCAGGGCCAGGTCAGCAGCGGTTTCACCGACTTTTACCCCGCCAACGACGTTGATATACACGTCCTGATCACCGAGGTGAATACCACCGTGGCGATGCAGGGCAGCCAACAATAAATTCATACGGTTCTGGTCAAGGCCAACGGCTACGCGTTTAGGGTGACCGAAGTGGCTGTCATCGACCAGAGCCTGAATCTCGACCAGCAACGGCCGGGTACCTTCCCAGATCACCATCACTACACTGCCGGCCGCGGCTTCTTCCCCCCGGCTGAGGAAGATAGAGCTGGGGTTTTTCACTTCTTTAAGGCCGGTATCGATCATGGCAAATACACCCAGCTCATTAATGGCACCAAAACGGTTTTTAATGCCACGCAGAGTGCGGAAGCGACTGTCACCGTCGCCTTCCAGCATGATCGAGCAGTCAATCATATGCTCCAGAACTTTGGGGCCCGCCAGGGTACCGTCTTTGGTGACATGGCCAACCAGCAGCAAAATAGTGCCTGTCTGTTTGGCAAAGCGGGTCAGGGCGGCGGCACTCTCCCGTACCTGGGAAACACTGCCGGGCGCGGATTCGATGCCGTCGACATGCATAACCTGAATCGAATCGATAACCACCACTTTCGGTTTGTGCTGCTGCAGCGTGCTGATCAGGCGATCGACACTGGTTTCACTGAGCATATTCAGCTGATCGGTTGGCAAGCCCAGACGCTTGGCGCGCATGGCCACCTGTTGCAGGCTTTCTTCACCGGTGACGTACAGCGCAGGCATGCTGGCAGCCAGTGTGCACATAGTCTGTAGCAGCAGAGTGGATTTACCGGCACCCGGATGACCGCCAATCAGAATGGCAGAGCCCGGCACCAGACCGCCGCCCAGCACCCGATCGAATTCCTGCATACCGCTGCTGATACGTGGTACTTCTGCCAGATCAACGTCGGCCAGACGCTGGATTGACTGGCCGCCGGCACCACCGGCGTAACCGCCGTAGCTGGCATCACGCGCCGGTGATTTAGCCGCTGAAACAACGAATTCCTGCAGCGTATTCCAGGCGCCACAGTCGTTACATTGTCCCTGCCATTTGGCATGTTCTGAGCCACAGTCATTACAGACGTAAGCGGTTTTCTTTTTAGCCATAGCGAAGTGTCGTTGCCGCGTAAAAACGGAAGGTTATCAGGCTTAACGTGCCGGTGCACAATTCTGTTTATCGGCTGCTGCCATTGTGAGGCGGTCGGAGTGATACAAAGGTTTTTTAAAGCCCGCTGATCAGTGGCAGTTAATGGAAAAATTTTACCGTCTGGTATTGAGAAAATTGTGTCTTGCCGGTGCGACAGAAACTGACGGATTTTTACTGTGATAGTACACAGCTCTTGTTACACTGCCGTGCACCAAGGCTCTGTCAGAAAGGATAACAAGCACAATGAAAATAGAGACACAGGCAATCCACGCCGGATTTGAGGATGACCCGACAACCCGCGCCGTTGCGGTTCCGATTTATCAGACCACTTCGTACAGCTTCCGTGATACGCAGCACGGCGCTGATCTGTTCGATCTGAAAGAACCAGGCAACATTTACACCCGCATTATGAACCCTACCAACGCCGTACTGGAACAGCGCGTAGCGGCCATGGAAGGTGGTATTGGTGCGCTGTGTATGGCATCCGGAATGGCGGCTATTACTGCCAGTATTCAGACACTGGCGCGAGCCGGCGACAACATCGTCAGCGTCAGCCAGCTTTACGGCGGTACCTACAATCTGTTCGCGCATACCTTCCCGCAACAGGGCATTGAAGTGCGCATGGCCTCCGGTAATGATGTGGCCGCGCTGGAAGCCCTGATTGACGACAACACCAAAGCCTTGTTCTGTGAATCCATCGGCAACCCGGCCGGTAACGTAGTTGACCTGCAGGCGCTGTCGGCGATGGCGCACAAACACGGTGTGCCGGTGATCGTGGATAACACAGTAGCAACACCTTACCTGTGTCGTCCGTTTGAATTCGGTGCCGATATTGTTGTGCACTCACTGACCAAATACATTGGCGGTCACGGTACATCCGTGGGCGGTATTATTGTCGATTCCGGTAAATTCCCGTGGAAAGATAATCCGCGCTTCCCGCACTTTAATCAGCCTGATCCTTCCTATCATGGTGTGGTGTATGCCGATGCGTTTGCAGAAGCGGCCTTTATCGGTCGTGCCCGCGTCGTACCGCTGCGCAACATGGGGGCTGCTCTGTCGCCGTTTAACGCTTTCCAGATTCTGCAGGGGCTGGAAACGCTGGCGCTGCGTATGGATCGCCATACCGAAAATGCACAGAAAGTGGCTGAATACCTGCAGGCTCACGATCAGGTTAGCTGGGTGAACTACGCCGGTCTGAGCAGCAGTCCTTATTTTGAGGTTGCGCAACGCATGGTGCAGGGCAAACCTTCAGCGATTCTGAGTTTCGGTATTAAAGGTGGCGCGGAAGCGGGTGCACGCTTTATTGATGCGCTGCAACTGATCAAGCGCCTGGTGAATATCGGTGACGCCAAGAGCCTGGCTTGTCACCCGGCAACCACCACGCACCGTCAGCTCAACGATGAAGAGCTGGCATCCGCCGGCGTAAGCCGTGATCTGGTGCGTCTGTCGATTGGTATCGAACACGCAGACGATATCATTGCCGATATTGAACAGGCGCTGAACGCAGCGGGCTGATAATGATCGCCGGGCAGTGATGCCCGGCTTTTTTATTGTGGAGATTGTGCATGTCATTTGGTCAGTTTATTGCGCTGGCAAGTTTCGTTCTGTCGATGGGAACCATCGCGCTTACCTATGCCGTAGGAACCGCCGAAGGCAGTGCTGTACTGTGCAATCCGTTTTTTGATGGCTGCACCGATATTACCCATACCGGTATGAAGGGGGACGCTGGCTTTATTTTTCGCGGTGGCATGATCGCCGCCTGCTCATTTTTCGTGATCTGGTGGATGGTGATGCGCGTCTGGCTGGTGGGTAGCAACCGTATCGCACTGAGCTTTATGCAGTTCTTCGGCGTACTGGCAGCGTTGGGTTTGCTGGCCGGTACGGCGGTATTGCTGCCGGAAAAAGCCGACACCCACTGGGGGGTTCATGTGCGCGGGGCTAACCTGTTTTTCCAGGGCATGCTGTTTGCGCTGACGATTAATTACGTACTGATTTTCCGTGCCCGCAGGCGTGGTTTTGTGGTGCCGTCATTTATCTTCAAATCCTCTCTGATCGCGGTGTTGTGGTTTATGTTTATCGGCTTTGCCGGTGTCACGGTCGGGGTCGAAATGAGCCACGGCAAGCGCATTATCGAGTGGTGGGCAACCCTGTTTATTGGCCTGTATTTCCTGTCGTCGTGGTGGGACTGGAAAGGCATTCAGCTGAGTGTGAGTGAGTCATCCGGAAAGTGACTGAAGTCACTTTCTGCTGAAGTCGTATTCGCGTCTGGCGTCTGCTGGTCGTATGCTGTGATTTCAACAACACGGAGTACACCGCATGCCGATTTCACAAGACCTGGTGCATGAAATGAATTTGCTGGCGCAGTTTGATCTGCACAGCATGCAAAAGGGAATTAAGGTGCACGCTGATGCCGGTGATGAGCTGGTGGCAGCGGCCAAACGTCTGCACGATAAAGGCCTTACTGACCGCGACGATGGCGGTTACCTGACCAGTCTTGGCCACGATGCGGCTGAGCATGTGCAGAATCTGCTGCAAATTCTGAAAAGCGGTTGAATGCAGGGCGATCAGAAATCGCCCCATTGATATTGAAAAACACTCAGGGCTGCCAGTGCCGCAGTTTCAGTGCGCAGAATGCGTGGCCCCAGAGTTAGCCCCTTAAAGCCGGCAGCAATCGCCTGGCTCACTTCATCTTCACTGAATCCACCTTCCGGCCCGACCAGTAACGCAACCGATTGCGGTGCCTGATATTCGCTCAGTGGCTTCTGATCATGGGGGTGCAGAATGAACTGCAGATCCTGTGTGCTGGCCTTGGCCCAGTCAGAAAAATGCTGTGGTGGCTGAATGACCGGTACGTAATTGCGTCCTGATTGTTCGCAGGCGCTGATGGCTACTTTCTGCCAGTGCTCCATCTTTTTTTCCAGTCGCTCACCCTTAAGGCGAACTTCACAGCGCTCACTCCACAGCGGCGTGATTTCTGCAATGCCGAGCTCGGTGGCCTTCTGGATGGTGAAGTCCATACGGTCACCTTTGGAAACTACCTGACCCAGATGCAGATTAAGAGGTTGAACCGCATCGCTGCGCAGAATATCGCCAACCAGTGCGCTGGCGGATTTTTTGCTGACGTTGCACAGGCTGGCGGCATACTCATGGCCATCGCCGTTAAACAGGCGCAAAGGTTCACCATCGCCCATACGCAGTACGCGCACCAGATGGGTGGCGGCCTGATCGTCCAGTTCGATGGTCTGCTGTGTGCTAAGAGGCTGGGGACAGTAAATGCGCGGGCCGCTCATGAAGTTATCCTGCTGTGGGTAAAGGCGCATGATAACAAAAAGGCCGGCATAAATGAGCCGGCCTGTGGGGTGTGAAAAGAGTGGTGATCAGTGGTTGTGCTGCTCGCGCAGCGTACGCCCCTGCAGCTGGAACAGATGCTGAATCAACAACTCCTGTTCGGACTCTTTCAGATCCTCAAAGTTAACCCGTACCAGATATGGCTCGTCCGGGTCTGTGCTTTTTTCAATGCCAACAATATTACCGGCCAGAGACAGCGTGGCATTCGAGGGCTTCAACTGCAGATTAAACAGCAGATGACTCTGATTGCTAAGGTCGGCACTGGTCTGAAATGCCATGCCACAGGCACTCAGGTTAACCCGTACCCGTGCTTCTGTTGATGTCAGATTCAGCTCGGGATGAATCACTGCCTGGCCGTTCAGCAGATTCAGCTTACGGTTAAATAACTCCATCAGCTTACCCAGTGCCGGGTGCGAGGTTCGCAGCTGATGCACCAGAATGCCAATCTCGTCTTCCAGTTCGCGCAGCTCACTTTTCTGCAGGTTCTGGTTTTCTTTCCAGTGACTGAATTCATCCTGGCTGATGGCCCGGAAGTCCATCACCACTTCATCGTCTAAACGAAAAAAACGTCGTCTGTCTTCCATTCAGTGTGTTCCTGATCAGAAAATTTCATTGGGCCGGAGTTCAAAATCTTCCGGTCTTGCATTAACAGCCTCTTCAACCCGGTTGTCGTCGGTTTCGATTTCCGGAACGTTATCATCGTCGTTTGGTTGTGAGCGCAGAATGACGATTTCGACCCGACGGTTACGTTCACGGGATGCCGCATCGGTATTGGGCACCAGTGGTTGGGTATCTGCATGGCCGACAATCTGAAAGCGTTGCTCATCCATTTCTGGTGCAATAAACAGCTCTTCGGCAAAGGCTGCAGCGCGGGCAGACGACAGCGTCCAGTTTGAACGGAAGCGCCCACCGCCAACCGGAATGTCATCGGTGTGACCTTCAACGGAAATCTGGCCAGGAACGGTGACCAGCACCTCGCGGATTTTGTCGATGACCGGCAGAAAACGGTCTTCGATATAGTCCGAACCGGAACGGAAAGCCCCACGCTGCTGAATCCGGATGATAATTTTCTTACCCACGGTTTCGATTTCGACCTGCCCCTGAGCAATTTCAGATTCCAGCTGGCTGGCCATCTCCATTGCCTGAGCTTCAGTGTTCTTATCTTCCAGTTGCGCAGCCGGGACTACAATCTCCCGGGTTTTCTGGCCCTGGTCGCCCTGACGTTCTTCCTGCTGGGTAACTTCGTCCTGGCACAGAACTTCCAGTGAGCTTTTGGTGATGTCACTGGTTTTCTGGCGCACTTCATTAATCGGCGTCGGCTCCGGAATAGACGGGCTGAAGTGACGAGCAATAACGCTGGTGCCCTTCGGCGGATCGCTGACGTTAACAACGGTCTGCACACCAAACGCCTGGCGCAACTCGCCTGCCAGTCGTTTGAATTTCATGGCATCCATTTCGGAGAACGACAGCAGCAGTACGAAGAAGCACATCAGCAGCGACATCAGGTCGGCAAAGGTGGCCAGCCAACCAGGTATCGCGGGACAGGGTGGACATTCTTGTTCTTCTTCCATGCTCAATCACCTGACGTGGTTCGTTTGCCTTCCTGAATGTAGGCTTGCAACATGGTTTCAATCACACGCGGGTTCTGACCGCTCTGAATAGCGAGCAGAGCATCAATGATCATCGACTTGAGGCGATCTTCCTCATCTTTGCGCAGTGTCAACTTGTCGCCGACGGGCAGGGCAAACATGGTGGCCATCATGGCGCCATAGAGCGTGGTTAACAGCGCCACCGCCATGGCCGAGCCGATGGTTTTCGGATCGTCCATATTGGCCAGCATGGCTACCAGACCAATCAGGGTGCCGATCATGCCCATCGCTGGTGCGACGTCGCCAATGGCCTTGAAAATGTAGATACCAATGGTGTGACGTTCGCTGGCCTGCTTCAGCTCTTTGCTCATCAGCGTGCGCACGACGTCAGGGTCATGACCGTCGACCAGTAGCTGAATACCTTTGCCGAGGAAGTCATCACTGACTTCCTTGCCTTCCAGCGATAACAGACCGCCTTTACGTGCCAGGCCTGCGAGCTCAACCACCTCTTCAATGATGGTTTCTGGTTTGGACATTTTGAATGAAAAGGCTTTGACGGCCACTTTCACCGCGCCCAGAAACTGGCCCAGTTCAAACTTCATCATCACCGCGAAGATACTGCCGACAACCACGATAAGTATGGACGGTATGTTCAGGAACATACCCAGGTCGCCGCCCAGAATCATCGCCATGATCACAATACCGAAGGCGCCGACTAAGCCAACTAAAGATGCGAGATCCACCGGAACTCCTTGCAGAAAAAATCCCTCACTGAGAAAGAGTTTAGACAAACATTCGTAATCTTCCTGTTGAGAAGATGAATAATCAGAGCAATCTGCCCCTTTGATGATGGAGCTCATTAACGCTTGTCCATGCATCTCCGTTCCATTGCCCGTGCAAGCGCCCTGCACCGCCTTGACCCCCGGGGGCTCTGGGTTTAGTGTTGCCGCTCTTTCACCGGATCACAGTTATGTCTGACAGCAAAACACCTTTTGAATTTGAATCGGCGCTTGGCGAGCTGGAGCAGCTGGTCGCGAAGATGGAAGGCGGCGATTTGTCGCTGGAAGATTCCCTGCAGGCTTTCGAGCAGGGCATCCGTCTGACCCGCCAGTGTCAGCAAGCTCTGGCAAGCGCAGAACAGCGTGTGCAGATCCTGCTTGAGCAGAATGGTGAAAGCGTTGCTCAGCCATTCCAACCGCAAGGGGAATAACATGCGTGATGCGCTGATCGCAGTTCAGCAGCGTGTTGAGCAGCAACTCACTCACCAGCTTTCGCTGCTTGGTCTGGCTGACCAGCGCCTGGCCGATGCCATGACCTATGGTGTGCTGAATGGTGGTAAGCGCCTGCGTCCGTTCCTGATTTACGCCACCGCGGAAGCCTTGGGTGGACGTCGCGAACAGGCAGATTGCGCCGCCGTTGCGATGGAGATGGTACACAGCTACAGCCTGGTGCATGACGACCTGCCAGCAATGGACGACGACGATCTGCGCCGTGGTAAACCGACCTGCCATATCGCCTTTGATGAAGCCACCGCCATTCTCGCGGGGGATGGCTTACTGACCGCCGCTTTCGATGTGCTGGCTAATGCCCCGCATCAGAATGATGTGCAGCGCCTTAAGCTGATTCGATTGTTGTCTGCCGCTGCTGGTGGCGCAGGCATGGTGGCCGGGCAGTGCATTGATCTGGGCAATGTCGGCAAACAGATGAGCCTTGAGCAGTTGGAGACCATGCACCGTCACAAAACCGGGGCTCTGATCCGTGCTGCGGTGCAGATGGGTGCGGTGGTTGCCAGTGAGCAGCCGGATGCCGCTATCACGCAGGCACTGGAAATTTATGCCAACGCCATTGGTCTGGCATTCCAGGTATGGGATGACATTCTCGATATCGAAGGTGACACCGCCACACTGGGTAAGCAGCAGGGAGCTGATCTGGCATTAAACAAACCAACCTATCCGGCGCTGCTGGGTATGGAAGGCGCCCGGACCAAGGCTCAGGACCTGATTGCCACAGCCCATGCAGCATTGCAGCAGGTGTCCGGTGACACCACGGTTCTCGCCCAGCTGGCCGACTACATAATCAGTCGCGACCACTGATTATGCCTCTGCATACCGCCGGTCATTCGTTCCGGCGGGCGCACAACGCTACTCTTTAGCGCCGACAGTCGGTAGAATGGCCCACTTTTCGACGGCATGGCGCAGACCATTCCGTATATAACGAAGCGACCACGCTGAAGTAGCTGATGATTCTGACCGATATCCCGACCACCCGACCAGTAACCCCTATGCTGGACTCCATTCAGTCCCCGGCAGACCTCAGGGAACTGGAGCCTGAACAGCTGCCGGAGCTGTGCAAAGAGTTGCGCGAGTATCTGGTTTACAGTGTCGGGCAGTCTGGCGGGCACTTCGGCGCCGGTCTGGGCGTAGTCGAGCTGACCGCAGCCCTGCACTATGTGTTCAACACGCCGGACGATCGTCTGGTATGGGATGTGGGCCATCAGGCGTATCCGCACAAAATTCTTACCGGCCGTCGTGAGCAACTGCCTCTGATTCGCAGTGCCGAAGGTCCGGCCGCGTTCCCGCTGCGCAGCGAAAGTGAGTACGACACCTTCGGTGTGGGCCATTCCAGTACCTCCATCGGTGCTGCGCTGGGTATGGCACTGGCTGCTCGTGCACAGGGTATCGAACGTGAAGCTGTGGCGGTTATCGGTGATGGCGCCATCACTGCCGGAATGGCATTCGAAGCGATGAACCATGCCGGCCACGAAAAAGCCGATCTGCTGGTGATCCTGAACGACAACGACATGTCGATCTCCAACAACGTGGGTGCACTGAACAAATACTTCACCCGCATCTGGTCGAGCCGCACCTATTCCGCGCTGCGCGAAGGCAGTAAGCGTGTGCTGGAGAAAATCCCGGCGGCGTGGGAATTTGCCCGTCGCACGGAAGAACACATGAAAGGCATGGTGGCTCCGGGCACCATGTTCGAAGAGCTGGGCTTTAACTATTACGGCCCGATTGATGGTCACGACCTTGATGAGCTGGTGCTCACCCTGGAAAACCTGAAAAAGCTCAAGGGCCCGCGTTTCCTGCACATTGTTACCCGCAAGGGCAAAGGCTTTGCGCCAGCAGAACAGGACCCGATCAAATACCACGCACTGAAAGGCTCGAAAGCCGCCGGTGCGGTGAAAAAAGTCAGCTACTCCAATATCTTCGGTCAGTGGCTGTGCGATATGGCCGCTGCCGACAGTCGCCTGATGGGGATTACCCCGGCGATGCGCGAAGGCTCTGACCTGATCCGTTTTTCGGAAGAATTTCCGGACCGTTACTTCGACGTTGCCATTGCTGAACAGCACGCCGTTACTCTGGCTGCAGGTCTGGCCTGCGATGGCTGCAAGCCAGTGGTCGCGATTTACTCGACTTTCCTGCAGCGCGCCTACGATCAGCTGATCCACGATGTTGCCCTGCAGAATCTCGACGTACTGTTCGCCATCGACCGTGCTGGTCTGGTGGGCGAAGACGGACCGACACACCACGGTGCTTACGACATCAGCTACCTGCGTTGCATTCCGAATATGGTCATCATGACGCCATCGGATGAGAACGAATGTCGCCAGATGCTGTATACCGGTTATCAGCACGAAGGCCCGGCGGCGGTACGCTATCCGCGTGGCAGCGGCACCGGTGTGCAACCCGCCAGCGAAATGCAGGCCCTGCCAATGGGCAAAGGCATTGTCCGCCGTCAGGGCGCTCAGAACGGTTTCCGCGTTGCTCTGCTGGCCTTTGGTGCACCATTGCAGCAAGCACTGGAAGCGGCAGAAACCCTGAACGCCACCGTTGCCGATATGCGTTTCGTTAAACCTCTCGATCATGCGCTGGTGGCGGAGCTGGCTGCCTCTCATGATCTGCTGGTTACGCTGGAAGAAAACGCAGTGATGGGCGGTGCCGGTAGTGCCGTGCTGGAATCTCTGGCTGCAACGGCGCATCAGACTCCGGTGCTGACACTGGGCATTCCGGATCGTTACATCGAGCATGCGTCACCGGCGCAGCAGCAGGTGGATATCGGTCTGACGGCTCAGACTATTGTGGATGCGGTAAAACCTCACTGGCCTGACAGCACCAGCGGCTGCGCCTGATTCCACTCCCGCCGACGTTTAATCGGCCAAACCTCGCCAAAAACTGCTTTACTTAAGGAACTGGCATCTGCGTTCGGGCAGATGCAGAGAGTAAGGCTGACAATGGAGGGGTAGGCTTGAGACGTTATCTCGCAGTCATTCTGTTACTGGTGATTGCCACCGCAGCGGTGGTATACGACGGCGTGTTCCGTTATGAGAACAGCCGTGTGCTGGCGATCAGCAATCATCTGCTGGAGCGTGTGTACAGCCGCACGATGCGCGAGTATTACGCGCTGCTTGCCGATGCCCGTACCTCTATTGAACGGGACGGCGGCACCCATATGCTGCTCACACTGCAGCAAAGATCCCCGTTATCTAATTTTCTTGAGGCAGGCCCATCGCTGGACGAGCTGCGTCAGCCAGGTGACTGGCAGGTCAGCGTTAGTCTGGAAGAGCTGTCGTCCTCGGTAGCCGTGCCGTTGGATACGCACGACAAAGCCGGGCTGTTGCTGGATCTGTATTCCCGCTATTCCAATCAGCGCCTGGCGCTGCGCATTGATATGCAGAACTGGATTCATCAGACCACGGAAGACCTTGGTCTGGGGTTACTGCCGTTTACCGTTACCTGGCGTGGAAATGCGTTGCCTCAGCTGGACGATGGCGACATGCAGTCCATGACTCTGTTCAACGATTTCCTGATTCCCGAGTTCAGCCTGTATCTCAGCCACAATGAGATTCTTGAACTGTTTAACCAGTACACGCTGGCAATTCTGGTGGCGGCCATGGTGTCGATTCCGGAAGCCATTCTGTTGCTGTGGCTGTGGCGTCAGTATTTTCGTGGGCGCAACCTGCAAAAGGTACTGGAGCGTACCAGCCTGGATCTGCAACGACAGAAGCAACAGAATCAGGCTCGTTCACGCATGCTGAAAAAAGCGTCGGAACAGGTAAAAGGCCTGAACGATGATCTGGAAAAAGCCCGTATCCGTATGGAATTGTCGGAGCGTCTGGCAGCGCTGGGAGAAATATCGGCGGGTATTGCCCATGAAATTAACAACCCGGTGGCGTACAGCCTGAGCAATTTATCCACACTTAAGGAAGACCTGTCGGTACTGACTGAGTTTATTCAGCAAGTGGATAAAGCCACCGACTTACTGGATAAAGACTCAGAAGCCTACCAGGCGCTGTTAAAGGCTTATCAGTCGCTAGATGTGCCAGACGCACTTGGTTCGGCACCAGAACGCATCCACGATGCCTCTGAAGGCATTGAACGGGTGGCCAGAATCATCCAGGACATGCGCAAGCTCAGTCGTGGAGCAAACGACGGTATGCGTGCCTGTGACCTGAACCGCGAGCTGGAAAGCGTATTCAATATTGCCCGCAGCCGGCTGAAGGGCAACATCCAGCTGATTACCGAATTGCAGGCGCTGCCGCCAGTACATTGCAACCCATCGCAGATTGGTCAGGTCGTTCTGAACATGCTGGTGAATTCGATACAGGCCATCGGCAGTGATAAGGGCGGAGAAATTACATTGCGTCAGGTGGTGCACGATCAGCAGCTGGAAATGTCGATCTGTGATAACGGCCCCGGCATGGACGAAGAAACCGCCAGCAAGGTATTTGAACCTTTCTTTACCACCAAAGATGAAGGTCAGGGCACCGGCATGGGGCTGGCGCTGTGTTATCAGTTAATTGAAGCCCATCAGGGGCGTATAGAACTGGCAACAGAAAAGGGCAAAGGAACCTGTTTCACCGTTTGGTTGCCGCTGGGTACGTCAGACGTTTCTGCAGGAGATTCTCATGCTGAGTGATGGTTATTCAGAAATGGCCCGTGAAAAACATGGGCGCCTGTTAATAGTGGACGATGAAGAATCAGTGCTGCAGGCACTGCGCAGGCTGTTTCACCGCCAGTACGATGTGGTCACTCATACAAGTGGTGCCGCAGCACTGGAACAGCTGCAAAACGAACGCTTCGACGTCATTATTTCTGATATGCGGATGCCGGGAATGAACGGTGCAGAGCTGTTAAAAAACTGCTTTGAACTATACCCGCAGATGATTCGCATATTGCTGACAGGCTACTCCGATCTTGAGTCTGCGATTAAGGCTATAAACGAAGGCAATATTTACCGCTACGTTGCTAAGCCGTGGGACAACGATATGCTGCGCGCATTAATCGTTGAAGCGATTGAAACCCGTGATTTAAAAGATGCGAATCAGAAGCTCAATGCGCATATCGTTACTCAGAACGAAGAGCTGGAACGACTTAATCGTCAGCTGCAGGAAAAGTATCAGGAAAAATCCGACCAGGTGGGTGAGGCCGAAGCCAAATTGCAGGATGCCTACCGCACTCTGCGTCAGGAATTTAACAGCATGGTGCATATTCTGGTGGGCATCATGGAGCGCAGGAATGGCGAAGAAGAAGGAAGTTCGGAAAAACTGGCGCGGCTGGCCAAAGAATTTGCTGAATTTGCCGGCCTTGAGGGACAGCAGATTCAGGATGTGTATTACGCCGCACTGTTGCGCAATATCGGTAAGGTACCGCTGCCGGATGCCGTTCTGGATAAAGCCGTGTCGCAAATGAGCATGGTGGAAAAACAGGAATACGCGCATTTTCCGATTCACGGTCAGACAACGCTGATGCTGCTCGAGCCGCTGCAGAATGCGTCCAATATTATCCGCTCGCATATGGAGCTGTATAACGGCAAAGGCTTCCCCGATAAGCTGGCCGGTGACGCCATCCCGAAAGAAGCGCGTATTCTGCGCATCGTCTGTGATTACGTCGACAGCCAGCGTGAACACAACTTTCTCGGTGAAGCACTGGAACCGGATGCAGCCAGAGCGTATCTGCTGAAACTATCCGGACAACGCTACGACCGGGAGCTGGTCGATATCTTTATGGATGTACTGAAAGAGTACACCGAAGGCGTGGTATCAAATTTTGAACGCATCCCTATTCAGGAAGCACGGGTTGGCATGGTGCTGGTGGATAACCTGATCAGTCCGGCTGGGGTGGTGCTGTTGTCGCAGGGCACTCAGCTGACTCAGCGTCATGTGGATAAATTACTGGCCATGCAGCTGCAGTTTGAGGGGCACGAAATCAAGTTGCACATTCGTCGCGAAAACACGGCTGAGCCCGACAGTCAGCCTGAATAAAAGATACCCGCCACAAACAAAAACAGCCTCGCAAGAGGCTGTTTTTTTATGCACGCAGATCAGGTATCAGGCGCCTTCCGGCTCGTCATCCTGATGGGTTGGTAACGTATCGGCCTGGGTGTCCAGCGGCAGATAGTGACCCAGTTTTGCGGCTTTGGTTTTCAGGTAACCATCGTTATGCGGGTTGCGGCCAACCTGCAGCGGCACACGCTCGGCAACGGTAACGCCAGCCTCTGACAGGGCTTTCACCTTGCGCGGGTTATTGGTCATCAGGCGAATTGCGCTGATGCCCAGATGGCCCAGCATTGGCTGACACATGCTGTAATCACGCATGTCGGCACCAAAGCCCAGACGTTCGTTAGCTTCAACCGTATCGGCACCCTGGTCCTGCAGATTGTATGCACGAATCTTGTTCAGCAGGCCAATGCCGCGACCTTCCTGGCGCAGATACAGCACCACGCCACGACCGGCTTCGGATACCGAACGCAGTGCTTCTTCCAGCTGATAACCACAGTCACAGCGCATGCTGAATAACGCATCGCCGGTCAGACATTCGGAATGCGCGCGGGCCAGAACAGGCTCTCCGCTGGCGACATCACCCATGGTCAGAGCAACATGTTCCTTACCGGTTTCACTGTCCTCAAAACCATGCATAGTAAACACACCGAACGGCGTCGGCAGTTTGGATGAGGCGATGTAGTTAATACTCAATGGGAGTACTCCGGGATCAAACAGGGCGCGTATTCTAGCAGCGATGGCCAGCCCTGCCTAATCCGATAACGCCAGCAGAGCGGTCAGATATGACGGTTTTGCTGGTCAGCGCCGGGCTTTCAGCACTGCTGTGCGCCACGGCCCGCATGAAACGGCGCTTTCCCCGGCCGCACTGGCATCAGTAGAATAGATATCAACAACACAGAGTACAGGACAGGACAACAATGATCTGGCTACTGCTGGGACTGCTGCTACTGGCAATACTGCTGCTGCCCGGCATCTGGGTACAGCATGTACTGAAACGCCACAGCGGTCTGCGCAAGGATTTCCCCGGTACTGGTGGCGATATGGCGCGCCATCTGCTGAGCAAAATGGGTCTGGAAAACGTACAGGTCGAAGCCACGGAGGCGGGCGATCACTACGACCCGGGCAGCCGCGCTGTGCGCCTGACCCGCGACAAATTCGAAGGCAAAAGCCTGACGGCTGTCGTGGTCGCGGCACACGAGGTAGGGCATGCGCTGCAGCATGCGCGGCGCGAAGGCATGTTCCAGGCGCGCACGGTATTCGCCGTACTGGCCATGTGGATGCAACGCATCGCACCGGCGGCGCTGCTGCTGGCCCCTTTGCTGGCCGGGGTATCGCCGGGCTTTTCACGACTGGCGCTGGTGGTGGCGGTGGGAGCCATGCTGCTGGGGACGCTGGTGCATCTGATCACCCTGCCGGTAGAGTGGGATGCCAGCTTCGGCAAAGCGTTACCACTGCTGCGTGATGGTGAATACCTGCAGCCAAAAGACATGCGCGCCGCACGCAGCATTCTGCTGGCCGCCGCCATGACCTACGTGGCAGCGTCGTTAATGAGCCTGCTGAATATTGGCCGCTGGTTGCGTTACCTGCGCCGCTGAGACGACAACGTGGCTCTGTGCCCACGAACCCGAAGGAATCTGATTTGATGTCAAAAGGATATGGCCTGCTGCAGGTCACACTGCTGTTTCTTGCTTCCGTGTCGGTGGTCATGGCCGCCGACAGTTTACCGGTGCTGCACTGGCTCCAGCATCTGCAACAGGAGGGGGATGCCCTGTTGGCGGCGTTGCTCAATGTCTCCTCAGCCTGGCACGCCCTGCTGCACGGCAGTGACAACAGCGGGTTGTGGCAGGTTGTTATGCACTCCGGCCTGCCACTGCTGTTGATTTTTCCACTACGCTGGCTGACCAAATTTCTGGCGCGCTATCTGGTGAATGGCATCATTCACTGGCATAACCAGATCGTCAGCAGCGGCTTACGTCATCAGGGCGCAAGAGCCATGGCCAGGCTGGCGTCTGGTGTCACTCCGCTGCTGCCCTGGGGGATGCTGTTGTGGCTCAGTACACTGGTGCCAGCGCCGGATAAGCAGCAAATGGGGCTGGGCGGTGCGCTGCTCATCCTGTTTCAGGTGTATGTTCTATACGTACTGCTGAAACTGGCCAGTGAATGGTTTCTGCAGAGCATTTGTCAGGGTGCCGGTAATTACATGAATGCCGAAAGTACCTCCTTACTGGAATTGCGTACCCGATCTTCAACTTCATGGCTGCTGCTGCCCTGGGTGTTGATCGCCCTGACCAGCTATCTGTTCACCCAGTCGGTGATCGGCCAGTTGGTTGGCGCTATTGTCTGGCTGTTCAGCTGGCTGGTGATCTGTCGCCTGCTGTATTTCTACCGCGAAGAGCTGATCCTGAATCTGAAACGTCTGCTGCCGCAAAGCATGGATCCACTGATCGAAAAAGTCGGTCACGGTAAGCTCATGACAATCACTTTGCCTCTGTGGATACCATTCAACCTGCTGTTGTTTATCAAGGCATTTGTCAGCCAGCTGTTGGCGGAATTTTCCTGGTTCCAGAAGCTGAATGCCCGCTGGTTCCGCATGAAGAACCAGAACGCGGAAAACGAAGCGGATGATGATGTCTCAGAGCGTATCGATGATGATTACCTGCACTGGTTCAGTGACGACGGCGAATGGGAATACCCGATTATCGACACCGGACTGAGTGCCGCAATACGCAAAAACTTTGACCTCTGGGATGAAGAACGCAGTAATGAAAATGTATTGCTGATCTGTGGGGAACCGGGTATCGGCAAAAATTCTGCAGCGCGCCGCTTTGCTAACACATTAACCAGTGAAAAGAGTGAAACGCAGATCCGGCTCATTGATGTACCAGCGAAAACTATCTCGGCCGATGCGTTGTATCAGCTCCTTGGCGAGGCCCTCAATGAGAACCTGGCAGGAGGTCCGGCAGCACTGGTTGAAGCCGATAAACATTTATCACCAACGCTGATTATTATTAACGACGCTGAAAACCTGTTTCTGGCCGAGGTGGGGGCATTTGATGGCTGGCGCAGCCTGCTGTCGTTAACCAATGCGCAGCTGCAGAATGTCTTCTGGGTTATTGTCATTAACAATCAGAGCTGGGCATATCTGTGTAATGTATTTGGTCGGGACTACCAGATTAAAAATGTCATTCGGGCAAAACGCTGGAGCCAGTCAGACATTCGCTCACTGATTCTGTCCAGAAATCAGAAAAGCGGTTACCGGCTGCTATACGATGAGGTTCTCATTGATACCCGTTCACAGGCAACACAAACCGTACGCAACGCAGAACAGCGCTATTTCAGTTTGCTCTGGGATGCCTGTCGCGGCAACCCGGTGACAGCACTTAAACTGTGGAAAGAATCGGTATCCACGTTACGCAATGTGGCAACGGTAAGAATTCCACGTCTGCCGGCCAGTGCGCGCATTGAAAAATCGAGCGCCAATAATATGTTTGTGTATGCCGCACTGGTAACCCATGGCCGTCTCTCAACCGCAGAAATTATGCGGGTAACTGACATGGCAGAAAATGTCGTTCGTTATGCTCTGAAGTCGGCACAGGAGGACGATGTTATCGAGAAAGGCAACGACGGCCGCTACAGCATCACCGCGCTGTGGTACTACACTGTTACCAGCACGCTGAACAGGATGAACATGCTCAATGAATGACACCAATGGATTAGTTGATGGCCTGCTGAGCATTGCAGGTATTTTTAATCTGTATGCAATCCTGCTGCTGATTTTGGGTGGCTTTTTACTGTGGGCGCTGGCACAGGGATTAAGCACCGTAAGCCAGCGTCTGATGGAAAAAATACCCGCACGGCGCTTTCTTATTTTGCAGATATCCACACTGCTGAGTTTCGGCTTGTATATTTTCGGTTCTGTCGGACTGGTCATTGCCGTACTGCAACCGCCGAAAGAACTACTGTATGCCGCCGCCGGTTCTGTTGCTGTTGCGCTCGGTTTTGCCCTGAAAGATATTGCAGCTTCGCTGGTTGCCGGCATTCTGCTGCTCTTTGACCGTCCCTTCCGGGTTGGAGACCGTGTCGTGTTTGGCGATACCTACGGCGAGATTGTATCGATTGGCTTGCGTACGGTGCGCATGAATACTCTGGATGACAATCTGGTAACCATACCTAACTCACGTTTTATTACCGATGTCGTCGCGTCAGGCAATGCCGGTGAGCTGGACATGATGGTCGTCACCGACTTTCACCTGGCTCTGGCTGCTGATATCAATAAAGCTCAGGCGTTAATTGAAGAAGTGGTCGTTACCAGCCGTTATGCATATCTGAAAAAGCCGGTTAATTTTACACTGGAAGAAGTAGAGGTCGCCCGTATGCTGGCGATCCGCTTACGGGTTAAAGCCTACGTGTTGGATGTACGTTACGAAAAAACATTTCAGTCCGATATTGTAAAGCGTGGTACCGCATTGCTGGCCAAACATGGTATTGCCCGACCGCAACCGGGTGGTAGCCTGTGATTGAGTTTGAATATCATCCTGCCATTGAAGCGGGGCAGGACAGCGAAGACACTCTGACCCTGTACTTTGTGGGCGAGCAACTGCTGCTGCCGCAAAGGCTGATCGATCAGCCCGACAGTGACGTGCCGTGGAGCAAGGAAACCCTGGCAGGGGAGCGCACGCTGGAAATGGTGCTGGGTACTGTGGATGGCGAAACGCTGCGTATTGCTGAACTGACACAGGCGCAGGACGGCTGGCAGACCATCAGTCTGCGTGATTACCTGATGAACAGCCGCGAACAGGATTTCCGTGTGGTTAATGCCGCGGCACAGCTTAAATACTGGCGCAGCACCCAGAATTACTGCTCACGCTGTGGCACCGGGTTAGTCACCATTGCCAACGATCGGGCGCTGCTGTGCCCATCCTGCCAGTACCGCTCCTATCCTAAAATATCGCCCTGTGTGATTGCTGTGGTGCGCAAAGGCCGCCAGCTACTGCTGGCCAACTCCAACCGCCATCGCACCGCTATGTACTCCTGTTTAGCCGGGTTTATCGAGGCTGGCGAAAGTGCGGAAGAAGCACTGGCGCGGGAAATATTCGAAGAAGCCGGAATACAGGTAAAAAATCCGCAGTATCTGGTGTCACAGGCATGGCCGTTTCCGCATCAGTTAATGCTTGGCTATTTATGCGAATACGACAGTGGCGAGCTGAATATCGACACCACCGAGCTCAACAGCGCCGACTGGTTTGATATTGATGATTTACCCTTACTGCCAGCATCCCAGACGGTAGCGCGCAAACTGATTGATGCGGCGGTAACGCTGATTCGCGATTGTTAGCCGGGCCAGCTCTGCCCCAGCCTCTGAGTTTAAGATGGCTCACCGGTCGGGCGAAATGCCAGTGCGGGGTTAATCAGATACGCAAAAATAAAACCGATACCAGCGGCGATAAAAAATGCCGGAGCATCCAAGCCTCCGTGCGTAACACCGACAATAAAATAGTAAGCCAGCGCAGAAATCCCTGCGCTGATCAGCGCGGCAATGCCAAAAAATAACGTATTCACATATTTTCCCAGCGCCAGATGGATGCTCTGCATGGGCATGGTCACACCGCGTGATAGCAGTGCCAGCATTGCTGGTGCGATTAAACCGAATGCCACACCCGGCCATGGGCTTTGCATCGCAGCGCTATGGCTTAGCTCGCTGTGAAAGAACAGTATGCCCTGAATGAGCCCGCACAGAGTACCAAGTCCGAGGCCAATCCAGTCGCTGATTAATAAAGCAGGTGAATTTTTCATTGTCCTGTTTTCCTGTTTCTGTGTGCAGCACGTGTGGCGTACTGAAAGACAGTGTTAATTGTTTTTCGATTGAGACACCCCAAGAGAGGTCTAAGCAGCGAAGCGGCTGATCAATATGCGCTTGTTATGTGTCTTATACTTGTCGACCATACATATTTTGTTTGGTAAGTTCATTTACTTTGCGCAATAGGTCTTCTAACTCGAAGTATGCCGGAGCGCAATCTTGTTTTCTGCATGCCATATCCATACATTGTGATCTGAGTGCCGCTGAAACCTTTTTTAGAGATTCTACTACCGCCGAGTTATTTGGCTCTCGGTCCAGGGTCGCCTTTCCTACGGAGTAAGCTTGCTCGTATTTCATTTCCTTTAGCAGAATTCCTATTTCTTCTTCATATGTGCTCACAGCGCCCCCCTGAGCGATTGACGCGTAACGCCGCCATATGAGGCGCAATAAAGCTTGGCTAAGAGTAGCGACGAAGGAGCGCAGCCAAGCTTTTTGCGTCCTTCCATAATGGCATTGTTAGCTATTTTTGGACACGGCACTTGGTGTACTGAAGTGGCCGTCCGTTTTATTTTTGGTTGAACTCGTCGCACCCCACCCAAGCGGGGGGACGGTATGCTCTTGCTAGGTATTTACTTCCTCTCCGGAGACAAATATATATAGCATTAACAAGATTGCAGGAAAGCAAAGTAACACCCCAAATCCAGCGGTAAGAATTACCGCTGCAATGCCACATATGGAACCAAACACCTTAACCTTCAATGGCACTGGCTTGTTTTCGACCCACTTAAAAGCAATATCGAAATAAAAAAACCACGCTAAAGGAATTACCACCAGAACCAATAACGAATAACCCAGTTTTCCGAATTTGTATTCACCTGAAATAACATAGTGAAATATTTCGAGAGCCAGCCCACCTGACATGATCAAACCTAGAGAGGATAATATTGTAGATATTGTGAAAATGCTTTTCCGTTTTTTCATACTATCCCCTAATTAAGCAATCAGTTTAGTAGTGGATTCTTTTTCGGTCGCCTAGCGTTAAACCGAAAAAAATCTACGGTCAGGACACCCACGCTAACACAGTTTGTGACTTACTTGGTATCATCATCGATCTCTATAGAGTGCTAACGCTCACATAAACCGCGCTTGATCTGCTACCACTTTCGTGGACAAACATTATTGAGACACCCTCGCTAACACATTCTTCCGATTGAGCAATCTCTGGATGCTAACTAACCTGAAGGTTCAGCCATCAGTCAGAGCCGGATTATGCCTAAGCCCAGAGAGCAGCAAGTATCCATCGAAGAAACACCTTATTACCACTGCGTTTCACGCTGTGTACGCCGGGCATTTTTGTGCGGCACGGATTCATCGACCGGGGAATGCTACGAACATCGTCGCGGCTGGCTTGAGAATAGGCTCTTAGAACTTCCTCATATTTTCGCTATTCAGATTGCCGCCTACGCCATTATGAGTAACCACTACCATGTGGTGCTGTATGTGGATGCTGAAGCAAGCAAAAGATGGACTGATGAGGATGTCATAGAGCGCTGGCATTCATTATTCAAAGGCAACCTTCTGTCTCAGCGCTTTATACGCGGTGATGAACTGACTAAAGCTGATCTTGCCCGCTTGCATATATACATCACGGAATGGCGCTCGCGGCTCACTGACATTAGCTGGTTTATGCGGGTGCTGAACGAGTCGATTGCCCGGGAAGCCAATCAGGAAGATGACTGCACCGGGCGCTTCTGGGAAGGTCGATTTAAATCTCAGGCGCTGCTGGACGAAGCAGCACTGGCTGCCTGTATGGCATATGTCGATTTAAATCCGGTTCGGGCAAGAATGGCAAAAACACCGGAAGCATCGGAACACACTTCAATTAAAGCCAGAGCAGACAAAGCGAAAGCAGTACAAGCCCCCAACCATCTTTACCAACAGCCAAAAGAGCTGCTGCCGTTTGCCGGAAACCCGCGTCAGAACATGCCCAAAGGCATTGCTATGAAACTTACGGACTACCTTGAGCTGGTGGATGCAACAGGGCGCATCATTCGGGATGATAAACGAGGCTCTATACCAGAACGCTCAGCAAAAATTCTCGACCGACTTGGCCTGGACGAAGAACGCTGGTTAGCCATGACCCAGCACTTTGAAAAGAGCTTCGGCACGTTCGCTGGTAATGAAGTCAAACTACGCTCTATCTGCGAGCGACTGAACTACCAAAGGCCGCCAGGATTAAATCGCTGCAAAACAGCCTTCGGCTAGCCCATCAATATCGTTTAACTTCACATAACCAGATCATCTGGTGCTTTTGCTTACCCGGCATTCACACATCAGCCTTTTTATATAAGCCGTTTTTATTATCTTGCTGAATCTTAACGAAACCGATCACCATCAGTTTTTTTGGACGCGCCATTTAGAGTGTTGAAGTAGCTCTTTCTAACATGGCTGTCCTTTTTGTACCAAATGCCAGTGCGGGGTTAATCAGATACGCAAAAATAAAACCGATACCAGCGGCGATAAAAAATGCCGGAGCATCCAAGCCTCCGTGCGTAACACCGACAATAAAATAGTAAGCCAGCGCAGAAATCCCTGCGCTGATCAGCGCGGCAATAGCAAAAAATAACGTATTCACATATTTTCCCAGCGCCAGATGGATACTCTGCATGGGCATGGTCACACCGCGTGATAGCAGTGCCAGCATTGCTGGTGCGATTAAACCGAATGCCACACCCGGCCATGGGCTTTGCATCGCAGCGCTATGGCTTAGCTCGCTGTGAAAGAACAGTATGCCCTGAATGAGCCCGCACAGAGTACCAAGTCCGAGGCCAATCCAGTCGCTGATTAATAAAGCAGGTGAATTTTTCATTGTCCTGTTTTCCTGTTTCTGTGTGCAGCACGTGTGGCGTACTGAAAGACAGTGTTAATTGTTTTTCGATTGAGACACCCCAAGAGAGGTCTAAGCAGCGAAGCGGCTGATCAATATGCGCTTGTTATGTGTTTTATACTTGACGACCATACATGTCTTGTTTGGTAAGTTCATTTACTTTGCGTAATAGGTCTTCTAACTCGAAGTATGCTGGAGTGCAATCTTGTTTTCTGCATGCCATATCCATACATTGTGACCTGAGTGCCGCTGAAACCTTTTTTAGAGATTCTACTACCGCCGAGTTATTTGGCTCTCGGTCCAGGGTCGCCTTTCCTACGGAGTAAGCTTGCTCGTATTTCATTTCCTTTAGCAGAATTCCTATTTCTTCTTCATATGTGCTCACAGCGCCCCCCTGAGCGATTGACGCGTAACGCCCAAAGCAGCGGCCGAGCGTAGCGAGGTCCAGCCCCGAAGGGGCGATACTGCCTTTGCTTGTTAGGTTGTTTTTACGCATTTAAACCTTCATGCCAACATAGCCATTTTGAAAAACTAAGCAATCGTGAAAACCCGCTAGCTTCAAGCCAAGAATGGCTTGATTTTACATGATTAAATAATTTCAGCTCAAAAACCTCGGACCATTCAACTCCAGATGACTGAGACCACAAGTAATCTTCGGTTGTTTTGACAGCCGCCGACAACTCGCTCTCTATAATTTTTTGAGTCTCAACATCATATCTTTTTACCAAATATTCGATAAGACGAGAATGATTCGGGAAGGTCACAATATATTCTTCAAGAGCTTCGTTAAATTCTCTAGGACTTGGATTCATTTGCAACCTAACGCCCCTAAGCAGAGGCAAATTTGTTTTTAGCTCGCAGCGCGTTAATTTGTCCTGCCAGTTCGCTGGCGAACTGACTTAGTTTGTTAGGTTGTAGGAAGTACAGGCCACTTAACCTTTCGCCTCACGGTTAGACCATGCTTTTTAGCAATTTTTTCTAGTAATGAAGCTGGTCCAACTAAAACACCTTCATCCCAGTTATCCCACTCAAATTTTAATTTTCTACCACGCTTTTTTAAAATTAGCCTTCCATAATCTATCCAAGCATCGATACCATCATACACATAGGCTTTCTTCCAGCCTGTATCTAACTGCTCTTCCATTATCGTATTAAATGTCTTTGTCTCAATATCTTGAATTATGGCTAGATTGAAAACCTTTAACCGCAAATCAATCATTGCTCTGACGAATTTGACAACTAATTTCATATGCAACCTAACGCCCGCAACACCGGTGGCAAAAGCGGAGCGGCTTTGTGCTAAAATTTGCGCAGCAAATACACAAAGGCGCGTAGCTTTTGACATCCGCGTGCTTGTGCTTGTTATGCCTGAACATTGAGCGACATTAGCTTGGCATTTGTGCCGTAGCTTGAACAAATAGATGCATTATGAACCTCTCGGAAGCCAAACTTGGACCAATAACCCCCTGATCCTTGAACGGCGACAAGAAGTACACGATTGAATTGCCTCAATTTAGCTACTTCTATGAGCTTACTTGACAGTTGCTTCCCAATACCTGACTCCCTTGCATTATTACTTACCGCCAAATCGTGAAGATATAAGGTATCACCAGCAGACTTACGAGGAAGCTCTTCAAATAATTTAGGTGGCTCATCGGAATTCCAAGGGTGAGCGAGCAAGTACCCTAAAATCTCATTGCTGCTGGATTGAAACACAAAGCAGGTTTCAGGCGATGCTTTCCATTTGCTTTTAAGTACATCGACTTCCTCTGGTGGAACTCCTGTATATGCTTCCTCTTGCACCTTAAGGATTCCTTGCCATGACTTTTCTGATATTTCGACTATAGACATTACTTTATTCCAAGGATGGCATAACGCCCGGCTTTGTGGCGCGCGTCTTTTGCGCGTCCCGCCGCGTATTTCAGCGGCAAACAACAGCCGCTTGTTAAATGTTGGACTAGCATTTTGCCGCCACCATTGCTCCATTAACATCGTCTACGTACTCTTCTAGCCAATTCTTGGGGTCCCCTAGAAAGCTGTATTGAAGAGACGGATATGCTTTTTCATACTTATCTGTGAGTGGGTTCTTAAACCACACATTTACTTCGGGCATTGGCCACTTGCTTGATATTTCTAAGATCTCGTTACCCGCAGCTATTTCAGCATCGAGAATTTCTTTTAGTGGGCCTTTGAGCCTGGAAAGAACCTCTTTGCAATCGTATTCGTAGATCATAGACATTTAACGCTCCGCTAAAGGGAGAGCGAAGCGAGTCCTAGTGAAGGCCACGCTTTTTGTGGCCGAAGCGCCTTTGAGCGGCTTGTTGTACGGTTTCAAATTTAATCCCATATCTTCGTATACATCTTTCCTAGAATCATTGGAAGAAGGAACAAGTGCGGTGCAAATATCAGAACAAGCACTACGGCAACGACTGATCCAAATAGGAATCCAAACCATAAGACGAATCCGCCGATGATCAATGCGGTGACTATGAGATTCCAGGTCAGTCTAAATGGAAACCATAAAATATTTTCCCACAGCACCTTGAACGTCCTCTAATCCGTACAACGCTTTGCACACCGGACGAAATAAGCGTAGCTTATTGAGGTCCGAGCCGCATAGCGGCTAAAGTGCTGCAACTTGTTAAATGCCGAATGCACTTAGGTCGATAGGTGACCAGCAGCGTAGCCGACTCCAGTAGCCCAGGTTGTTTCGAACACTGAACTGAAAAGAATACGAGCACGAGCTTTTAATGTTTTTACCATAGACACCTCCTCATCGTTGTCTGCCGTGGTTGATAGAACCAGTTGGATACTTACGTACCGAATAAGCACAAAAATAAGGGCTACGGAGCCAACAAACGCCCAAGGAATCGAACCTTGGCCTATCTCCCCTATCAGCCTAAATACACTCAGCGTTAAGTTATTTTACAACCACATATCGTGATAAATTACGACCTTTGTTGATCTCTGTACCATAGGTTTCAGGAATGCCTGCTAGCCTTGCAATTTCTTTTGGAGAGCAATCACACTCTGAAATTTCTTTGGCATATTTCACACCAAATAGGTGAACCATTGTCGCAGTTTCACCTTTCTTTGAATTGAAATACATTTCTTTCAATTTGTCAGATAAATCTTTCTCATCCACTTGGAACCTCCTTGAGGCTTTTAACGCCCGGCTCACGCGCCGGTTTGTAGCTGCGAAGCAGCGGAAAACCGGTCGCCGTGCAGCCGATTGTTAGAACGTAGTAACTTGGCACTCATATGTGGCTGTTTATTTTTCAGCCAACGCAAAACCGGCATTGGCCGGCGCAACCACTGAGACAAATATAAAAGGTTCTGGGCCAGAGTTCATTGCACCATGTACTTGCCCAGGTTTTGCGATGGCAATATCTCCAGCTTTAATATGAGTGGCTACGCCGTCACCTTGATAGTACTCGGCTTCTCCTGAGATAACCGTCCAAGTATCTTGGCCGTGAGGATGGACATGGGCAGCTATTTCCTGCCCAGGGTGGGCGTGCCAAACAACAATGACGGAGTCGTTGGTTTCCAGAACAACCGAACGAATCGGTTCGCCGTTAGACGGACGGACATATTCATCCACCGAAAAAATCCGCGATTCCGTTTCTGCTTTCATGTTCACACCTCATTTAAAACTGATTGGACACGTACTAAAAACGCAACTGCGCCTGGACGTTCTAACGCCTGCATTTGCGGTTTGGGTGAATTGGCGACTGTTTTGCGTTTTTTTGCAAAACGGGTGACAGTTTACCCAAATCCGGCAAGATGCACTTGTTAGGCTGTAGCTATCATTTTGGCGCCGGCGACGACAAGAACTAATGCCAGCAGACGCTGAATGGTTGGGTTACCTAAACGTTTACTACCGTACTCAGCACCTAGATACCCCCCTACTAGTACCATTACTCCCCACAGAGGTAGTGCCGAATGAAATGTGGTTGATACTGACATTACACCTAGAAGACCTGCAATGGAATTAACTAAGATAAATGCAGAAGCTACACCAGAAATTACTTTAATTGGCGCCCAACGGAGAAACAACAAAAGTGGGCTAAGAAAAATCCCGCCACCCACACCAGTAAGCCCAGATAAGAACCCTAGTGAGGCGCCACCAAATAATAAGAAAACGATTGATGGTTCTTGCACATTATAGTTTGATGCGTTACTTGCTGTGTTAAAAGAACGCCATGCCGCGTAAATAAGAACAATACCAACAACTGGTTTATAGATATTTGCTGGCAAAGAAAGAGTGCCGCCAATATATGCTAACGGTATTGCAGATACGGCAAGAGGTAAAAATATTTTCCAAGAGAATGAGCCGACACGATAGAATTTATAAGTCGCGATTAAGGCAACAATTATATTTAGGGTTAATGCAGTGGGCTTCATGATTTCTGGTGAAACATTAACCAAAGCCATTGCGGCAAGATAACCTGATGCGCCCCCATGACCCACGGAAGAGTAAAGCAGAGCAGCAAATAATAATAAACCTGCAAGAATTAAGCTTTCTAAATCAAAGTGCATACTTTACCTTATAGCCTAACAGTTTATTCGTGAGCGTGCGCATTTTGACGCTCCGCTTCCTTTCGATGTTTCGAGCATAACTCCCTGTCACCACTATGAAAAGTTCCTGAGGCGACGCCTTTTGCCAGTGTGAAAGTATGCGTGCGCGTTTACACACCTGCGTCGTCTTTACATTTGGCCTGTTATCACGCCTCAGTCCATCATAACTTACTGATTTATATGTCTTATTCCTTGCTGATGGATTGCAAAGCGAGCCACGGCGCAAGTCTGATGTCATGTAAACGCGCACTGATTTTCCAAACTACCGAAATATACTGATTATGCGTACAGTGTTTTTTCATAAGAAAGATCGGTATAGGAAGCAGTCCATTTCTCAATGAAGTATGTGCATTAATCAGGCTCAGAGGAATGAGCCTGCGTACAGAGAAAACATATATCTACTGGATCAGAAGTTTTAGTCACTACAACAATCATCGCCGCCCTCGGGATATGGGCTCTGATGAGGTTATGAGGTACTGGTTTCGACGGGGAAGGTCTGGCAGATAGCTGGCTTGCGAATCGGTCAGCAGTCTCCGCCGCCACCGCCACCACCGCCACAACCATCGCCGCCGCTATCGCCAAAGAACGGCGTACTATCGCCGCTGGCGGATCTGCCGGAAGCGGAAGCACTCTTGGCTGCCAGCCAGGCGAGCATCAGAAAGGCAAATACTGCAATGCCGATGGGGGCGAGCAGATTGAACACAACGTTGTCCGAATGGATGTCCATGATGTACAGCGATGTCGCCAGTCCTGCGGCGTAGATCAGAAAGAATTTCATGGTTTACGGTAGCCTCCTTGCTTCCGCGGATTGTCGGTATCTGGCGCGCCATTGCTTAAAACAATAACGCTGGGAGTGTATCGGGTTTTTCTTTGCAGAATAGTCGCTGCGCCGATCAACCCAGTGCCAGAACCGTCCCTTGCAGGACGAGCCAGCCGAATATACCGGCGATGACGTCGTCAATCATAATGCCGAAACCACCATGGACTTTGGCGTCCAGCCATTTAATTGGCCAGGGTTTGAGAATGTCGAAAAAGCGGAACAGTACAAAGCCATACAGCAACCAGCCGAGGTCGGTCATCAGTTCGCCGCTGTTTGGCAGCCACAACAGGGTAATCCATACGCCAATCCATTCATCCCATACAATGCCGCCGTGGTCGTGCACACCAAGATCACGCGAGGTGATTTCGCATAACACTACGCCCAGTGCGAAGCCGGCGATCAGTACGCCGATATACGGCAGGGTGGGTACGCCCTGTAATAAAAACCACCAGAAAGGCAGGGCAGCGAGGGTGCCGAAGGTGCCGGGTGCTTTGGCAGCCGTGCCGGAACCAAGGCCAAAGGCGAGCAGGTGAATCGGATTTTTTAAATCGGGTTTTGGCAGTTTACTCACGGTGTTTCCAGCGCTTCGGCAATGGGTGCGGAAGCGGATGATAACAGCCGGGCCGGATTAATTTCCATGATGGTGACTTCGCTGCCGGCAATCGCAATGCCTTTCAGCCAGCGCCGGCCAAAGTGTGGCAGGTAATCAGTCATGGTGTCTTCCTGACCCTGACCGCAGCTGAATACTTCGCCTACGTCGTCGACTTTAAGGCCGATAATCTGCCCTTCTTTTACCTGCACCATAATTACCGTGGGGCGGGTTTTATTGGCCACCAGGTCGCGTGCTTCGTGAAACAGCGCCAGCAGACGGGCAAGGGTGGAGTGTTCGTGTTCGTGCAGAATATGCAGTGCTTCTTCCTGCTGCTCTTCATCGCGCAGAGTCAGCAGTTCACCGGCCAGCGCATGCAGGCGGCGGTGGGGTTGGTCAAAGCGACTTAGCAGGTGTGCCAGTTGCGGGTCATCGGCTTTGTAGCTTTTGTACCAGCTGCCAAAGGCGCACAGGTCGGGGTCGCGCTGTTTATCAAACGGGGTGTTTCTCTGCAGGGATTCACGCAGCGCGTTGAGCCAGTTGAGGTGATCCTGCTCACGCTCCTGCAGCAGCTGAATGAGGTTGCGGTTTTTGGTGCGCTCGGATGGCTGATTGAGCAGACGCGCCAGCGACAGAATCACACAGGCCTGGCCGTCGTAATCCACCATGTCGAATGTCTGACTGTTGCCGGTAGCGACATTGGTTGGTGTCAGTGCATTTTCGGCGGCGATAAAGCGCACGCAGTCGATGGGCAGGGCGAAATGCTGCTGCTGGTGACGGAAGCTGAGGTAATCCATGCGACACCCATTCAGAATCAGGAGCTTTCAGTATAGAAGAGCATTCCGCATCCGGGGCTTAAAGGGTGTCGATGGGGTCGATATCCAGATTCCAGCGCACTTTATGCAGGCCTTTATGGCTTTCCAGAAACTGCACCAGCACATGCGCCAGCTGGTGCAGTGCCTTGCGCTCGTTGGCATACAGTTGCAGCTGGAAACGGAAGCGACCGGCGCGGCGTTCCATAATGGCAGGGAAGGGCCCGAGTAAGGTGACCGGCGCCTGGCGACTGTTGGGGTGCTGCTGGTGCAGCCAGTTCTGCATAAATGCGCGGGCTTCCTGCAGCAGTTGCTGAGCCTGGATGCGGTCTTCGCATTCGCTGCGCAGCAATGCCATATGGCTGTAGGGCGGCAGAATCTGGTGCTGGCGTTCCTGCAGCAGTGACAGCGCCAGCGCATGGTAGCCGCTGTCGAGCAGCAGGTTCAGTTGCGGGTGATCGGCGTACAGGGTCTGAATCCACACCTCGCCGGGGGAGTCTTCACGCCCGGCGCGGCCTGCCACCTGGCAGATAAGCTGGGCGCTGTGCTCCATGCCGCGGAAGTCGGAACTGAACAGTCCGGCATCGGCGTCGAGAATCACCACCATGGTCACATCGGGAAAGTGGTGACCTTTGGCCAGCATCTGGGTGCCGACCAGAATGCATGAGCCGTCATCGTGGATGTCGTCGTACAGCTCATCAAACGCCTGCTTATTGCGCACGGTGTCACGGTCGACGCGGCGGATGGTGGTGGCGGGAAACAGTCCGGCCAGTTGTTCTTCAATACGCTCGGTCCCCTGTCCTATACCCTCCACGTGGGAGCCGCCACATTGCGGGCAGATGGCGGGAATACCCTGCTGGAAATCACAGTGATGGCAGTGCAGGTGCGGTGGCATACGGTGCAGGGTCATGCGTGCATCGCAGCGGCGGCACTCGGCCATCCAGCCGCAGTCGCGACAGGCCAGGAGCGGCGCAAAACCACGGCGGTTAATAAACACCAGCACCTGTTTATTGTTATCCAGATGCTGCTGCATTTTGGCCAGCACCGGCTGAGCGAAACCGGCGGTTAACGACTGATGCAGAATGCTGTGCAGTTTCATGCCTGGCGGGCGGGCGTTACCGGCGCGCTGGGTCAGTTTGACGTGCAGGTACTTGCCGCTGAGGGCGTTATGCAGGGTTTCCAGTGATGGTGTGGCCGAGCCCAGCACAATCGGTACGCCGGCTTTGTGGGCGCGTACTAAGGCAAAATCGCGCGCGGAATAGCGCAGGCCGTCCTGTTGTTTGAACGAACCATCGTGTTCTTCGTCGATGATGATCAGGCCCAGATCGGGCAAGGGGGTAAACACTGCCGAACGGGTGCCGATCAGAATGCGTGCGCCGCCTTCCCGTGCCTGACGCCAGCCTTGCAGACGTTCGCGATCATTCAGGCCGGAGTGCAGTAACGCCACCGGCACCGAAAAGCGTGCCTGAAAGCGGCGCACGGTTTGTGGTGTTAAGCCAATTTCCGGTACCAGCACCAGTGCCTGTTTACCCTGCTGAATGGCTTCTTCTATTAGGCGCAGGTACACCTCGGTTTTACCCGAACCGGTAACGCCTTCCAGCAGGCAGGCGCGGAAGTGACCCAGCTCAGCGCTCAGTGTTTTCAGTGCGCTCTGTTGCTGTGGGTTCAGGGTATGAAACTGCTGACGTTCCAGCATCAGCGGCGGCAGTGGCAGTTGCTGGCTTTCACTGATAACACCGGCATCCTGCAGACGGCGCAGCTGCGCCAGACTGAAGCCCTGAGCAGTCAGGGCGCTGTGCGGCCAGCGTGGCTGGTCACTGAAGAGTTGCAGCAAGGCCTGCTGTTTGGCACCACGCAGTGGGCTGGCGGGTTCATTGCCGGTTGCCTGCCACACCAGCTCATCGGCTTCGCTCAGTGCGCAGCCGCGGCGTAGCATGGTGGGAATCATATGCTCCAGCACTTCGCCCAGACTGTGGTGGTAGTAGTCTGCCAGCCAGCGGCACAGCGCCAGGCCGTTGTCGTCAATCAGCGGTTCGTCGTCCAGCCGTTCGAGCAGCGGACGTAACTTATTCTGCGGCACCTCGCTGTGCTGACGGGTACCGGTAACGATGCCCATAAGCAGCTGGCGGCCAAATTCAACGCGTACGCGCTGACCGGGCCGGTAGGCGGATTCGGGCTCATCAGCCAGCGGTAAATAGTCAAATACGCGGCGTAAGGGCAGTGGCAGAGCGGTTTCAACAACAAAAAAGGACATGAAAAGACTTGCTGCGTGGGTCGGCTCTGGTATTATGCGCGTCCTTATTGCCCATGCAAGGGTGCGGGATGCATTGAGTTTCCCGGTTTTTTGTTAATCCAGTAGCGCGGTACCTGCGGATGTCCCTCAGGCAGCGGCGTGAAGACCATGAGGTGACCCCATGAAACAAGGTATTCATCCAGAATACGCTGAGCTGGAAGCAACCTGCTCCTGCGGCAACGTAATCAAGACCAAATCCACTAAGCCAGGCGCTATCTACCTGGACGTGTGCTCCGCTTGCCACCCGTTCTACACTGGTAAGCAGAAAGTTGTTGATACCGGTGGCCGTATCGACCGCTTCAACAAGCGTTTCGGTGCTTTCAAGAAGTAATAGCCCGAACCGTTCGAAAAAAACCCGCCGAGTGCGGGTTTTTTTATGTTTGCTGTTTGATGTTGGAAGCCGGAAGCCGGAAGTCGGAAGTCGGAAGTCGGAAGTCGGAAGTCGGAAGTCGGAAGTCGGAAGTCGGAAGTCGGAAGTCGGAAGTCTGAAGTCTGAAGTCTGAAGTCGGAAGTCGGAAGTCGGGCATCAGGCGTCAGGCGTCAGGCGTCAGGCGTCAGGCGTCAGGCGTCAGGCGTCAGGCGTCAGAAGCCTCAAACTCGACCACAGGCCTTCCTGCGAAACCATCTCTATTGCATCTCAAACCTTTTATAGGTAAAACCTATTCCTATCTTTAAGAACTTCAATTTAACAGAGGCATCATAAGCCCCTAGTATGGTCCCTGTTTCCTAATCACTCATTCAAGCAATCAATGGAGCGATACCATGATCAATACTGAAATCAAGCCGTTTCAAGCTACTGCTTTCAAACAAGGCGAATTCGTAGAAGTTTCTGACGCTGACGTAAAAGGTAAGTGGGCTATCTTCTTCTTCTACCCAGCTGACTTCACTTTCGTATGTCCTACTGAGCTGGGCGACCTGGCTGATAAATACGAAGAACTGCAGAAACTGGGCGTAGAAGTTTACTCTGTGTCTACTGACACTCACTTCTGTCACAAAGCATGGCACGATAGCTCCGAAACTATCGGCAAGATCAACTACTACATGCTGGGCGACCAGAACGGCAACATCACTAACAACTTCGGCGTAATGCGCGAAGGTGTTGGCCTGGCAGACCGTGCTACTTTCCTGGTTGATCCAGAAGGTATCATTCAGGCAATGGAAATCACTGCTGAAGGCATCGGCCGTGACGCAGACGACCTGCTGCGTAAAGTGAAAGCTGCTCAGTACGTTGCTGCTCACCCAGGTGAAGTTTGCCCGGCTAAGTGGAAAGAAGGCGAAGCGACTCTGGCTCCTTCTCTGGACCTGGTTGGCAAAATCTAAGCTTACTTCGTTTGTGGGCGAGCTGCTTTGTTGCGGTTTTCGTTCGGCCCGTCGCCTACCAATACGGTATGTCTCGGGCTCTCACGTAAACCGCGCCGCGCATTTCATCCCACAACCTGTGTAAGCACTCTGGCTTATCGGAGAGCGGATCACGCTCTTTAGGCCAGACAAAAAAGCCCCGATTTTATCGGGGCTTTTTTATTTCTGGTGCGCAATGCGCACCCTACGGGCTAAACCAAATACGCTGTTGCGTAGGGTGGGCACTGCCCACCAATATCCGGTGATTATGTGAACCGTTTCGGTACGTGGTGCGCAATGCGCACCCTACGGGCTAAACCAAATACGCTGTTGCGTAGGGTGGGCACTGCCCACCAATATCCGGTGATTATGTGAAGCGTTTCGGTACGTGGTGCGCAATGCGCACCCTACGGGCTAAACCAAATACGCTGTTGAGTAGGGTGGGCACTGCCCACCAATATCCGGTGATTATGTGAACCGTTTCTGTGTGTGGTGCGCAATGCGCACCCTGCGGGCTAAACCAAATACGCTGGTGCGTAGGGTGGGCACTGCCCACCAATATCCGATGATTATGTGAACCGTTTCTGTGTGTGGTGCGCAATGCGCACCCTGCGGGTGAAGCCAAATTCGCTATTGCGTAGGGTGGGCAATGCCCACCAGAAATTTATTCCCCTGCACTGATGTCAGGAATGATGACGTCACCTCCCCAGTCTAGTGGGTAAATACCTTCGCGAACATAGCGATGAAAGGTTGAGTAAGGCCAGTCCTTAACGGCCGTCACGATGCCGTGCTTCAACGGATTAATGTGTATGTAATTGATGTGGTTGTTTAAGTCGTTCTGATCCCGAATCCGATGCTCCCAGAATCTGCGCTGCCAAAGGCCTGATTCGTGGCGATTATTGATGCCGAGCGCTCCCATTCTGCGTGAATAGCAGGTTTTTATTTTTCCCCATCGTTTTGAGTAATCGCTATCTCCATCCGGAAGTGTCCAGATGCAGTGCAGGTGATCTGGCAGCAAAACCCAGGCGGATATTGAAAATGGCAGCGACTCTCTGATTTCTTCAATAGCAGAGCGCAAGGCCAATCTGCTTTGCTGCTCCGTTAATATGGGGCGGCGTCTACCACTGACCAGCGTGAAGAAATAGGTTCCACCTGAAACACGGCTGCGGCGGTACTCCGGCATGCATCACCTCCCTGTGATGATCTGGAACAAAGTGGTGCGCGGTGCGCACCCTACAATGATGGTACTTGCTTATGTTCTGTTATGAATCGGTCGGCAATCTTAGTTACAAGAGGTGCGCAATGCGCACCCTACGGGGGAAGTCAGGTGCGTTGGTCGATGGTGAGCAATTCCTACCCTGCGGGGAAGTCAGGTGCGTTGGTCAATGGTGAGCAATGCCTACCCTGAGGGGGAAGTCAGGTGCGTTGGTCGATGGTGCGCAATGCCTACCCTGCGGGGGGAAGTCAGGTGCCTTGGTCGATGGTGGGTAATGTGCACCCTGCAGGTGAAGCCAAATACGCTGCTGCGTAGGGTGGGCACTGCCCACCAGAATATCTGTTAGCTATTCCCTATCGCTTGGTTAGAAAAGATTGATTTAAATTATTCAGATCATCTGGCTACTATAATCAGGTACTTTGAATTTGAGCGGCGCAACTTCAAGTCTGGCGCTGAACCGATCACAAAAAGGAATCCATCATGCTTGATGCAACTATGAAACAACAGCTGGGCGCATACCTGAACAACCTGCGTAACCCTATTTCCCTGCTGGTGGCCACCGACGGTTCACCAAAGGCTAAAGAACTGGAAGAGCTGGCGACTGAAATCGCTGAGCTGAATGACAAGATCTCCCTGACCATCACGGAAGAGCCGATCAATGGTCGTGCGCCGGTGATGGCAGTTGCAAAAGAAGACAACGCTCCACGCGTATTCTTCGCTGGTATTCCTCTGGGCCACGAGTTCACCTCGCTGGTGCTGGCGCTGCTGCAGGCGGGTAGCCACCCATCGAAGGAAGATCAGGCGCTGCAGGATCAGGCCAAAGGTCTGACCCGCGAACTGAACTTTGAAGTGTATGTATCGCTGTCGTGCCACAACTGTCCGGACGTTGTGCAGTCAATCAACCTGATTGCCGCACTGAACCCGAATGTGACGGCCACCATGATTGATGGTGGTGTGTTCCAACAGGAAGTGACCGAAAAAGAAATTATGGCAGTGCCGTCGCTGTACCTGAACGGTGAACTGCTGGCTAACGGTAAGCAGACGCTGGCAGACATTCTGAACCTGGTAGACGACGATGCGGATGCCAAAGCGGCAGCCGCGATGGCTGAAAAAGAAGCCTTCGATGTGCTGGTTGTGGGCGGTGGTCCTGCTGGTGCTTCCTCGGCCATTTACGCTGCGCGTAAAGGTATCCGTACCGGTCTGATCGCCGAGCGTTTTGGTGGTCAGGTGTCTGACACCGTTGGCATCGAGAACTTTATCTCCGTGCCTTACACCGAAGGCCCTAAGCTGGTCGCGCACCTGGAAGAACACGTTAAAGAATACGACGTGGACATCATGAAAGCGCAGAAAGTTGTGGCTCTGCGTGATGGTGCCGATGGCATGAAAGAAGTGGAACTGTCTAACGGCGCAGTCCTGAAAAGTAAGACGGTAATCCTGGCGACCGGTGCGCGCTGGAGAGAAATGAACGTACCAGGCGAGAGCGAATACAAGGCGAAAGGCGTGTGTTTCTGCCCTCACTGTGATGGCCCGCTGTTCAAGGGCAAGCCTGTTGCGGTAATCGGTGGTGGTAACTCCGGTATTGAAGCTGCCATCGACCTGGCTGGTATTGTTGAGCACGTAACCGTACTGGAATTTGGTGACACCCTGCGCGCTGATGCGGTGCTGGTTAAGAAGGCAGAATCCACTGCCAACATTAAGATCATTAAAGAAGCGATGACCACTGAAGTACTGGGTGAAAACGGCAAAGTGATTGGTCTGAAATACACCGACCGCAAGACCGACGAAACCCACGTAGTGGACGTTGCCGGTATCTTCGTTCAGATCGGTCTGGTGCCAAACAGTGAGTTCCTGAAAGACACACTGGAGCTGACCAACCGCGGTGAAATCGTGGTGAATAGCCACGGTGAAACCAGCATGGCTGGTGTATTTGCTGCCGGTGACGTAACGACTGCACCGTACAAGCAGATCATTGTGTCTATGGGTTCAGGTGCCACTGCCGCACTGGGCGCATTCGATTACCTGATTCGTAACTGAGTCAGGTTTTACCCCGATCCCGCAGCACCCGGCGCTATCGCGTTTGTGCTGCACGGCTGGCCCTCCATGTCAGTCGTGTGGCACTCCGGATGGGAACAAACCGGCCCGGCGGCAATGAATGCCCCGGGCCGGTTTTCTTTTTGCAGCAACAAGCCAGAACTCGTTATCGGGAGGCTTGCTTCGGCCTGCGAATATAGTAATCTCGCGTTTTTCAACATTGAGAGTTCATGTATGCCAAAGGCCAGTGAAATCAAAAAGAACGCTGCCATCGAATACAACGGTGCTGTTTATTTTGTGAAGGACATCGAGCGTTCTGTGCCGCAGGGTCGCGCGGGTGGTTCCATCTACCGCATGCGTATGTACAACGTGGTCACTGGTGCCAAGCTGGATGAATCATTCAAAGACAGCGAAATGCTGACGCTGGCTGAAGTTATCCGTCGTCCGGTAACGCTGTCTTACATCGATGGCGATGAGTACTTCTTCATGGACTCTGAGGATTACACCTCTTACAGCCTGAACAAAGAAACCATCGCTGAGCAGGCACCCTTTATCGAAACCGATACTCAGGGTCTGCAGGCTATCGTGCTGAACGAAGCGGCTGTTGGTGTCGATCTGCCATCCACTGTGGAGCTGGTGATCACCGACACAGCACCGTCTATGAAGGGTTCTTCTGCAACTTCTCGCACCAAGCCTGCCACCATGACCACTGGTCTGGTGATTCAGGTGCCTGAACATATCTCTACCGGCGATCGCGTGAAGATCAACGTTGAAGAGTGCAAGTTCACTGGCCGCGCCTGATACCGCTGCCATTCTGGAAAGCCGGCGTCAGCCGCACTGCTGTCCCACAGTTTGGAGTGACTGGATGTCACTCCAAACTGCAGCATTCCTCAGCTGCTGTTTTTCAATCTGAAACGC
>NZ_JAEDAH010000015.1 GCF_020320395.1 Thalassolituus marinus | reverse complement strand
CACTGCTGTCCCACAGTTTCGGGATCATATAACGAGCCTCATCTGAGGCTCGTTTTTGTTTGGGTCGGGCGGTGACGGATTAAGCACCTCCTGAAGCGTCTTTCGTTCAAACAGATTCATCTGCAACACCCTTAACATCCTTAGTACGGTCCAGCCTGAACGTGCGGCATATCGAGCGTACGCAACCAAGAGATAGACTGTCATCGCTATCCATATCTGGGTCATTACTGCATTTCGGGATCGCCCTAAAAACGTCTTGATAGACAGGCTCTGTTTGATGGCTTTAAAGAAGAGTTCAACCTGCCAGCGATCCTTGTAGATCCCAGCAATGGTTCGGGCTGAAAGGTCAAAATGATTGGTTAAAAACTCATAGGTTTTGTCTGTTTCTGAGCAATGATAGACCACTCGCCTCATGGGAGGTGCGCCTCGCTTCCGTGCATGTGCGCTGCTTGGCTGTATGTCCTGATCCGCTATTACGCCAGTGCCTGACCTTACCGGATAGTCGGCGTGAATCTTATAAACAGCATTAGTACGTAGCCGTGTGACAAAGAAAATTCCTTTATCTGTCAGTGTCTTATACCACTCATAGTCAAAATAGCCTTTATCGAAAGCAACGATACTTCCCTTAGGAAAATCAAATTTTCGTCCTTCTATCATGTCGTTTTCATTGCCATCACTAAGCGCCACGAACTCTGG
>NZ_JAEDAH010000102.1:58899-115165 GCF_020320395.1 Thalassolituus marinus | reverse complement strand
GGCGTTTCAGATTGAAAAACAGCAGCTGAGGAATGCTGCAGTTTGGAGTGACATCCAGTCACTCCAAACTGTGGGACAGCAGTGACCCCGGGGTGCTTTTATTGCCCGTATCGCACCACACTGATTCCATGAGTTGCAGGGTTATACGTGCTTTTGCTCAGGTATTAACCACAATGCGATAAATACGTAAGACCTTAGTTTTAAACTGCGACTAAAGTTGGCCGCCCGGCTATCGCTTCTGTTTTCAGCGCCGATTATTGTGCGCCCCGCCTAGAAAACATAAAGAATATAAGGAAAATTTTATGCAGTTTAACGTCCGCCCTGACGGCGCTGAGCAGCCATACTGGCCAGCGGGTCCTTTCAAAATTCGTCTGCCGTTTATCCATTATCGTTGGGAATGGCCAGAGGCCATGCAGGCGATGGTTATGTTTGTGGTGAGCCTGGCGATGATTCCATTGCTGGAAAAATACCTCGGTATGCCCTACGAAGCGGCGCTGGCGTTTACCTTTATTGCTGGTATTGGTTATTTATTACCAGCGCTGCTGGGCGTTCCTCTGGTTCCCGGCTGGATCACACCCGCGATTCCTGTGGTTATTCTGTTCCTCAGTGGTTACGAACCGGGGCCTGATGCCATCAAGGCAATGTTTGCTCTGCAGATTGAAGTGACGATTATTTTCCTGATTCTCGGCCTGACCGGTTGGGGTGCCAAGCTGGTTAAAGTCATTCCGAACTCGCTGAAAGCCGGCATTATCATCGGTGCGGGTATTGCTGCCATGATGGGTGAGCTGAAAACCGGTGGCCGCGTTGATAACACCCCGATTTCTCTGATCGTTGGTGCCATCATTTCTGCTTATGTTCTGTTTTCTCTGTCGTTTAAAAACGTGATCGAGCAGTCTGCTATTGCTCGCAAAATCGCAAACTTCGGTATGGTGCCGGGTATGATCATTGCCATGATCGTTGGCTGGATTGTTGGCGAGTATCCGCTGCCAGACATTCAGTGGGGTATTACGCAACCAGACTTCGGACTGATGGCTGAGTATCTGGTATTTAATCTGGGCTTCCCGGGCTGGGACGTATTTCTGCTGGCAATTCCTACGGCATTAATCGCTTATGTTATCGCGTTTGGCGATATTATCGTTGGCTTTACCCTGTGCGAGCGTGTTGATCAGGTTCGTAAGGATGAGCTGATTGAAACCAACGTTGACCGGGTTCATACCGTCACTGCAATCCGTAACGCTATTCATGCCTTCTTTGCACCGTGGCCGGGCCTGGCTGGACCACTGTGGACGGCGGCTCACGCGACCGTAGCAGAGCGTTATGCCATGGGCCGTAAAGCCATGGACTCTATTTACAGCGGCGGTGGCACCTTCTGGATCATGGGTATGATCGCTGTATTCATTCTGCCACTGGTCAGTATCTTTAAGCCGGTACTGCCAATTGCACTGTCACTGACGCTGATTCTGACGGCCTATATCTGCATCATGGTGGGTATGGAGCAGCTTAAAAATCCGACCGAACGTGGTGTTGCTGGTATTGTTGCGGTAACGCTGGCCATGCCAGATCCGAAATCGACTGTATATGCCGTGGTGATTGGTGTGGTGTTGTACTTCCTGATCGAGCGTCCGCGCCTGATGGGTAAGCACAAAACAGAAGATGAATTTATGTTTGCTGACCCGCAGGATGAGTCAGTGAAGTAAATATCGATAAAAAAGCCCGGCGATGCCGGGCTTTTTTATACTCACATCAGTTCGTATTCTATTAATACATTCCAGTCACTATCGGCATCCGGGGTGTTCAGAATGCGAATTTTGGCATAGTTACCGTCGAGCATTCTGACAACATACACATGTCCCTTCACCAGTGCCGGTGCGGCAGACGACTCATCAGCTTCTGTATTGAAATCATCTTTTGTCGGCCATGCTGTCGGTAGCGAAGTAACTTGCGCCAGGGAATTCGCGCCCATATCCGCCACGTACGAATATTCCGTTGATTCATAGTTAGCACGTAACCATACACCGTCACCCCAGCTAACGCCGGCGTCGTAGGTTCCGGTCGGGCTCCAGCCGATGGTCGCAACGTCGTGTGTGTCTTCCAGTGGGTAGACGATGCCGTCACTGAGGTTCATGCCCGAATGCCCCAATACTGTGATGGTTGCACCGTCTGGAGTGAAGTCACCGTCCTGCTTTACGTAGTACTCATCCAGCGTAATATGATCCGGATAGGTGTTGGCATCATTGCTGGTCGCAATCAGGTGGTTACCATTAGCTGTTGCATAGCCCGAGTAATGGGTTTCTGTTGTGCCATTGCTGACCGCAAGTTGCTGAAGTGTCAGCCCGGTATCGGCACCGGTAAAGGTCTCACCCAGGGTTAAACTCAGCTCCTGGCGGTCGCTGCTGATGAGCAGTGTGCAGCTGGCATCACTGTAGGTGTTTTCCTCAAAGACAAAGCTGCCGTCATTGATGGTGAGAACATCCCGTTCGTAGGTGCTGCTGTCGGTATCCGGAAAGTATTCACCATAGCGGCAAGAGGGCGACAACCATGTGCCGTTATACAGAGTCGCCAGAAGAGCCGGACGAGCCTCCGCAGCCAATCAGTACGGTGCTGGCGATAGCTGATGTCAGTGCAGTCTGTAACCTCATAACCATTTCTCCTGTGTGGTCTTTATTTCATCATGGCAAACACAAAGTGAAAGGTATTGATCGGCATCAACTTGCTTTGCGGCTGGGGTTGCCGCTATCAGGGAAATATTCGCAGAATCGGTTCTTCGCCCGGAAAGTCCGGTACCAGCCAGATCTGCTCAAAGGGGTTTTCGGGAATCGTCAGATGGGGAATAACCTGACGGAAATCCTTGCAGGACCATAATGGGCTTGCGTTGCGGATGATCAGCCAGCACCGTTCAGAACGGTAGTGTTTACGTGCTTTGCTTTCCAGAATCCGGCAAAGAGCGGCGTGAAGTCTTGCACCGCTGTCCATCGAGCTCAGCTCAGTCAGAAACGCCCACAGATGTTCGTCTCCCTGATAGTCACTGTGCGCTTCATGATGAGAGGAGGAGGCGATGCGGGCTTCCTGGTCACTGGCATACAGGTGAGCGATTTCCAGATCCAGAGGCTCGCCGTCCAGATAACAGGATATATCCGGCTTCGCAGGCTGGTTGTGCCAGATGTGACGCATGCTCTTGTGAAAGCGTTGTTCGTACGCGCGCATAAACAGTCGTGCGGCGTCGCGTTCCAGCCGGCGTTTTATACTTTCTGACTGACTCAGTGGGGCGCCCTGATCGTCGTGATAAATATCTGAAGTCAATATTCATCCTTATGGCTTATGCCGTGATGGAATAATTGCATCGCGCAGCTATTCGATGATGATATGACTTTTAATAATGTTCTGTCACTTACGTCCCCTGATTGGATAACACGACAGTTAGCCGCTAAGGTTAATAGCTGCGACGTTGATGTGACAGATCCAGGGTAATGCTTCTGAACCTTTGAATCAGGACGTAGTGACACAGAGACAGAATCATGGACAGCGAACTATTTGAATATGCAGATTCACCACCAGATGAACCGGTCCTTGCTGCAGAAGACTGGATAATTCTGAGTGTTGAAGATGACCCCACTTTTCAGGCGACTATTTGTCACGCATTAAAAGACTGTCAGCATGACGGTCGGCCGGTCACGGTACTGACCGCATCGTCTGCTCAGGAAGCGGTGGAAACGCTCAGTACCACAGATAATATTGCTCTGATTCTGCTCGACGTTGTGATGGAAGCCGACGATGCTGGTCTGCGTCTGGTGAAATCGGTTCGCGATGTTCTCGGCGATAATTGTATGCGCATTGTGTTGCTGACTGGTGAGCCGGGTATGGCACCGCAGGCAGAGGTTATGGCCCAGTACGATATTGATGAATACTGGAGCAAGTCCGACATTTCCCAGGAAAAATTAATCGGAGTCGTCAACAGTAATCTGCGTACCTGGAACTTCATGAATGAACTGCGCAGAGCAAGAACCGGACTCCAGCTTATTCTCGATGCCTCACGCAGTCTTTACAGTAAGCACAGTCTTACAGAATTTTCCCATGGCGTACTGAAGAGTATCTCTGACATTATCGGGCTTACTCGCGGTGGCATTGTATGCGGAGTGCTGTTACCTGCAAGAACACCAATTGACGCTGCTGTGCTTGCAAGTACCGGCGTGTATGCCGATAAACATATAGACCATATCCGAGATTCCGAACTGGTACGTTTTCAGAAGGGCATTGATACCGCAATAGGCGATGGCGCGCATTATTTCGGGGCGGATTTTACCGTACTGTTTTTTGCGACTCATGAAATTGACGGGTCGGGTTATATCGTTATCGTTGATAGTGCGATTCGTTTGTCGGAATTCCACATTAATCTGCTTAAGGTCTTCAGTGAAAATGTCCGTTCAGGGTTTGCCAATGTTGCTCTGATTAACCGGGTTTCTTCCCTTGCGTACTATGATGAGAAACTGGGTATTCTCAACCGTAATGGACTGTTGCGCGAACTTGGGAATATGTCTCGTTCTGAACGCAGCAATGCTTTATTACTGTTGTTTTCGATTGACGACTTTCAGACCATGATGATCGCCTTTGGCGAACAGTACTGCGACAACCTTCTGATCAGTCTTGTTGAAGAGATGTCTGAGCGTTTACCTGAAACGCTGGTCCTGAGTACACGCGCTCCCGGCAGCTTTGCAGTCATATGTGACGCACACCTAAAGGCCGATCTGGAGCAACTGATCAGTCGGCGTATGATCATGATTCAGCTGCGTGGTGCGCTGCATCACTTGCGCCTGACCTATGCCCTGACCGAATTAAAGTACCTTGAAGAAGCGGGTGCTCAGGAAGTGCTGTATCTGGCAGAATCAGTGCTGTCTGATGCGCTGGGTAAAGGCGCGCCGTTTATGCAATACCAGGATAATTATCGCAGCCTGGTAACCTCCAGCTATCTCATGCTGCAGGAAGTGCAGCGTGCCATTGTTAATGACGAATTTACTATTCATCTGCAACCAAAGGTTCGCCTGCATGATGCCAGTGTTGTCGGCTTCGAGGCATTGGTTCGCTGGCAGCAGGCCGATGGCAGTTATATTCCCCCTGATATGTTTATACCGCTGGCAGAAGCTTCCGGGCTGATATCTGAGCTGGACCGCCAGGTCATGCTTAAAACTCTGGACGCGATCAATGTACTCAAGGCGTCGGGTTATGCGTTACCGGTTGCATTTAATGCCGCGGTAGCGGATCTCGAAAGTCCAGACTACGTCGACAACGTCTTCTCTGCCATGAGCGACAGAAAGGTGGATGCGCAGCTGCTGGATATCGAAATTACGGAATCCAGTGCCATGCGCGACTATGAAACCCACGAAGCCTCGTTGCGGCGTTTAATCAGCAAGGGGGTCAGCGTGAGTATCGATGATTTCGGAACAGGATATTCATCGCTGGCGCACGTTGCCCGTCTGGCGGCGACCACACTGAAAATAGATCGCTCTTTTGTGCAGGGGCTGGAAACATCCGACAGTGACCGTCATGTGGTGGAAATGGTCGCCCGGCTGGGACGAAGTTTCGGTTACTCGGTTGTCGCTGAAGGCGTCGAAACGGATGCCCAGCGCCGTATGTTGCTGGATGCTGGCTGTCATATCGGTCAGGGCTACTTTTACGCACGCCCTATGCCGCTTCAGATTGCCATCGAATGGCTTAAGGACCAGGAGGTGGCGGCTAAATGAGTCAGGATCCTGTTGTAAATCGTCTGCGTCAGCGTTTATTTCTGATCGTTGCCTTCGTACTCGCTGTCAGTGTTTTCGGTGGATGGCTGGTGCAGCGAGAGATGATTGCCCAGGGAAAACGTCAGCTTGTTGAAGATCAGGAAGCATTACTGGTAACGCTGGCGAGCCAGTTCAGTCGTGAAATCGGCGATGTGCAACGCATTCTGAACATTGTACTGAACGACAGCCATATTCGTGCTTTCGTTGCATCGGGTAAGCGCAGTGACGACGAGCCTGAAAACAGCCTCAGGGAGCTGGTACTGGCCTGGGGGAATATTCTGCAGCTGCGCTGGCTGGATGATTCTGGTCAGGAGCGCCTGCGCATGGATCACGGTATTGGCGGCAGGCAGCCTGTTCTGGTGCCGGAAACAGAGCTGCAGAACAAGGCACAACGATACTATTTCATCGACGGTATTTCGGCACCGGAAGATCAGCTTTATGTTTCCAGAATAGACCTGAACGTCGAGCGTGGAGCCATTGTCACGCCTTATCAGCCAACGTTGCGGGCTTCAGTCAGAACTGGCGACGCCAGCGGCTTACGACCTGGCTTGTTTATTGTTAACTACGATCTGCGGGATTTATTTGCATCGTTGCGGAAGCTGGAGACAGATGAGATTCAGCTGATGCTTGTGGATGAAGACGGATATTTCCTGATGCATCCGCAGCGAGTCTATGAATGGGGGCGCGACACCGGTAACAAGGGTCATACCTTTGCTGCTCTGGATGAAACTGCCTGGCGACAACTGAATGAGCGCAACGTTATTAACGGACTTGATACTGCGCAAGGGATTTTGTCGTCACAGAAAGTGAATGTTGATGATGCAGGTAATCGCGCACTTTATTTTGTTGTGCGCACTCCCAATGAGGCGTTTTTGGGAATCGAACAATCCGCTTACTTCTGGGGAGGCTTGTCGGCTCTGCTGATTGCGCTGATCGGTTTCGCTGCAGCGTTCTACGATCAGCGCAATCTGGTGTTGCAGAATTCACTTACCCGTAAACTTCAGGATGAAAAACGGGCTTTACGACAAACTAATAAAAAACTGGATGAAAATATTAACAGTCTGAAACTGATGCAGGATGAGCTGGTAGAAAGCCGCAAGTTATCTGCACTGGGGATGATGGTGGCGGGGGTGGCGCACGAATTGAACACGCCGGTCGGAGGTGCGCTGATTGTAACCTCAGGACTTGAAGGTGATCTCAGAACGTTGAATCGCAATATCGGTCAGGGACTGACCCGTCAGGCACTGGATGACTACACAGAATCAGCTGCAGTTTCACTGAACTTACTGAATCGTAATCTGAAAAAAGCGAAGGATGTTGTCGATAGCTTTAAACGCCTTGCTGTAGATCGTTCGGGTGAAGAACTGATTTCCTTTCAGCTGGCACAGGTCGTTGAAGACGTTGTGCTGTCAATGCAGCCTTTGATTAAGAACTCTGCTATCAGCATCAGTCGGGATATTACCGTACGTGATGAACTGATTGGCTATCCGGGCGTGTTGTCACAGATTGTTCAGAACCTGCTGATTAATTCGATCAATCACGCATTTTTTCTGCAGGAAAGTAAAAGTGTAGAGATTCTCGCCGAAGCGGCTGAGGGCAATAAAATACGCCTGGTATTTCAGGATAATGGCAAAGGGGTAGAGGAGGAGGCGCTGGCGCGTTTATTCGACCCGTTTGTTACCTCAGCAAGAGGAAGTGGCTCCAGTGGCCTTGGGCTGCACCTTGTGCATCAGTGGGTGACCGGTGTAATGCATGGGTCTGTTAAGGCAGAAAACAGAGAAACAGGCGGTTTACGCTTTGTTATTCTGTTTCCTGCCAGAATTCAGGTTTAAATTCAGACTTTACGTACTTTAATCGCTTTGCCTTTAATTCTGGATTTCTGCAGATGCTGCAGTGCTTGTGTGGCAACAGGGCGAGCGACGGCTACGTAAGCAACGAAATCCAGTACGTCGATTTTTCCGACGGACTTCCCATCAATACCGCCTGCTGACGTCAGCGCGCCAAGAATGTCACCCGGACGAAGTTTATTTTTACGGCCGGAGCCAATACATAGACTGACCGTTTCCGGGCGCAAAGGTGGAGTGGTTACATCCGCCAGCTCTGCTGCATCAATCAGCGGAATATCTTTCTGCTGTTTTTCTTCGATGGCTTCACGTTTATAAGCTTCGCTTTCCGTGGTCAGGCTGATGGCAATGCCGTCTTTACCAGCACGGCCGGTGCGGCCAATACGGTGCGTGTACACGTCGCTGTCGCGTGGTAAGTCGAAGTTCACGACCAACGGCAGGTCGTCGACATCCAGGCCGCGAGCGGCAACATCTGTAGCGACCAGACAGTTGGAAGAGCCCTGACGGAACTGCACGTAAATCTGATCACGTTCCTTTTGGTCGAGGTCACCGTGCAGGCCATGAGCGATGTAACCCTGTTCACGCAACGCGGCGGTGACATCCATCACGACTTGTTTGGTGTTGCAGAAGATGACGCTCTGGCGCACCGGGAAGGTCGCCAGTGCTTTGGCCAGTGTTGCTTCTTTTTCGCCACGGCCGCACAGGTAAAAACGCTGATCAATGCTGTTGGTTGTATGCAGGCTTTCAACACTGACGGTTTGCGGGTTGTTCTGCAGCTCGTGGCTCAGCTTTTCGATGTCATCGGGATAAGTAGCAGAGAACAGCAGGGTCTGACGGGTGTTCGGCGTGTAGGTGGCGATACGATGAATATCGTCGGTGAAGCCCATATCCAGCATCCGGTCGGCTTCATCCAGCACCAGAGTTTCCAACTGGTCGATGACCAGGGTTTCTTTACGCAGATGGTCGCAGATACGACCCGGTGTACCGACAACGACGTGAGCGCCATGTTCCAGTGAGCCGATCTGCGGGCCAATAGACACGCCGCCGGTAAGTACCACAATTTTGATATTGGGCTGGTAGCGCGCCAGTTTACGCAGCTCTTCTGCCACCTGAGTACTGAGCTCGCGGGTAGGGCAAAGCACCAGCGCCTGTACGCCGAAGAAGCGCGGATTCAGTTTATTCAGTAACGGAATACCGAAGGCGGCTGTTTTACCGCTGCCGGTTTTGGCCTGGGCACGTACGTCACGGCCCGCCAGAGCCAGTGGCAGTGACTGCGCCTGAATCTCGGTCATTTGCTTATAACCCAGACGTTCCAGATTGCTCAGTTGGTCTTTGTGCATCCCTTTCAGGTTGCTGAACAGATTATTGCTCATACGCTGGTTTTCCGGCTCAGTACCACACCCGTTTCGATGTGATGGGTGTATGGGAACTGATCGAACAGCGCGAACTGTTCGATATCGTGAGTTTCGGTCAGTACTGCGAGGTTAGCGTGCAGTGTGTCCGGATTACAGGAAATATAGATGATGTTGTCGTAAGCCTGTACCTGGCGAACGGATTCGTCATCCAGACCTGCACGTGGTGGATCGACCAGCACGGTGCGGAAATCGTAGGTAGTGAGGTCAACGTCCTGCAAGCGGGTAAAAGTACGCTCGCCACGCAATGCCTGGACAAACTCTTCGCTGGAAAGGCGGGCAATAATCAGATTATCTAACTGGTTGTCGGCAATATTGATCTGCGCGGCATTCACCGAGGTCTTGGAGATTTCGGTGGCCAGCACACGGCGGAATTTTTCAGCCATCGCCACTGAGAAATTGCCATTGCCACAGTAAAGTTCGAGCAGGTCACTGTCTCCGGTTCGGGCAGTGATCTGATCAGCTGCTGCGCGGGCCCAGCTCAGCATCTGCTGATTCATGTCGCCGTTGGGTTGCGTAAAGCCACCTTCAATCTGGCGGTAGTGATACTGGTTGCCATCGACGTTCAGTGTTTCGTTGACCCAATCGCGTTCCAGAATCAGCTTTTGTTTCTTGGAGCGGCCAACAATCGGAAAACCGAGTTCCGCCTGCAGTTTAATGGCTTCCTGTTGCCATTCTTCTTCAAGGCGTTTGTGGTAAATCAGCGTAATCAGTGCGTCGCCGCTCATGGTGGTCAGAAACTCCACCTGAAACAGCTTACGGCGCAGCAGTTCATTGTCCTGAATACTGTTCAGCAGACGCTGCATCAGGTTGTTGATCAGCACAGAAGCAATCGGAAAATCCTGCACCTCGTACACTTTGCTCTTGTCGCCGGGCTCGAACATGGCGAAAAAACACCGGTCGGCCTCGTGCCATAAACGGAATTCGGCACGCAGACGGAAGTTCTGAGGTTTGCTTGGGTGCACCTGAAGTGCGGGAGGCTGGTAGTCGGCAAATTGCTGGCGCAGACGCTCGGCCTTCTCGTCCAGCAGGGTCTGATACGACTGTGGAGACACCTGATGCTGATAGATTTCGCGCTGTTGCATGCTGACGACCATTACTGATTTTAAAGGGCGGCTATTATACGGATTGGCGGCCGGAGTGCATCAGCCACCGGATTTTGACGGACGCGGTGGCATGATTGCCCCGGGACAAGGGTAAAAGTGTCCATTAAAATGGAACGATCTATTGCATTGGCGTGTTCATGTTCCGTCAGGTCGGCCAATGTCTTTGTCTATGCTGAAGATAATCTCAGTTACACGATGGTCGGTTGCCCTTATATGAGCCCCGTCCGCACAGTCAGACAACAAAGTGAAGCCTTATGAGTGACGTACTGCAGGAGCTGATGGAGCTCCTTAAACTGGAATCCATCGGAGTTAACCGTTTCCGTGGCCGCAGCCAGGATCTGGGTTTTCGTAACCTGTTCGGCGGTCAGGTGCTGGGGCAGAGCTTATCAGCCGCCATTCAGACACTGAATCACGGCGACTGGAACCCGCATTCACTGCATGCGTATTTTTTGCGTCCAGGCACGGTACAGGACAGCGTTGAGTTCGAAGTGGATGTGGTGCGCGATGGACGTACTTTTGCTACCCGTCAGGTAACAGCAAGCCAGAATGGAAAAGCGATTCTGACCATGATGTGCTCTTTTCAGCATCCGGAAGAGGGCTTCGAGCATATGGCGGATATGCCGTCTGTTGCGGGGCCCGAAGGTATTCCGTCGCAGGTCGATCTGGCGCGCAAATTCCGCGACTTTTTCCCGGAGAGGGTGCGCGACATTTACACCGCCGACAAGCCGATTGAGATGCGGGTAATTGATCCGGTCAATATTTTTGCGCCACAGAAAAAAGAGCCGCTGAAGCATGTGTGGATGCGAGCCGACGCGCCGATGCCTGATGATCCACACGTTCACAGCACCATGCTGGCCTATGCCACCGATTTCAATCTGATCCCGACGGCGTTGCACCCACATGCGGTATCTGTTGGTCAGAAAGGCATGCAGGTAGCCAGTCTCGACCATTCCGTATGGTTCCATCGTCCATTCCGCATGGACGAGTGGTTGCTGTATGCCATTGACAGTCCGAACGGCAGCGGTGGGCGCGGTTTGTGTCGCGGTCAGATATTCAATCAGCAGGGCGTGCTGGTGGCATCGGTGGCTCAGGAAGGTCTGATTCGCCAGGTGGTCAGCGACGAAGGCAAGGGTGACTGAAGTGACACATCTGTTTCGTACACTGAAGATGTTCCTTTCTCGTCCATGGAGTAAAGGCCTGACGGTAGAAAGCCGCTTTGTTACCCGTTTCCGCGTGATGCCATGGGATTGCGACCTGAATCTGCATCTGACCAATTCCCGTTATCCGGTGTGGCTGGATCTGGCTCGTACAGAGTTTTTTCTGGCCATTGGCGCCGGCAAGTTATTTACGCATAAAGGCTGGCGCTCGGTACTTGCCAGTCAGACCATTACTTTTGTGCGGGAAATTAAACCACTGGCGGAAGTGGAGCTGGAAAGTCGGGTGCTGCACTGGGACCGCAAATACTTCTATATGGAGCATCGCTTCGTGGTGGATGGGCGTCTGCACGCTAAAACGCTGGCTCGCATTGCGATTTTGCGCGGTGGTCGTGTTCGCTCGCTGGGCAGAATGCTGGAGGCCATTGCTGAGTTTCATCGCCGCCCGGACTCTATTCCTGAGCCGCCACCACCTCCGGCCGAAGTACTGGCCAAGATTGAATTGCTTACGGCAAAGCGCCAGGCGGAAGAATTTCGCCCGGGGAGCTGACGCTCACAGCAGAAAGTCGGCGACCCGTATCTTCCACAGAGCCGGGTCGACCGCGCGTACAATTTCATCCTGCGCTGTCGGGCGCGACAGGTCGATGACTTCCGGACGGATAAACTGTTTCAGTCGGGCGTGATAAACGGTTTTTACAATCGGTGTGCGCTGATGGCTTTCTGAGGCCTCGATGACAACCGCCAGACGTTCGCTTTTCAGTTGCACCAGTGTTCCGACAGGGTAGATGCCCATCGAGCGGATAAAACGATGCACCAGCACCTCATCGAGATGGCTTCCGCTCCATTCCAGTAATTTTTTCAGTGCCGCAGTCGGTGACATTCCCTTGTGGTAGACGCGGTCGGCGGTGATGGCGTCGTAAACGTCGGCAATTGCGCACATTTTGCCTTCGCGGCAGATATCGCAGTCGTGCAGGCCATCCGGATAACCGGAACCATCAATACGCTCGTGATGTTGTGCAGCAACGAGTATGGTCAGGTCACTGATGCCGGGGGTTTGCTTCAGCAGTTCGCGGCTGAACACAACATGCTGGCGCATGACCTGAAACTCATCGTCATTCAACTTGCCGGGTTTGTGCAGCACAGTGTCCGGAATCATGACTTTGCCAATGTCGTGCAGCATGGCTCCGAGCACGGCCTGATGCATGGTTTGCCGGTCTATTTTCAGGCTGCGGGCAAAAATCCCCATTAATACCGCCAGATTGATGGAGTGCTCCAGCAGGTAATTGTCTTTCTCGCGAATTCTTCCCAATGCTGCCAGTGCGTTATGGTTACGCAGTACTGAATCGACCATGCCATCGGCCAGCTGGTCGAAGGCGTCAACATCCAGCGCACGGCCGAGCTTTACGTCTTTCAGGACGTTACTGACCAGGCCTCTTGCTTCTGTGTGGAGTTTCTGAGCTTTGCGAAGCTCTTCCTGCACGCTGACGGAGGCCTGCTGGTCGGGTTTCTGCTCTGCTGCCCGCAGCAGGGATTCTTCGTTTTGCCGGTCTACTTCAACCGCAGTCAGGGCGTCCTCGGTATCGAGCCCGCGCTCGGTATCGATGTACACCTCTGTGATACCACGCTTCCTGATCTCACTGATGGTCGCAAGGTCGCCGATACGACCTTCTTTGTTGTAGGTGTGGTGGGGAATCCAGTCGCAGTTCAGGTCCGAGACATACATGCCCGGTTTCAGTTCGTTGACGGATATTTTCTTGATCATGGTAGAAATACATCTGGGAGTCCTTTCCAGTACAGATCTGAATTTCTACTTTGGTTGAGCCTTGTCGTCCGATTCAGTTACTTCTGTTGTCTTTTCTGTTGGCGCTTTGTTAAGGCTGGCTGCTGCTGAAAAGTCGAAGCCAATGTCGTCGGTCATCGCATCCGGGTCGGGACGAATGCCACAGCCACTGCCTTTAACCGGCATCAGACCTGATGTTCCGGGGTGTTTAGCCATTGTCGGGTACTCCTGAAAATGCCGGGGAAATGGCTGGTGACAGTATCAGTAGTGGGTTAATGCGGGCATTGTTGAGGCTGACAGTCCAGTGCAGGTGAGGGCCGGTGGCACGACCGGTGGAGCCGCTGCGGGCGAGGCGGTCACCGGCGGTGACCTGTTCGCCTTTGCTGACTTCAATACTGTCAAGATGACAGAACATAGAGATCAGTCCCTGGCCGTGATCGACAAATACGGTCTTGCCGTTGAAGAAGTAGTCGCCGGTAAGGACCACGGTACCATCTGCAGGTGCCAGTATCGGTGTGCCGGTCGGCACTGCGATATCCAGACCACTGTGAGGACGGCGCTCTTCGCCATTAAAGAAGCGGCGCAAGCCGAATTCGCTGGAAAGTGGGCCGTTCACTGGCCAGGCCATAGGGCTCCAGCCGTGTCCTTCCGTGAAACTGGTGTAGATGGCATTCATGGCGGCGCTTTCGCGGCGAATGCGTTGCAGTTGTTCTGCGCTTGGATTGACGTGTTTCTTTTGCACTGTCAGATGTTGTTCCGGGTAAGCCTTGCTCTGAATCTCAAAGGTATATTCACGATTGCCGTTTTTTACCGTCGCACTGCCCGGTGCCTGAGACAGAGGGATGCCAACCACAGCAATCCACTGGCTGTCGGTGGAAGGCCGCACGGTAAACACCGGGGAGCCATTAAACGTAACCCGAGGTGGCTGCAGACCATAGCCGGCCTCAACCAGCGCGATGCCACCGGGTACCGGGTGCGGAATCGGCAGAGCGCTGTCGGCAGGGGCCGGAGACGCGGTATGCAGGGTCCCGGCGGCGAAAAAAGACAGAGCAAAGTTAAGAACGTTCTGCAGTAATTCAATCATAAAATCAGGCTTCCTTGTCGTTGCCGCAACGCGTTACGGTCGAGCGGATCCAGCCATTGTTGACGCGCGTGACCAGCTCTTCGTCAGTATGAACATCCTCTGTGGAGTGCACCACCGAGCCATCGTCTTTCTGGGTGATGGAATATCCACGTCCGAGAACATTCAGCGGACTCAGGCTGTTGAGTAGTTTAGCCTGTCCGGCAAGACTGATCTGATCGGTATGAAGTCGGTTATTGATAGCAGAGACCAGCTGATGACGAATCAGTTCCAGCGCTTTCCCCTGATCTGCCAGTCTTTTCTGCGGATGCTGGTGGCTGAGTGCTTGTTGCAGTTGTGCCAGACGCTGATGCTGCTGACGCGTTGCTGAACTCCAGCCAGCGCGCATACGCATCTCCAGCTGATCCAGATGCTGCGCCAGATACTGCACCTGACGCTCCGGGCCGCGCACCCGCTGGGTCAGGGCGTGCAAACGCATCTGGCGCTGCTGATGGCCGCGGCGCAGGGCGTACAACAGCCGCTGTTCATACTGCGCCAGTGTATTGCGCAAAACAGACTGGTCCTGACTGACCAGCTCAGCCGCTGCTGATGGCGTCGGAGCGCGCATATCGGCAACAAAATCGGCAATGGTGAAATCGACCTCGTGGCCCACAGCGCTGATGACGGGCAGGGCAGAATGGAAGATGGCCCAGGCCACCGGCTCTTCGTTAAAGCACCACAGATCCTCCAGCGAACCGCCGCCGCGACCGACAATTAAGGCATCGACGCGCTGATCACGATTAGCGCGTTCAATGGCAGCGACAATCTGTGCGGTCGCTTCTCGGCCCTGTACTGCAGTTGGGTATAGATCGACTTCAATGGCCGGGTTGCGGCGTTTGAGTACCGTGATGATGTCATGCACTGCGGCCCCGGTCGGCGATGTGACAATGCCGACACGGCGAATTCTGGGAATTGGTTTTTTGTTGCGTTCGTCAAACAGGCCGGCCTGATTCAGTCGCTCTTTAAGTTGCTGGAACGCCAGCAGCAGGGCGCCTTCACCCGCAGGCTTCATGGCATCAACAATCAGCTGATAGTCGCCGCGGTTTTCATACAGGCTGACTTTGGCGCGCAGTTCAACACGATCGCCTTCTTTAGGTAAAAAACGCACCGCAGCGGCACGCGACCGGAACATGGCACAGCGCACCTGAGCGCTGGCATCTTTCAGGGTGAAATACCAATGGCCGGACGCAGGGCGCGACAGGCCTGAGATTTCACCTTCGACCCGAACACTCGCAAACGATACTTCCAGCAATTGTTTGGCACGCTGGTTTAACTGAGAAACGGAAAAAATAGCCGGGTTGTTCACACGAAAACCGAGTAAGAAAATCAGCCTATAGGGTGCCATGTGTGGCAGGGCTTCGCCAGTGTCAGACTGAAAGGATCTGTTTCGCCGTTAGTGATAAGACGGCGTAGTTTGTCGTCCAACCTCTTTATGAATATTTTCCCGGGAACTGTGACAGATACATAATGTTCACAAAAAGGGGGATAGACAGTCTGGTTTCAAAAGACTAGTGTTTTTCCTGTCAGCTAATGCTGAAACGAATTTTTAAGGCTGAATAAGGAAACAAGCCATGAAAAAACTGATCGCAGGCGCAATTCTGGTATCTTCTTCTACTCTGGCTTTCGCTGCTAACCCTTACGCGGGTTGTGGTCTGGGTTCCGCAGTTGTGTTCCCTGATGCGAACGAATGGCATGAGCATGTACTGGCGGCAACCACCAACGGTACTTCCGGTAACCAGACTTTTGGTATGACTTCCGGTACTCTGGGTTGTGAAGGTGCTAACGGCCCACTGAAACTGGCTCAGCAGTTCATCGACGACAACATGGATCAGCTGGCACTGGATGTTGCTAAAGGTGAAGGCGAGACTCTGGCCGCACTGGCAGAAGTAATCGGCGTTGAAGCGCAGGACTCTACTGCTTTCAATCACGCTCTGCAGTCTAACTTCGACAGCATGTTCTCTGCTGAAGCAACCTCTGCAACTGCTTATGAAGCAATGACTGATGCAATGGCATCTGATGCTTCTCTGCAGAAATACCTGGGCTGATATCAGTCTGGATAAAAGCGCGCTGAGGCGCGCTTTTTTTTGGTTTGTACACAGGGAGTTTTAATGAAGCTGTTCAGGATTTGCGGCGCCTTTTTTTTCGCGCTGATTGTTTTTCCTGTGTTTGCGCAAGACGATAGCCGTCTGCAGGCGTTAGCAGAATCTCAGCAATGGCATCAGTTGCTGCACGTTCGCTACCATCCCCTTACCTTTCGTACCATCAGTCAGAACGACAGCGAACGCTTTTTTCTGAGTTCTGACGGAAAAGAAAACCCATATGCTGAGCTGCTGGCAGATATCGCCGCTTTTGCGCAGTCGGGCCTGCAGCCTGACGAATCTGCCCAGTGTCGTTTTCCAGCCCGTTACCAATGGCTGAAAACGAAGCTGGAGAATAACGGCTTTATTGATCAGCCTTGTCCAGCCTTCGAGCAATGGCGCGATGAGCTGGATGCCGATGCTATTACACTGATTTTTCCGGCGTCACATATCAATTCGCCTTCCTCTATGTACGGTCATACGCTGATTCGTCTGGATCGTAGCGATGAGCGCAGAAGCAAACTGTTAGCGTATGCCGTTAATTTTGCCGCTAACGCCGATCCCACCGATAACGAACTGGTATTCAGTTACAAAGGCCTGGCGGGGGGCTATCCCGGCGTGGCGTCGGTAATGCCGTATTACGTAAAAACCAACGAATACCAGCACATGGAGTATCGCGATGTGTGGGAGTACCGGCTGACCTTAACCTCAGAAGAGGTCGATCAGTTTGTGCGCCATGTGTGGGAGTTACAGGACACCTATTTCGACTATTTCTTTTTTGACGAGAATTGCTCGTACCGGATTATTGCCATGCTCGATGCAGCATCTGAGCGGGTTAATCTCGCCGACGATTTCGTCTACAAAGCCGTTCCGGTCGATACCATCCGGGCGCTGTGGCAGGGCGACCTGGTTGATGAGGTGACGTTCCGTGCATCGGCTGCGACAGAGCTTGAAACCCGCAGTCGTCAGGTCAGCGCTGAAGTGCTCGGGATTTCCCGTCGACTGATCGACGAACGCGATGATATTGATGGGCTGTTAAAGCCGCTGTCACAGACAGAGCGAGCGCAGGCACTGGAGTTGGCAGCCGCCTATGCACGCTATCTGTCGATTAAAAAGAAGCAGGGCAACCCGGAGTTGCGTCAGCGAACGCTGGCTGTACTTTCGGCGCGTTCCCGGATTCCGGTCAGTGCAGGTTTTGACAATGCGCCGACCCCTCAATGGCGTGATGACGAAGGGCATCTGACCCAGCGTCTGGGGATACGAGCCGGGCGCATCAGTGGCGCTGAAACCAATACCTATACCGATGTGCGTTTACGCATGGCTTACCATGATGTGATCGATCTGCCTGCTGGATTTGTCGACGGCTCGCAGATTCAGATGGGACAGTTTGATCTGCGCCGCTGGGGTGGGGATGGCGCGCTGCGTTTGCAGAATGCACGGATTATCGATGTGCTGTCGCTCAGTCATCAGACAGCCTTTCAGCATCCGGTTGCCTGGGCGGTGTCGTTCGGTGCTGAGCGTTACCCGTGGCGCGAGGCAGAGCTTTACGGCTACCTGAAAGTGGCTTTCGGCAAGGCCTGGCTGACAGACGTCGGCCGTGTTTACGGCTTGGGGGAGGTTCGCATGCTGGCAGATAATCAGTTCGAGCAGGGCTATCAGCTGAGCGCTGGTCCACGTCTTGGCTGGTTGTGGCAGGGCGAGCAGCTGCAGTTTCAGCTGGAAGGAAACTGGCAGGCACTGAATGCCGGTGATGACACCGAACAGCGTTCTCTTGAGGCAGTTCTGGGACTGAGGATCAGCAGCAATGATCAGTTGCGTTTCGAAGCCGGACGTCAGGTAGCTGAAAATAATGATGTGAGTGCTGCGTCCAACCAGTTCAGCCTTACCTGGAACCGGTACTTCTGAGCATGCTGCGCAACCTGCTGACTATCACCACGCTGGCATTGCTGTTAAGTGGCTGTGCGTCCACCACCGGGTTGTTCTTTTATCCGCGTGCGGTGTGGATCGAAACGCCCGCTGACCATGGTTTTGTCTATAAAGATGTCGACCTGACCGCGGCAGATGGCACCTCGTTACATGCCTGGTGGATTCCGGCGCAGCAGCCACGCGGTACTATTCTGTTTCTGCACGGCAATGCCGAAAACATCAGCAGCCACACTCGCAGCGTGTACTGGCTGGTCGAAGCTGGCTTTAATGTGCTGGCGCTGGACTACCGCGGCTTTGGTGCATCTGCCGGGCATGCACTGATGCCATCGGTATTGCAGGATGTACGCGCCGCTGCAGATTGGATCAGGGCTGAACAGCCGCAGGCGCCGTTCTGGTTGCTGGGGCAGAGCATGGGGGCCGCTTTGGCGCTGGATTTTGCCGGTATGTACGCTGACCAGTATGCGCTGGCTGGTGTCGTGGTTGATGCGCCATTCACCGGTTTTCCGGCAATTGCCCGCGATGCGCTCAGCCATTCATTGCTGGGTTGGCTGGTCATGCCGCTGACGTTGCTGGTACCGGGCCACTGGGACCCGATCGATTATGTCAGCCAGATCCAGGCACCGGTTATGGTGATTCACAGCGCCACCGACAAGGTGATCCCGCGCGCTCATGGGCAGGCGTTATACCGGGTGCTGAGTCAGCGTTCAGATCAGACCACTTGCTGGCTTGAGAGTCGTGGCCGGCATATTGAAACCTTTCGCTTTGCGGGGCTGAAAACGGCGACGCTCGATTTCCTGCAAACAGGCGTATGCCCGGCGTTTACCGGGGATTGACCTTTCGCTATAATGCACCGCCTTTTCCACCCCTCGTTCTGGAAGGCACTCTATGTTGCGAATCGCTCAGGATGCACTCACCTTTGATGATGTGCTGCTGGTTCCCGGTTACTCCGAAGTTCTCCCTAATCAGGTATCCCTGAAAACCCGTCTTACCCGTGGCATTGAGCTGAACATCCCGCTCATTTCGGCAGCGATGGACACCGTAACAGAAGCTCGTCTGGCGATTGCGATTGCACAGGAAGGCGGTCTGGGCATTATTCACAAGAACCTCACCATCGAAGAGCAGGCTGCCGAAGTCCGCAAGGTGAAGAAGTTCGAGAGTGGTGTGGTTAAAGATCCTATCACTGTTCCGAGTACAACCACCATTGAAGAGCTGCTGGCTCTGACTGCTCAGCACAACATTTCCGGTATGCCGGTTGTGGATGGCGATGAGCTGGTGGGTATCGTCACCAACCGTGACGTACGCTTTGAAAAAGACATGGCGCGCACCGTTGCATCCGTCATGACGCCAAAAGAAAAACTGGTCACTGTGCCGGAAGGTACCGACAAGCAGACCGTACAGGACCTGCTGCAGGAACACCGCATTGAAAAAATTCTGGTGGTTAACGGCGAAGGTAAACTGGCCGGTCTGATGACTGTACTGGATATCGACAAAGCCCGTACCTACCCGAATGCAGCAAAAGATGACCAGGGTCGTCTGCGCGTAGGCGCTGCAGTAGGTACCGGTGCAGGTACTGAAGAACGTGTTGAAGCACTGGTTAAAGCCGGTGTTGACGTGATTGTGGTGGATACAGCCCACGGTCACACCTCTAACCCAGGCGGTACCGGCGTTATCGACCGTGTACGTTGGGTTAAGCAGAACTTCCCGCAGGTTCAGGTAATTGGTGGCAACATCGCGACGGCTGCGGCCGCAATTGCTCTGGCTGAAGCGGGTGCCGACGGCGTTAAAGTGGGTATTGGTCCGGGTTCTATTTGTACTACCCGTATCGTTGCCGGCGTTGGTGTGCCGCAGATTTCTGCTGTTGCTAACGTTGCCGAAGCGATGAAAGCCTACGATGTACCGGTGATCGCCGACGGCGGTATCCGTTTCTCGGGCGACATCGCCAAAGCTATCGCGGCAGGCGCAAGCGTCATCATGGTAGGTTCTATGCTGGCCGGTACCGATGAATCACCGGGTGAAGTTGAACTGTTCCAGGGCCGTGCCTACAAAGCATACCGTGGCATGGGTTCTCTGGGTGCAATGGGGCAGAGCCAGGGTTCTTCTGACCGTTACTTCCAGGACAAGAATGCCGGCGTTGATAAGCTGGTACCGGAAGGTATTGAAGGCCGTATTGCCGTGAAAGGCCCGCTGATGAACATCGTTCACCAGCTGATGGGTGGTGTACGTGCGTCCATGGGCTACACCGGTTGTGGCACCATCGACGAAATGCGCACCAAGCCTGAGTTTGTACGTATTACCGCCGCTGGTATGAAAGAGTCTCACGTACACGACGTGCAGATCACCAAAGAAGCGCCTAACTACCGTCTGGGTTAATTCTCGCGGGTATTGATTTGATCAGGGGATGCAATGCATCCCCGCTTTTGTTTTCTGGGAATTATTTATGTCTCAAGACATTCATGCTCAACGCATTCTGATTCTGGACTTCGGTTCGCAGTACACTCAGCTGATTGCGCGTCGTGTTCGTGAAATCGGTGTTTTCTCTGAAATCCGTGCATGGGACATGGACGAAGCGGAAATCCGTGAGTACAACCCAAGCGGTATCATTCTGGCCGGTGGCCCTGAGTCAGTAACTGAAGAAGGTTCACCACGCGCACCGGAAATCGTGTTCAACATGGGTCTGCCAGTACTGGGTATCTGCTACGGCATGCAGACTATGGCCGAGCAGCTGGGCGGCAAGGTTGAAGGCTCGACCATCCGTGAATTCGGCTACGCGCAGATTCAGGTTGAAGCAGACAACGCACTGCTGAAAGACATCAAAGACCACGTCAGCGACGAAGGTAAGTCTCTGCTCGACGTGTGGATGAGCCACGGTGACAAAGTAACCCGTATGCCGGAAGGCTTCGGTCTGATGGCGTCTACGCCAAGCTGCCCGATTGCTGGTATGTACAATGCCGAGAAAAACTTCTTCGGCGTACAGTTCCACCCGGAAGTAACGCACACCCTGCAGGGTAAGCGTCTGCTGGAGCACTTTGTACTGGATATCTGCGGCTGTGAAGCGCTGTGGACGCCAGCCAAAATTATTGAAGACCAGATTGAAAAAGTACGCGCTCAGGTTGGCAGCAGCAAAGTTCTGCTGGGTCTGTCCGGCGGTGTGGATTCTTCGGTTGTGGCAGCGCTGCTGCATAAAGCCATCGGCGATCAGCTGACCTGTGTGTTCGTAGATAATGGTCTGCTGCGTAAGAACGAAGGCGATATGGTGATGGACATGTTCGCTAAGAACATGGGCGTTAAAGTGATTCGTGCCGACGCTGAAGAGCTGTTCCTTGGCAAGCTGGCGGGCGTATCTGACCCTGAGCAGAAGCGTAAGATCATTGGTAACACCTTTATCGAAGTGTTCGATGACGAAGCCAGCAAACTGAAAGACGTTCCGTTCCTGGCGCAGGGCACTATTTACCCTGACGTGATCGAATCGGCAGCGTCCAAAACCGGTAAAGCACACGTTATTAAATCGCACCACAATGTGGGCGGTTTGCCAGAAGACATGAAAATGGATCTGGTTGAACCACTGCGTGAACTGTTTAAAGACGAAGTGCGTAAAATCGGTCTGGAACTGGGCCTGCCTTACGACATGGTTTATCGTCATCCATTCCCGGGTCCGGGTCTGGGCGTGCGTATCCTTGGCGAAGTGAAAAAAGAATACGCCGACGTACTGCGTGAAGCGGATGCTATCTTCATTGAAGAACTGCACAACTTCGACTGGTACCACAAAACCTCGCAGGCCTTTGTGGTATTTATTCCGCAGAAATCTGTGGGCGTAGTCGGTGACCAGCGTCGCTACGAGTGGGTTGTTTCTCTGCGTGCAGTAGAAACCATCGACTTTATGACGGCTCGTTGGGCGCACCTGCCATACGAACTGCTGGAAAAAGTCTCAAACCGTATCATTAACGAAATTGAGCACATCTCCCGCGTGGCCTACGACGTATCGTCCAAGCCGCCAGCGACCATCGAGTGGGAGTAATCCTGCCCGAATAAAAAGGCCACCTGCGGGTGGCTTTTTTATGCCTGTTATATAGTCCCGCGAGTGAACGATTTTTCCGTCAGATCAGTGACTGACGTTTGACATCGCAAAGCCCATCATGGATTCTGTTGCCATGAAAACGAAATCAGCTCAGACCAGCGTCAGCATTATCTGCATCCCGATTTATTGGTGGGATGTCTGATGCTGTTCTGAATCTGCAGACCCACCCGGAGAGGTGGGTTTTTTGTTTCTGCCTTCCGGGTAATCCATTATCACAGGAGGTAACATGAAAAAGATCGCCGTGTTCGGCAAGCCCGGTAGCGGGAAGTCGACTCTCAGTAAAACGCTGGCTGAATCCGCAGGGGTTCCGTTTTATCCGCTGGATTCCATGGTCTATAACGCCGATGGCAGCCTGGTCGAGCGGGCAGCATTTGATGCTCAGCACGAGAACATCCTGCAGTCAGAGGCTTGGCTGATTGATGGCCTTGGTCCTTTGGCATCTTTTCAGCAGCGTTTGCAGGCAGCAGATACGCTGGTTTATATCGATCTGCCATATTGGCTTAGCTACTGGCTTGTGACGAAAAGACTGCTGAAAGGATTATTCATCACCCCGGAAGGCTGGCCGCCGGGAAGTTCCATTGTTAAAGGCAGCTTACAAAGCTATAAGATGCTGCGCCTGTCGCCGCGTTTCTGGAACAGTGACTTCAGCCAGAAACTGACTGCGCTGGGCGATAGCAAAAATCTGCACGTTATCCGCACGCTGTCTGAACTGAATCAGTTTGTTGCTCAGATTAAGCTTTAGTCACGCTGCTAACCGTTAAACACCGTTTGTGGAGAATTCGTTGGAAACCGGACCGGATATGTTAATGCTGCTCGCCATGGTCGCGATGGCGGCTGGATTTATTGATGCAGTCGCCGGTGGTGGTGGTTTGCTGACGATACCGGCGCTGTTGTTTGCTGGTGTACCACCGGTGCAGGCCGTGGCCACTAATAAATTACAGGCTTGTTTTGGCAGTTTTTCCGCCACCCGTTTTTTTGTGCGCCAGGGGCTGGTTGAACCACGACGGCAATGGCAGGGCATTGCGGCGGCTGGCATCGGTGCCGGGCTGGGGGCGCTGGCTATTCAGCAATTCGGCAGTGATTTACTGGTGCTGATCATGCCTTATGGCCTGATGATGATTGCACTGTATTTATTGCTGAGTCGCAGTTTCGGCCGTGAGGCAACGACCGCCAGAATGCCGGAGAAGGGTTTTAATGCAACGCTGGTATCGGGCATTGGTTTTTATGATGGCTTCTTCGGCCCCGGCACCGGTACCTTTTACAGCGTAAGCTACAGCAAATTGCGCGGCATGAATCTTGTCTCTGCTACTGCCCACGCCAAACTGATGAATTTCACCACCAATATTGTGTCGTTGCTGGTGTTTATTTTATCGGGGCAGATTATCTGGCAATTAGGATTGGCCATGGCTGTCGGCCAGCTGGTTGGTGCGCGTTTAGGGGCGGCTGCGGCGGTAAAACAGGGGGTTAATTTTATACGCTACCTGACAGTGGCCGTATGTATTGCCATGAGTATCAGCCTGTTGCTACGCGGCTAGAAACAAAACAGGATAAATACTTATGGATGAATTCAGAACCGTTGCCGCGCTGTTGCTGTTCTGCATCAGTGCTTATCTTTTATGTAACCTGCTGATGGCTGGGTTTGATGGTTACGTACTGCTCGGTGTGATCGGTTTTTACCTGGCTTCCCTGTTGGTGCTGCCGAAACGGCGCGATGCAGATCGTAGCTTCGATCTGGATGAAACCATCGATTTAATTATCAGCTTCCCGTACCGGTTACTGGTGCGAATTCTGCGTTCAGTCTCGGTTAATGATCGTGATGGTTTTGATCCCGATTAATCATCAGCTGCTGTTATTTCTGTGGCTGAAAATTAGTCGTATTGGCAGTAGCGGCTGTAATCGTTAGGCTGTAGCCAAACACAGGAGCAAGCTATGTCTGTTATTCCGTTTTCTGATGAAGCGCAGGGCATCTGGCAAATCGACGCCGACTATGTCGATCAGGGGCTGGCATGCGTCTATCTGCTGAGTCAGGGCGACCGGCTGGCGCTGGTCGAAACCGGCACCAACCACACGGTGCCGCATATTCTGGCCAGAATCGAGCAGCTGGGGCTGACGCCGGAGCATCTGGATTACATCATTCTCACTCATATTCACCTCGATCATGCCGCCGGTGCTGGTGCGTTAATGCAGCTGTGTCCGAATGCTCAGCTGATTGTGCATCCACGTGGCGTACGGCATATGGCTGAACCGGCGAAGTTGCAGGCGGGTACGGTAGCCGTGTACGGCGAGGAGCAGTATCAGGCGTTGTACGGTGAGCTGATTGCGGTGGATGCCACCCGTATTACTGAAGCCGATGATGGCTTTGAGCTCGATTTTAATGGCCGCCGTCTGAGCTTTATTGATACCCCGGGGCACGCACTGCATCACGTGTGTATTTATGATGAATTGAGTGGCGGTGTGTTTACCGGTGATACCTTCGGCCTGTCGTATCGCCAGCTCGACAGCGAGGCGGGCAATTTCCTGTTCGTGACCACCACGCCGGTGCATTTTGATCCGCAGGCCATGAAAACCAGTATTGAGCGCATTCTGGCGTTTGAACCGCAGTGGATTTACCTCACTCACTACGGCCGCATTCGTCCGAGTGAGAGTAATGTTAAACAACTGCTGGATTCGTTACAGGCTCATGTTGATATCGCACTGGCCGAGAAAGATCAGCCCGAAGGCCGCCAGCAGCGGTTAAGTGCCGCTGTGCTGGAATGGCTGGTTGCGGCCTGGCAGGCGCAGAATCCGGATGCTGATGCGACAGCAGCACGAGACTTTTTAAAGCTGGACGCCGGTCTGAACGCCCAGGGGCTGGAAGTATGGCTGGCGCGGATGGAGAGCCAGGGCTGAGTGGTCTACGCTTTCTGATTGAAGCAGTCAGCAAAGGTGCGGCCAGTGGCACACACATCAGGGGCGGATCGTGAGCACAAAGTCGGCTCCGATAACCTGTGCGATGCCTGTCGTGGCAATACGCCGCTCGATTTCGACTTTCACATGGTGTTTCAGCCAATCTTCGATGCCAGCGGGCGAACCGTATTCGCCCACGAAGCGCTGGTACGCGGGCCGCAAGGTCAGGGGGCTGGCTGGGTGTTTGGCTTTGTTAATGACGGCAACCTGTATCAGTTTGATCAGGCTTGTCGTACCAAGGCTATTCAGCAGGCGGCGCAGCTGAATATCAACTCGCTGCTGAGCATTAACTTTCTTCCAAACGCTGTTTACCGCCCGGAACTCTGTATTCGCAGACGCTGGAAGCGGCGGAAGCCTATGGCTTTCCCATAAGCAACATCATGTTTGAGTTCACCGAGTCGGAAAAAATGACCGACATCGCCCATGTGAAGAACATCATTAATCACTATCGTCAGATGGGGTTTAAAACCGCGATTGATGATTTCGGTGCCGGCTATTCCGGGCTTAACCTGCTGAGCGATCTGGCGACCGATTACGTTAAGCTGGATATGGCGCTGATCCGCGATATCGACAGCAATCCACGCAAGCAGGCCATTGTGCGCGGCACCATGGCTATTGCCAATGAGCTGGGTACCAGCATCATTGCCGAGGGGGTGGAAACCGCCGCCGAAATGCAGTGCTTGCAGGACTTAGGCGTCAGCCTGTTTCAGGGCTTCTATCTGGCGCGCCCGGAGGCTCAGCCGGTGCTGGCATTTCCCGAAGTCTGATCTCTGTCTTCCTGCACTTTTCGTCTTAATATCGGCCTGCTGGCTGATTTTTAATCACGCTTTCCTCTCGTTACTAATAGCGCTATTACTATTTATACTTAACGATGGTTCATTTTTGGCCGATACCCTGACAGAGCCTTTCTGCCAGGGAGCAGGTTATGAAAATTGAACAGTCCAATGTGCAGCTCAGCAGCGTCCAGCGATCAGACCAGAGTCAGGCCGCACTGACATCGACGACCGTCGAGGTGTTGGAAAACGGCAATGGTAACGGCAATACCTCCGCAGCTCAGATAACGCTCAGCCAGCGTTACCTGCGCCATGAAGCTCAGTCGCTGACATCGGTAGCGAACGTACGCGATGCCGACGGTGGTGACACCGACATTGAGTCCCGCTATCTGGCACAGAGCCTGACCTCCGGCGTAATTGATCAGAATGTGGTGGTGCGTGCCGTACGCGGTATTCCGGCTGAAGGCAGCAGTGCCGTGGCATCGACTGAGGTGCTGGTCACCAGCGTGCTGCAGCTGGAGCAGAGTGAGGCGCTGAGTTTTGAAGCTGTGGGGCAGGTGACAACGGCAGACGGGCGTAGCATCGATTTTATGCTGGCGCTGGATATGCAGCGCAACACGGAAATTGAGCAGAGCAACCTGTTTCAGGGCAATATCAACCTGATCGACCCGCTGATGATTAACCTTAATGGCGGCGTGGTGGAGCTGAGTGATCAGACCTTCGAGTTTGATCTGAATGCCGACGGCCATAAAGATCAGGTTGCGATGGCTGCATCGGGTACCGGCTATCTGGTGTTTGATCGTAATGGTAATGGCCAGATAGACGACGGCAGCGAGATGTTCGGCCCACAGAGCGGCCAGGGTTTTGCTGAGCTGAGTCAGCTGGATGAAGACGGCAACGGCTGGCTGGATGAAAATGACAGTCTGTACGCCTCGCTGGCGGTGATGACCTTTGCCGACGATGGCTCTGTGCTGCAGCAGTCACTGAGCGAGGCTGGCGTTGGCGCGCTATGGCTGAACAGTGTTGCCGCCGATTACGACCTGTACGCCGCCGATGGCAGCTATCAGGGCAAGATCAGACAGAACGGGGTGGCGCTGGCCGAATCCGGTCAGAGTCTGCTATTGCAGGAAGTTCATCTGCGTAACTTTGTTCCGCAGGCACAGCAGATAGTCACGCAGTTGCAGCAGGGACCTGCGCTGGTTACAGACAGTTCAGGTGAAGCCGTGCAGGCGCAACCGCTGACGGTGGAGTCACCCCTCAATTTTTTCCAGTTCGATGATGCCTTGCTCAATCAGCGCGAGGAGGAAACCCGCGTAGGCCTGGGCTTTGTGCCCAACCTGAACGGCCTGGAAACCATTCGTATTCGTCGCCAGCAACCTGAATCCAGCATGATGGCCTCGGCCCAGTGGTCGCAGCTGAATGTGACTGCGCAATGGCAAACCACTCAGACCAGCGATCGGGTGTCTGACAGCAGCCGCCTGGAAATGCGCTCGTGGGTTGCACACAGCATGGAAGGCTTCAGCATCAGCAACGACAGCGTAACGGGCTACCACGGTGTCAGTGTGTCGGTATCCTATGCTGCCGTGCAGGTCGCCAATGTGCTGTCCGACTATGCCAGTGAACAGGGTATGGTACAGAGCGAGGAACAGCAGCAATACGATCGCCTGAAAACCATGGTCGAAGCCCTGCGTAACAGTCGTGAGCGCTGGCAGAGCAGCCAGAATGCGTTACTGGACTACCGCTGGATTCAGGCGTCGGCCTGATCCCAGTAGGGTGGTTCACCATAGTAGCCGTCAATAAAGTCGATAAAACAGCGTACTTTGTTCGACAGCAACTGCCGGTGGGCGTAAACCGCGTACAGCGCCAGTGGCGCTAACTGGTAGTCGGGCAGCAGCGGTTTCAGCAGCCCTTGCTGAATCGCCTTACCGACAATAAAGGTCGGCTGAATCACAAAGCCTGCCCCCTGAATCGCGGCATCCGCCAGCAGACCACCGTTATTTGCACACAGGCTGGCGTTCAGTTGTGGCTGCACCTGCTGCCCATCGGCGGTGTGCAGCACGATGTCGCTCTCCTGATAGCTGTACTTCAGGTAACGATGATCCTGCAGTTGTTCAACGCTGGTGGGCTCGCCGTATTCCGCCAGATACTGCGGCGATGCGCAGATCACCAGCTGTACCGGCGCCACCCGGCGGGCAATCAGAGACGAGGTTTTCAGCTGGCCAATACGCAACGCCACATCGAAGCCTTCCTCAATAATATCCACCTTGCGGTCGTTCAGGTTCAGGTCCACCTGCACATCGGGGTAGGCTTTCTGAAAATCGGTAATCAGCGCAGCGGCGTGCTGAATGCCAAACGACACCGGCGCAGAAATGCGCAACGTACCGCGTGCCGAACGTTGCAGGCTGCCCAGTTCATTTTCCATATCGTCCAGATCAATCAGTAGCTGGCTGGCCCGCTGAAAATAGCTCTGGCCCGCTTCAGTCAGGCTGACCTTACGTGTGGTGCGGTTCAGTAGCCGTACGCCAAGATGGTCTTCCAGTTGCGATACATACTTGCTCACCAGTTGCGGCGACAGCTGAAGCCGCTCGGCTGCGCGGGCGAACGAGCCTTCGTGCGCCACATTCACGAACGCCTGCATAGCGCTGATGCGATCCATCCTGATTCTCCGATAGCTAACTATCAATATATTGTTGTTAATTAAACAATAAAGGCGATATTTATCAAGGATACGTTGATGGCTAAAGTGGTTGTTAAGCAGTGAGGCACAGGCACAACGCCGCAGCCACCGCCAAAACAAATAATCCTGGAGATACGCTATGAACAACGCACTGATCACAAAACTTTTCGCATCCGACAGCTCTGCCAGCGCCAGCCTGGCTGCTCTGATTCTGCGTGTACCGGTAGGTCTGGTACTGGCTGCCCACGGCGCACAGAAACTGTTCGCCTGGTTTGGCGGTTACGGTCTGGAAGGCACCGGACAGTGGATGGCCAGCATTGGTCTGGAGCCGGGCTACCTGATGGCATTACTGGCCGGCAGTGCAGAATTCTTCGGCGGTCTGGCACTGGCCATTGGTCTGCTCACCCGTCCGGCGGCAGCGGTAACTGCCTTCACCATGCTGGTAGCAATGGTCAGCGTGCACATCGGTAACGGTCTGTTTATGGCCAATAACGGTTACGAGTACGCACTGGTACTGATGGTGGTTGCCATTTCACTGGCCTTCTCCGGCGCAGGTCGCTACTCCGCAGACGCCGTTATCAGCAACAAACTGAGCTGATACAGCCATTCTCTGGCCTGCTGCTACGGCAGGCTTCGCTATTCACCGGAGGACACAATCATGTTGGTAAATGGTCAATGGACACAGGACTGGCAGCCGGTTCAGAACAAAGACGAAGACGGCCGTTTTGTGCGCCAGACATCCACCTTTCGCAACTGGATTACCGCCGACGGCAGCGCCGGGCCAACGGGCGAGGGCGGCTTTAAAGCCGAACCGGGCCGGTACCACCTGTATGTGGCTTACATCTGCCCCTGGGCATCACGCACGCTGATGGTACGGGCGCTGAAAGGGCTGGAAGACATGATCAGCGTGAGCATTGTGAATCCGGTACTGAGCGAACAGGGCTGGCAGTTTGCCGAAGACGAACACAGCTTCCCCGGCGCCAGCGCTGATGCCCTGCACAACAAACGCTATATGCACGAGCTGTATAGCCACGCCGACCCGCAGGTGAATGGCCGGGCTACCGTACCGGTACTGTGGGACAAGAAAACCGACCGGCTGGTGAATAACGAATCTGCCGACATCGTGCGTATGCTCAACAGCGCCTTTGACCACCTAACCGGCAATACACTGAACCTGTATCCGGCAGAGCTGGCAGCAGAAATTGATTCGCTGAACGAACACATCTACACCGACCTGAATAACGGCGTATATCAGGCCGGCTTTGCCACGACCCAGCAGGCTTACGAAGAGGCCTACCACAAAGTGTTCGCCACCCAGGATGAACTGGAACAGCGTCTGAGCGACGGCCGCCGCTATCTGTTCGGAGACACCCTGACCGAAACCGATATCCGCACCTTCGTTACTCTCATTCGCTTTGATAGCGCCTACCACGGCCTGTTTAAGTGCAACCGCAATATGCTGAAAGACATGAAAGCGTTACATGGCTATATGCTGCGCATTCACGCACTGCCAGGCATCGCCGCCACCGTGCGTCAGGACCATATCAAAGCAGGTTACTACTCGATTAAAAGCCTGAATCCGTCTGGTATTGTGCCGCTGGGACCAGAGGGCTGATCGAGGCTCTGCAGTAACTGACGCATATTCCACAAAACCTATCTATTACAGGGCCGGCAGCGAATGAATCGCGCCGGCCCTGTTTCGTTTTGGTCGTATATTCACACTTGCCGGATTAGCCAGAGGGTAGTAACGTAAACTTCAAATCAGTCAATAACGTGCTGCAAGCTGGAATTGACAGATGTGCACGTATTTCTGGCAGGGATTTTTGAGTTATGGAAGATTTCTCAGGCAGGTCAATGTGTTACGTGGGGTTTCTCGAAAGAGTCGCCCAGGATAAGTGCGCACGCACACTAACAAGCTGTTGTGTGAAAAGCACGAAGGGGTAGAACCCATGCGCTATTGCTGCTCTTCGGTTTGTTTCGCCTTCTCGGCCGCTTCTCTTCTGAAATCCAGGTATGAACCTGTATCTGCTTCTCGCTTCCAGATCAGAGGCTCTATGTCGTCGACTTGATGTGTATCTTTCGATAATGATGCAGTAGTAGTTCTCTCTCTCCCAACCCACTCTGGAGAGTCGATCTGGACTGTTTTCATGATAGAGGTGCAGTAGCTTCTGATTGCTGCTTCGTGAGAAGCAGTTTTTCCGTTTTTCGGGAAACCGAATAAAAACTGAAGATAGTGATTTTCAGTGATGGGAACGGACCATATGTATTCAATGAAATTACTGTGAGTAGAATGCTCCACCTCATTCATATGATAAGTAAACTCAATATCATTGATTACCCAGGTTTCAACATTCTGTAGAGCCGTTACATCTAAGTAATACCTTTCATCATTGAATTGCCTGGAGGTTTCGGACTTAACGACGTCTAACAATTTACCGGGTAGAAAGAGGTTTTGTCCATCTTTACACTTGGCGACTAAGAGTCTGAACTGTATGTAAGATTTTATCCCCAGTCCAAAGATACCTTTTATATCCCATATACTGGAATAGCAGGTCTCGTAACCTACAGATTCTTTATCAGTAATGAACTTTTCATGATCGTATAAATTGAAACTTGGGGAGTGCTCACGTTGAACCCCCCATTTCGTGGCTGTTGGGTTTAGCGCTGCTGAGACTTCGATACCCGATAGCTTAAAAGAACGTTGCTTCGCGTCTTTTAATTTTGGGAACCGAACACTGCCAAGTAAAGGGTATGACATTATTAGGCTCGTTGACGAAGCTGGTTGATTGTGTGGTCGATCATATCACCACCATTTTCGATTACTTTTGAGTTGGCTCCGAAATTAGACATAACCAGTGCGGCCCAGCCAGTAGCAAACGAAACAGCTTGAACAGATAGTGCTGCTTCCGGTATCAGGTAAGGACTAGCCCCTACGGCTGCCATCATAGTGCGTTTAAAACCAGTGGCGGTAAGTTGGCCTGGTGTCAGGTTGCGTAGGCCGTTTTCGCCTTGCTCCTTCATCTGCCGTGCTGAAACATGAATTTCACTGATGGCGTTTCCTGTCCCCCAAGTTTGTGACAAGTTCATCTCGTTCATCAATGGTCGCTGTGGAGCCAGTTGCATGCCTGCTTTCTTGCGGTAGTGGTCGATGACAGAGAGGTTCATCGTTGGGTTAGCATAGAATACTTTCTGCTTACCGAGGTTTTCGATCTCTTTCGGCGAAAGCTCTTTCAAGGCAATCTGAAGTGCACGTTTGAAGAGCGCATGGCCTTTTTCATGCAGGGTCCAGTTAAGCTCTTTACCAGCTCTCGCTTCAATGCGGATTATCTGAGCAAGCTTCTTAGCGTTTTCCGATCCGCCCTTGGGGTTAACGATAGATGCGTCAAACACTTCTCTAAAGCTGGAGTCTAAACCACCGCCACAATTGTTATAGAAGATCGTAAAACCAGAGCTTTCTATAGATGATTGGGTTGTATCTGGTTTGTATCCCCTTTCAATGAAGGGGGGCATGGTGTTGACTGCGGTATTTAGATCTTCAAAACCACCATTCACGGCAATGTGCTCTGACCAAACTCGCTTGGTTTCCATTGTCGACCACTCCGATCTACGATCTTTATTGTGCGATACAGAGTAGAGTGCAGTTTTGTTTTCGGATTTATTTCGGGCAAGATCATAGTCTTGCACAAACACACAACCGTTGGCCATGCTGTAGCAGATATAGCCACCATCTATTTCAAGCTTATGTTCTGTTGGCTTGAATCGACTAACGCTACTGCGGAGTAATCCATGGCGGTTATTCAGACTGTTGAGTTGGGATAGCAGGTAGCCTGCGTGGAAGTCCGTCTTGGCTTTGTTTTTCAGGCGGTTGTAGTTTGAGTGTTCGCTCTTTGGCACGAACACTTTCATCCCTTGATCGGGCGGGCTGATTTGCTTCCATGGCTGCCCCTGAAAAATGGCTTCATTGCCTTTGATGCAGACTTCCATATCGTTTCCCTTGATGTTGTCTGGTTATGGCGGACCATACCACAGCGTCTCGTAGAGGTTAAGTTTGGCCATGACAGTTATGTTAGGGATTGTGATGCTGGTCTGGGTATTTGAGTGAGTCTGTTATTTATGACGTTATCTGGCTAATACTATCTACTCGACAGTTTGACCACTACAGATCAGCCGGTTATTTATTCGGGCGGTGCGCTGTAGGGCACTATGCTTGAGTTCGATAACCGGCAATAAAAAGGACAGCCACTCTAAGAAAATCCAGTTTTGGTTGTTGGATGCTACGTGTTGATATATCCATGTTCCTTGGGCAGCATGGCTGCATAGTGTGGCTAAGCCAATGCTATGAGTTATGCTGTTAGGGGCGGAATTTCAGGCGCAGCAAGCCCTCAGATGTGCCTGATTGTTATGGAATTATGAGGGAAGGTGCTCTAGCCGAAGGCTGTTCGGCAACGATTCAGCCCTGGTGGGCGCTGGTACGGAGCAATAAAAAGGACAGCCACTCTAAGAAAATCCAGTTTTGGTTGTTGGATGCTACGTGTTGATATATCCATGTTCCTTGGGCAGCATGGCTGCATAGTGTGGCTAAGCCAATGCTATGAGTTATGCTGTTAGGGGCGGAATTTCAGGCGCAGCAAGCCCTCAGATGTGCCTGATTGTTATGGAATTATGAGGGAAGGTGCTCTAGCCGAAGGCTGTTCGGCAACGATTCAGCCCTGGTGGGCGCTGGTACTGTAGCCTCTCGCAGGTCGAGCGTAGTTTTTGTTCGTTGCCAGCAAAGGTGCTGAAGGTATTCTCGAAGTTCTGCGTCATGCTTAGCCAGCGATCTTTATCTAATCCAAGTCGTTCCAGAATTTTCTCAGAACTGTCAGAAATAAAGCCGCGTTTGTCTTCGCGTATAATTCGCCCGGTTGCATCCACCAGTTCCAGATAATCGGTCAACTTCATTGCGATGCCTTTAGGCATAGCCTGACGGGGATTTCCGGCAAAGGACAGTAGCTCTTTAGGTTGTTGATGTAAGTGATTAGGGGTGTGAGCTGTTTTTGCTTTTTCTACTCGGCACTTAATCGATGTATGGTCAGAGTCTTCCGGAGTTTTTGCCATACAGGCTCGAACAGGATTGAGATCAACATAGGCCATACAGGCAGCGAGTGCTGCTTCATCAAGCAGAGCTTGTGATTTGAAGCGACCTTCCCAGAATCTGCCGGTGCAATCATCTTCCAGATTGGCCTCACGAGCAATGGACTCGTTCAGAACCCGCATAAACCAGCTGATATCAGTGAGCCGAGTACGCCATTCGGTAATGTATATCTGGAGTCTTGCCAGATCGGCTTTATTCATTTCATCGCCGCGCATAAAGCGCTGAGACAGCAGGTTTCCTTTAAACAGCGAGTGCCAGCGCTCAATGACTTCTTCATCAGTCCAGGACTTACTGGAATCAGAATCAACATAAAGAACAACATGGTAGTGATTGCTCATGATGGCATATGCAGCAATCTGAATAGCAAACATTTGAGGGAGTTCTAAGAGTTTATTCTCAAGCCAGCCTCGACGATGCTCATAACTCTCACCGGTAACAGAGTCGGTTCCACAAAGAAATGCTCGGCGAACACAGCGTGAAACGCAGTGATAGTAGGGCGTATCTTCAATGGACACCTGTTGCTTCCGTGGCTTGGGCATAATCATATTCCGTATGCTGACTGCAGTTTTTAGCCTAGTCAGTGGTTAGATGTTGATCAATCGGAAGAATGTGTTAGCGTGGGTGTCTCAGGGAGAAACTTACATGCTCTGAAGTTGTCCGGAATAGCAGATATGCCGGCGCTGCAATTGTCTCTGTTGGCCGAAATACTTTGCTTAGCAAATAAGAGTTGGTCTTATTTCATGCTTATGTCTTAGGTGGTGTTGTTCGTATCAGGTTTCTTTGGACATTATTTATAAATAAGTTAATCGCACTTTTTTTTTATATCGGACTGTTGTGTGTACTGAATGGATAACAAACTGATAGCGCAGGGTTCTATTCGGGCCATATTGTTAGTGCTGGCTAGTGTTAATAAATTCTTCATCTAAAGTTGCTTGCTGGAATCGCATCTGATTCCTTCTTGTTATCTGAAAATGAGAAAAACAATAATAAAGGAATATATCGATGAAGAAGTTAATGAGTTGTATTGCTCTCAGTAGTGCTCTGGTATTCAATGCTGCGCCAGCCAGTGCTGCCTTCAGTTTGTCCGGCACAGATTTATTCAGTTCGGCGTTCAGCTCTCAGAGTCCTGATGCTAATGAGGTCAATCAGGAAGCTCTGCAACTGGTTGCGCAATTACTGCAAGCAGTGCCGCAGCTGTCCGGTGTTGCCTTGGGTCAGGGCTTTAACTCCAGTCTGGGTAATTTAAGCGGTCTGTCGTCGGGTGAGGTTTATCGCATGACGCTGGCGGACGGCCTGGACGTCAGCCTGAGCAATATAACGCTGGCACCAATCGGTGCTTCGGTGAATTTCTATTTCGACGATTATCCGCTGATTCCGGCCAGTGATAACACGGAAGCCATTAATGTCAGCGGACCAGTATCTGGCTCATTCGCCTACCGTACACTGACGCAGAAGATTTCGCTGAATCTGGATTCGGTGGATGATCAGCCGGTTATTTATTCGGGCGGTGCGCTGCAGGGCACTATGCTTGAGTTCGATAACCTGCGTATTACCATTAATACCGCTAAATATATTCCGTTCTGGGAAGAGCCGGTAAAAGTGGAAGGTCGGGTGTACATTAACGGGGTTATGGTGCCGGTCGAGGAGCTGGTAACTCTGATCAAGCTGCTTTCTGCATAAGTCTGCAGTAGTGGAATCTTAATTTCACCAGCCTTACGCGTCGGATGTCCGACGCGTATTTATTCTGCCAGCTTATCCCTCAAGCTTATCCAGCACCGCCGCTAAGCGGCTAACAGCACCCTCCACATCGTGCAGTTTATCCAGTCCGAATAAACCCACGCGGAAGCTTTTGTAGCTGTCCGGTTCGTCGCACATCAGTGGTACACCGGCGGCGGCTTGCAGGCCGAGGCGGGCGAATTTGCTGCCGTTCTGAATATCCGGGTCGCTGGTGTAGCTGACCACCACGCCGGGGGCTTTAAAGCCATCAGCGGCGACGCTGCGAATACCGCGGCCTTCCAGCATGGTGCGTACCGCCTGACCAAGAGCGATCTGTTCGTCGCGCACTTTGGCAAAACCGTAATCACGGGTTTCCAGCATGGTGTCGCGGAATTTTGCTAAAGCATCGGTTGGCATGGTGGCGTGGTAGGCATGGCCGCCATTTTCGTAGGCTTTCATGATGTTTGACCACTGCTTGAGGTTGCAGGCGAAGCTGCTGCTTTCGCGGCTTTGCATGCGCTCATAGGCAGCTTCATTAAGCATGACCAGTGCAGCACAAGGCGAGGCGCTCCAGCCTTTCTGTGGAGCACTGAGTAGCACGTCAACGCCGGTGGCTTTCATATCCACCCATAAGGTGCCGGAGGCCACGCAGTCGAGTACAAACAAACCACCAACCTGGTGCACAGCATCGGCCACGGCTTTCAGGTAGTCGTCGGGCAGTATCATGCCGGATGCGGTTTCAACGTGGGGGGCAAACACCATATCGGGTTTTTCGCTGAGAATGGTGCTGACCACTTCGTCGATGGGTGCCGGAGCGAAGGGTGCCTGTTCGTCATCACTGATGCGACGCGCTTTCAGCACGGTTTCGCTGGCTGGAATACTGCCGGCAGCAAAGATCTGACTCCAGCGATAGCTGAACCAGCCGTTACGAATCACCAGGCATTTCTGCTGATGCGCAAACTGACGGGCGATGGCTTCCATACCGTAGGTGCCACCGCCGGGAACCACGACCACATGATCTGCGTGGTAAACGTCTTTCAGTGTGCTGGAAATATCGCGCATCACTTGCTGGAAGCGGGCCGACATATGATTCAAGGAGCGATCGGTAAATACCACTGAATATTCGAGCAGACCGTCCGGATCAACATCCGGTAATAATCCCGCCATGGAAGGCTCCTTGCTTTAATAAATGACTGAAGTTGACTGATTAGACAGGATGTCGCGGCAGAAATAAAGCCACAAGCGTCCGACGTCCGACGTCCGACGTCCGACGTCCGACGCCTCAAGCCTCAAGCCTCAAGCCTCAAGCCTCAAGCCTCAAGCCTCAAGCCTCAAGCCTCAAGCCTCAAGCCTCAAGCGTCTGACGTCCGACTTATTCTTTCCGCTTACGCTGTGCGTCTTTAAACGCCTGCTTTTCTTTTCGGCGTTTTTCAATCACTGTGGTCAGGTCGTCACCGATATGAGTTTCGCCGCGCTCACGGGCCAGTTGCATTTGTTTTTCGCGGGCACGGAAGCGTTCGCGGTGTTCGTCTGAATATTCGTCAAAACACTGGTGGCAGCTGACGCCTTGTTCGTAGTGCGCGTGTTGTTTGTCGTCTTCAGTAATCGGGCGGCGACAGGCGTGGCACTGGTCGTAAATACCTTTTTCCAGGCTGTGGTTTACCGCTACGCGGTTATCGAACACAAAGCATTCGCCTTCCCACATGGATTCTTCGGCCGGCACGTCTTCCAGATATTTCAGAATGCCGCCTTCCAGGTGGTACACCTCATCAAAACCCTGTTCTTTCAGGTAGGCGGTGGATTTTTCGCAGCGGATACCACCGGTACAGAACATGGCGACTTTTTTGTTTTTCGCCGGGTCCAGATTCTCTTTTACGTACTGTGGAAACTCGCGGAAGGTTTTGGTTTTCGGGTCGAGTGCGCCCTTAAAGGTACCAATATTCACTTCGTAATCGTTGCGTGTATCCACCAGAACCACATCCGGGTCGGAAATCAGCGCGTTCCAGTCGGCCGGTTTTACATAGGTACCGACCACGCGTTTCGGGTCGATGCCTTCCACACCCATGGTGACGATTTCTTTTTTCAGTTTAACCTTGGTGCGGTAAAACGGGTTTTTCTCGTCGTATGACTCTTTGTAGCTGATGTCGGCCAGACGCGGGTCCTGTTTCAGGTAATCGAGCAGGCCGTCGATGCCTTCACGGGTGGCGGCAACGGTGCCGTTAATGCCTTCTGCGGCCAGCAGCAGGGTGCCGCGCACGCCCAGACGTTTCATTTCGTCGGCCAGTGGCTGCTGCAGGTCCTGGTAGTTGTCGAGGGTGACAAATTTGTACATGGCGCACACCACGGTTGGCTGTGCGTTGGTTTGTTCGGTCATAATGTTTTCCTTGCTGGCCGGAGCGTAAATCCGGTGCATCTGAGTTAAAACGTCGCCGCAGTTCGGCGGGCGGCAAGTATACCCATCTTATCTGACTAATTCAGTCGGGTAAGGCCATGGATTTTGTGAGGTTTTTATGACGACATCGGTACTGGTGAATCGCCACTGTGAAGACAGGGAATACTTCTTTGATGAGGGCTGTTTTATCAATGAACTGCTGAATACAGAGCAGGATGCTGCGGTTTCCATTGCCAGAGCAAAAGTTCAGGTGGGCGAAACCACGCGCTGGCATCGGTTACAGGGTATTACCGAGCGCTATCTCATTGTCAGCGGTCAGGGTACGGCGAATATCGGTGACGAAAATATTGAGCTGAAAGCGGGGGATGTGGTGGTGATTCCGGCGGGTGTGCGTCAGCGTATTACCAATAGCGGCGAGGATATGCTGGAGTTTCCGGCGATCTGTACGCCTCGCTTTGTGGTCGAGGCGTACGAAGATCTGGAAGCCGGGATCAGCTGATTTTGCCGGTTACGCGTACGCGGCGGCTGCCAACTTCTACCGGAGCCTGCTGCGCCTGAGCGCGTTGCTTCAGTTTGTCGTCGATAACGTTTTTCAGGGCAATCAGAATACCCATCGCCATAAACGCGCCCGGTGGCAGAATGGCAAACAGGAAATCCGGGTAGTCTTTTACCAGTTCGATTTTCCAGTGCGCCGCGTCCGCGCCGAACAGCAGCTGCATGTTAGAGAAAATCACACCCTGACCCAGCACTTCACGCATGGCGCCCAGCAGAACCAGAATCACGGTAAAACCCAGTGCCATCATAAAGCCGTCGACCACGGATGGAATGATCGGATTTTTACAGGCAAAAGAGTCTGCACGGCCAAGGATGACGCAGTTGGTTACGATCAGCGGAATAAAAATACCCAGCACTTCGTACAGTTCGTAGGTAAAGGCCTGCATGACCAGCTCGGCCACGGTTACGAACGAGGCAATAATCATAACGAAGGCTGGCAGACGCACGGCATCGGGTACGTGATTACGAATCAGCGACACCGAAAAGTTAGAACCGACCAGTACCATCATGGTGGCCAGACCCAGACCTAATGCGTTAACCACCGAGCCGGTAACCGCCAGCAGCGGACACAGGCCCAGCAACTGTACCAGTGCCGGGTTGTTGTTCCACAGGCCATCAAGGCTGATGTCGCGAAGGGATTTAGTCGCCATTATTTATCTCCTGCTGCAACAGGGGCCGGCTGCGGCGCACTGAGCAGTTGGTCTTTATGCTGAGCGAAGAATTTCTGCGCCAGTTTTACCGCTTTTACCACCGCCCGAGGGGTGATGGTCGCACCGGTAAACTGGTCGAACTGACCGCCATCTTTTTTCACTGCCCAGCCATCTTCGCCCGGATTGTTCAGGCTTTTACCGGCAAACGACAGCACCCAGTCGGATTTTTTCAGGTCGATTTTATCGCCCAGTCCGGGGGTTTCACGGTGTTCGGTAACGCGCACACCGGCCAGGGTGCCGTCTGCATGAATGCCTACCAGCAGTTTGATTACGGTGGTGTAACCATCCGGCGCTACCACGGGCAGAATAACGGTGTTTACCTTGCCTTCAGTGCGGGCCAGGTAAATTTTATCTTTTTCTGCCAGCGGGCCCAGCAGCTGCTGATTCAAGCTACTGCCAACCACCGCGAGGGTGTCCTGCAGAATATCGTTGTCGTAACTACCGGCCGGAACCAGTTCGTTTAACGCACGCGCCTGGGCCATGCGGATATTGTGTTCAATGCGCTCGGCGGTGGTGACCTGAGCCACGGCAATGGCACCGGCGGTTACCAGTGCAAACAACGCTAAGCCAACGGCGTTGCGACGAATGGAAAGCAGTAATTCGTTCATGCCGGCTCCTTACTTCTTCTCTGGCAGGCCACGACGCGCTTTGCTGTGGCCATAGGTACGCGGCTGGGTGTAGGCGTCGATAAACGGCGCGGCAAAGTTCATCAGCAGCACGGCGAAGGCGACCGCATCCGGGTACGCGCCCCAGGTACGGATAACAAACAGCAGAATGCCAATGCCGGCACCGTAGATCAGTTTACCCAGCGGGGTGGTGGATGCGGTTACCGGGTCGGTGGCGATAAAGAACGCACCGAGCATGGTGGCGCCACTCAGCAGGTGCAGCGACAACGGGGTGTACATGTCTTCATCCCAGCCGAACATCAGCGAGCACAGGGTCAGGGCGCTGAGCATGGCAACCGGGATATGCCAGGTAATGATGCGGCGCAGAATCAGCAATACGCCACCAACGAGGAAGGCGATGTTCACCCATTCCCAGCCGCCGTTCAGCCAGCCGTTGAAGGTGGCTTGAGCCAGCACGTCATCAGACGTGGATTTGGCAATCAGGTGCTTGTAGGCATCCAGTGGTGTTGCGCCGCTGAAGGCATCCGCCAGATGGGCGTTGCCAGCGAAAATTACGCTCAGGGTATCGGCGAAGCCCATGGCTGGTGCGCCAGTCATTTGCGTCGACAGCGCCCAGGCGGTGGTCATCTGTACCGGGAAAGACACCAGCACCAGAGCATAACCAACCATGGCCGGGTTAAACGGGTTGTTGCCCATGCCGCCGTACAGCTGCTTGGAAAATACGATGGCAAACGAGGTGGCGACTGCGGTTACCCAGAATGGCGCAAAGGGTGGCAGTGCCAGGCCCAGCAGCACGCCGGTGAGCAGGGCAGAGTTGTCTTTCAGGAAAAAGCTTACCGGACGCTTACGCAGCAGCAGAATAGCGGCTTCGCTGGCCAGTGCCACAGCGCAGGCTAACACCACATTGATCAGCGTTCCCCAGCCAAACAGAGCGGTCATGGCAATCAGGCCCGGCACGGTGGCCAGTGCAACGATGGCCATCACTTTGCTGGTGCTGTTCGGACCGTGTGTGTGAGGAGAAGATAAAGTCAGCAGACCCATGTTCAGGAAGCCCCGTTATTTGCATTTGCTGCCAGTGCTTCGGCAGCGGTTAATTCCTGTTGCAGCTGCTGCAGTTTATCCAGCTGCTTCTGTACACCCATGGCCAGAGCGTCGGCGGTGTCCAGCCCATCGGCTTTGGCCATGTCGTGGCGCTCCTGCATTTTCTGTACGCGATCTTCCTGCGCCAGAATCTTCTTGCGCAGGGCGTCGAGTTCTTCTGCGCTCGGTGCTGGTGCTGCCGGGGCATCACCGCTGAGTGCGGCTTCATAGGCGGCTTTGGCTTCGTCGACGCGCTCCTGCTGCTTATCAATGCCAGCCTGCAGGGCATCGACGGTATCCAGACCTTCGGCTTTGGCTTGCTCCAGACGCTTCAGTGCAGTATCCAGACGCCCCTGTGCGGTTTCCCATTTACGCTTCAGACGTTCCGGGCTGTTCGGGTCGCCTTTGTCGGTTGCCGTGGCGGCAGGTTCCGCAGCCTGAGCGGCTTTCGCAGCTTTTTTCGCGGCGGCAATTTCTTTCGCCAGCTCTTTGATTTTGTCCTGGGTTTTTACCAGTGCTGCTTCAAACGCAGGAATTTTATCGGCCATGCTTTCATCGGCTTTGGCGGCGTCGAGTTTATCCTGGGTTTTGGCTTTGGCTGTCTGGGCGGCATCCAGTTTCTTCTGCAGCTTTTCCAGTTCTTCGCTGGCAGCAGGTGCAGCCGTAGCAACGTCACCGCTGGCAGCAGCGGCTTTTTTCTCTTGCTGTGCTTTTTCAGCCGCTTCGGCACGGGCTTTACGACGTGCTTCTTTTTCGGCTTCTTCGCGATCTTTACGTGCCTGACGCTCTTCAAAACGCAGGCGTGCTTTTTCGGCTTTGGCCTGAGCTGCACGTTCGTCGCGGATGGCGCCTTTGGCGTAGCGGTAGTACTGCACCAGAGGAATATGGCTTGGGCACACATAGGAACAGGCGCCGCACTCGATGCAATCGAAGATGTTGTGCTGTTCGGCTTTGTCGAACTCCTGGCTCTTACTGAACCAGTACAGCTGCTGTGGCAGCAGTTCTGCCGGACAGGCTTCTGAACACATACCACAACGGATGCAGGCCATAGCGACATCGTTCAGCGGCAGTTCTTTTTCCGTCGGTGCCAGCAGGCAGTTGCTGGTTTTAATAACCGGCAATTCCAGTTGCGGCAGAGCGAAGCCCATCATAGGTCCGCCCATAATTACACGTTCACGCTTCTGCTGCTGGTAACCGGCCAGTTGCAGCAGGTAGCTGACTGGCGTACCGATCATGGCGTCGTAGTTGCCAGCACGGGCGACGGAATCGCCGGTAACGGTGATGACGCGGGAAATCAGTGGTTCACCCAGCTCAACCGCGCGGTAAATAGCGGCGCTGGTGCCGACGTTCTGGCAGACAATGCCAATCGAGGCTGGAATACCGCCGGATGGTACTTCTTCGCCTGTCAGAATTTTGATCAGCTGTTTCTCGCCACCGGACGGGTATTTGGTCGGAATGGCGACCACATCAATGTGATGCTGTTCATTCACTTCCACCAGTGCGGCATTCAGGGCATCGATGGCCTGGGGTTTGTTGTCTTCAACGCCAATCAGGCAGCGTTTGGCACCGACAATGTGCAGCAGAATCTGAGCACCTTTGACCACTTCGATGGCGCGTTCACGCATCAGCATGTCGTCGGCGGTGATATAGGGTTCGCACTCAGCGCCGTTGAGAATCAGGGTGTGAATGTCCTGCTTGCCAATGTTCAGCTTTACCGAGGTGGGGAAACCCGCACCACCCATGCCGGCGATACCGCAGCTGCGGATGTGCTCTACCAGCTGGCGCGGGGTGATGTCCTGCAGATGCTCGACATTCAGGGTCTGACACAGGCCCTGATGCGTAATCCATTCGTCAGCACCGTCGCTGCGGATCACGATGCACAGTTCTTCCAGACCGGAGGCGTGTGGTACCGCACGCGGCTCGATGGCGGCAATGGTGCCAGAGGTTGGCGCGTGCAGTGGCACACTGACAAAACCTTCGGCTTCGGCAATCAGCTGGCCTTTTAATACTTTGTCACCGACAGCCACGACTGGCTGTGCAGCGGCACCAATGTGCTGGTGCAGGGGCAGAACCAGTTCAGACGGAATACCGGCCGACGCAATCGGGCGGCTGGTCGACTGGTCTTTGTTTTCTGCCGGATGAATGCCGCCATTAAAGGTATGAAGGCGAATCATGTTGGTCATGCAGCGTCTCCGGCCATAGGTTGATGACGGTCGGTGGCGATCAGTTCTACACCTGAGGTTGGTGCCTGCCAGTACCAGGTGTTTTTGTCTTTAGCGACGGGAACCATGTCGATGCAATCAACCGGGCATGGTTCAACACACAGGTCACAACCGGTGCATTCGTCGGCAATAACGGTATGCATCTGCTTGGCCGCGCCGAGGATGGCGTCGACCGGGCAGGCCTGAATGCACTTGGTGCAGCCGATGCACTCGTCTTCCCGAATAACGGCCACATGGGGTACGTCTTTTTCGGCACCGTGTTCGGCATCCAGTGGTTCAGGCTCTACGCCAAGCAGGTCGGCCAGCGACTGAATCGTGCCTTCCCCGCCCGGCGGGCATTTGTTGATTTTCTCGCCGCCAGCGATGGCTTCAGCGTATGGCTTACAGCCGGGGAAGCCACACTGACCGCACTGGGTCTGTGGCAGCAGGTTGTTGATCTGGTCAACAATCGGGTTACCTTCCACCTTGAAGCGCACCGCAGCAAAGCCGAGCAGGGCGCCGAACAGCGTGGCGAGGATGGCCAGTACGGAGATGGCAATTACAATGGTCCAGAGTGCAGCTGACATATCGACTCCTAGATACTCACCAGACCAGTGAAACCGAGGAACGCCAGCGACATCAGGCCGGCGGTCAGCATGGCAATGGCAGAACCCTGAAACGGTTTAGGCACATCGGCCACGGCAATGCGTTCGCGGATTGCGGCAAACAGCACCATCACCAGCGAGAAGCCCACGGCGGCTCCAAATCCGTACAGCGCGGACTCGGCCAGGCTGTTATCACGCTTGATGTTTAGCAGGGCAACACCCAGCACCGCGCAGTTGGTGGTAATCAGCGGCAGGAAGATACCCAGAACGCGGTACAACAGCGGGCTGGTCTTGCGGATGGCCATTTCGGTAAAGCCCACCACAACCGCAATCACCATGATAAAGCTGATGGTTTTCAGGTAGGTGAGATCCAGCGGGATCAGAATAAGGTTGTACACCAGGTAACTGCACACCGACGCCAGAGTCAGCACGAAGGTCGTTGCTGCCCCCATGCCGATGGCGGTCTCCAGTTTGTTGGACACACCCATAAACGGGCACAGTCCGAGAAACTGAACCAGTACAAAGTTGTTTACCAGAATGGTGCTTACCAGAATAAGCAGGTAGTCAGTCATCTATGGCTCCGCAGCACAGCCACTCAGGGTCTACATAAGAAATTTGGCCGCGCATTATCCCAAATCCCGGTTATTTCTCACAAGAAGGTTTGATAATGTTTTAATCACCGTTTGGAATAAGCATAGTCATTGTTACATCAGTCAGTGGTATCAGGCGCGTTATTGGCGGTTAAGAATAGCGGTTCGGGGAAATTCGGCGATGATTCCGGTCAAGAATATAACTGGATGCGACTATTTGAATGTTTTACCGAAACTTACGTCTATCTCTTTGACTGGTGGGGAAATATTGGCAAACTCAGAGGTCACAGTGGCCACACAAGGCACTGAAAACTAAAAATGGACTGCGCAGTGGTTAAAAAAACAACAACAATTTTCCGGCAATCATTGGGGCAACTGACACAGCGTACGGAAGCGGTTATTCGCTATGCAGCGTTGCCGGTTATTCTGTTAAGCGGTGCCAGTGCGCTGCTGAGCGGATGCGGTGAAGCCTGGAATAATCCGCATCCTGAGTCTGAGCAGGGACAGAATATTATTTATTCGTCATTCTCTGAGCGGCCAAAACACCTCGACCCTGCACGTTCCTACAGCTCTGATGAAGGGCGTTTTATTGATCAGATTTATGATCCACCGCTGGCCTATCACTATCTGCGCCGGCCGTATGAATTAATTCCGAATACCCTGACAAAAATGCCGGAAATTCGCTATCTCGCCGCCGATGGCCGTGAAGTGTCTGATAGCGACGCCGATGTGGCGTTCAGCGTTTATCAGTTTGAGCTGCAGCCGGGTATTCAGTATCAGCCTCATCCTGCGTTTGCTGTTAATGAGCAGGGCGAGTACCGCTACCGTTTTGATAACGCAACCGACAGCGCTGCTTATCAGAGCTTTGATGATTTCAGTGAAACAGGCAGTCGTGAACTGGTGGCTGCCGATTATGTTTATCAGATTAAACGTCTGGCCGACCCGACGCTGTTATCGCCAGTGCGTGGTTTGCTGAGTGAATACATCGTTGGCATGTCTGAATTTTCAGCAGCCGTGACCGAACAACGTAAAAATCTGCAGGCGGGTGAATGGCTGGATTTACGTGCCTTGCCGTTTGCCGGGCTGGAGGTACAGGACGATCACCATTTCAGTATTCGTCTGAAAGGCAAGTACCCGCAGTTTTCCTACTGGCTGGCATTCCACTTTTTCGCACCCATGCCGTGGGAGGCCGACGAGTTTTATCATCAGCCAGGCTTTGCTGATCGCAATATCGTGCTCGACTGGCATCCGATTGGTAGCGGCCCGTTTATGATGACGCGTAATGATCCTAATGAAGTGATCATTCTTGAGCGTAACCCGAATTACCGTAACGACTTTTATCCGCAGGATGGCGCCGATGGCGATCGTGAAGCCGGGCTGTTGCAGGCTGCTGGTCAGCGTCTGCCTCTGCTGGATAAAGCCGTGTATCGCCTCGAAAAAGAAGCCATTCCGCTGTGGACCAAGTTTTTGCAGGGCTATTACGACCGCTCGGGTATTTCCAGCGACAGCTTTGATCAGGCGGTGAAAATCAGTTCAGACGGTATTGGTCTGAGCGACGAAATGCGTGAAAAAGGCGTGACACTGGAAAAAGAAGTAGTGCTCGGCACCTATTACTTTGGCTTCAATATGCTTGATCCGGTGCTGGGTGATACCGGTACAGAGGAAGAGCGAGAGAAGAAACGCAAGCTGCGTCAGGCCATTGCCATTGCCTACGATCAGCAGGAAGCGATTAATATTTTCTACAACGGCCGGGGTGAAGTAGCCATGGGGCCGGTTCCACCGGGTATTTTTGGTTATCAGTCCGGAGAAGAGGGGATTAACCCGTCTGTTTTTGAATGGCAGCAGGACAAAGCCGTACGCCGGTCACTGGACGACGCGAAAAAATTGCTGATTGAAGCTGGCTATCCGCAAGGGCGTAATGCCGAAAGCGGTGAACCTCTGGTGCTGAATCTGGATACCACCACCGGTGGCGGTGGTAGCGCGATTCAGAACTGGATGATCAAGCAATTCAAAAAGCTTGGTATTCAGCTGAATATTCGCGGTACCGACTACAACCGCTTTAAAGACAAGATGTCGACCGGTAACGCGCAGATGTTCCAGTGGGGCTGGCTGGCCGATTATCCGGATGCTGAGAATTTTCTGTTTCTGCTGTACGGGCCTAATGGACAGGTGGTCAGTGGCGGCAGTGGCGTGAACTCGACGAATTACAACAATGCAGAGTACAACCGTCTGTTTGAATCCATGAAGCTGATGGAGAATTCGCCAGAGCGCATGGAAATTATCCGCCGGATGCTGGAAATCGTGCAGCGCGATATGCCATGGGCATCCGCCTGGCATCCGCATTCTTATGTGCTGAATAACCACTGGGTGCAGAATGCCCGTGCACACGGTATCAGTAAGAGCATTCTGAAATACCTGGATGTCGACGAGCAGGCCCGCGCGCAGGCACAGAATCAGTGGAATCAGCCGGTATTGTGGCCGCTGCTGCTGGTTGCCCTGTTACTGCTGGTGCTCGCTGTACCGGGCGTTATTGCCTTCCGTCGTCGCCAGCAGCGTCGCGTAATCACTGATCAGGGAGTACAGGGATGATCGCTTATATTTTACGGCGTCTGGCGTACGCGTTTCCGATTTTACTAGGCGTTAACCTGCTGACTTTTGCGCTGTTCTTTGTGGTTAATACGCCGGATCAGATGGCACGTGTACAGTTAGGTGATAAGCACGTTACCCAGGAAGCGGTAGAGCAGTGGAAAGCTCAGCGTGGCTACGATAAGCCGTTATTCATTAACAGTAATGAAGGCCAGAGCGCGCTGACGGATACCATTTTCTTTGAAAAGTCGCTCAGCTTATTCGTGTTCGACTTCGGTAAGTCCGATGAGGGGCGTGCCATTGGTGCCGATATTCAGCAGCGGATGTGGCCGTCGCTGGCGCTGGCACTGCCGACCTTTATTGTCGGTATTTCGGTCAACATCATTTTCGCGCTGTTTATCATTATGTTCCGCGCCAGTGTGTTTGACACCGCGGCCATGGTGTTCTGTGTTGCCCTGATGTCGATTTCCGGCGTGTTCTATATTTTTGCCGGTCAGTTTTTCTTTGCCAAAATGTGGCATCTGGTGCCGATTTCCGGCTACCTGCCCGGCATGGATGCCTGGAAGTTTCTGATACTGCCGGTGGTTATTGGTGTGGTGTCCGGTATTGGTGGTGGCACCCGTTTGTATCGCAGCCTGTTTCTGGAAGAAGCCAGCAAGGATTACGTGCGTACTGCCCGGGCCAAAGGGGTGTCTGAATTAACTGTGCTGTTCCGTCATATTCTGCCCAATGGTCTGATTCCGATTCTGACCAGTGTGGTGGTGGTGATTCCATCGCTGTTTATGGGGTCGCTGCTGATGGAATCGTTCTTTGGTATTCCGGGTCTTGGCAGTTATACGCTGGATGCGATTCAGGCGCAGGATTTTGCTGTGGTACGCAGCATGGTGTTCCTCGGTTCGGTGCTTTATATCGTTGGTCTTATCCTCACCGATATTTCCTATACCCTGGTTGATCCGCGAGTGAGGTTGTCATAATGAGTGAACTGATGATGGTAAAACCGGTTCTGCTCTGGAGTGACGTACTGGTGTATCTGCTGCTGGTCAGCATCATTCTGTTTTTCTGGCAGTTAAAGAAAAACCCGGTAGCAGCTGCACGCTGGGCGGCAGTGTTTGAAAGCCGTGCCGGGCTGGCATCTTTTGTCGTGATTGTTTTTTATCTGTTGATTGCACTGACTGACTCGCTGCATTTCCGTGAGCCGCTTGAGCAACTGGAAGGGCAGCAGGAGGTGCATCACAGTCAGGAAGTCAGCAGTGTGCTCGACTTGATTCTGGCAGATCTTAAAGCTCAGGATGAAACCACGTACTCCGAGCCGTTTGCGATTTATTCCTTCGCCAAGGAAAACATGCAGGATGCCGACGGCAATGTGTATCGTAATTTTCCACGCCTTAAAAATGCAGGCTCACACCTGAGCAGTGAATCTGAACTGGCGGGTGATATTGCTGCGCGCGCCGGGTCTGCTATTGCTGTCAGTGTTCTGATTGCCCTGGCTCTGTGTCTGCTGCACTACCGTTTATCCGGACGTCATTACCCACGCGTTCCCTGGCTCAGTGCTTACATCACCTTTTCGTTATTACTGGTTGCATCGGTAACGCTGCTGCAGCTGGGCAAGGTGTACCACGTGTTTGGTACCGATAAAGTTGGCGCCGATATTCTGTATCAGAGCATCAAAGCGGTTCGTACCGGTGTATTGATTGGTACGCTGGCCACCTTGCTGACATTGCCGTTGGCGGTAGTGCTGGGTATCAGTGCCGGCTATTTCAAAGGCTGGGTCGATGATGTTGTGCAGTATATTTACACCACTCTCAGCTCCATTCCCGGTATTCTGCTGATCGCCGCATCGGTGCTGCTGATCGATGTCTATATCGAAACTCATCCGGAAGATTTTAACCTGGTGGCGTATCGCGCCGATTTTAAATTCCTCGCGCTGTGCTTCATTCTTGGCATGACCAGCTGGACCGGATTATGTCGTTTACTGCGTGCCGAAACCCTGAAGGTCAGCCAGCTGGATTATGTGCAGGCTGCTCATGCCTTCGGGGTCAGCCATATGCGCGTTATTTTCCGCCATATTCTTCCCAATGTGATGCATATTATTCTGATTTCACTGGTGCTGGACTTTTCCGTGTTCGTGCTGGCTGAGGCGGTTTTGTCTTACATCGGTGTGGGGGTTGATCCATCGATGAAGAGCTGGGGCAATATGATTAACGAAGCGCGGGCCGAGCTGTCCCGTGATCCGGTTGTCTGGTGGTCTGTAGGGGCTGCCTTCATCATGATGTTTATTCTGGTGCTGGCGGCGAATCTGTTTTCTGATCGGGTGCGTGATGCACTGGACCCACGGGCACGCTGAGGGAGTCGTTAGTTATGGCATTGTTAACCGTCGAAAACCTCAGTGTGCAGTTGTTGCCTGGCCGGCATGACGATCAGCCACGCACACTGGTCGATAACATCAGTTTTACCCTGGACTCTGGTGAAATTCTGGCGCTGGTGGGGGAGAGTGGCTCGGGCAAGTCACTGACTTCGCTGGCACTCATGCGCCTGTTGCCCGAGGTGCTGGCTATTTCCTCCGGCGCCGTCACGCTGGGCGGCGACAATCTGTTCGCCCTGACTGAAAATGATATGAACCGCGTGCGTGGTAAGCGCATGGCAATGGTGTTTCAGGAGCCGCAAAGCTCCCTTAATCCGGTGCAGACTGTCGGGCAACAGATTGCTGAGGTTCTGAATCTGCATCATTCTTTGTCGGCTCAGCAAACGCAGCAGCGTGTTGTTGATCTGCTGCAGGAGGTTGGAATTCCTGACCCGCAGCAACGTGCTGGCTGGTATCCGCATCAGTTGTCCGGTGGCCAGAAGCAACGGGTAATGATCGCCATGGCGCTGGCCTGTGAACCGGAATTGCTGATTGCCGATGAGCCGACCACCGCGCTGGATGTAACTATCCAGAAACAGATTCTGACCCTGCTGAATGAACTGCGCCACAAGCGTCAGCTGGCGGTGCTGCTGATTACTCATGACATGGGTGTGGTGTCGGAAATGGCCGACCGTGTGGCGGTGATGCGCCACGGCAAGATTGTTGAGCAAGCTCCGGCACAGGATTTCTTTCACGCGCCGAAACACGAATACAGCCGTATGCTGATTCATTCATTACCGGATCGCAGTCACTTTCTGGCGTCACCGACGCAAGCTGCGCTGCTGGAATTAACCGATATCAAAGTGTGGTTCCCGATTCGCAAAGGCATTCTGCAGCGGGTAGCGGATTACACCCGCGCGGTGGATGGTATTTCACTGAGCATTGGTCGTGGTGAAACACTGGCGCTGGTGGGCGAAAGTGGTTCGGGTAAATCCACTGCCGGACGAGCGATCCTTGGTCTGGAGGCGCTGGCCGGTGGTTCGGTATCGTTCGATGGTCAGCGTATAGATGGCTTGAGCCGCACACAATTTCTGCCATTGCGTAAGCGCATTCAGGTCATTTTTCAGGACCCGTTTTCGTCGATGAATCCACGTATGAGCGTACGCGAGATTTTATCGGAGGGCATGGTGTCGCTCGGTGTGCAGGTTGCTGACCCTGAAGCTGAAATGCGGGCCTTACTGCAGAAAGTTGGTCTGGAGGCTGATCATCTTGATCGCTATCCGCACGAATTTTCCGGCGGACAGCGTCAGCGCCTGGCCATTGCCCGTGCTATTGCGGTTAAACCCGAGCTGATTATCTGCGATGAACCGACCAGTGCGCTGGATGTGTCAATTCGCTTGCAGGTACTGAATTTGCTGAAAGACTTGCAGCAGGAGCTCGGCTTGTCTTATCTGTTTATTACCCATGATCTGTCGATTATTCCGCATATTGCTCACCGCATTGCGGTTATGAAAAACGGTAAGATTCTGGAGCAGGGAACGGCTCAGCAGGTTATTGAACAACCGCAACACGAATACACCCGTGCTTTGCTGGAGGCTGTACCCGCAATGGCCTGATCAGGAGGATCGGTATGCGTAGTCTGTTAGCCATTGTTTTTTCCGGCCTGATGTTCACTGCTCAGGCCGGACAACCGTTAAAGCTGGATACAACCCTGTCAGCACCTTACCAGGTGATGGTCAATGGCGAGCTATCCGGTTTATCGGTTTCTATTCTGCGCTGCGTGTTCGCTGAAATGCAGCAACCCTATGAGTTTTCGCTATTGCCCTGGGTAAGGGCAGTAGAGGATCTCAAGCAGGGGCATACCGATGGTATCTTTACTGCCATGCCGGCATCGACACTGCGTCATACCGCAGAAATGTCGGACCCTTTCGCACTGGAAAAATGGTACTGGTTCAGCCTTCCGGGGCGTTCTTTGCCGGAAGACCCGGCACAATGGGTTGTGGGTGGTATCCGCTCCAGCAATCAGGTGTCGTGGCTGGCTGAAAACCGTATTCCGGTAAATGCCGTGGTGAATGACCTTGAGCAGCTGATCAGGCTCTTAATGGGCAAGCGGATCGATGGTTTTCTTGCGGATGAACGGGTTGTAGCCGAAGCGCTGAAAGTGATGGGTGTTGCTGGCGACGCTCTGGATAAACGCTTTTCGCGTTATATGCCGCTGGGTATCTATTTTTCACGTGAGTTTTTGCAACATCGTCCGGGCTTTCTCCACGACTTTAATGGCCATATGGATGTCTGTGCGCCGCAATCAATGGCGTTAAATGGCATTGAACAGCGTGAGGTTGAGACCCTGCTGCGCGACAGAATCATGCCGCAACTGAATACGCTGGATCTCAGCGGTGTGCTGGCAAAAGCCAATCACCGTCATCGTAACTACAGCGAAGCTGACGTTCATCGGCTTGATGCTGAGTGGGTCAGGGCGGTTAAGGATGATCAGCAATCACGCCTGGTTCTGCAGGTGACTGGGCATCCGCTGGCGGATATATTTCGCCAGCTGGAAGATGAATCGGATGCCTTGTATGGCGAGATTTTTCTTGCCGACCGTTACGGCATGAACGTAGCTGCATCACAACCTACGTCTGATTATTATCAGGCGGACGAGTCGCTTTATCAGCGCGCAGTATCGTCAGACGGAAAGCCGGTGATGGGCCCGATTCGTTATGATGCTTCCAGTCGTCGTTTTCAGGTTCAGGTGGCCTGGTCGCTGCCTGCGGAAGAGGGGCATGCCGGTGTGATTGTCGTCGGACTTAATGTCGAGGAAGCGTTGCGAAAAGTGCAACCAGAGCAGAGAAGAGGTGCTCAATGACCAGGTATGTAGCGCAGCTTGGGCTGCCGATCTGCCACGCGCTGCTGATCCGGGATAACGATCTTAATCTGTTAACGGTAGATCTGTTTGATGATCAGGCGTCGTGTGAGCAGGCGCTCAATGGCCTGCTGGAGCAGGGCGCGCAGCCATCTTCGCTGCCAGAGCCCATTGCTAAGCTTTACGTTGAATTCTTTCAGGGAGCCCCCAGCTCCATCGACCGCCTCAACCTGCAGGGCACGGACTTTCAGCGGCGGGTATGGGCGACGATTGCCAGTATTCCTGCCGGGGAAGTGCGCAGTTACAGTGAACTGGCGGCCATGCTGGGTCAGCCAACGGCTGCGCGGGCTGTGGCCAGTGCCTGTGCGCGTAATACGCTGGCACTGCTGGTGCCGTGTCATCGAGTGGTTCCCGCCAGCGGCGGTGTTGGCCAGTATCGCTGGGGAAGCGCGTTAAAGGAGCGGCTGCTGCGATACGAAGCCGGGTTAAAGGCCCTCTGATCTGTCAGTGGAAATTCAGCGTGTGGGGCGTACAATTCCGGCCTGATTTCATCCATCGTTTTTCGGATTACAGGTCCCGTGTCGTGCTAATGAACGGGGGCTAAGGAGTTCCAAGTGACTGATATTTCCCGCTCTCAGGTAGAAGCCGCGTTGTCTGGCTACTGCGACCCTTACCTTGAACAAGACCTGCTTTCGGCAGGCTGTGTGCGCGATATTGCGCTGGATGGCAACCGCGTTACTGTCAGCATCCATATGGATTACCCGTCGGAATTTCTTAAGGGCGGCGTGGCTCAGCTTCTGCAGACGGCAATTGAAAATATTGATGGCTGCGAAGGCGCAGAGGTGAATATCAGCTGGGCGGTTGAGCCGGTTCGTCATCACAGTGAACTGGAAGCGATTGCCGGCGTTAAAAACATTATTGCCGTTGCCTCGGGCAAAGGTGGTGTGGGTAAATCCACCACTTCGGTAAACCTGGCGCTGGCGCTGGCCAAAGACGGCGCCAAAGTCGGCCTGCTGGATGCTGATATCTACGGCCCGAGCCAGGGCATTATGCTGGGCATTGAAGATGGCACTCGTCCTGAAACCATTGACGATAAGTGGTTTGTTCCGATTGAAGCGCATGGCATCAAAAGCATGTCCATGGCCTATCTGGTAACGGAAAGCACGCCGATGGTGTGGCGTGGCCCTATGGTTGCCGGTGCTCTTATGCAGATTATGACGCAAACCCAGTGGGGTGAGCTGGACTATCTGGTGATTGATATGCCACCGGGCACCGGTGACATTCAGCTGACTCTGAGTCAGAAATTCCCGGTATCCGGTGCTGTGATTGTGACTACGCCACAGGATATCGCGCTGGCGGATGCGAAGAAGGGTGTCGAGATGTTCCGTAAAGTGAATATCCCGGTGCTGGGTATGATCGAAAATATGAGCATGCACATCTGCTCAAACTGCGGGCATGCTGAACATATCTTTGGTGAAGACGGCGCCGAGCGTCTGGCCGAAACCTACAACACCACAGTGCTGGGTTCGCTGCCGTTATCCAAATACATCCGTGAAATGGCTGACGAAGGTACACCCGTGGTGGCTGCTGATGACTGCTCTGAGGTGTCCATGATGTACCGTCATGCCGCTCGCCGACTGGCAGTAGAGCTGGCGCGCCTGGCGGCGGCTTCCGGCGGCGCCTTACCTGAGATTCAGATCAGCGACGAATGATCCATCAGAGCAGGTGCTGTGATCTTTGATCACTTATTTGCAATGTCTGGTCATTTACCTGATGCTGGCAAACGGTAAACTGAGATCATTATCCAATATGCCGGGGTGGCGTTGTTTACCCCGGCATATTTATAACAACAGATGACACAACCCGTGAGATCGCAACCATGAGCAAGTATTCCCACATTCTGGAGCCGCTGGACCTGGGCTTCACTACCCTGAAAAACCGCGTAATGATGGGCTCTATGCACACCGGTCTGGAAGACCGTCCGTGGCACTTCAGTGAACTGGCTGAATATTTTGCTGAGCGCGCCCGTGGTGGTGTTGGTCTGCTGGTAACCGGTGGTTTTGCTCCGAACCGTCGCGGTGATCTGCTGCCATTCGGCTCGAAAATGATCAGCAGCTGGCAGGTGCCTTTTCACAAGAAAGTGACCAATGCCGTACACGAAAATGACTCTAAGATTCTGTTACAGATTCTGCACGCTGGTCGTTACGGTTACACCCCGTTTAACGTAGCGCCTTCTGCAATTCAGGCACCGATTAACCCGTTCAAGCCAAAAGAGCTGAGCACGCGCGACATCTACAAAACCATTGATCAGTACACTCGCGCTGCCAAACTGGCACAGAAAGCGGGCTATGACGGTGTAGAAGTTATGGGCTCCGAGGGTTACTTCATCACTCAGATGATCAACAAACGCACCAATCAGCGTACAGATGAATGGGGCGGTTCTTATGAAAACCGTATCCGCTTCCCGCTGGAAGTTGTACGTAAAATGCGTGCTGCAGTTGGTGAAAAATTCATCATCATGTTCCGTCTGTCGATGCTGGACCTGGTGGAAGAAGCCTCCGACATGGAAGAAGTGCTGATTCTGGCGAAAGAGCTGGAAAAAGCTGGCGTTACTCTGATTAACACCGGTATTGGCTGGCACGAAGCGCGTGTTCCTACCATTGTGACTTCGGTACCACGCGCAGCCTTTGCTGACGTAACGGCCAAGGTTAAAGCCGCCGTTAACGTACCGGTTGTAGCGTCTAACCGTATTAACATGCCGGACACTGCCGAAGAGATTCTGTCCACCGGTAAAGCCGACATGGTCTCTATGGCTCGTCCTCTGCTGGCTGATCCGTATTGGGTTAAGAAAGTAGAAGAAGACCGCGCCGACGAAATTAACACCTGTATCGCCTGTAACCAGGCGTGTCTGGATCACACCTTCGAAAACAAGCGTGCCTCCTGTCTGGTGAACCCACGTGCCTGTAACGAAACCACACTGGTATACAACAAGGTATCTTCTGCGAAGAAAGTCGCTGTTGTTGGCGCAGGTCCTGCGGGTCTGGCTTGTGCAGTGGTTGCTGCAGAGCGTGGTCACAACGTGACTCTGTTCGAAGGCCGTAATGAAATTGGTGGTCAGTTTAACTACGCCTCTAAAATTCCTGGCAAAGAAGAATTTAAGGAAACCATCCGTTACTTCAACGCCATGATCAAAAAGCACAACATCGATCTGAAACTGGGTCATCGTGTCAACGTTGACGAGCTGAAAGCCGGTGGCTTTGACGAGGTGGTGGTAGCGACCGGTGTTGAACCGCGTGTACCGGGTATTCCAGGCGTTGACAGCGATAAGGTACTGACTTACCAGGAAGTGCTGGATAAAGAACTGCAACTGGGTAAAAACGTTGCCGTACTGGGTGCTGGTGGTATCGGTTTCGATATCAGCGAATACCTGACTCACGAAGGTGAATCCACAACGCTGAATGTGGATGCCTGGATGAAAGAATGGGGCGTTGATATTACCAATACCAATCGCGGTGGTCTGGCTAAAGCCGAAATTCACCCATCCCCACGTAAAGTGGTGATGATGCAGCGTAAGCAGTCTTCTCAGGGTAAAGGTCTGAACAAAACCACTGGTTGGGTTCACCGTGCCATGATGAAGATGAAAGGCGTAGAACAGATCAGCGGTGTGTCTTACGACAAGATCGACGAGCAGGGTCTGCACATCACCATCACCAAAGGTGAAGAAAGCACTCAACGCGTCATTGAAGCCGACAACATCGTACTCTGTACAGGTCAGGTTTCAGTGAACGAACTGTACGAAACCCTGAAGGCGGATGAGAGCAAAGGCTTTAACCTGCACCTGGTTGGCGGCGCTGAATTTGCCGGTGAACTGGACGCTAAGCGTGCCATTAAACTGGCCAGCGAGCTGGCAGCCAGGCTGTAAGAATTATCTTTCAGGTAAACGAGAAAACGCCGCTTTATGCGGCGTTTTTTTTATTGATGATCGCTTAGTTAGTATGGTTCTCAGAATCAGTTTTTACAGTCGCTAGTGGCAGCTTAAGTGGTTGTCGTACAGCAATATGCACGTGATAAAGTGGCCCCTTGTGGCACTGCTGTCCCACAAATTTGTATTTGAACTTTTGTGAGATATTCCAGGCCCCTTGTCCTCATAGAGGGGCCTTCCGAAACGTCGGACCGCCCCTCTCGCCGGACGGGCTATCTCCCCT
>NZ_JAEDAH010000102.1:14389-58727 GCF_020320395.1 Thalassolituus marinus | reverse complement strand
AAATGAACGATGATTTTTCCGGTCCACCGGGCATGGATGCCCGACGAGCGGACGGCGACAGGGATGTCGCATGGGCGCGTGGCCCGAAAAATCGAGAGAATGAGGGGGAACGCTCCAGAAGCGAAAAGCTGGGGTCGGTCCTGCCGGCCAGGGGCGGTCCGACGCTCGATAAGTTCCCCTGGGAGGCAGCAGGCATTGCGGATTTAAAAGTCGTTTATAGAAAACCGATATCTTTAAAACTGTGGGACACTAGTGCCCCTTGTGGAATATTTTTCAGTGGTGCTGCCTATGAATACCAAGGTGCTCAGCATTGTGCTGGCGCTCGTCTTTCTTGCTTCCGGTGGCGCAAAGCTGGCCGGGCTGTCGTTTGAACTAGCCGCTTTTGAGCGATGGGGTTATCCGTTGTGGTTTATGTACCTCACCGGGGCGCTGGAAGTAGCAGGTGGTTGTGGCTTACTGGTACGTCGTTTATCGGCACTGGCAGGAGGCTGTCTGGCGTTGCTGATGGTCGGGGCGGTGATTACTCATGTTCGCAATTCAGAATGGAGCATGCTGCTTATTGCCAGTACGATTCTTGTGTTGTCTGCTTTGCGTGCCTGGCTTGGTTCTGACGATATCCGGATTTTGGCTGGCCGGAAATAATACCAGTGCTTTGTCGCTGTGCTTGTTGCAAGCCTTAAGCTCTGCCAGTTCTTTATTTTTTTATCGAATATCAGTTATAGCGCCGCTGAATTTCAGAAACAGATATAGTGGCTGTCGGTTCACTGGGACTACTTCAGGCAGGTGATTATGGCTTCTACCCTGAATATAACGATTCCGATTATTCAGGCACCGATGGCCGGTGTTCAGGACTGGCGTCTGGCGGCCGCTGTCGCCAGTGCAGGCGCATTAGGCTCCCTGCCGTGCGGTATGCTGTCGGCTGATCAGGTAGTCGCTGAAGTTGCTGCTTTTCGCCAGGCGACGAGCGCGCCTCTGAATCTGAATTTCTTTTGTCACACCATGGCACCGTTAAGCAAAGTGGCTGCGTTGCGCTGGCAGCAAATGCTGGCAGGTTATTACGACGAATTCTCGCTGCAGCCATCAGAAGCGGGTGCGTTGCGCATGCCCTACGACGATGCCATGGCAGAGGTTGTGGCTGAGCTGAAGCCTGACGTGGTGAGTTTTCATTTCGGCCTGCCTGATGCAGGTAAAGTCGATGCGCTTAAGTCTGCCGGTGTCACTGTGTTATCGACGGCGACCACGCTGGAGGAGGCGCTGTGGCTGCAGGATCATGGTGTCGACATGATCATCGCTCAGGGTGTTGAGGCAGGCGGGCATCGCGGTATGTTTCTCAGCCAGGATCTGGCCAGCCAGCAATCAACACGTACTTTACTGCAGGAGTTGCAGGGCAGGGTTTCTGTGCCTGTTATAGCCGCAGGCGGTATCAGTAGCGCCGCAGATATCGAACAAATGCTGCAGCTGGGCGCCAGTTATGTACAGCTGGGTACCGCCTATCTGTTGTGTGATGAGGCGAAAACCAGTGAAGTTTATCGTCAGGCATTAATTGCAGAAACATCCGTAACTGCGCTAACCAATGTGTTTTCCGGTCGTCCAGCGCGGGGAATCTGTAATCGTCTGATGCGCGATCTCGGTAATATCAATAATGATGTCGCGCCGTTCCCTTATGCCTCAGCCGCACTGGCGCCGCTAAAAGCAGCTGCAGAAGCGCGGGGACGGGGTGATTTTTCGTCTATGTGGGCGGGAGAAAACCGGGCCGCCTGCCGCACTGTTGGGGTGCAGCAGCTGACGCTGGATCTATGGCGCGATATGCAGGCGCTGAAGGACTGATCGCTCTCGGCTGGTCTGTTTCCCTGCGTTGTCTGTTAACAGCGCTCTGATAATAAAAAACGCCGCATTAAGCGGCGTTTTTTATTTACTCGGGTGTTTCTTCTTCTGTCGCGGTGGACGCCGAACTTGCAGTCGGTGCCGATTCTTCCTGTGGCAGAGGGAAGCGCACCACCAGATAGAAGCCCTGAGCATCCGCCGGCCATTCGATCTGACCATGCAGCAGGTCGGTCAGCAGGTTGTAGGTCTGATAAAGACCTAGTCCTTTGCTTTCAGCTAACCGGCGCTGTGTGGTGTAGAACGGCATAAAGATAGCGTCACGCTGTTCTTCATCGATACCTTTGCCGTTATCGCGGTAATGCAGTTCCAGATGCTCGCCGCGCTCGCGGAACTCAATGCCAATTTCCAGTGTTCCCTGCTCGGCTTTATCGGCGTTGTGCTTGCAGGAGTTATCGACCAGCTGACTGAAAATAATGTTGAGCGCGTCCGGATAGGTATCCCATTCGGTAATGTAGCTGTGAATGGCCGTTTTCAGACTGAGCTGAGGATACTTCTCCAGCATCTGGGCAGACCAGGTTTTCAGCCATGGGCGAACCGGCAGCAGTTCCTGAGCGTACTGGTTTTCCTGCACGATGGCATTTTTCATCAGCTGGTTCAGGCCGTTGAGGCGGTCAATACCTTCGTGGATGTGCTTAAGTCCTGAACCCAGATGTGCCTGTAACTCATCTTCGGTCCAGTCGGATCGCTGGTCAGCGAGGAAGGTTTCGGCCATGCGAATATTACCCAGTGGGGTGTTCATCTCGTGGGCGATACCCATTACCAACTGGCGTAATGCCTGGGCTTTCTCTTTCTGCAGGTGACTCAGTGCCTGCTCTTTCTGGTATTCCTCTGTGATGTTCTGGCCGGAACCAATCCAGGCTGAGCGGCCGTTGTTGGTTGAGGCGCGCATGGTGATGGAAACCATCAGTTTTTCGCCACTGTTGGGTTGCGCCAGCTGTGCAATAAACCCCTGTACGTGTCCGCTTTCCTTAATGCGCCGCCAAAAGTTACGGCGCTCAGTTCCGCTGGTGAAGAGGCTGTCGAAAGGTGGGTTGTCGGAGACAAAGCGTGACAGTTCACCAAAGCCCAGCATGCGGCGCCAGGCTGGGTTGGATTTTATAAAGTAACCGTCACTGTCGAGCTGGAACTTGCCGGTCAGGGAGTTCTGATACAGGTCTTCATAATCGCGCAGATACTGAATGGCCTCTTCCTGGGTTTTCAGCATCGCTTTGCGGGTTTCAAGCTGTTCTTTCTGCAGACGCATGATGCGCTCACCGAGTGCCATAGACAGCAGTACAACTTCCATAAAGGAACCGATCTGGTAGGCATACAGTGTGAAGGTGTTGGTCGGGATAAGGCCCAGGCTGCGGGCGTTGGCCAGTACCAGACCGGTAATCAGGGACACCCAGGCGATGGTGAAGAAGCGCGCCGCCGGGCGCCCCTGCACCCAGAATACGATGCCAATTAACAGGGCAGAGATCAGTACAACAGTGCTGAGCAGGTTGATAACCGGCAGCATGACTGCGTATGGGATCAGCGGCAGCATGATCAGCAGCATGCCGGAAATCGCGGTATATACGCGGAACAGTCGGTGTGCGCCGGGACTGTGCTTCTTCAGATTGAGGAAGTTCGGCACAAATAAACTGAGGAATATCTGGTTGACAAGGAACATCAACGGCAGGGCGTATTGATTCAGCGATGGGGTTTCCGGCCAGAAATACTGGAATGCCGAACCTTCGTAGGTCATGTGGAAGATCAGGAAGGTGACTGTTACCAGGGTGTAGTACAGGTAACTGCGCTCGCGGGTCTGGAAAAAGATGAACAGGTTGTACAGACCCATTACCAGCATGGTGGCGTAGTAGCCGCCACGAATCAGGTTGTTGGTTTCCAGCTCGTTCTGCAGGGTTTTTTCGTCAACCAGACTGGCAGGGATCTGGTAAGCACCGTTTGACTGAACGCGCATCACAAGCAGATATTCCTGACCCTGTTCCATCGGGAAGCGCACGATCAGGTTCGGATGATTAACGTCGCGACCGAGTTTGAACGGCACTTCGTCGCCAGCCAGTCGTTTCTGGCAGCCAGCTTCACCATCGTAGGGTTGCGGGCAGAGGTAGAACTCGACGTAATCGAGTAATGAGTAACGAATCCACAGTGCCCAGTCGTGCAGGCTGCCGGCGTGAATGCGGGTGCGTAACCAGTACACGGAGTCGCTGTAACCAAAGTTGAGAGAGGCCTCGGTTGAGGTCTGCCAGCCTTCTGCCTGCATGGCATCGTCGATGCTGAGGTTAAGCGTTGGGTCTTCCAGCCACTGACTGTAGAGGCCAATGCTGTAGTCTCCGGGTGCCTCCAGACTGAGTGTTGCCGCCGGCTGTGCGGCATTAAGGTTGAGCGAGGCCAGTACCAGAGTGATCAGTACAGCCAGAGTCTGAAGAACATTGGCACGTGCCATGATGCGTTCCCGTGTTTGGTTATAGGTCACTGGTCAGCGCCAGTGTAAGTAATGTCAGCCAGCCAACCACGCCAGCCACAACGGCGGTCCAGTTGCTGGCACTCAGCTCAGTGTTCTGTTCGTAAAACGGCAGGTACTTCTCATTGATAGCATTAATGCTCTGATTTACCAGTACATTGGGCAGAAGAGTCAGCAACCCGGCCAGGGCTGCCCATGGATGGGCTGTAATCAGCATCCATATGGGAAGCACGGAAAAAGCAGCAAACAACACAAACAGCCTGACAGGCTTCCAGCGTGGCCCCATATCTTCTGTTCCGGCGCGGACGGCAATACGCTGGTACAGACTGAACTGCCAGAATACGGCAAACAGAGTGCGCAACAGCGGATTGACCGGTTCACCGGCTTGCTGGATGGCTTTCCAGTTGGCCCAGGTCCAGTAAATGCCATAGACACCGAATGTCACCAGGCTCAGCTCGATAAACTTTTCTGTCCCTACCTGATAGAAGGCGGCGTTGCGGGGGCCTGCATTGCTTGCTTGCATGAGATATTTCCGGGAATGATCGCGGCCAGTATATCCCCTGACTGGTGCGCTTTAAATACACGCTTTACCCGCTACGGACACGGATCATAAAGACGCATTCAGGTGCTGGTTTTCCGTCATCGGTTTCAGTACTCTAACCGGTCATTTGCGTTGATACACTCACCCGGGAATGTATGTTTTTTGAACAGGAACGCGGGCAATTTTTCCGCCCTTTGACCGGTAAGTACCGGGCGCAGGTTATGGAGTGCCTGAAAGAGCTGTACCAGAGACTCTACAGCTCCAGCAGTGCGGACTACGGTCAGGCTCTGGCCAGAGATACTCTGATTGAGATTTTCCAGGAGGCATTGGTGCGTGCTCCGGTGCTGGCGGACGAACTGGCCGAGGCGCAGGATGAAGCCACCGACACTCAGGAAGGCCGCTTCCGCACCAGTCGTGAGCAGGCTGGTTGGGTGCTGAATCAGCTGATTGAGCATGGCTGGCTGGAAAAGCAGGTCGATGAGGCCACGCTGCAGAGTACGTTTGCTTTTACCCGCTATGGCCGCCAGTTTACTGAGCCATTTGTCGCGGAAAGCCGAACAACGGCACGAACCCGTCATCGTAATACGCGAAATACGCGCAACGCGCTGGAATCCTTTGTTGAACGCGGTGATATCTACGATCTGCTTGATGCTTACGAGTATTCCGAGCGTATCATCAGCGACTTCACTGATGTGATCGCAGAACTGGAAGAGCGTAAACGTGATCTGGTGCGTGAAATGGAAGATCAGTTGCTGGTGCAGCGTGCCAGTGAAGCCTTCTTCGATTTCATGGAAAACCGTTTCCAGCCCGATCTGTCGGTGCGTTTATCGGCGGATAACGTCGAAAAACACCGCGATCAGATCAGCAGCCTGATTCACGCCATTCGCAAGCAGGATAAAGTATTTAAAGCCAATGCAGAGCGTCGACTGCGCGAAGTGCTGCCAGAGCTGGCGCATGAAGGGCAGTCAGTGCTGTGGGTGCTGCTTGACGGCATCGATATGCGTTTGCGCAATGCCTCCGACATTATGCTTCCGGCCCTGCGTCGTGCCCTGCAGAGTTTCACCAAGCGTGCCGACATCATTATCCGCCAGATGAGCTACCTCGCGTCGCAGCAACATAACGATGTGCTGGCCGTGTGTAAGCGTCTGGCTGCGATGCCGGAAAAAGAGCAGGAGCAATTACTGCTGCGTGCCGGTGAACGTATGGCAGTACCAGAAATTGGCCTGGTCGATCCAGCTCAGGTACGTCTGGCGGCGCCGCGTCAGCGTCGCACCATCGAAGCCGCGCTGGATGATGGCAAAGGTGACTTTGACGTTAACGCCCGTAAGGAAATTTACATCCAGCAGGTACTGGATCAGGCCTTCCTGGTGAATCAGCAGGCACTGAAAAGCTATATGGCGGGTCATCTGCGTGATGGCAAGCGGGTATCCACCCGTGAGCTGCCAATTGAAAATGCCAAAGACTTCCTCGCCGTGGCTCATGCCATTGGCATCGGTGCATCCGATGGCCTGTCGAGCGAATTCGAATTCCGTATTGAACCTGATGACAGCGCCGGCAACGGCGGTGACGCCGGGCAGTATTTTATTAAGAAAGACCACTTCACCTTTGAGTTGGTGCAGAAAGAGTCCTGAGCATGTTACAGACCATCGAAAAATCATTAGAAAAAGAAGGCCTCAGCCAGAGGGACTTATCTGAACTGCTGGTTCGCCTGCTGGATTACGGCGTTATCTGTCGTGACGAAAGCCAGATTGAACAGCAGCTGTACGACCGCTATCTGCGTCTGGAAGAGCTGGTTGGTGATTACCTGACCATGCTCGGCATTCGTATTCAGCATGACCGCCGCTTTCAGTTCGTGCGACTGTTTCCGCCGGGTGCCCAGGTGCCGGGGATGGTGGATGATCCGCAGAATACCGGTGCTCAGGCATTCCGCAGTCGTCTGAACCAGAATGAGGTTGCCCTGATTCTGGTGCTGCGCGCGCAGTACGATAAGGCGCTGCGCGAAGGCATGGTGGACGAGCAGGGCTGCGTCATGGTGTCGCTGGAAGCGCTCAGTATCGCAATGAAAAACCTGCTGAAACGCACCTTGCCGGAAAATCTGACAGACCGTAAAGCGCTGTTCCGTCGCCTGAAACAGCTGCGACTGGTTCAGATTGCCAATGACGAACAGCTTTCCGACAGCGATATGTGGCTGAAAGTACGGCCGATGATCATGAGCTACGTATCGGATCAGGTTCTGTCAGAACTGATGGAAGAAGAAGGCGAAGAACAGGAGCAGGCAGAAAGTGGTGCTGCGGTTACGTCACCAGAGTCTGATTCTGCAGAGACAGCTGAATCCGAGTCTGAAGAGGAAGCCGATGATGACTCAGACGCTGACGAAACTGCCAATGACGAAGCCGCGGAGGTAAGCGCTGACGCTGATGAGCAAGGCGCAAATAGCACTGCAGCCGAAGCAGAAGACAGCGCACAGGCTGAAAGCGAAGAATCTGCGCAGGAAATCGATGAAGCCAGCGAAGAACTGGTGGCATCCGTGAACGACACAGAACAAGAGACGGCGGCGGATGCCAAGCAACCCGCCAGTCTGTTTGGGGAATAATTGCCATGTTTCTGAAGAAGTTTATTTACGTTAACTGGGGCAATATCCCGGCATCAGAATTTGATTTCGGACCGATCAACCTGTTCTCAGGTGGTAACGGTTCGGGTAAAACCACCGCCGCGGATGCGATTCAGACCATCATGACCGCAGCGCACGATACGCTGTTCCACTACAACCCGGGTCAGGATGAAGCGACTCAGCGTGGTCGTGGTAAAAACGTGCGAACGCTGGCGTCTTATGTTCTGGGTTGTGACGATGGCAGTTATGCCCGTCCTAACGGCGCAGTGGGTTATCTGGCGGCTGTTTTTCATCCGACTCAGGGTGAAAGTGGTGAAGCCTTTACAGCCATTATCGGTGTCAGTGCCAGCATCGACAGAGCCGGCAGTCAGCCGGTGGCGCGGCAGAACGATCTGCAGTTTTATATTGTTAACGAAGCACTGGGCCTGTCGGACTTTCTCAAAGAAGAAGACGGTCAGCGTAATGTCCTCGATCTGAATAAGCTGCCAGCGCACCTCAAAAAGCGTATGGATGCTAACAATATCGAGAAGTACGACACCAAGAAGCAGTATCTGCGTCGCTTGTACGGTGCTCTGCGTGGCCGTCATGATGCTGTCAGCGAACGTGAAGCGATGAACGCGGCCCGCACTTTCTCGCGCTTTATGGCCTACAAGCCAGTGAAAAGCATCAATGGCTTCGTGGCTAACGAAATTCTCGAACAGAAAGATCTGGGCGATGCGATTCGTACTGTATCGGATCTGATGAAAACCATTTATGCGATGGAATCCGACGCCAACACCCTGGCGGAAACCATCAGTATCCTGAACAACACTAAAGCGGCATCGCAGCGTTATATCGATCAGTGGATTGATTACAACGTGCTCGAATACACCGCTGCCCGTAGCCGCTACATTAACGATCAGCGTGCCTATTTAACGGCTAAAGAGAAACAGCAGGGCATTCGTGAACGTCTGCATAAAGCAGAAAAAGAACGTGAAATGTCGCAGGAGCGCCGTAAGCAGTTGCGTGAGCAGCTGATCAGCATGGAAGCTCAGCGTCGTGGTATCGACGCGCTGCAGGATAAAGACTCTGCCGAGCAGGCCATTGCCGATGGTAAGAAACAGTTACAGCAACTGGCGATTCCGCTGCTGGAACAGGACCAGATGCTGCAGGCATCGCTGCGCGCCACTGAGCTGGTTTACGGTGCACTGCAGAAAACGTCGATTGGTCTGGAAATCCCAACGCTGGGTCAGAAGAAAATTATTGAGCAGGCGAAAGAGGTTCTGGCCATTAAGGATCAGGGCGCGGTCGACCTGCGTAAACTGCTGGGTAAAGACTGGGTCGATCTGTCGCCGCTGGAAGCTCACCTGGATGATGCGCAGCATCAGCAGATGGTGGTTAACCAATGGCGCGAACGCTTCCATTCTACTGAACTGGAAAGCAGCGGTATTTCTCTGCGCGATCAGGTGGCTAAACAGGTCGACCGGCGCGAGCAGAAATTGCAGCAGGTTCAGGCGCGTATGGCGCAGAAACAGGCGGACGTCGACAGTCTGGAAGCTCGTCAGCTGAACTATCCGGGATACGTCCGTCAGGCGCTGGAATATCTGCGTCGTGAGTGTCCGGAGTGCGAGCCACGAGTACTGGCAGACTACGTCGAAATTACCGACTCTGAGTGGCAGAGTGCCATTGAAGGTTATATCGGTGGTGCACGTTTCAGCATCCTCGTGGACAGCGATTACGAAGCGGAAGCAGCGCGTATTCTGCGTGCCATTCCGGGCGGCAGTCGTGCCCGGGTAATTCAGGGCGAAAAAGCCAAACGTGATGCCGAGCGTCTGCGCATTCCAGCGAATTCCATTACTCATCTGATGGAATTTGAACATGCCACAGCCCGAGCTTATCTTGAGGCCAGCTATGGCATGGTTGAGCAGGTTGCCGATACTCAGGCGCTGCGTATGACCCGTCGAGGGGTAACCAAAGAGGGGCTGGGTTCCGGTGCCTATTCGGTGTATCGCTGTGATCTTGAAGATTCGGAGCTGGTGTTCGGTCTGGGTGCACGTGAACGTGCTCTGGCGGCCAAGCGAGCAGAAGTGCAGAGTATTGCCGAGCAGGCGAATGAAGCCTCCTATCAGCTGAAGCAGGTACAGCAGTTACTGGATGCAATTAATCTGCTGCGCCACGTTACTTTCGCCGATCAGATGCGTCAGATGCTGGATGTTCAGTATCAGATGCAGAATGCCGAGCAGGCGCTGAACAATGTTGACCTGTCTGACTTTAAACATCTGGAGCACGAGTTCGAAGCACTGAAAGAAAAAGGCGATGATCTCGATGCACAGATTAAAGAACTGGATGGCGAGCTGGGTCGTTTGCAGCAGCAGCTGAATGACAGCGAGAAACAGTGCAAGCAGCTCAGTGATCAACAGGAAGCAACCTCAGAACAGGCCGACGAAAAAGAAGAAGCGTTGCGCTTTATTGTCAGTGTGTGGCCGGATTTCGATACCGAAGCGCGCTTGCAGGCTGCTGATAAAGAAGCCGAAGAAAGCCCTGCTGAGGCCATCGAAAACCATCGTAAGACCATCAGTCAGGAACTGAACTCTACGGCTTACGAAATTGAGCGCAACATCGCTGAGCATAACCAGCGTTGTCAGACGGTCGATTCTATCGTGTATACGCCGGACTATCGTCAGGAACACGGCATTGCTTTCTTCAAAACCGTGTGTGGTCTGGAGCGTGAAGTTGAACGCGTATACAACCGCCTGAAAAACAACATTCTGGTGGAAAAACAGGACAAGCTGGTTCAGCTGCGTGAAAGCTTCAATAACGCTTTCGTGACTAACCTGTGTCACTCAATTTATCAGGCCATTAACGACGGTAAACGTATCCTTGAAGACCTGAACAAAGAGCTGGCACATCACCAGTTTGGTGCTGACCGCGAAACCTACTGGTTCGACTGGGAGTGGGTGCCTGAGTACAAGGAGTACTGGCAGTTCTTCGATGAAATCATCAAGAACCCAACCCTGGGCGATGGCGCTACGTTGTTTACTGCCGATTTGTCGAAAAACGCTCAGCGTGTGCGCGATCATATGATGAGTATGCTGCTCGATGAGGACGAGCAGAAAGCGATGCGCGAACTTGAGCGTATTTCCGACTACCGTAATTACCGCTCCTACGAAATTTATAAGCAGCCTGCGAATAAAGAGCCTATCGCTCTGAGTCAGTACGGTACCGGTTCCGGTGGTCAGCTGGAAACACCAGCTTATATTATCCGTTCGGCGGCCATTACCTCGGCCTTCCGTTTTAACGAAGGCGATACTCATCTGCGTGTGGTGCTGGTCGATGAAGCCTTCTCGAAAATGGATGAAACCCGTTCGAAAGAAGTGATTAATTACCTGACCGAAAGCCTTGGTCTGCAACTGCTGTTTATTATGCCGACCAGTAAGTCTGGTCCGTTTATGGACCTGATTTCCAACCAGTTTGTGTTCTCTAAAGTGCCTCTGGCCGGCGGCCTGACGAAGGGTGAGTTGCAGACCCGTGTACTGGTGGATCGTCAGCAGTGTAACCAGGAAAAAGTGAAGGAGTTGTGGGCGAATCATCGTCGCACCATTCGTCATCAGGCGGGCCTCGACTTTATGGAAGAGTTTGCCTGATGAGCAGTGGACAGCAACAGCGTCCGTATGGCACCGGTGACGCCTCCTATCAGGCCGCCGGTGGTTTTGAGGGAATCTGCCAGCTGGTAGAAGACTTCTATCAGGCGATGGATACGTTGCCGGAGGCGGCCCCCATTCGTGCTATGTACCCTGAAGAACTGACCGATGCCAAAGATCGGCTGGCATGTTTTCTCAGTGGCTGGCTTGGCGGTCCGCGCCGCTATTCTGAAAAATACGGCAGTATTGCGATACCGGTGTTTCATCGCCAGTTTGCGATTGACGCCGAACGTCGTGATGCCTGGCTGGCGTGTATGCGAGTGTCGGCGGCTAAGCAACCATACGCCGAAGACTTTCGTCGCTATCTGCTGGAGCAGTTATATGTGCCGGCTGAACGCTGTCGCAATATCTCTTAGTCTGCTGCTGTTTGCGGCCAGTGCATCCGCCCAGATCTATCGCTGGGTGGATGACAATGGCCGTGTGCAGTTTTCAGACAAACCGCATTCTCAGCAAGCCGAGGTGGTTAAGTTGCGTTCATCCGCCAGTGGCTGGAAGCCGCTGAATATTGAAGTTATTCAGCAGGGAAGTCTGCAGGGCGGCAGTGCCCGCCTTGACGAAGCAAAAGTGCAGCGCGATGTGAATCTGGTTTATCGCTTTTATGATGAAGTGATTTACTTCGATTTTTATCGCCAGGTACCGGTAAAAATTCATCTGCTGCCGAATCGCGCGGAATATATTGCCTTTGTTCGAAAGGCAATGGGTGCTGATGGAAGTCAGTCGCTTGGGCTGTATGTGCCGTCCCTTCACGAAATTGCTGTCTACATTCACGAAGACGAGATCGGTGGACTGGAGAGCACCTACGCAACCATTCGCCACGAAGCCAGCCACGCCATTCTGCATTCTCTGGCTGAGCGCATGCCATTGTGGCTTAACGAAGGTATGGCAGAGCAGATGGAAACGCTGGTCGCGACAGATGGCGAGCTGGCCATTTTGCCCCACAGAAATAATCGTGCTGTGTGTTTGCAGCGTCGACAGCGTGTCGGTGACGTGCTGGCATTCGTGGAAATCAAAAGCGACCGCTGGCAGAAAGCCAATCTGGCTGAAGGTACCAATCAATCCATGGCGGGGCAGCTGGTGTATTTTCTACTGTCGCGTCCGTATGGCCGTAGTCTGATTACCCGGCTGTTGCAGGACTATAAACGTGGCGTGAATGTCCGGTCTTACTATTTGCTCGACGAGCACTATATCGGTGGCCGACAGACACTGAATATTCACTGGCGTCAGTGGCTGTCGGACGATATGCGGGCGCCGGCGGAAATCCGCTTTTAGCGGCGAACCACACCGTTATCGATGGCGTAGCGAATCAAACCGGCTGAGTTATTAATGTTCAGTTTCTGTTTGATTTTCACTCGGTGGGCTTCCACGGTACGTACAGAAATATCCAGTTCCCGCGCTATTTCCTTGTTGCCCATTCCTTCGGCCAGCAGTGCCAGAACGTCTTCTTCTCTTGGACTGAGAACGTCTTCAGCATGGCTGTTACGGGGCCGGTTGAACTCATTAAACAGCGTTTTGGCCACACTGGAACTGAAGTAGGTGCCACCCTGGCATACAGTTTGTACCGCCAGTACCAGTTCTTCCGGGGCCGCGTCTTTCAGAACATAGCCCGCAGCGCCTGCCTGAACGACTTTCAGAATGTACTCGCGATCATCGTGCATGGTGATGATTAGCAGGCGGGTATCGGGAAACTGTTGCTGAAAGGCAGCACAGGCCTCCATACCGTTCATAATCGGCATGGATATATCCAGCAGTACCGCATCAGGATTGTGTTCGGCTGTGGCGTCCAGAGCTTCCTGGCCGTTACTGACATCGGCAACGACATGAATGCCTTCATTTTCCAGGCTGACTTTCAGGCCTTCGCGCACCATCGGGTGGTCGTCGGCAATAATTACTCGAATCGGTTGTGTCATATTTTATTATTCTCCCGGCTGATCGTTGCTCCCGGATTCAACAGGAACTCAGCGCTGATCAGTGTACCCTGTGTTCTTTTGCTGCGGACACTAAACTTTCCGCCTACAAGCTCGACCCGCTCACGCATATTCATCAGGCCGATTCCCTGCTGTTGTTCATCCTCGTGGTGAAAGCCACAGCCATTGTCTTCCAGCTCAACCAGCACGCTGTGCAGGGTGTGTGAAATGCGCAGGCAAACCTGACTGGCACGAGCGTGTTTGCGGATGTTGGTGATGGCTTCCTGTACCAGGCGATACAGAGTCATTTCGATGGCATCTGGCAGGCGCGTTTCGGGCAGGCGGATTCTGCGCTTTACGTCGATGCTGTCGTTGTCTTTAAGCTCGTCCAACAGGCTGTGCAGAGCAGCTTCAAGCCCGTGGTCATCAAGCATTACAGGTCGCAGGTTATGCGACACCCGCCGCACTTCCTGTATCGACATGTTAAGCATCTCGGTAGCTTTGTGCAGGTGCTCATGGGCATCATCAGCCGGCCATTTTTTGTCGGCCAGATTCAGCCGGAGCTTGGCGGAAACCAGCATCTGATTAATACCGTCGTGCAGTTCGCGCGCAAAATTACGCCGTTGCATCACCTGAAAGGCGACAGAGCGCTGTGCCAGGTCTTTGAGGCGGTCATCGGCCAGCTGAGTCGCGTGCATATTGATGACGATAACGATCATGACAACCAGTACCAGAGTGACGATCAGAAGTACGGTGGCGGCAACAAAAGTACGGCGCACGTTGTTATCGACCCGGTTACGCAGGTCCTGGGTTTGCGACACGATGTCATCGACATAAAGGCCGGTTCCCATCATCCAGCCCAGTTGCGGAATATTCACGACGTAACTGAGCTTATGGCGTTCGCCGGACAGCGAGGGTTTATTCCAGATGTACTGATAAAAGCCACCACCACGGGCGGCCAGTTTCAGTAATTCCTGAATCACATAGCGGCCGTCCGGGTCCTGCAGATTGATCAGGTTCTGGCCAACCAGATTGGGTTGAACCGGGTGTACCAGATTGTTGCCCTGCTGATCGTAGGCGAAGAAGTAGCCGTCCTGATCATAGGTAAGACCAGAGAGTATGCGTTTGATTTCGTACTCTGCCCGGGAGCGCTCAAGCCCGAATTCCAGTTCTTCAAGCACCGGTGAGATGGAGGTCATGGCCAGACTGACATAGTCCAGCAATGCCTGGCGTTTTTGCGCCATGATGTTTTCTTCAAGCATGGCAACCTGACGTTCCGCCAGTTGCTGCGCCTGACGTTGGGTAACCCAGGTGATGGTGGCTGTCAGGGCAACCAGAGGCAGTATGGTTAACAGTAGTATTTTTGTTTTTAGCGTCAGGGTCATACCCGGCTGCCTTGGTGGCATCAGAATATTCATGCTAAAGAATGTTCCTGCTGAAAGAAACCGGTGCGAGTGCAGGGCATCGCCCGGTTCCTACCAAGGTATGATGTACGGCCGACTCAGTGAGTCAGGCCGTACCACTCAGGGGCAAACATCAGGGAGATAACCACTGCGGCCTGCATAATGATGAAAGGAATCACGCCCTTGTAGATATCCATGGTACGTACCTGCGGAGGTGCAACACCTTTCAGATAGAACAGACTGAAACCAAATGGTGGTGTCAGGAAGGACGTTTGCAGGTTCATGGCAATCAGAATGGCAAACCACAGCGGCGCAATATCCAGTGCAGCGGCTACTGGCGCCAGAATCGGCACGATGATGAAACTGATTTCGACGAAATCGATAAAGAAACCGAGAATCAGAATCGCTACCATCGACAGGATCAGGAAGCCCATCTGGCCGCCCGGAAGATCCGACAGTACTTCTTCGACGATGTAGTCACCGCCAGTGTAGCTGAATGCCATTGAGAACGCCGTGGCACCCAGCAGAATGGCGAATACCATCGCGGTAATTTTTACTGTTTCCTGCGCCGATTCATACACCATGCCCCAGCTGAACTGACGATACAGAACGGCGAGGAACAAGGCGCCAACGCCGCCCAGAGCAGAAGACTCGGTCGGTGTGGCAATGCCCGCAAAGATGGAACCCAGTACGACCAGAATCAATGCCAATGGTGGAATGATGGCTTTCAGAGCGCGCAGGTACATTTCGCGGCGGCTGGAAACATCATCATCCATCGGCAGTGCGGGAGCGGATTCCGGCTTAAGCCAGCTGTACACCAGAATGTAGGCAACATAGCAGCCAATCAGTACCAGTCCGGGCGCCAGCGCTGCCTGGAACAGGTCGCCAACCGGAATGCCCAGTACATCGCCAAGAATAATCAGAATAATCGACGGTGGAATAATCTGCCCCAGTGTGCCAGAGGCGCAGATTGTGCCGCAGGCCAGGGATTTGTCGTAGTTGTACTTGAGCATCACCGGCAGCGAGATCAGACCCATTGCTACGACTGAAGCGCCAACGACGCCGGTAGAGGCCGCCAGCAGTGCGCCAACCAGTACGGTTGAAATTGCCAGGCCGCCACGTACACCGCCAAACAGTTTGCCCATGGCTTCCAGCAGTTGCTCTGCCAGACGGGTCTTCTGCAGCACGATGCCCATAAAAATAAACAGTGGTACAGCCATCATGGTGACGTTTTCCATGATGCTCTGAATGCGGAACGGCATGAAGGCGAACATATCGGGGCCTTCAGCAATGACACCAAAAATAAGTGCAACGCCGCCAAATGTGAATGCCACCGGGAAGCCGAAGATCAGCATCAGCAGGGCGACAAAAAACATCACAATACCAATCATAAGAGGCCCCGGTCGGTTTTATGTAAGGTGTTTTCTCTGTAAGTAATAATGCTCGACAGAATCATTGCCACGCCGGCAATGGCCGTGGAAAAGAAAGCGAATGGAATGACGGCTTTTATGATCCAGCGTTGCGGTAAACCACCCGGGTCGCCGGACATTTCGCCCAGTGCAAATGCTTCGTGGGCAAAGTCGATGCCGTACCAGCCGACCAGTAAACAGAAGGGCAGCAGGAGTAATACACCACCGCCAATATCAATAACAGACTGCTTATGCGCAGACAGTCGCTCATACACCAGATCGACACGAACATGGCCGCCGGTGCGCAATGTGTAGGGCACGCCGAGCATGAACATGGCGGCAAAAAAATGCCATTCGAGTTCCTGCATCGCGATGGATACATCGTTGAATACATAACGCATCACCACGTCGATAAAAACGTTGGCGAGCATCAGCAGAAACAGCACCGCAGAAACGGTACCGAGAAAATCGGAAAAGCGATTAATGGCTTTTTCGGCCTTAATCAGCATGGTGTTCTCCCCATGATGCATGCACCCGCTGTGCGGGTGCATGGGTCATTATTATTTAGATACTGAGATACTGTTCAGGTAAGCCTTGTCAGAAATATCGGTCCAGCGGCGTACCTTCTTCAGGTAAGCAGCCTGGGAATCGAGAATTTCTTTGGCTACCGGATCAGCGGCTGCTTTTTCGGCCAGCAGTTCTTCGTTGGCTTTGCGCAGAGCACTCATAACGTCATCCGGGAAAGTACGGATTTTTACGTTAGGGTATTCGGTTTCGATAACGGCCAGATTTTCTGCAGACTCATGGTACGACTGAATGTACATGTCATACGCTGCAGTACGCATAGCGACGCGCAGAATTTCCTGCAAATCGGCTGGCAGACGGTCCCAGCTGCGCTTGTTGATCAGGAACTGAAGTTCCGTCGCAGGCTCATGCCAGCCGGTGTAGTAGTAGGGAGCAATTTTGTGGAAGCCCATGCGCAGGTCGAGAGACGGGCCTACCCATTCCAGCGCATCAATGGTACGACGTTCCAGTGCGGTATAAAGCTCGCCGGGCGGAATGTTGGTCGGGCTGGCACCCAGTTTCGCCAGAACCTCACCGGCGAAACCCGGGATACGCATTTTCAGACCTTTCAGGTCATCCAGGCTGTTGATTTCTTTCTGGAACCAACCACCCATCTGGTTGCTGGTGTTACCGCCCGGGAAGCTCATCAGATTGAACTCACCGTATACTTTTTCCATCAGTTGCATACCGCCGCCCTGATAGAACCATGCGTACTGCTCTGGTGCTGTCATACCAAATGGCATAGTGGTGAAATACAGCGTGTTCGGAACCTTTCCTTTCCAGTAGTAGGACGCAGAGTGTCCCATGTCATACTGGCCTGCACGTACCATATCAAACACACCGAAAGGCGATTTATGCTTGTTCGCTGAGTCGATGGTGATCTTCAGGCGGCCATTGGACATCTTCTCCGCCATGGCGGCCATATTACGTGGCGCATCGCCAAAGATAGGAAAGTTGGTTTGCCAGGTTTCAGCCATTTTCAGGCGATACACTTTGTCATCAGCCTGGGCGTTGCCAAAAATGGCCATCGAGCAAGCGGCAGCAATCACCACTTTTTTCAGATGGGTTAAACGGATCATGGTTATTATCCTTTTCTGTGTTGCAGAGCATGAATGCATCAGAGCACTTTCTGACTCATTCATGGTCGCCAACAAGCTCTCAAACGGCTATCCGGGGGACTGCGGTTTTATCAGTAGAATTCCAATTCGGCTTTAAGTAAAAATACGCATATGTGAAAAGATCGGGGCGTTTGTTTCTTATCGTAAGAAAGCTGGAAACCCTCGCCATTTCAAAGGGTTGGATGTGTTTCTTCGCTAAACATACGACCTCATCCGGTCGGCGTTTGCGGCTGTGGAAAGCCGTTAAGACTTTGGTCGGATGCGGTGATCTTTTCAGGTATTTGAACGGATGCAGGCAGGAATACCGGTGGGCAAAATACTGATCGACATCGCCAGAGCGTTTCTGTTTTTAGGGCTGACAAGCTTTGGTGGACCGGCCGTGCACATCGCACGTTTTGAGCAAACCTTTGTACGCAAACTCGGTTGGCTATCGGCGCAGCAGTACCAGATGCTGGTGGCCCAGGCACACTTTCTGCCGGGGCCAGCGTCGAGTCAGGTTGGGTTTGCTATTGGCTTTCTGCGGGCTGGTTTCGCAGGCGCGATCATTGCTTTTGTTGCGTTTACTTTGCCATCGGTGCTGTTGATGCTGGCAATGGCCTTGCAACTGCTGCTGTTGGTAACCCCGGAACAGCTGGACGTGATTCTGGCTGCCATGAAACTGTTCGCAGTGGTGGTTGTTGCGGATGCCGTGCGCTCCATGGCGGCCAGTTTTTGCAACGACTGGTTCACGCGTGTGGTCGCTCTGCTGGCAACAGGGTTGGTTTTACTGGCCGGGCTGACTCCATGGGTGCTTATTGCAGGGGCTGGTGTGGCCGGCTTGGCCCGGGCGCTGGTGCTGAAAGCTGGTAATACGGCTTCGTTACCGGGCCCGGCAGCCCCCAGCATTGAGTGTCCGACAGAACCGCTGGCAATAAATCAGGTTCTGCTGTGGCTGGCTTTGTGGCTGCTGATTCTTGTCGCTAGCTTTCTGCTGCCTTCTGCCCTGTGGTCGGGTTTTTATCAGGCCGGCAGCTTTGTCTTTGGCGGGGGGCATGTCGTGCTGCCCATGCTGGCTGAAACACTGGCGGGCAGGCTCGACAGCGAAACGCTGCTGACGGGCTATGCGGCAGCACAGATGGTTCCAGGTCCTATGTTCACAATGGTCACCTGGCTGGCAGCGATTATGCAGCCGGAAGCGCCATTCAGTGCCGCGCTGGTTGCCACACTGGCGATCTTTTTGCCGGGTTTTTTGCTGATGCTGGCGGTTCTGCCATTTTGGCGCTGGCTCAGTCAGCAAGCGCAGGCGACTGCCGCAGTAGCGGCTGTTAATGCGGCGGTGGTCGGGTTGTTGCTGGCGACACTGCTGGGGCCGGTAGTCACGGGTGCCATTTATGGTGTCACTGATGTGCTGCTGGTGCTGCTTGGGTTGGTGCTGATGATGTGGCGCAAAGTCAGTGTGTTGCTGCTGATGGGCTTTGTACTGGTTGCTAAAGGTGCGCTGGTGACCTTGGCCTGATGGCCTCGGGTTAAACTGCTGAGTTGACCGATAGTGGGGCGGCGTTAGTAATTCACAAACCAGTATTTTTCCCAGAACAGCATTACTTTTTCCGGGTATTTGGTGCGGCCTAAGCTGCCGTTGTAGCGGGCGAGGGCGCGTATCCAATCGCCTTTTTCACGCTTAAGGTAGTGTTTGAGGATGGTGCAGCCATAACGCAGGTTAGTGGCGGTGTTCATCAGGTTGTCGTCAGGGCGGCCGATTTCTTTTTTCCAGAACGGCATGATCTGCATATAGCCCTGAGCCCCAACATAAGACAGAGCGAAGCGGTCGAACGCACTTTCCACATGAATCAGTGACATCACCAGTTCCGGCGATAGTTCTGCCCGGGTCGCTTCCTGATGCACCAGACGCAGAAACTCCATGCGTTTGCGATCATCTTTCATATAGCGTTTGAGGCGGGCGGACATATCAACCAGCCAAACCTGCGCATCGTACTGGTCAGCGAACGATTCGGTATTGTTCACGGCGTCCATCAACGCTTTACGCAGCTCTGGGTCGGCTTTAGCCGATACCTGTGCCTGACTCTGCAGTGTCAGGCCAAGCAGCAGACACAAAAAGGCCAGAGTACGCAGGCTGCGTACTCTGGCCTTACGCAAGCTCACTGACAGAATCAGTTGGCTACCTGCGCTTTCAGGTGGCTGATGATGTCACCGATGGCGATAGGGTGTTTCTCACCATCACGACGCGCTGCGTATTCAACGTTGCCTGCTTCCAGGCTGCGGTCAGAAACCACCACGCGATGCGGAATACCGATAAGTTCCATATCGGCGAACTTAACGCCCGGGCTGGTTTTCTTGTCGCGGTCGTCCAGGTAAACGTCGAAGCCTGCTGCTTTCAGCTCTTCGTACAGTTCATCAGTGGCCTTGGTGACGGCTTCTGACTTCTGGTAACCCATTGGTACGATGCCGACGGTGAACGGCGCAATGGCGTCTGGCCATACAATGCCGTTGTCGTCGTGATTCTGTTCGATGGCAGCAGCAACCACACGGCTGATGCCGATGCCGTAACAGCCCATGATCATGGTGCGGGCTTTGCCATTTTCGTCGAGAACGGTGGCGTTCATGGCTGCAGAGTACTTAGTACCCAGCTGGAATATATGGCCCACTTCGATGCCGCGTTTGATTTCCAGGGTGCCTTTGCCGCATGGGCTTGGGTCGCCGGCAACTACGTTACGCAGATCAGCAACTTCTGGCAGAGCGCAGTCACGCTCCCAGTTGAAGCCGGTAAGGTGTGCGTCTTTGCTGTTGGCGCCACAAACAAAGTCAGCCATGTGCGCGGCTGCGCGGTCGACGTACACTTTGGCGCTCAGACCCTGAGGGCCGACAAAACCGGTAACGCCGCCAATGGCTTCGATTTCAGCATCGGAGGCAAACTGCAGTGGGCTGGCAACGCCTTCGATTTTTTCTGCTTTGATTTCGTTCAGCTCGTGGTCGCCACGAATGAACAGCACCACAGGTGCTGGTTCGCCTTCGGCTTTCTCTGTGGTGTGTTCACCACGAACCACGATGGCTTTCAGCACATTGGCTGCATCGGTTTTCAGGAAGGCAGCAACGTCGTCGATGCTGGTTACATCCGGGGTGCTGACGGTTTCCAGTGCCGCAGTGGCCGCTGGGCGTTCACCCGCGGGTGCCAGTGCTTCGGCCAGTTCAACGTTAGCGGCGTAATCGCTTTCGCTGGAGAAGGCGATATCATCTTCGCCGGATGAGGCCAGTACGTGGAATTCGTGTGACTTAGCGCCACCGATAGAGCCGGTGTCAGCCCATACCGGACGGAAGTCCAGACCCAGACGGGTGAACACATTGCTGTAGGCGGTGTGCATACGGTTATAGGTTTCTTCCAGCGACTCTTCAGTGCTGTGGAAGGAGTACGCATCCTTCATGATGAATTCACGCGAGCGCATCACACCAAAGCGTGGACGGGTTTCGTCACGGAATTTGGTCTGAATCTGATACAGGTTCAGTGGCAGCTGCTTGTAGCTGCTGATGTTGTTACGCGCCAGATCGGTGATCACTTCTTCGTGAGTCGGACCAATACAGAAATCACGGTTGTGGCGGTCTTTTACGCGCAGCAGTTCGCCGCCGTACTGGAACCAGCGACCGGTTTCTTCCCACAGCTCGGCAGGTTGTACTGCGGGCATCAGAACTTCCTGTGCGCCGGCACGGTTCATTTCTTCACGTACGATGGCTTCGACCTTACGCAGAGTGCGCAGACCCAGTGGCATCCAGGTATACAGGCCGGCGGCCAGTTTACGGATCATGCCGGAGCGCATCATCAGCTGGTGGCTGACAACAACGGCGTCCGCCGGGGTTTCTTTTTCGGTCGCTAACAGGAATTCAGTGGCGCGCATAAGGGGTAGTAGTCCCGTGTATGTTCAAAATAAGGCGCGATTTTATCGCTTATGGGCGGGGGCGGCAATTTGGCCTTCAGCTGCAAACAAAGTTTCACGTTTGTAGCCTTGTGGCTGCAGGTGGCTGTGACATACTGCCAGCCTGTTTTTTATGCGGGTAGCCAATGATGGCACTACAAACCGATGCACCGGCGGATCAGTTGCCTGTGTCTGAAGCCTGTCTGCGTAATCAGGAGTCGATATTGCTGGCACTGATGCAGGAGCTTAAGGAACCCATGACTGTTCTCGAGCTCGCCAGTGGCAGTGGTCAGCACGGCGCATTTTTCGCACCTCGGATGCCGCATATTCGCTGGCAGCCGTCGGAGCTGGCGGAACGCATTCCGGGTATCAATGCCTGGCGCCGTTACGCCGGGTGCGACAACCTTCTGCCCCCACTGGTACTCGATATTGCTCAGACCCTGTGGCCGATTAAACAGGTTGATGCCGTGTTTGCCGCGAACCTTGTTCACTTTGTAGGCTGGGATAAGCTTCGCTCTATGTTTTCCGGAATTGGCCGGGTGCTCAATCAGCGTGGACGCCTGTTCCTTTACGGCCCGTTTAAATACAACGATCGCTTTAACAGTGCCGGCGATGAAGCGCTGGATCAGTGGCTGAAGGAACGCGACCGTGAGGCGGGGATTCGTGATGTGGCCGAAGTGATGCTGGCCGCCCGTCGGGAAAAGCTGAAGCTGATTCGTGATATTGCCATGCCGGCCAACAATCGACTGCTGGTGTTACAGAAATATGCCTGAGATTAAGCAGCAACTGGCCCCTTGCCCCTGGGCGAAGGGAGATGATTACCTCGCGTATCACGATCAGGAATGGGGTGTGCCTGTTTACGATCGTCAACGCTTGTTCGAGAAACTGTGTCTGGAAGGGCAGCAGGCGGGACTGAGCTGGATTACGGTTCTGCGCAAGCGCGAACATTACCGGGCCTGTTTTCATGGATTTGTCCCGGAGCGTATAGCCGACATGAGTGATGAGCAGATAGACGTGCTGCTAACGGATACCGGCCTGATCCGCAACCGTCTGAAGCTTTACGGTATTCGCAAAAATGCTCGTGCCTTACTGGCGCTGGAAGCGCAGGGAACAGATTTCTCGCAGTGGTTGTGGGCCTTTGTCGGCGCGACAGTGAAAGTGAATCGTTTTGCCTCGCTGTCTGAAGTGCCGGCTGAAACAGCGGAAGCGAAAGCGATGAGTAAAGCGCTCAAAAAAGCGGGTTTCACCTTCGTTGGTCCCACCATCTGTTATGCCTTTATGCAGAGCATGGGGCTGGTCAACGATCATCTGACCAGTTGCCCCTGTCACCCAGATAACCGCTGAATGTTTACCGGATACCGTTTGTATGTCAGTTGAGTATGTTGTTAATCGCCCGATAACCCGTCAGCAGTTTACAGAGCTGCTGAGTCATACCTCGCTCGGAGAGCGCCGTCCGCTGGACGATAGTGATTGTCTGGATTCCATGCTGGCGAATGCCAATCTGCTGGTTACAGCCTGGCAGGGCGAAACACTGATAGGGCTGGCGCGTTCGCTGACCGACTTTTCATTCGCCTGTTACTTATCCGATCTTGCTGTGCACGAAGATTTTCAGCGTCTCGGCATCGGCCGCGAACTGATCCGACGTACGCAACAGACGCTGGGGCAGAAAACAAAGCTGATCCTGCTGGCCGCGCCGGCTGCCGCTGAGTATTACGGCCCGCTCGGTTTTGAAAAAAGTGAACGCTGCTGGGTGCTGGAACGCAGCAGCGAAATCTGACCTGGGGGCGTCGGCGCGCAATCGTCGGCTGAAGTGGTCTGCTGAAGTAGACGAGCCGTTTTCTGAAACACACTGAGAAAACACAGATTCTGCTCCGATTGGCAGCAATCATGTCCGGTAACAATCACAGGAGGCGTTATGTTCAGGGAAGTTCTTCACTTCTGGTTCGAGGAAATTGAGCCCCGGCAGCGGTTTATGCGCGATGACGGGTTTGATCAGTTACTGAAGGAGCGATTTGGTGCTCTGTTGCAGCAGGCTTCACGTTGTGAACTCTCCAGCTGGCGCCGCGGAGCGCGTGGGCGGTTGGCGGAAATCATCGTGCTCGACCAGTTTTCACGCAATATCTATCGCGAAACCCCCGCCGCATTTGCGCAGGACCCGTTGGCTCTGGCGCTGGCACAGGAAGCGATTCTGCATGATGCACTCAACGATCTGGATGAAAGTGAACGCAGTTTTCTGCTGATGCCGTACATGCACAGCGAGTCGGCGGTCATTCACGCCGAAGCTGAAATGCTGTTTCGCGATTTTGCTGCGCCTTCAAGTTATGAATATGAACTTAAGCACAAGGCGATAATCGATCGCTTTGGCCGTTATCCGCATCGCAATGTCATTCTTGGGAGAGAGAGCAGTGCCGAAGAGCTGGCATTTCTGCAGCAACCGGGGTCGTCGTTCTGATGGCGGAAAATCTGCTGGCTGATCTGTCGGATGCCCGCCAGACTGAGCAATTCACTCAGTTGCTGCAGCGTCCTGGGCTGCGTATTGAACGTATTGTCTCCCGTGGGCAGTGTTCGCCCCCTGATGACTGGTACGATCAGAATGAGCACGAGTGGGTGTTGCTGCTGCAGGGGGCTGCTGAACTGATGCTGGCCGACGGCTCTGTGATACGCCTGACGGCGGGGGATCATGTCTACCTGCCGGCCCATGAAAAACACCGGGTGCATTGGACCGATCCGCAGCAGGACACCGTCTGGCTGGCTGTCTTTCATCACTGAGCTTTACCTCAAATGCCTCTGAGCTGCTTCGGCACAAGACTCGGGGGCGAAAAACTGGATAATAGCGCCCCAATTGTGCCGCCCGGCAACGACGCCGGGTGCTGAAAACGCTTTATCTGGTAGCTGCATATGCAAATCAAGGTTAACTTCCTCGACAACCTCCGCCTCGAAGCCAAGTTCGACGACTTCACTGTGGTGGCCGATCAGCCTATTCGTTACAAGGGTGACGGCTCGGCCCCGGGTCCGTTTGACTACTTTCTGGCCTCGTCCGCTATGTGCGCCGCCTACTTTGTTAAGGTGTACTGTCTCGCGCGCGATATTCCGACGGAAAATATCCGCTTATCGCAGAACAATATTGTCGATCCGGAAAATCGCTATAACCAGATTTTCAAAATCGATGTCGAATTGCCGGAAGATATTTCGGAGAAGGACCGCCAGGGCATTCTGCGTGCCATTGACCGCTGTACCGTTAAAAAAGTGGTACAAACCGGCCCTGAGTTTCAGGTCAATATCGTTGATAGTCTCGATGACGGTTCCCAGGCTCTGCTGATGGCAACGCCGGACAACACTACGGAAACCTATATCCTAGGCAAAGACCTGCCGTTAGAACGTACCATCGCCAATATGACCGAGCTACTGGCTGGTCTGGGAATGAAAATTGAAGTGGCGTCCTGGCGTAATATCGTACCCAATGTGTGGTCGCTGCATATCCGTGATGCAGACTCGCAGATGTGTTTCACCAATGGTAAAGGTGCAACGAAAGAGAGTGCACTGGCATCCGCACTGGGTGAGTTTCTTGAGCGCCTGAACTGTAACTTCTTTTATAACGATCAGTTCTGGGGCGAAGACATTGCCAATGCAGAATTTGTTCATTACCCGAACGAAAAATGGTTTCAACCGGGTGGAAACGATGAATTACCGACAGAAATTCTGGATGAATATTGTCTGGGGATTTTTGATGCAGAAGGGGAGCTGCGTGGCTCGCACCTGTACGATACCAACTCCGGTAATGTTGAGCGCGGCATCTGTTCGCTACCGTATGTGCGCCATTCCGATGGTGAGGTGGTGTACTTCCCATCCAACCTGATTGAAAACCTGTACCTCAGTAACGGCATGAGTGCCGGTAATACCCTGGCCGAAGCTCAGGTGCAGTGTCTGTCAGAAATCTTCGAGCGTGCAGTTAAACGCGAGATTCTCGAAGGCGAAATCGCATTGCCGGATGTGCCAGCAGAGGTGATTGCCCGTTACCCTGGCATTGAAGCCGGTATTAAAGGTTTGGAAGAGCAGGGCTTTCCGGTGCTGGTGAAAGATGCCTCACTTGGCGGTCAGTACCCGGTGATGTGTGTAACACTTATGAACCCGCGTACTGGTGGCGTATTTGCTTCGTTCGGTGCTCACCCGAGCTTTGAAGTGGCGCTGGAACGCAGTCTGACGGAATTGCTGCAGGGGCGTAGTTTTGAAGGCCTGAATGATCTGCCACAGCCAACCTTCGAGAGTCAGGCGGTGCAGGAGCCGAATAATTTTGTCGAACACTTTATTGATTCCACTGGTCTGGTGTCCTGGCGCTTCTTCAGTGCCCGTTCTGATTTCGACTTTGTTGACTGGGATTTTTCTGCTGAAGGCGACGATGCTAATCAGCAGGAAGCCGATGCGTTATTCGCCATTCTGGAAAATCTGGGCAAAGAGTCTTACATGGCGGTGTTCGATCAGCTGGGTGTGCCGGCCTGTCGTATTCTGGTGCCGGATTTCTCCGAGGTATACCCGGTGGAAGACCTGATCTGGGATAACACCAATAAGGCTCTGTATTTCCGCAAAGATATTCTTAACCTGCACGCACTGGACGATGACCAGCTGGCGGCGCTGGTGGAACGTCTGGAAGACAGTGAGCTGGATAACTACACCGATATTAATACCCTGATTGGTATCGAGTTCGACGACAACACCGTGTGGGGACAGCTGACCATTCTTGAGCTGAAACTGCTGAGCTATCTTGCCCTTGGTCAGCTGGAAGAAGCCAAGGAGCTGGTGGAAAGCTTTATGCAGTTTAACGACAACACCGTTGATCGTGGTCTGTTCTATCAGGCATTAAATGCGGTGCTGGAAGTGACTCTGGATGATGAAATGGAACTCGAAGATTACGAGTTTAATTTCCGTCGTATGTTTGGTGATGAGCGTATGAATGCAGCGCTTGGCTCTGTTGATGGTAGTGTGCGTTTTTATGGTTTAACGCCAACCAATATGCAACTCGAAGGTCTGGATAAGCATCTGCGCCTGATCGACAGCTACAAAAAGCTGCATGCCGCCAGAGCGAAAGCGGCGCATTGATCGAAGACCAATGGGAAGGGAAAGACAGACGTCAGGCTGCAGACGTCTGTCTTTTATCTGATCCTCAGGCTACGGCCTGGCTGTTATTGCACTGTTGCTGAACTTTGGCCATGGCCGCCACTTCGCCAACAAAAATCAGTCCGGGGCCAGAGGTGTCAGTAAGAACCCGCTCAGCGATAAATGGCAGGTCCATTAATACACCTTTGTGTACTTCCTGAGTCGGCAGGGTGCCATTGGTAATTAAGGCAATCGGGGTGTCTTCAGTAATGCCTTCCTGCAACAGGTGGGCGGTAATAGCACCGGCCTGACGCAGCCCCATATAAAATACCCGGGTTGGGTTCTGGCAGGGGGAAAATTCATTGAATTTGGTGTGGCCAGAGTGCAGCACCAGTGCGTTGCCGTATTCGCGATGGGTAAGTGGAATGCCTGCTGCAGCGGCACAACCGCCAGCAGCGGTAATGCCCGGTACGATCTGTACGCTGACACCGTGTTGTTCCAGATACTCCAGCTCTTCACCGCCGCGACCGAAAATAAACGGATCGCCACCTTTCAGTCGAACCACGTGTTTGTATTTACGGGCAGCCGTTAATAACGCCTTGTTAATATCAATCTGCGTCATGCTGTGTGCACCGCAGCGTTTGCCGGTGTGAATGCGTAAACATTTGGCTGGCAGCATGGCGAGAATGTCATCGGAAATCAGGCTGTCGTACAGTACGGCATCGGCCTGGCTGATGACGCGCATCGCTTTCAGGGTCAGCAGTTCCGGATCGCCGGGGCCGCCGCCGACCAGCCATACTTCACCGAAGGATTCGTTCTGGTTGTTGTGACGGTTTTTCATGCGCTTATCTCCATGGCAACGGCGTGGGTCGCTACCAGTGCTTTTATTTCCGGTACGCAGGAACCGCAGTTGGTTCCGCATTTAAGTTTTGCGCCCAGTGCTTCTGCACTGTCGCAGCCATTTTCAATGGCTTTCATAATGTCTTTTTCACCGACCTGATAGCAGGAGCAGACAATAGCGCCAGTGTCGGGCAAGTCTGCTGCGCGGCCTGCAAGCAGAGCCCGGCGGTCACTGGCTGAAATCTGTTCGTCAGCAAAACGATCAATCAGCCATTGGCGGGTAGTGAAACGCTGCTCTTTATGGGTGAATAAGGCAGCCTCCAGTCGGCCGTTAACCAGCAGGACATGGCGGTGATGATTGCTGTTGGCATCGCTGAAAGTTATCCAGTCGCCTTGTGGCAATTGCTGACTTACCGTACTCAGCCACTGGGCGGCATCACCGCGGCCCGCGATTTCATAGTAAAAACCACCCTGAGTGACGCCACTTGCCCAGTACTCGCAATCCAGTGCACCCATATCGTCGCGACACAGAATCATGCCTTGCCAGTCGGCAGCAAAGGGCTCGGCATTAACGCCTGTGATCTTCAGCTCAGGCTGGCCGGAATACGGGTCGCGGGTTTCATTGATCAGCTTACCCATGCGAGCGTTGGAGGCGTAACGGCTGGTCCAGTGCATTGGTACGAAAATGTCGCCACGACGCTGATTTTCGCTCAGGCGGGCACGCAGTGTTATGGCGCCGCGGCTGTTGCTGACGGATACCAGCTGGTCTTCCGCAATGCCGCGAGCAGCCGCATCAAGGGGGTGTATTTCGGCGTAGGGCTCGCTGATGTGCTGGGCCAGACGAGGTGCCTTGCCTGTGCGGGTCATGGTGTGCCAATGATCACGCACACGGCCGGTATTCATGTTCAGATCGCCTTCCTGGCGTTGCTCTGGAAGCTCTGGAGAAATTGCAACGAACTGGGCTTTACCATTAGCGGTGAAAAATCTGCCGTCGTCGAAGAAACGCGCGCGGCCGGCCGGGTAGCTGGCGTTTACCGGCCACTGTACCGGAGCCAGTGCGTCGTAGTCGGCCAGACTCATACCGGTCAGGCCGCTCAGGTCAAAGTCGCGTTTACCGTTGTTCTCGAAAGCGGACAGGCGGCAGTGTTCGTCAAAGATGTCGGCTGGCGATTGGTAATCGAACTGCTCGGCAAAGCCAAGACGATGAGCTACCTGAGTCAGCATCCACCAGTCGGGCATCGCTTCGCCAGGTGCCTGAAGGAAACTGCGCTGGCGCGATATACGACGTTCTGAATTGGTTACTGTGCCGTTTTTTTCGCCCCAGCTTGCGGCTGGTAACAATACATGCGCTGCGGCGGCGGTATCTGTGTTGCCCATGCAGTCGGACAGAACGACCAGCTCGCAGTGCTTCAGTGCATCTTTAACGGCGTCGGCATCGGGCATGCTGACCAGCGGGTTGGTAGACATGATCCACAGGAACTTGATGTCGCCACGGCGTACCGCCTGAAACAGCTCCACCGCCTTCATACCTGGACGCTCAGCCAATGCTGGTGCGCCCCAGAAACGTCGCACACGCTCACGGTCTGACGGCGCAAAGTCCATGTGAGCGGCAAGCTGATTGGCCAGACCACCAACCTCACGTCCGCCCATGGCGTTTGGTTGGCCGGTAATTGAGAACGGGCAGGCACCGGGTTTGCCGATACGACCGGTGGCCAGATGGACATTGATAATGGCATTACCTTTATCGGAGCCAGTAGCGCTCTGGTTAATACCCTGAGAGTAGACAGTGACGGTTTTTTCGGTGCTGGCAAACAGCGTCAGAAATGACAGCAGCGCATCGCGGCTGATATCGAGCAACTCTGCGCTGTGGTCGAGGCTGATGCAGGCGGCGCGAGCTGCAGCAAGCGTTTCGTCAAACCCCTGGGTGTTGGCGACAATGAAATTCTGATCGAGTTTATCGTTCTCTTCGAGATAAGCGAGCAGAGTGGCAAACAGAAAACCATCGCTCCCCGGACGGATGGCCAGGTGAATATCTGCAATGTCACAGGTGGCCGTGCGGCGGGGGTCGATCACCACCACTTTCATATCGGGGCGTTGCTGTTTGGCGGCGACAATGCGCTGGTAGGCGATTGGGTGTGCCCAGGCCGCATTGGAGCCAACCAGCACAACCAGATCCGCCAACTCAAGGTCTTCGTAGCAACCAGCGACAATGTCGGCACCAAAGGCGCGTTTGTGTGATACCACCGCGGATGCCATGCACAGACGTGAGTTGGTATCCATGTTGGCGCTGCCAATGAAGCCTTTCATCAGTTTGTTGGCAACGTAGTAGTCTTCGGTCAGCATCTGGCCTGCACCGTAAAATGCGATGGCTTCAGGGCCGTGGGTGTTCAGTACCTGCTGGATTTTATCGCTGATCAGGCTGAGGGTTTTATCCCAGCTGGCACGCTTACCGTTAAGCGTGGGGTGCAGCAAGCGGCCTTCTTCACTGAGTGTTTCGTGCAGGGAGGATCCTTTGACACACAGGCGGCCAAAATTCGCAGGATGTGCTGCTGTGCCTGAGACCGGTTCAACCTGTGATCCATCGCTGTTGATGTCAACGCCACAGCCAACACCGCAGTAGGGGCAGGTCGTTTGAGTTGTGGTTAGCGCTTTGTTGTTCATGGTTCCGGCCTCAGCATCCGATCTCTGTTGCTGGCAAAAAAAAAGCGCTCACAGGCTGAACCTGTGAGCGCCAATGCTCTGTTTTGCACAACACGACAATAATGGCATCAACACTGATGCCTGAGAGGTACAGGAAGGAGTGCACCTTTCGATATAGGTCTATCAAGATTGGTGCCAACTTCTTAATCCTTTGTTCAGGGCGTTTATCGTCTGATTTGTTGATTGAATTGCCTGAGGGTGGGGCATGCGGGCGTTGATGTGCACTGTTTTGGTTCTGGCCTGGCCATTACCAAGGTCGTCATGGCAAACCTGTAATCATTGCTACACTTTGCTAAAGGCCTAATAAGTTGTAATGCGATGCAGGACGATGAATTGAATAATCCGGGTATCCAGCGCCTTCTTAGTGAGATCCCTCTCATGAGTAGGCGTATACCGAACTTTGTTCCTGGTAAGCCTATTACCATTCTCACCTTTGGTACTGAGTCAGTTCCGGCGAGTCTGGGGCAGCGGATAGAAAAAGCCGGGTTTCGCCTTAAAGCGGTGGAAAGTATTTCTCATCTGCTTACTCACGAGGGGAACAACACCTGTGCGCTGATAATTAACCTTGATGTTATTACCGATAAGCAGCGATAACGGATGTTACAGCTTGCGAGTCAGACGATGCAGCTGCCTGTTATTGCTATCAGTACGCAATCGACACTCGAAGAACGGATTGATGCCATTCGTATGGGGGGCCACCGCCTTTATTACTACGCCGATAAACGATGATCAGGTACTCAGCGAGCTGATCTCGCTGACTGAGCGTTATGAGGCTGATCCGTACCGTGTGCTGATTATTGAAGACCAGAAATCGGTTGCCAGCTACCTGGCCCAGGCGCTGCAGGAATCCGGATTCAGTACGGATATTATTACTGACCCGGTTGCAGAGTTGATGACCTACCTGCAGAACAATATTCCTGATCTCATTCTGCTCGATCTGTATATGCCCGGTCTTAATGGGCAGGAGTTGGCTGGTGTTATTCGTCAACAGGAAAGCTTGCTCAGTGTGCCCATCGTCTTTCTCTCTAATGAACGCAGTCAGAATGTTCAGGTGCAGGCCATGGTCACCGGTGCTGACGTTTTTCTGTGCAAACCGGTGAAGCCTGAAGACTTGCTGTATGCCGTTGAGTCGCGCATCCGCAGGGGGCGTGCTGTTCGGAATCTGGTAACCCGGGATCCACTGACTTCCTTATGGAATCGGCGCGAGACTCTGCGCCGACTGGAAGAGGAGGTGCTGCGTTGTCAGCGTTATGGCAACAAGCTGGCGGTTGCGCTGGTGGATCTGGATCATTTTAAACGAATTAATGATAACTGGGGGCATGCAGTCGGTGATCGGGTAATTCGCCATTTTGCCCTGATGATGAAGTCGAAGTTACGCGATGGCGATGTGGTTGGTCGCCTGGGTGGAGAGGAATACCTGATCGTGTTTCCTGAAACCACGCTGGTGGTTGCCGAAAGGGTCGTGGCACGGGTGGCTGAGTTTCTTGCTGAGAATCAGCCGGATGAGCGTTTCGTTTATACCTTCTCCGGCGGTCTCGCTCGTTGCGAGCCGGGTATGAGGCTGGATACGGTACTTGAACTGGCGGACAGGGCTTTGTATCGAGCCAAGGCAGAGGGGCGCAACTGCGTGGTGGTAAGTTCGGAAGATGAGGATTCTGCACCATAAGCAGGCAAATGCGGCCGGCGGTTAGCGTTTTCGGTGCACTATGAGGTGGCGTCATTACCCGGTAATGACGCCTTTTTTATGCCCTGCAAGCGGTGGAGGCCCTTTAGGTTCGGGGGTTGTAGCTTGGTTGGCCGTAGTTGGCATCTGCTTTGCTATGTGGGATGTGATGCTTTTGACTGCAACGGCGCGGTCAGAAGAAGCGCAACGATGCACAAACAGGAGAAAACCCGTAAATGACCACATAGCATAGAGAGAGATTCCCATGAGCAAAAAGCGCATTATTGTCGTTGGTAACGGCATGGTGGGACACAATTTCATCGACACACTGGCAAACGCTGAGTGTGCTTCCCAGTTTGATATCATCACCTTTGCTGAAGAAGCCCGTCTGGCTTATGACCGTGTTCAGCTCAGTAAATACTTTTCCGGCGCCTCCGCCGAAGACCTCGCACTGACCACAGAAGCTGACTATCAGAAACAAGGCATTATTTACACGCTCAACGAAAAAGTCGTTGCCATTGATAGTCACGCCAAAACCGTAACAACTGCCAGTGGTCGGGTGGAAGGTTACGACAAGCTTGTGCTTGCTACCGGTTCTTTCCCGTTTGTGCCACCGATTCCTGGTAAAGATCAGGACCATTGTCTGGTATACCGCACCATCGAAGATTTAGAAGCCATATCCGCCTCTGCTGCCGTGAGTAAAACCGGTGTGGTAGTCGGTGGTGGTCTGTTGGGTCTGGAAGCTGCTAATGCGCTGAAGCAGGCAGGTCTGGAAACCCATGTTGTTGAATTTGCTCCACGCCTGATGGCTGTTCAGCTGGATGAAGGCGGCGGTAAGCTGCTGCGTCGTAAAATTGAAGAGCTGGGTGTATCTGTTCACACCGAAAAAGCGACCACTGAAATTGTTGCTGGTGAAGAATGCCGCTATCGCATGAATTTCGCCGATGGTTCTTTCCTTGAAACCGATATGATTCTGTTCTCTGCTGGTATTCGTCCTCAGGATGAACTGGCGCGTCAGTTTGGTCTGGATGTGGGAGAGCGTGGCGGTATTGTGATTAACGATTACTGCCAGACTTCAGAAGCCGACATTTATGCTATTGGTGAATGCGCTCTGTGGGACAACAAAATTTATGGTCTGGTAGCGCCTGGCTACCAGATGGCCAAGGTGGCGATCGAGCACATCGTCAGTTCTTTACTGACTCATGAAGAACCCGCGGCTTCGTTCCAGGGCGCTGATATGAGCACCAAACTGAAACTGCTGGGTGTCGATGTGGCTTCCATTGGTGATGCTCACGGTCATACTGCGGGAAGTCAGAGCTATGTGTTTAATGACGATGTTGAACAGGTTTATAAGCGTCTGATTGTATCGGCAGACGGTAAGAAGCTGGTGGGTGCTGTGCTGGTGGGTGATGTAGAAGCCTATGGTACGCTGCTGCAACTCAAGCTGAATGACATGGATATTCCTGGTAATCCGGCGAATCTGATTCTGCCGGTTTCCGATGGTTCTGAGCCGGTTGGTCTGGGCGTGTCTGCACTGCCAGAAACGGCACAGATCTGTTCCTGTTACGACGTTAGCAAAGGTGATATCGCCAATGCAGTGCAGGGCGGCTGTTGTTCAATGGGTGACATCAAAGATGCAACCAAAGCATCAACAGGCTGCGGTGGCTGTGCTGCACTGGTTAAGCAGGTTATGGATGCGGAACTTACTGCCCTGGGCGTGGAAGTAAACAATAATCTGTGTGAGCACTTTGCCTTCACCCGTGCTGAACTGGCCGATATTGTTCGTGTTAAGGGTTACACCACCTTCAGTGAGCTGCTGGAGAATCATGGTAGTGGTCATGGTTGTGAAATCTGTAAGCCAACCATTGGTTCCATTCTGGCATCGTTCAACAATGAGTATGTTCTGAAAGACGAGCTGATCAGCCTGCAGGATACCAACGATATTTTCCTTGGTAACATGCAGAAAGACGGCACATATTCCATCGTGCCACGTATCGCGGGTGGTGAAATTACTCCGGAAAAACTGATCGTGCTGGGTGAAGTGGCGAAAGAGTACGACCTCTATACCAAGATCACCGGTGGTCAGCGTATCGACCTGTTTGGTGCTCAGTTGCACCAGTTACCGGATATCTGGAAGAAGCTGGTGGATGCCGGCTTTGAAACCGGTCACGCCTACGGTAAATCCCTGCGTACGGTGAAATCCTGTGTTGGTTCGACCTGGTGTCGTTACGGCGTGCTGGATTCCGTATCCATGGCTATTGCACTTGAAAACCGTTACAAGGGCCTGCGTGCACCCCATAAGATTAAATTTGCGGTATCCGGTTGTACCCGTGAATGTGCAGAAGCACAGGGTAAAGACATTGGTGTGATCGCCACTGAAAACGGCTGGAACCTGTATGTGTGTGGTAACGGTGGTATGCGCCCGCGTCATGCTGATCTGTTTGCTACCGATCTGGATGATGAAACACTGGTTAAATACATTGACCGCGTCCTGATGTTCTACGTACGTACCGCAGATCGTCTGCAGCGTACGTCGGTATGGATGGAGAATCTTGAAGGTGGCCTGGACTACCTGAAAGACGTGGTTATCAATGACAAGCTGGGAATCTGTGACGAACTGGAAGCGGGTATGACCAAAGTGGTTGATACTTACCAGTGCGAATGGAAAACCACCATCGAAACACCGGAGAAACTCAAACGTTTCAGCCACTACATTAACGCAACTGACGAAGATAATAATCTTCTGTATGTGCGCGAACGTGGTCAGCGCCGTCCTGCGACTGAGCAGGAGCGAATTGAGTTGGTTAATCTGGAAACGGCTGCTGATTAAGCAGCCTTTACTCCCCAATATCTGAGTTTCTAAAGGGTTTTAATATGACTACCTGGATTTCTGTTTGTAATTTATCCGATATTGATCCTGATACCGGTGTATGTGCTTTGCTCAACGGTGAACAGGTTGCACTGTTTCGCTGGGGTAACAGCGATACGGTTTACGCAATCAACAATTTCGATCCGTTCGGTAAGGCCAATGTACTGTCTCGCGGTCTGATCGGTTCAGTTGGAGAACGTCCGGTTGTTGCGTCGCCTTTGTATAAACAACACTTCGATCTTTCTACCGGTGAGTGTCTTGAAGACACTGAAAAATCTATCAAAGTGTATCCGGTTAGAGTGGAGGCCGGAGTCGTAGCGCTTGGTGCTGCCTGAAATAATAAATAAGGGTGGTGTATGCCACCCTGTAAACTGCTTTGCATTAAACACGGAAAGAAACGAATGAGTGATGCTTTTAATATTTTTTCTTTTAAAGGAAAAATGAAAACACTGCACCTGAGCTGGATTGCCTTTTTTATCACCTTTGTTGTGTGGTTCAATCATGCTCCTTTGCTTCAGGCCATTGCCGCGTCACTCGGGCTGGCGCCAGCGGAGGTGAAGACGCTGCTGATTCTTAATGTGGCGCTGACCATTCCTGCGCGAGTCATTATCGGTATGCTGACCGATCGCTTCGGGCCTCGTATTGTTTACTCAGCACTGCTGGCGGTCTGTTCCATTCCGTGTTTTATGTTCGCGCTGGCTGATGACTTCGTACAGGCTGCGATTGCGCGTTTTCTGCTCGGTTTTATTGGCGCCGGTTTTGTTATTGGTATTCGCCTGGTGAGTGAATGGTTTCCGGCTAATGAGCTGGGTACTGCTGAAGGCATCTATGGTGGCTGGGGTAATTTTGGCTCAGCTGCGGCCGCATTTTCTCTGCCCGTGGTGGCTCTGATATTTGGCGGTGACGATGGCTGGCGCTATGCCATCGGTATTACCGGTGTGCTGAGTCTGCTCTTCAGTGTGGTTTTCTACCTGAATATTTCTGATACCCCGAAAGGCTCTACCTATTTCAAACCAAAGCACATTGGTGCGATGGAAGTAACCAGTAAGGGCGACTTTTTCTTCCTGTTACTGATGAAAATTCCAATGTATGCCGCATTGGCATTGCTTACCTGGAAACTGTCTCCGGCTGGCGTAAAGATGCTATCTGAAACGACGGCCATGATGTGTTATGCCGGTCTGGTACTGTTGTATGTGTACGAAGTGTCACATGTATGGAAGGTAAATAAGACGGTATTTAAACAGCCTGTAGAAGAAATGCACCGCTATAAGTTCAAGCAGGTTGCGGTACTGAATGTACTGTATTTCGCTACATTCGGTTCTGAATTGGCGGTTGTTTCTATGTTGCCGCTGTTTTTTGCCGAAACCTTTGAATTGACGCCAGTTATAGCCGGGATGGTGGCTTCTGCCTATGCCTTTATGAACCTGATGTCACGTCCAGGCGGTGGCTGGTTATCAGATAAGTTCGGTCGCAAGCCGACGCTACTGATTCTGACTGCAGGCCTGGCGGTTGGTTACTTTGCAATGTCTCTGGTAGATGGCAGCTGGCCGCTGTGGCTGGCAGTTGTGGCGGCAATGGCCTGTTCATTCTTTGTGCAGTCGGGTGAGGGCGCCGTGTTTGCAGTGGTGCCGCTGATCAAACGTCGCCTTACGGGCCAGATTGCAGGTATGACTGGCGCTTACGGTAATGTTGGTGCTGTGACTTATCTGACGGTGCTGTCGCTGGTCGATTATTCAACTTTCTTTATGGTTATTGCGGCTACTGCGGTGGTTGGCTTTGTTGCTCTGCTGTTTATGGAAGAGCCGAAAGGTCATATTGCGGAAGTGAATGAAGACGGAAGTGTCGAGATGATTACCGTCGGATAATAATACCGGTGCCTGCGGGCACCAAAGTTTGGAGTCTCTGATCGCTGCACTCCTGAATTTTCCTTCATCAGTAATTTTAGGATTTTCAGGGACTCCTTTTTATCTCTCTGTGCACTGTGTGAACTGGCCCAGGTTAAAAATCAGAATCAGATACCAGCTTTCTCTCCTGAAGCTATAACTACATTACAGGGTATCTGCGCAATTCAGTGATCATTCCCCCGGCATCACTGGCTTGTTTTGATAACGTGCCGTCACGTTATAGCCATTCACACAGTTTTTTTCTCCCTGTACTCTTGATGTCTCTATCCAAGGTGGACTGCACGGTGGAACCTAAACTCTCAGTTGTTATTGGTGGCTTTTCTTCCGCTGGCGTGAAGGATGAAAATCAGGATGCGTTTGCAGCCTGTCAGCCGACGACTTCAGAAGCGAAATACAAGGGCGTGGCTGTCTGTGTGGCAGACGGCGTGAGCTGCAGTGAAAAGGCTCAGCAGGCGAGTGCGACCTGTGTTACCAATTTTATTCAGGACTATTACAGCACGCCCGATAGCTGGGATGTGAAAACGGCAGCGGGTAAGGTCCTGTCGTCCCTCAATGCCTGGCTGTATCACCATGGTCAGCAGGCCAGTGCACAGAATAATAGTCTGGTTTCGACCTTTAGCGGGCTCATTCTGCGCTCTGCTACCGCTCATGTATGTCACGTTGGAGACTCACGCGTTTATCTGTATCGCCAGGGGGAGTTTGAGCAAATAAGTCGCGACCATGTTCATCGCCACTTTGGTGGACGCGAAATGCTGAGCAGGGCGATGGGTATGGACCTGCGAGTGGATGTCGATTACCAGGAAGTGGCTGTTCAGCCGGGCGACGTATTTGTTCTGAGTACCGATGGATTGCATGGCTGGATTGATGAGCAGGCACTTAACACGGCCATGCAAAAGGTTGCAGCAGAAGCGTTCGATCAGTTTCGGCTGGAAAAGCTGGCAACGGAACTTGTTGCTGAAGCAATGTCACGGGGCAGTGATGATAACCTGACCCTGTGTTTTGTTAAGGTGGAGTCGGTCGCTGCGCCGGATATTGCTGAAGCTCGTAAGGAACTGCAGGTACGTGTTATTCCGCCTGTACTGCAGCCGGGTAATACCATTGATCATTATCAGGTCGAGAAAGTGCTGTTTTCGGGGGTGCGTAGCCATGTTTATCTGTGTCGCAATCGGCGGAATGATGAATTGTGTGTGCTGAAAGCGCCGTCCGCATCCTTTGAGGATGATCTCATCTATCTTGAGGCATTCTATCGTGAGCAGTGGATTGGTTCTCGGGTACAGCATGAGAATCTGATGAGAATCTATCCGGCCCTTGAGCAGAGTCGTTTTCTTTACCATGTCAGTGAGTGGCTGGATGGCATAAGTCTGCGACAGTGGATGTTCGATCATCCTCAGGCGTCATTGCAGGATATGCGCCGTATTGCTGCCGGAATTATCGGAGGGCTGCGCGCATTGCAGCGACAGGGTGTGTGGCATCGCGATCTGAAGCCAGAGAATGTGATGTTGTTAGCGGATGGCAGTATCAAGCTGATTGATTACGGTGCCGTCTATATAAAAGGACTGGCCGATATCCGCCCGGCATTTGATGAAGAGTGCCCGCCAGGCAGCGTAGACTATGTTGCCCCGGAGGCAGTAGTAAGCAAGAGCTTTGGCATGGCGTCGGATCAGTTTTCACTGGCGGTCATTCTGTATGAGATGCTGGGCGGCAAATTGCCTTACGATATGACCCATGTTCATCGTCGTGGTGGACGCAGTATCAGTGAGTGGCGCTACAGGTCTTTGACCGGGCTGCGTGAGGATATTCCGCCGTGGCTGGATCTTGCGCTGGCTAAAGCCTGCGCGCCAGAGGCCGGTTTGCGCTACGAGTCATACTCTGAGTTTCAGATGGACCTGTCGCGCCCGAATGATCACTTGCTGGAGCGCTACCGGCAGCGGCCACTTGCTGAGCGTAACCCTGTGCTGGTGTGGCAAGGAATCAGCCTGATTCTTCTGATCGTCGTTATTCTGCAGGCGCTGATGGCTGGGGGAGGCTAGGGCCGCGACTTCCGGCCCTTTTTATTCAGGATGGCTGCTGATCGCCGGTTTTAAGTGTCTGCAGCGTAAGCGCCCGGTCAAACGGCTCTCCTTGTGCGTTTGCAAGAGCCTCCAGTTCATCCAGTTGCTGAAACTGGTCGATCTCAGCATCGGTCAGAAAATGCAGACATTCACCGCCAAAGAACCACAGCAGATCCCGGTTTACAGCGGGGGCAAGCTGTGGGTGGTGGGTAAACAGAGCTGCCAACCAGTCCTGTCCACTGTCGTACGCTGAATCAGAATGTTCCCTGAGCTGGTCAATTACCTGGCCAAGCTGGTGTAGAATCTCTTCACTGACCAGCTCCTCAGCTTGTTTGCCTGCGTTCTCAAGGCGACTTTTAACGCTTTCAAGCATGTTAATGTGGAGGTTGAGTCGATCATTCATAGTTCGGAAATTCCTAATAAAGGTTGTCAGATGAAGGTACCTGCTCTGGTGGTGCAGAATCTCACCAAGACGTACGACAATGGCTTTCAGGCTCTGAAAGGTATCAGCCTGTCTGTCGAGCAGGGGGACTTCTTCGCCCTGTTGGGCCCCAATGGTGCGGGTAAGTCTACCACGTTGGGCATTCTGTCGGGGCTCGTTCAGAAAACTTCAGGCAGTGCCGAAGTAATGGGCGCAGACGTCAATGCCGACGCCTTCAACGCCCGTCGGTACCTTGGGGTTGTGCCGCAGGAATTCAACTTTAACCAGTTTGAGAAGGTGATCGACATTGTCATTACCCAGGCTGGCTACTTTGGCATGACTCAGGCGGAAGCGGCGCCGCGAGCGGAAGAGCTGTTGCGAGCGCTCGACCTTTGGGAAAAACGTGATCAGCAGTCGCGTCTGTTGTCGGGTGGAATGAAGCGCCGCCTGATGATTGCCCGGGCTCTGATTCATGGTCCGAAGGTGCTCATACTCGATGAGCCTACGGCTGGCGTTGATATTGAGCTGCGGCGTTCTATGTGGGCCTTTATGAAAGATCTTAACGCCGCCGGAACAACCATTATTCTGACAACACATTATCTCGAAGAAGCCGAGCAGTTGTGTCGCAACGTGGCCATTATCAATCACGGTGAAATTGTCCAGAACACCAGCGTTCGCGGTTTGCTGTCACAGCTGAATACCGAAACTTTCATTCTGGATCTGAATGAGTCGCTTGACGCTGCACCGCTTCTTAACGGCTATGCCGTTCGTCTCGCGGGCTTGGACGCCCTTGAGGTTGACGTTACCAAGGGGCAAAGCATCAATGATGTTTTTACGCAGTTGACGGCGAGTAATGTGCAGGTGCGTAGCATGCGTACAAAATCGAATCGTCTGGAAGAGTTGTTTGTCAGTCTGGTCAGGGGGAGTGCCAAATGAGTCCGGCAAGAATCCAGTGGGTGGCGTTCTCTACGATTGTTACCAAGGAAATCCGGCGTTTTATGCGCATATGGCAGCAGACGCTGTTGCCACCTGCGATAACGATGACGCTGTATTTCGTTATTTTCGGGCAGCTGATTGGTTCGCGCATTGGCGAAATGGATGGCGTTGGTTATATGGCGTTTATTGTGCCGGGCCTGATTATGATGAGTGTCATCACTAATGCTTACGCCAATGTGTCATCGTCATTTTTCAGCAATAAGTTTCAGCGCAGCGTCGAAGAGATGATGGTGGCGCCTATTCGGCCGATTACCATTCTTGCAGGCTTCGTTGCCGGTGGTGTTGCTCGTGGCGTTGGTGTCGGCATTATCGTGACCCTGTTGTCACTGTATTTTACTCATCTGCAGATTCATTCACTGCTGGTTGTGATTACCGTTATTCTGCTGTCGGCCATCCTGTTTTCGCTGGGTGGTTTTATTAACGCCGTGTATGCGACAAAATTTGATGATATTTCGATCATACCGACATTTGTCATTACACCGCTGACCTATCTGGGTGGTGTTTTCTATTCGATCGGACTGCTTCCTGAGTTCTGGCAGGCAGTGTCTCGCTTTAATCCTATTCTATATATGGTAAATACATTCCGTTACGGGATTCTCGGAATTTCAGACGTCAATGTCTGGTTTTCACTGGGTATGCTGGTGTTCTTTATTGTGTTGCTCGGCGCGTTCAGTCTGTGGTTGTTGCGCCAGGGTAAAGGCTTACGTCATTAATTATTGGCAGGAAAATGTATGGGTTCGGTAAATAGCGAACATAACCCTCTGGGCAAAAGCTCGGACTACAAAGACCAGTATGATCCATCATTGCTGTTCCCTATTGAACGGGAAGAAAGCTGGAAGGTTCATGGTCTCGATCGCAATGAAGTGGCGTTTTATGGCGAGGATATCTGGAACGGTTACGAAATTTCCTGGCTGAACAGTCGTGGAAAGCCGATTGTCTGCATGGCGGAATTTCGTCTGCCAGCGACCACGCGTTTTCTGATTGAATCCAAGTCCTTTAAGTTGTATCTCAACTCGTTTAACCAGTCTCGTTTTGATTCGGCAGATGTTGTGCGCGAGACCATGGTCAGGGATCTGAGTTCGGCTGCCGGTGGTGAGGTGTCTGTCGAGTTTCATCCGGTTGATGCCAGTTATCCGCAGGCGCCGGATGCGCTGTGTATTGATGATCTGGATGTGGAGCTGGTTAGCTATTCTCCGGATCCGTCTCTGCTGGCAACGGTGGATGGGGAAGTGTTCGATGGCTGGTTGGTCAGTCATCTGCTCAAGTCAAACTGCCCGGTAACCGGTCAGCCGGACTGGGGTTCATTGTATATCCGTTACCGCGGGCCGAAGATAGATGAGGCAGGGCTACTGGCTTACGTGGTGTCTTTGCGTCAGCATCAGGATTTTCATGAGCAATGTGTGGAACGCACCTATCGGGATATCTCGTTGCGCTGTCATCCGGAGGAGTTGGTAGTGTATGCACGTTATGTGCGTCGTGGAGGGTTGGATATCAATCCGTTCCGCACATCCGTGTGCGGTGAAAAGGCGGTTAACTTCCGTCTGTCTCGTCAGTGAAGGTCTGCAGCCTTGGCGATCGGCTTCTGTACGATGCCCTGGCTGCGTAGTTTGGTGGCCGCTTTCTCTAAGGCGTCCGCCACTTTATCCCTGTCTTCATCACGTACCTTGTCGCTTTCCAGATACAGCGAGAACCCCTCTGATTCGTGATTCATAAAGCTTGGGTTTGAGCCCAGGTCGCGACGGTAGTCCATAACCTGATACAGAGGTACCGGGTCGCGGAAGCCTTTTACCATTGCGCTGCCCCGTTGACGGCAGATGATTTTGTCTTTGATCAGTGCGTACGTTTCATGAGACACCAGAATTTCGCCCGGCTCAGCTTCGCTTTCGAGTCGGCTTGCAAGGTTTACTTCTTTACCGATGATTGTGTAGTCCATGCGGCTTTCGGTACCGAAGTTACCGACGGTGCAGTATCCGGTGTTGATGCCCATGCGAATCTGCAGTGGGGCGGTCATGCCATGCTCTGCCCATTGTTTGCGCAGTTTCAGCATGTGGCGACGCATTTCAATCGCCATAGACACGCAGGCGAGAGCATCACGCTTGGTGCCTTTGCTTTTCGGGTCACCAAAGAAAATCATCATGCCATCGCCGATAAATTTATCGATGGTGCCGCCGTATTTAAGGGCGATGCGTGACATATCGGTCAGGTATTGGTTGAGCAGGTCGGTGAAAGCTTCAGCCTCCATCTGCTCGGATAAAGAGGAGAAGCCAACGATATCTGAAAAGAAGATAACCAGTTTCTTGCGCTGGGTTTCCAGCTTGGCCTGACGGCGACCACTGAAGATGGATTCCCATACCTGTGGTGCTACGTATTTGGACACCTGATGCGACAATGCCTGGAAACGTTCAACCTGTCCCTGGAACTTCTGCTTGAGGAGAATCAGATCGCGTGCCTGGCGATTGGAGTTGAATGCTGAAATCGCAAGGTGCATGCCGACGCCAAAGCCGCAGGTGAGGAACAGTTCCAGTGGAACCGGTGGCGGCGTCTCGTGGCCGAACACCAGCACAGAGGCGGCAGTACCGGAGATCATGGAAATGATACAGAAAGCCCATGCGGTGAAGCTGCCGACGATAATGAAGCTACTGTTGATCATGATCATAAACAGTACTGTCAGCTCGATCGGGAGCTGGATGTAACCGAGGAATACACCACACAGAATCGCATCGCCATGGATCAGGAACTGGCGGGTGGTGTAGGCGCGGCGCACCCGGAAGGGGCGGCTGAGTACGTAGACCAGATGTGGGTACAGAATGGCTATGACGGTGACAGCCATTGTGCTTTGTTCAAAATACCCCATGAGGACGCCAACCGTAACGGTGACGGCAGCTACCCCATAACCCAGTATGCGGGCCATGTAGTCCTGTTTTGGCAGTGTCGTCTCAGAAAAGTGAGACGGGTCCTGAAGGCTAGACATGATCGAGGCTCTTTATTGTTGTTATTGTTGTAACGTGTGGCACGATCGTTTCGATAGGCGCGAGCAACAGCATCTATATACCCAGAATAATTCGTTACAGCAAGTCGCTGGCTGGTTTGTCAGGCTTTATTTCGTTGGCCTGAACCTTACAATACGCGAATGATAATTACATTGATATGAGTAACCTTATGAATGCAATTGAGGCATTGACGCAAAGAGTATCCGTTGCCCAGTTAACAGGGCCAGAGCCGACAGCTGAACAGCAGCGATTGATGCTGACGGCGGCGCTGCGGGCACCGGATCATGCGTGGTTGAGACCGAGTCGCTATCTTACGGTCAGAGGGGATGCTCGTGAAACTCTGGGGCGTGTTTTTCTTGAGTCTTCTGATAATTGGCAGGGTTTGGCAGAGGACAAAAAGAATAAATTGCTCAATATGCCCATGCGGGCTCCGTTGATTATTGTCGCCGTATGCAGGATTACAGAGCATCAGAAGGTGCCGCGCGACGAACAGTTGTTGTCTACGGGGGCTGGCGTGCAGAATATTCTGAATGCGGCCTTTGCTCTGGGGTTGGGAGCGATCTGGCGCACGGGAGATCTGGCGGTAAACCCTAAAGTCGCAGAGGCGTTGGGGCTTGATGAATGTGAAGAGATTGTTGGTTTTATATATGTTGGCCAGATTAACAGCTCGCTGAAGCCTTTGCCTGAGCTCAATATTGATGATTTTGTAACCGACTGGACGGCAAAAACATCATAAAAACAACGAATTACGGAATAATGGGTTGACGATCATAATGAGTCTGCGTATATTACGCGGCCTCTGAGTTGCACTCAGTTTGGTGAGGTGTCCGAGTGGTCGAAGGAGCACGCCTGGAAAGTGTGTATACCGAAAGGTATCGAGGGTTCGAATCCCTCCCTCACCGCCACTAATTCTTAAAAAGCCGCGACTCTGCAAAGATTCGCGGCTTTTTTTATGTCTGGAGCTTAGCGCCAAATGGCGGTGAGAGGAGGGTGAGAACCCTCGTGGGTTCGTACCGAGCGTAGCGACAAACGACCGGAGCTTGCGACGGCGTTCATCCCGACCGTGCTCCTCTGGCGGCGTAGTCGGGATATCCCTCCGCTTCCCTGTAGCGGCCACTAATTTTAAAAACCGCGATTCTGCAAAGATTCGCGGTTTTTTTTATGGCTGAAGCTTACCAGACCTGATGGCGGTGAGAGGAGGGTGCCGAACCCTCGTGGGTTCGCACCGAGCGCAGCGACATACAGCAACTTGTTGCTGAGGCCGGAGGCCGTTACATCCCGACCACCGCCACTTATTCTAAAACCGCGATTCTGCAAAGATTCGCGGTTTTTTTATGGCTGAAGCTTACCG
>NZ_JAEDAH010000102.1:0-14379 GCF_020320395.1 Thalassolituus marinus | reverse complement strand
CGTGGGTTCGCACCGAGCGCAGCGACATACAGCAACTTGTTGCTGAGGCCGGAGGCCGTTACATCCCGACCACCGCCACTTATTTCAAAGCCGCGACTCTGCAAAGATTCGCGGTTTTTTTATGGCTGAAGCATAGCGCCAAATGGCGGTGAGAGGAGGGTGAGAGCCCTCGTGGGTTCGCTCCGAGCCTAGCGACAAACGTCCGGAGCCTGCGACGGCGTCCATTCCGACCGGGTTCCTGTTGTGGCGTAGTCGGGATGTCCCTCCACTTCCCCGTATCGGCCACTAATTCTAAAAACCGCATGGTCGTCAGGCGCTGCGGTTTTTTATGGTTTAGCCGTGATGGGGCGGGCGCGGTGCGGGTGGGGTCAGTCCTTTGGGTCTGCATCGAAAGTGGGTGTTGGTGTCTGAGGGTATGGTGGTGCCAGTCAGAAAGGGTTGGATTTCATGCCTTTTCGGGCATGTTTGGCGAATTGTTCTATAGTTTTAGCAGTGCTCAAACTGTTCGAGGTCGCTGTGTTTTTTGGATCCAGAAAGTCTCAACCTGCTGTATCTGTCGCTGAGCAAGCGCTCAATGCTCGCATTATTAAACTGGAACAGGAGCTGAAGCTGCTCCGTAAAGTGAAGGAAGTCGCTGATCTAAGAAGTCAGTTCAGTCTTGATCAGCTGCAACAGGCTGAATCGTTAAGGGGGTTGTGGGCCTCATCATCGAAGACCATTGATGAGATTCGCCATACGCTCGCTAATATGGCTTCGGAAATCCTTGCAGACAATGAGAAGGTGGTCGGGTCAATGGCTGGAGTCTCATCGGTGCAGGCTTCTCTGGGGGCGCTGTCCGGGCAGCTGAAAACAATTCAGAGTGAGTCGGCTGAAGCCTCGGAGGCGGTGGCTGGTCTTGATCAGGTTGCCAAGGGTATCGAAAGCTTCGTTGGGTTGATTCAGGGGATTTCTGAACAAACTAACCTGCTGGCGCTGAATGCTGCCATTGAGGCGGCAAGGGCGGGTGAGCAGGGGCGGGGGTTTGCGGTGGTTGCGGATGAGGTGCGGACGCTGGCGCAAAGAACCGCGGAGGCGACCTCTGAGATTGGTGCGTTGATTTCTACCATTAGTGGTGAGGTGGATCGCGTTTCTCGTGGGATCTCTTCGGTAGGAGAGCGCGGCGAGGCGCTCAACAAAGAAGTTTCGTTGATTTCGGAGAAGATTGGCGTGATCTCCGATGTCTCTGGTCACGTATCGGGAGCATTTGATTATGCGGCCTCTATTAGTTTTCTCGAGACAGTAAAACTCGATCACGTTGTGTGGAAATCTCAGGTGTATGAGTGTATCTGGTCCGGAGAGCCGGACTCGTGCGTTGCGCTTGCTGATCATGCGTCCTGCCGGCTCGGTAAATGGTATCGCGAGGGGCGGGGTTATGAGCTTTATAAGGAGCTCCCGGCCTATACCCGGCTGGATGAGCCTCACAAAAATGTTCACGCCTACGGCTTTCGTGCGCTGGAGGCTTATCGTGAGAAGGATCACGGTAAGATGGTTAGCTATCTTGAGCAGATGGAACGCTCAAGTCAGCGTGTGATTGAGGTGATTTCTCAGCTTGAGGGTGAGATTCGCACAATGTAATACGCACGGTGCGTTGCGTTCGGCTTTTCTCTATAATTGCCCGCTTTAACGGACATCTACAGAGATAGTATCTATGACGGTTCGCACCCGTGTTGCCCCCTCACCAACTGGTGATCCTCATGTAGGCACGGCCTACATTGCACTTTTTAACCTCGCTTTTGCCCGTCAGCATGGTGGTCAGTTTATTCTGCGAATTGAGGATACCGATCAGGCTCGCAGTACGCCTGAGTCAGAGCAGGCAATTCTCGATTCTCTGCGCTGGTTGGGAATGGACTGGGATGAAGGCCCTGATGTCGGCGGCGCACATGGTCCGTATCGTCAGAGCGAGCGTCGAGAGATTTATGCAGAGCACGTTCAGCGTCTGCTGGATAGTGGCCATGCGTTCAAATGTTTCCGTACCGCGGAAGAGCTTGATGCTATGCGGGCTCAGCGTCAGGAAGCTGGTAACAGTATGGCGCTTAAGCCTTCAGATCTGAAGCTGTCTGATGCAGAGGCGGCTCAGCGTGAGGCCGATGGCCAGTCATTTGTGATTCGCATGATGGTGCCTGAAGAGGGCGTCTGCGTTGTTGATGATATGCTGCGTGGCGATATCGAACTCGACTGGTCTCAGGTTGATGCGCAGATTCTGATGAAATCTGACGGCATGCCGACGTATCACCTGGCGAACGTGGTTGATGACCATCTGATGGGTATTACTCATGTGATTCGTGGTGAGGAGTGGATCAGCTCTGCACCTAAGCACAAGTTGCTGTACAGCTATTTTGGCTGGGATATGCCGAAGCTGTGTCACATGCCGCTGCTGCGCAATCCTGATAAGAGCAAACTGAGTAAGCGTAAAAACCCTACCTCTATTATGTTCTATGAACGCATGGGCTTTATGCCTGAAGCGCTGCTGAACTATCTGGGTCGCATGGGCTGGTCTATGCCGGATGAGCGCGAAAAGTTCTCCCGCGACGAGATGCTTGGCAATTTTGATATTCATCGTGTATCGCTGGGTGGTCCGGTATTTGATGTTGAAAAGCTGCGCTGGCTGAACAGTCTGTGGTTGCGTGAGCTGACAGCAGAGCAGTTTTCCGAGCGTTTTGCTGCATGGGGTTTCCGTCCGGAGCGTGTACTCCCGGTTATTCCGCATGTGCAGCCGCGTGTTGAAGTCTTTTCTGATGTTGCTCCTCTGGCTGGGCACTTTCTGGGTGGGTTAACTGCGCTTACGCCGGAAGCCTTCGCTCACAAGGCTTTTGATGAGGAAAAACTGCTGGCAGCTTTGCAGTTTGGTCTGTGGCAGCTGGAAGAGATTCGTCACTGGAGTGTAGAAGAGATCAAGGAGCGCATGTTTGCCCTGGCAGGGCAGATGGATATCAAGGTGCGTGACTTCCTGTATCCGTTCTTCATTGCGATCGCTGGTACGTCTGCGACCATCTCCGTACTGGATACCATGGCGCTGCTGGGGCCCGACATGAGTCGCTCACGCGTGCGTCACGCTATTGATGTGCTTGGTGGTGTTGGCAAGAAGAAAGCGAAGAAGATGGAGAAGGATTACCAGCAGATTTCTGCTGCCATCGCCGCATCTCGTGCCCAGCCTGACTAAGCGCTGGTGTGATGAGAAGAGGGGCGCCATATGGCGCCCTTTTTTGTAAGTCCTTGTTTCAGAAAAAATTTTAGCGTCTGGGTTGACAGGTTATAGGGCCGTCAGTAAGATTCGCCCACGTTTTGAGACGGGGCCTTAGCTCAGCTGGGAGAGCGCAACACTGGCAGTGTTGAGGTCAGCGGTTCGATCCCGCTAGGCTCCACCAATCTCAATGTCCTTGTGTCCCCATCGTCTAGAGGCCTAGGACACCGCCCTTTCACGGCGGTAACAGGGGTTCGAATCCCCTTGGGGATGCCATCTATGAAACATTGTTTCATGCTTTGGGGCCTTAGCTCAGCTGGGAGAGCGCAACACTGGCAGTGTTGAGGTCAGCGGTTCGATCCCGCTAGGCTCCACCAATTTCGTCCTTGTGTCCCCATCGTCTAGAGGCCTAGGACACCGCCCTTTCACGGCGGTAACAGGGGTTCGAATCCCCTTGGGGATGCCATCTTATTTCTCTTCTCATACTCTGAGAAATTTCTCTTTTCGGGTTACAATGCGCACCAGTTTTATTGTTGGTGTGAATAATGATCCACATTCCAAACGTTGTTAAAGAAAAAGCCCGGGCTGTACGTCTGGTGGTATTTGACGTTGATGGTGTACTGACTGACGGTACACTGACTTATTCCGCGTCCGGTGAGGAAGTAAAACACTTCAATGTGAAAGACGGTGTGGGCATTAAACTGCTGCAGACTTACGGCATTCATACCGCCATTATTTCGGCAAAATCCTCAGCGCCGCTGGAACGGCGTGCCAAAGACCTGGGTGTGGAGCATTTCTTTCCAGGTACTAAAGATAAATGGCCGTGCCTGACTGATCTGCTGGGGCAGCTTTCTGTATTGCCGGAAGAGGTGTGTTACGTCGGTGATGACGTGATTGATCTGAAGGTGATGAAGCGTATTGGCCTGCCTGTGGCGCCGGCTGATGCCTTCTGGATGGTTCGCGACCACGCGGCTCTGGTGTGCGAAAGCGCCGGAGGCAAAGGGGTGGCTCGTGAAGTCGCTGATATTATTCTTGGCAGTCGTATGTCTCTGGAAGAAGCGTATATAAAGGCCATGCTGCCTGAGTTTGAGGATGTAAAATAATGAAAATTCTGGTTACCGGTGCTGCTGGTTTTATTGGCGCATTTACCAGCAAGCAGTTTGTTGAACAGGGGCATGAAGTTGTTGGTATCGATAATATCAATGACTATTACGACGTGAATTTAAAGCATGGTCGTCTGGGCTGGCTCGGTGACCTTGAAGGCTTTACCTTTAAACAGGTTGAGTTGGCTGATAAGGCAGCCGTCGATGCTGTGTTTGCCGAGCATAAGTTTGACCGAGTGGTGCATCTGGCGGCACAGGCCGGTGTGCGTTACTCCATTACTAATCCGCATGCATACGTAGACAGCAACCTGGTCGGCTTTGTGAATATTCTTGAGGCTTGTCGCCACAATGAAATTGCTCATCTGGTTTATGCTTCTTCCAGCTCTGTTTATGGTCTGAATACGAAAATTCCATACAGCACTTCGGATCGTGTTGATCACCCGGTGTCTCTGTACGCGGCGACCAAAAAATCCAATGAGCTGATGGCTCATACCTACTCGCATTTGTATGGTCTGCCGACCACTGGCCTGCGCTTCTTTACTGTGTATGGTCCGTGGGGGCGTCCGGATATGGCTTATTTCCGTTTTACCCGCGATATCCTCGAAGGTAAAACCATCAATGTATACAACCACGGTAAAATGCAGCGTGATTTCACCTACGTTGATGACATTGTTGAAGGTGTATGTCGTATTACTCAGAAAATTCCTCAGGGTGTGACTGGGTGGACACCGGAATCCGGTGACACTTCGCGTAGCTCAGCACCCTATAAAATCTACAATATTGGAAACCATAACAGTGTTGAACTGGGTGCCTTTATTGAAACGATTGAAGATGTATTGGGTAAAAAAGCCGTTAAAAACTACATGGATATGCAGCCGGGAGATGTGTTGGCAACCTATGCCAATGTAGATGATCTGGTTGAGGATGTAGACTTTGCGCCGAATACACCTCTGGCCACAGGGATTGAGCGTTTTGCTCGCTGGTATCGTGACTTTTACAAGGTTTAATCTGAATGTCTGACTACAAAATTGTTATCCCTGCACGTTTTGGCTCCAGTCGTTTGCCTGGAAAACCGCTGATTCAGTTGGCCGGTAAACCAATGATTCAACACGTGTACGAGCGTGCACTGGCGACTGGTGTTAAGGATATTGTGATTGCGACCGATGACGAGCGCATTCAGCAGGCGGCACTGGCGTTTGGTGCAGATGTTGTTATGACGTCTCCGGATCATGAGAACGGTACCGAGCGGATTGCAGAAGTAGCGGCAAAGAAAGGCTGGGCTGCTGATACAGTTATTGTGAATCTGCAAGGGGATGAACCTCTGATTCCTCAATCGCTGATCGAGCAGACAGCACAGAGCCTGATCGATAACCCGGACGCGGGCATGAGTTCTGTCTGCACGCCGCTGCATGATGGCACGGATGCTTTCGACCCTAATGTTGTGAAGGTGGTGCTTAATCGTCGTGGTTTTGCCATGTACTTCAGTCGTGCATCCATTCCGTGGGATCGCGACCTGTATAAAACCGGTCTCGGAAAAATGACTGAACGTATGCCGGTTTATCGTCATATTGGCATGTACGGCTACCGTGTTTCCTTCCTGTCTGACTACACCAGCATGGAGCCGTGTGCTCTTGAGGGGACTGAGTCTCTGGAGCAGCTGAGAGCACTCTGGTATGGCGTTAATATCGCTATGTCTGTGATCGAGGAGGCTCCGGGTCATGGTGTTGATACGGATTCTGATGTTGCGCGCGTAGAGGCTTTGCTTAACTCCCTGTGACAGTCTGAAGGTCATGCTGCTGCCAGTGTGGCCTTTTTTTGCTTACTTTTGCTCACACTTGTTCTATCTTGTTGGTGTAAGTTATTGAAAAGCAATGCCTTCCGGATGGAAGGTGTCGTCTGAGCAAGGAGTAGTGCCATGGCGTTATCAATTTCCGAGAAGCTCGGTTATGCCGGTCTTATCCCTTTTGTGGCTGCAGCGGGAGCCGTATTGATGGGGTACGAGCAGGGGGAAGAGTTCTTTAAGCTTTATTCGCTGCTGATTCTGACTTTTATGGCTGGAGGTTGCTGGGGGGTCGAGCAAGCAAACCCTGAACAGATTGATGAAATTCCTCTCGAATTATCGATAGGTACCTTTCTGTGGGGGATTCTGGCGTATTTTCTTCCGACTAATGTGGCCGTTCTGATGTTTCTGGTTGGCTTCTGGTTGCTGCTGTGGACCGAAACCAATCCGATTTTTAAGCGTTCGTACGCGGAATCTTACAAGAAGCTGCGCAATATACTGACCGGTGCTGTGTCTCTGGTGCACATCGTTGTCTTTATCGCGGTGCACTAAACGATTCGCCGGTTAGATGCCTAACCGGCGAATTTCCTTGCATGTCTGACCTGTTCGCCATGCATCCTCAAATATTTCAACCTGCCGCGCCGTTCTTGGGCGATCATTAAAGCTCGCTTTTACCTCGGCTTGTGATGTTTCTATCCAGCCATAAGGCAGTAGCAGTATTCGGTCAGAGGTGACAGCGGAATTGACCTTTACGCTCATGCGACTGCTGATACGTTGCTGCAGCAGCATAAGGCGATGGTCTGCAATGCCGGGGTACTCTTTCTGTATCAGAATTCGCACATGATTCTGTCTGGCTGCTTTCAGGTAGCGGACAAGAGAGCTTGCCACTTCTTTGTCGAACCATTGGGCCTGGCCAAGGTCAGTGATGGTGATCAGAATTTCCCGTTGCGGTTGCTGACAGGCTATTTGCAGCAGGCCTGAGGTAGCGCGCGTTTCAAATGGAAATCGGTAGCTTAGGTTGTCTTTGCCCAGCAGAAGGTGGTTATTGGCAGAGTGACTGCCGCCGACAGCCTTTTCCATCGGCAGGTGCACAATACCTGCGTCGATGTTGAACGGAGCAACGGGGGAAAACCCGTTGTTTTTGTAAAACATAAACGCCTGAGCCTGTACGTTGGCTTTCAGGATGCGGCCGTGCATTTCCTGCTGGTAGTATTTCTCGATATTGTGCAGGAGATGCGTTCCTATGCGATGGCGGCGATATTCCTGCAGTACCGCCATGCGGCCGAAGCGCCCGTCAGGTAATAATCGGGCGCAGCCGACGGGGCGCTTGCCGTCACGCGCAATGAAGTGAATTGCAGTCTCATCGTCTGCGTCCCATTCCAGATCCTCAGGAACGCCCTGTTCCTCGATGAATACTCTGCGACGCAGCGCTTTCAGTACGTCGCGGCCGTTGTTCCAGCCAGTAATCTCAATGTCCATAATCATCTTCCGGGCAGTAAAACATATGCTGCTGCCACAGAGAGGCAAGGAGTGATTGAGAGTCCTTACTGCTGGCAGAAGCTAAAAGCTCGCAACTTTCATATTGGACGTTGTCCGCCAGATAAGCAATTAGCTGTCTGGCTGATGTCGGCAGGCAGAAGTGCTGGCCAGCGGCGTAAAAATCAACGCCATCAGAGTTGTCGCTGTATGCGAAGCGAGCAAATTCGGAGCGTCGGATGAGTGGGTTTTCATTCATGAGCTGTTCACAGTCCTGCCATTCAAGCTCGGTTTCGATCTCTGGCAGGTGTTCCGGGTATTTAGCTTCTGTCATCAGCTTGCCCAGGATGCGTTTAAGGCGACTATCATCCTGCAGAGTGCGATTCAGGGCTTCTCGCAGGTTGGCCGCTGCGCTGTCATCTATCAATCCAGGGGTGCGTTGCTGGCTGAGGCCAGAATCGGCATAGCGTTCATCGTCTGATGATGTGGCAATGATGTCGTCTGCTGCTGTTTGAATCAGTTCGGCAACGGATGGTGCCCGAAAGCCGATGCTGTAGGTCTGGCATTCGCCCTGAGCAATGCCGTAGTGGGCAAGGGCGGGGGGCAAATAGAGCATATCTCCCGGATTAAGTACCCAGCGATCTGTTTCTTCAAAGTTTTCCAGGATGCGAATCTTTGGGCCTTGCATAAATGGCGTGTGTTCACCACACATCTGGCCAATGCGCCATTCGCGCTGGCCTTCTGCCTGAAGCAGGAATACATCGTACTGGTCGTAATGTGGGCCGACCGAGCCGCCATCGACGGCATAGCTGATCATCAGGTCGTCTATGCGCCAGCTTGGAATAAAGCGAAAATGTTCCAGTAAGTCAGCGGCTTCAGGAATCCACTGGTCTACGCCCTGAACCAGAAGGGTCCATTTGTTGGCCGGAAGCTGGAGATAATCTTCTTCTGTGAACGGTCCTTTGCGAATGGACCATGGGCCATCCTTGCCTTCTTCTTCGACAATGCGGGTTTCGATTTCCTGTTCCAGCGATAAGCCGGCCAATTCCTGAGAGGATAATAGTGGTTGAAACTGAGGCCAGGCGTTGCGAATCAGGACGGGTTTTTTGTGCCAGTAGTCGCGCAGGAACTCTTCAACAGACAGTTCGCCAAGAACATGCATAGTAGGTACTCGAAGCTATAAGGTTCAGATACAAAAAAGCCTCCCGCAGGAGGCTTTGTATGGTAAGTCAGATCAGACGTTTTTCGCCTGATCTGTGGCATTACCAATGTAGTTGGCCGGAGTCAGAGCGTTCAGCTCATCCTTGGCACTCTGTGGCAGTTCCAGTGATGCAATGAATTCAACCATGGCATCTTTCGTAATTGCCTTGCCGCGGGTGAATGCTTTCAGTTTCTCGTATGGCTGTTCGATGCCGTAACGACGCATTACGGTCTGAACCGGTTCTGCCAGTACTTCCCATGCGCTGTCCAGATCTTCTGCAATACGTGCTTCGTTCACCTGCAGTTTGCTGATGCCTTTCAGGGTCGCCTGATAGGCGATCAGGCTGTAGCCCAGGCCAACGCCCATGTTACGCAGAACAGTGGAGTCGGTCAGGTCGCGCTGCCAGCGTGAGATCGGCAGTTTCTGAGCCATGTGAGTCATGACCGCGTTAGCGATACCCAGGTTGCCTTCGGAGTTTTCGAAGTCAATCGGGTTTACTTTGTGCGGCATGGTTGAGGAGCCAACTTCACCAGCAATGGTCTTCTGCTTGAAGTAGCCGTTGGAGATGTAGGCCCAGATATCGCGGTCGAAGTCGATCAGGATGGTGTTGTAACGCGCCACTGCATCAAACAGCTCAGCAATATAATCGTGAGGTTCAATCTGTGTAGTGTATGGGTTGAAGGTCAGGCCAAGTGAGGTCACGAAGGCTTCGGCGTTGGCTGCCCAGTCGATGTCCGGGTAGGCGGAGATGTGGGCGTTGTAGTTACCAACAGCGCCGTTGATTTTGCCCAGCAGTTCTACAGCCTGGATCTGTTTGATCTGACGCTCAAGACGAGCAACCACGTTGGCCATCTCTTTGCCCAGGGTGGTTGGCGAGGCAGTCTGGCCGTGTGTGCGGGACAGCATCGGCAGGGCAGCCTGCTCGTGAGCCAGCTTGCGGATGTCGTCGGCAATTTTCTGCATAACTGGCACAACCACATCGCGGCCGGCTTTCAGCATCAGGCCATGGGACAGGTTGTTGATGTCTTCTGAGGTGCAGGCAAAGTGCACGAACTCGTTAACGGCCATCAGTTCAGCGTTGTCAGCGAACTTTTCCTTGATGAAATATTCAACCGCTTTAACGTCGTGGTTGGTTGTCGCTTCAATGTTTTTGATGCGCAGTGCATCTTCTTCGCTGAAGTTGGCAACAATCGCATCCAGTTGAGCATTGGTTTCTGCTGAGAAAGCCGGAACTTCTGCAATGGCTTCGTGAGCAGCGAGGCGTTGCAACCAGCGGATTTCAACTTCTACGCGGGCACGAATCAGGCCGAACTCAGAGAATACAGGGCGGAGGTCAACGGTCTTGCTGCCGTAGCGGCCATCAATAGGAGAAATGGCGGACAGGGCGGACAGTTCCATAGCGTTGGACATGGCGGTTCTCAACTGACAATGAAATGGATGGAAAATTAAGGCGCGGGATTGTAACGGATTTTAACCGGCAACTCACCCCCGGACGACGTCAGGGGGTGGCAGGCAGGTGTCAGCGGGCTTTGCGTTCGGCGATAGCGCCCTTGTTGACGCCTTCAAAGGCCTTTACGCAGACGCTGTGGCCGGTTTTTTCTGTGCTGATGACATCAGCAAGATGGCTGGCGATAAACTCTACGGTGGTGTCGGTACTCATCATATAGCAGGTGCTTTTCGGGATCGAAAGCTCGAATGCGCCTTGCTGAGCGACATAGGCGAAGTGGTAGCTGTTGTTATCGCTGTCGGTCAGGTCTTCGTCGCTGCCGAGATAGATGTCCTGCCAGCGGCTGGCCCATTGCTGCTCCAGTTCCGTGTTGCGCTGGCCATCAATGCAGATTTCGATACGGGATCTGTGACCATGGGCGATGCGCTGGCAGTTACCGTTATGCTTCTTCAGGCCATGGCTGTAATGGTAGAAAGCACCGTCTATATATTCGGCTTCGAAGCTCAGTGTCAGCTGTTCGACGTTTACCGGGAAGAAACTACGCAATTGCTCGCGGCACCAGAGCGCTACGCTGTCGGCAGTAATTTCTTCAGCATCAACCAGGGCGACTGCCTGGCGAGGTGCTGTCATGGTGATATCGCCGGCAGTTGTCGCCCAGCGCAGGCTGATGCTGCCGTCTTTTTCTGTCAGTGTCAGGCCGCTGGCTTTTACCGGTACCAATAAGCGGTGATCGACTTCGTCGTCCAGCCAGTTGCGCAGTGTTTTTTTAACAATTCCAAAATCACACACCATCCCCTGGTCGTCCAGGCCACCATCCAGTAGGGCAGAAGCCCACCATGTTTCACCGACGATGCCGCGCTGCGGGTGAAGATAGCTGAAGTCGACGTTGGTCAGTTGATCTACAAATAGTTGCATGGTGCTGATACTGGGTGCGTTGAAAGCGCGCATTCTATCTGAAATCCGGGCCGCGTTGTATGTTCACAGGGGGAACCTGTACGACTGGCGGCTGTCAATCAGTCATATTTTAGGCTTACCATCTGATGACTATCACATCAGCTAAAGCCTGTTATGATAGGCGCCGTTTCATGCCGGACGGCATTCCGATATTTTGATTTGGTGGTTTTGATGCGTTTAGCACGGGCATTTTTGTTGTCACTTCCTGTATTTGTGGCGGGCCTTTCTGGTTGTAGTAATGATTCATCGTCGTCCTCATCAACGGTAACCCTTAAGGTTCAGGTTGGTCAGGAAGATATCGAGTTCGGTGTTATTCGTTCCGTACCGGTGCTGGAATCCGGCCTTCTGTCAGAGGATGCCGAAGGGCGCCTGAATGCCACGACCTACGTATCCGACGAGGAAGGCCTTGCTGAGATCCCGGTCGCCTCAGCTGAGATTCAGTTGTTTGAAGTTATTGGTCGTGTAACCGATACCGACACAACGGCTGAAGGTACAACTCAGCGGTGCCAGTGGGTCGCAGGTTGCAGTGTGGATGGTAATGACTACGTCTTTGGCGCTGATATGCTGTCTGTCACTGGTCTTGGTTGGCAGTCCGTGGTTTACGACGGTAGCAGTGGTGAGCAGATTCGTGTGACTCCGCTTACGGATCTGGCAGCGCAGCTGGCTTTCAGCTATGTGTATGCAGAAGACCTGGATACTCCGCAATGGGTCGAGACCGGTTACTACTCTGCGTATTCCGTAGAGCAGGCGTTATCTCAGGTGGCAATTCTGTTTGGTCTGGACTCGGTACAATCACGCGAGCCGGCGGATCTTACCCAGATCTCGGAATGGCGATCGGTAAATGCCTCCTCTCAATACAGCATTCGTTACGGTGCTCTGGTGGCAGCATGGAAGCATCTGGTTGAAGATAACGGCCAGTCATACGCAGATGCTGTGGTGGCGGAGTTTATTGCCGATAAGGGACAGCTGCTGGAAAAAGGAACCAGCCGGACATTGGCGCTTTACGATCTCTACGATCTGGCGGCAACCAATCTGCAGGCTGTTTCAGTTTCAAACTCCAAAGTGCAAAGCAATATTCAGGCTGTCGTATCAGGGCTGCAGGCTGAAATGGCTGGGTTTGAGAGTGATGTGTTAACCAGCGTCGCGCCGGCGTCCCTGTCTTCTCTTCTTGGTCAGAGTGAATACGAAGATTTTGTACTGGGTATTCAGCGTACTAAAGCATTCATTACGTTGATGAAAGATTACGGCAACAACTTCTTTGAAGACGGCTATAAAGAGCAGCTGCAGGCCTATTTGCAATTGGTTGACAGTGTCGGTGATGAGCATGCCGAGAATCTGAATACGGTTGTTCAGTCTTATCGTGAAATCGCGGGCTTTTATTACGATTGTTATCTGGCCGGCGCGTGTCCGACACCTGATGTCTCCTGGGCCTGGCTTACTTCGGTCGACAGCTACAACGCTGCGACGGCTGTTCTGACGCTTAACGGTGGTGAGCTGCGTGTCGCCCAGCAGGTTGCAGACGTAAATACCACTGATGACGATGATGAGCCGACCAGTTCTCACGCAATTGATGTGATGATTACCGGTCAGGTCAGCGCTGGTAATCTGCGCTTTGAAATTGATAACGCCTACGAAAATGACGATCCGGACAACGATATTACATCGACATCCGGTGTGCGTTATTACTTCACGAATGAAGTTTCCGCACTTGAAGATGCAGCATCGAATGAGATTCTGGGATATGAGCTGCGCTGGTCTGATTTTGCTCTGTACGACGTGACGACTGTGGGTACGGCAACGGAAACTGAAGTGACGGGTAGCTTTCGCCTGTTTTATCGCGGAGTGAGAGATCCTCTGAATGAAGCTACTGCACTGCACTTTAATATTGATACCGTTGTGCTTAACGGCCGCATATCGGATGTTGTTGGCGACGATAGCGAGGATGATGTGGACTATTCAACGGTCTATGTTGCTGGTGTCGCAGCCAATGCCTCTGATTACTACCCTGAATCAGAATTTGCATCCTTCAATGGATTTTTCAATCCGAATGCCAGTGCAGATTTCACTGCCGGTGACATCATTGCTGGCTTGCTGACTTATCAGACGGGCACTGAGACGGTGGGCTCTTCTTCGGTGCAGTATCTCGATGTAATGCTGGAAGCAGAGGGTGTAGCGCTGGATGATTCCCGTCGCTATCGCTTCTATCCAACCGTAGCGCGTGAGGATGAAAACGATATTGATGGTGATGACGATACCGATGAAATTATTTATACACACGATCTTGAGATCTGTGATCTGACAGAAAGTGCCGGCGTGTGGGCGGTTTCTTCCTGTTATCCGAAGCAGCGTCTGTATAAGTCGCGTGATATGCAGCAGGCAATTAATGATTTGTGGGAGGCCGGAGCATTTTCGCGAGTAGAGGTTCCGGGCCGCGGTACGTATTTCGTTGAGTGGCCAGTGAATGCTGCAGATAGTCAGGGTTGTCTCAGTCTGGAGACGCTCAGTACCACGGCAACCAGCTTTGATGGCGTTCTTTATGATCCGGTCGTGCTGGGGCTCACAAATCTTCGCTTTACCAGTGAGGTGCTGCTCGAGGATGAACCTGCGACCTTGCTGGATGTCTCAGTTGCTGCGGAAGATAGCGAGCGATATACCGTTGTGGCAGCACTGTCGCATGACTACTCAGGGCTGACTTCAGATGAGGTTTATCTGGGCACGGGTTCAGCCCTGGACCGCGTAGTTGTCTCTTATGATGGCGATTCTAATTTCAGTGCTACCGGTAGTCTCTCTGTGTTCAAGGATGGGGTGTCGCTGTCGCTTGATGATGGTACTTCGGAAACCATTGATAGTTCGCTGACGGCTTTCCTGAATCAGGAGTTTGATATATCGCCGTTGCCGTATGAATACATTGATAGCGATTCCGGTGGCTATGAATTGTGCGTGAAGGCGAATCAGGCTGAATGGACTGATAATACCGACACTGATTCAGCGGTTTATCATCTGAATTTTCGTGATGTGGTTTACGGGCGCATCGCTAACGAAAGCGGTGCCTGGATTATTCGCTACATAGATGGCACCTGGGAAACCCTGTAACTAAGAAAAAGCGGCTGATAGCCACTGCTGTCCCACAAATTTTTATTTGAACTTTTGTGAAATATTCATAGCCCCTTGTCCTCATAGAGGGGCCTTACCCCTCTC
>NZ_JAEDAH010000014.1 GCF_020320395.1 Thalassolituus marinus | reverse complement strand
GAATTTTCTTCGCTTGGTCATGAACACTCCTTACAGGCACATTATGCCTCTTTTAGATGTGTCCGTGAAAACGGGGTAGAACCCCTGGCGAACAAACACACCGTAGGCATCCACAGGTTTCCAGGACAGCTCAACGTAGGCGCCATCCTGTTCATGCTGACCCGCCGCTTCTGCGGCATCACCAGCAAGATCCCAGCGGGTATACAGCGCTTTGGCCGTTACCTGATTCCACTGATAGACCACGTGGCCACCCAGCAGGGTAGCGGATTCGGCGTAAGACGTTTCGGCGCTCTGGTCGAGGTCTGGCTGGTACTGGGCGTAAGCAGCCAGCTCCAGGCCGGCAATGCCGGTATAGCGGATGCGGGCGGTGGTAGCCAGATCAAAAGTATCGGCGTAAGAGGTTTTCTGCTTGCCACCTTTAATGCTGAATGGATCAGCATCTGAATCAGTGGTCGGGTCTTCGGTTTTCAGACCTTCCGACAGAAACACATCGTAGCTGATGCCATTATCGAAGCGCTGGCTGTACATCACACCGGCAGCAAACCAGGTGGTTGGAATAATGGTGGTTTCAATTACCGGGCGCTCAGTGCCGTAATAAAACGTTGGCTCGTGAGTTTCACTGATAATGCCCAGTGGCATGACCTGAATACCGGTACGCAGCTGCTGGCTGTCGGACAGATCGAATTCCAGGTAGGCCTGTTCCAGTTCTACGGCACCGTTGCCTTCTGATCCCGGTACGACGGTGTGTTCAACCTCGACTTCGGAGTGGAAACGAATGCGATCGCTGAATTCATAGCCGACAAATAATACCCAGCGGCGAAAATCAATTTGCTGATCGTCTTCACCATCAACATCGAGGTTGTGGTAGTTCAGTTCGCCGTAGCCGCCAAAATGCACGCGGCTGGTTTCGCTGCTGGCTGCGTTATCAACACTATCGGCCAGCAATTCGATTCTTTCATTAAGCTGCTGAATCTGGCGCTGAAGATCTGCAATATTAACGCTCTCTTCAGCCTGGCTGGTGGCAGCGATACACAGACTCAGGAGTATGGGAGTCGTCAGTTTGTTCATGGTCATATCCTGTCAGAAAAATAGGTTACGGCTGGAGCTGATTATCAGTCGCCATCGGTAAAATTAATGCCCAGATTCACGTCCAGGCTGTCCGGTATTTCGCGTTTGAAGTTGCCATCGAGCAGGGCTGCAGCACTGTTGAATGAGGTTGCATCCACATCATTGATACTGTCACGTGCCATCGCCAGGTTGCTGCGCACGGTATCGACAGATGCCTGATTACCGGATGCCTGCATCAGGCCCGCCAGACTCACAGCCGCGTCAGTATTGCCTTCAATTACCTGCTCAATACTGTCCACCGCCTTGCCTGCCATCGACCAGGCATGATCGGCCAGTGGCGTAATGGTGGTGACCACATTGCGTTGCTGCAGATAATCGAGGAATTCCTGCTGTGCGGTAATCAGCGTGGTTAAAGCTGCGCTGCCATCGGGCAGTGCATCGCCAAGAAACAGGGCCTCATAGCTGCTGCCACTGTCTGCAAATTCTGTGTTCCAAGCCGTTTCAATGGCCTGTGCTTTGCTGTTGAGATAGTCACTCAAACCGTTCAGTGCGGCGCATTTACGCCTGTTGTCAGTGTATTCACTGACGATGTCACTGATCGCTGCGGAGTGTGTGTCGCTGGTTTCAAACAGGGCAACTTCCAGTGCCAGTAAGCCGACCTTCTGGAAGGTCTGGGCGGCGAAGAAGGTCTCATCCAGAGTCTCGCTACCGGCCAGCCAGCTGCTGATGTTGGTGCGCACGGTTTCGGTGTAATCGGTACCGCGCAGGCGATAGGAGTCGATGTACTGATACGTTGGAAAAACCAGATCATCATCCAGCGGGCCGAAGTTAAATGGCAGTAACTGGTACCAGGCATCAGCGGTATTTTTCCACTGCTGTTGCACGGCGTTCAGCGTGTTGCTGTCTGGTGCTGCACAAAAGCTGTCAGCGTTATCTGCCAGCGCTTGCGTCTGTGCGGAAAACTGCCCGACTGCAGGCAGAATGGTGTTGGTTGTTATCAGTTCCAGCGCTTTTTTCAGCGAGCCTTCATTGAGGCTAACCTCATCGTTTGCCCGCTCTCCGCCACAACCAGTGAGCGTGCTCAGCAGCATTGCTGTGGCGGAAATAAGTAACCGTGATTGCATAATAAAGTCCAGTTTCTTCAGCCTGTTAAGACAGGGCGACAGAAAATAAATGATTGTCCCAGTGCATGCCATCAAATTGCTGACGCAACTGACGGTTCTCCTGCAGTGACAGGGCACTGATACGGCGGATTTCTCCGGCCGAGTTCGACAGAATAAAATACTGCTGGTCGAGTGAAACACTCAGACCACAGACATCGTGAAAGGCGTGATAGCCAGCCAGCTGGCCACTGTCGATGTCCCAGAAACCCACCAGATCACCGCGCGGACTGCTGAAGCCTGCCAGTCGCTCTTTTTCGTTAATCGCAACACTGCCCATGTAGTCGTTAAAGCGTTCGGTCAGGGTCTGTGGTGCTTCCAGCATCATCAGTCCGGCACTACCAGGGTGATGTACGGCGGCGAGGGTAACCGTGTGCTGATCAGACATGCCCTGACGCTGCACCTGGGTTGCCAGCGCGACGGTACCGTCTGCGGCTACGTCCAGATGACGGATGCTGGCTTTGGCTTCTGCCACATGGTACTGGCCGATAAGTTCACCGCTGGTGCTGTCGATATAGGTCAGGCTGGATTTCATGCTATCAAGGTTGAGTACCTGAGCTCCGCTTTGCGGACGGGTTCTCAGTCCGCCATTGGCAACCACCAGTGTTTTCTGGTCCGGCATTAACTGAATGTCGTGCGGGCCGATGCCAAAGCTCGACCACTCGCCGATGGTCTGATACTGGCGGGTTTCACGCATAACAATTTTTCCGGCACCGGTCTGATAATCAGATTCTGTGGTGAACAGAATCGTGCCATCGGCGCTGAAGCAGCCGTGACCATGCATATGATGGTTAGTGGCGCTGTAAAAACGCTGGACGATTTCACCGCGACTCAGATCAACGACAATACCTTCAGTGCCCGGGCTGCGGGAAAACATTACGGCCTGGGTTTTAATCAGCGGATGCTGTGCAGCGCCGTGACCACGAAAGCCGGATTTCACTGAGGCGCTTTGTTGCTGATCGTTCTGTACCCAGCTCAGGGCAAAATGTTCCGCATCCCGGCCCTGTGCGGACAGCCAGATTTCCTTGTTGTTCTTTGCCGATGCCTGAGCGTTCAGTGGCAGCAGGCTGGCACCGGCAGAAGCGATACAACCGCCCAGAAATGTGCGGCGTTTGATCATGCTCTGGGTCATTGAATATTTCATAATTATTCCCCGGAAAATCACAGCGAATTGACGAAACGGACCAGCGCTTCGCGTTCACTTCGGCTCAGATGAATAAAGTTTTGTTTTGCCTGTTCGGCTTCGCCGCCATGCCAGAGAATGGCTTCCTCGACACTGCGCGCACGGCCGTCGTGCAACAGATTATTACTGCCATTGACACTGGCCAGTAAACCGACGCCCCACAGCGGAGCGGTGCGCCATTCGCGTCCACTGGCATCAAAGTCCGGACGGTTATCCGCCAGCTCGTCGCCCATGTCATGCAGTAATAAATCGGTGTAAGGCCAGATTTTCTGTGCCGACAAATGCGGATTTTCAGCATCAGCAACAGTGGTATAGGAAGGGCGGTGGCATAGCTGACAACCATTGCGATAAAACAACTCGCGTCCCTGCTGTACTGCCCAATCATCGGCGTCACGACGCTGTGGCACCGCGAGGTTACGGCTGAAATCCACGACCAGCTCAAACAGTTCCTGTGGCATCTCAAAGCCATGGTCATCTTCACCGTCAGGCTGTGCCATGCAGGCCGGCTGATTCGCTGTGCAAGGCTGGGAAGAAAACAGCGGATTGCTGATGCCGACATCATTGGCAAAGGCGGATGCCACCACCATATGCATATCGGGCCGATTGGCTTTAAGACCAAAGCGTCCGGCCACGGTTTTTTGCTGACGGGCATCCCAGACGTTGTTCACGCGACCGGAAATACCGTCGTGATTGCGATCGTCCGGGTCCTGCCACTGGTTAATATCCTGCTGGTCAATTAACTCCAGCAGGCCCATACCATGAATGGTCGGCGCGTTACGCAGGCTGAACAGCGTGTGCGGGTGTAACGGACCATAACCCAGATGGCGGATATCCAGTTGCGGTTTACGCAATTCCGTCTGGTGCTTATCAGGGTAGGTAAAAATATGGGTCTGCCAGTTGATGTAGATATAGGCCTCTGGCGCAACGTCACCACGGGCACTGATGGCCTCCGGGCTGGCTGTCCGTAACTGATGGTCGAGGGCGATAGACTGACTTTGCAGCTGATCACCGTATACCGGTTCCGGAATCACACCGATCGCCGGGTTAACCGTTTGTCCGGGGGCAGCAGGCAGGCTGACGCGCACAAAGGCATTAAACAGAGGACTTTTGTTGTCGTCGGGCAGTCGTCCTTTACCACCACGGATATGACAGGCCAGGCAGGCGCGGGCGTTATATACCGGACCCAGACCGTCGCGTGCCGTGGTGATGGTTGGCGCTTTTACCCACGGTTGTTCCGCCAGTGCCCGGCCTGCATAGAAGTCGGCCTTACGCTCATCTGGCAGGTTGGGCGCAATATGGTCAAAGGCGGGAAAAGGCACCAGTGAATGCGTGGTATCGCCGCCGGGACGACGCTCGGACGGGTCTTCTTCCGGTATGTCAGAGGCAGATTGACTGCAGCCGCCGAGCAGCAGAATGGCCGTCATCCAGAACGCAGAAAACCGGGCAGAGCCCGGTTTTGTGTCAAACAGTGTTTTCATCGAATTGTGATCACCAATGAATCAGCACTCTTCTAATGGGTTGTCGGTATTACATTCGGACGCACCCGGATCAACCACGTCGGCATCCAGTTTCAGCTCTTCGGCCAGATCAGTAATCACAGACGCCTGGGCGTTGAGCGATTTGATGGTCAGATACACCGGGTTAGTGGCAGTACGGTTGTCATCCATGATCAGCACGTCGAATGGCTGACCAGCACGCGCTTTCGCATCAATCGCCATGTAGTTGGTTTCAGTCAGGGTGAATGCTGCGTCCAGTTCGGCTGCGATATCTTCCAGACCAGAATCTGCCAGCAGGCTGTCGATACCGTAACCGGATACCGCGTTTGCTACAGCATCGCTGCTGTCGATGTCGCCATCCAGGTCTCTGTCGTAACCTTTGTATTCACCGTAGTAGCTGTTCGCTACGCCCAGTGCATTCAGAGCAATGTCACGGTGGGTGTTGTCAGAGAAGCAGGAGTGTTCGTCTTCCTGGGAGTTACTGGCGAAAGCAATCTGCATACGCTCACCAGCCAGTTCACCTTCAGAGAGGATGCCCATGCCGGTCAGAATTTCTGTCAGTTTCTGTTTGGCTTCGGACTTGGAAGCAACGGCAGTGAAGGCAGCGCGGTAATTATCGCTGACACCCGGAGCCCAGCCATCACGTACTGCGGTCAGATCGTCGATCAGTTTCTGCGCGGCAACCTGCAGGTAGGTCAGACGACGTACGCCATAGGTCGCTGCGGTGAAGTCAGTCAGTGGGCGCTGGCCCGCCGTCTGATACGCCTTCACCGCCTGATCGCGGTTTTTACCATCGGTGGTGCGATCTGCCAGTCCGGTGTCGTTGTTCAGATCCTGACCCCACAGAAGAAATTCAATGGCGTGGTAGCCGGAAATTACATCGTGTTCATCATCGGCAGTCGCAGTGTTAGCCAGCAGGTCCGCGGTGATGTCGATGTTGGTACGGCCAATGATGGTTTGTTGGAATGTGTGGTTGTCGGCAGTAATGGCGTAGGCACCGGCTGGGGTTACGTCACCCACTTCAACACTGTTGTCAGTCACACCAATCTGATCGGTATCGAAATCGCTGTCGTTGGTCTGTACATAGTCGATCAGTGCTTCACCCAGCGGCCAGGCGTTGATGTCGCCTTCCGGACCGTCTTCCTGATCGTAATCAGTTGAATCAATCGGGCTCAGGCGGAAACGGTAAACTTCTGTCTGGCCATATGGCTCACGGGCAACCAGCCAGGCGGTTTTGGCAGCCTGCAGGTTGGCTTCTGTCGGCTCGTCGGCCAGTGCGTCGATGGCAGCTTTCAGGGCAACAGCCGTGGTGACGGAATCGCTGTAAGCTGCGTAGGCAATCTCGGCGTTGGTGTTCAGAACTTTGGCAACGTTGTCGATGCTGATGTCTGGACCGCTGGAGGAAGATCCGCCACCACAGGCAGTGATCAGAGAGGCAGTGGCTACAGTTAAGGCCAGACGTGTCAGTTTCATAGTCGCTTCCAAAGTCTTTTGCGTAAATGAGATTGCCAGTGAGATTGTTTCTCACTTCGTTTGGTGCGGATACTAGTGATATTGAAAACGATTATTAATAGCCAGAGGGTGAAATTTGCTGACTGATGACATTGTTAGTGCAAATAAAAATCTTAATCACTTAGAGTGTGCATGGTATTCTTCGACCTCTTTGTAAAAGCCAGTCTGGCTGTCGTGTAAGGCGGCCTGAGCGGAGGATAAGCAGTGAATGTTGGCAAGCTGAGCCCATGGCTCGTGGTAGCGCTGTCGGTGCTGGTAAGCGCCTGTGGTGGTGATTCATCAGACAAGGCTGCGTTCAGTAGTCGTGCCGAACTGGGCGAGAGTCTGTTTGCGGATACCAACCTGTCACTCAACCGTACTCAGTCCTGTGCCACATGCCATGATCCCGAGCGCGCTTTTACCGATGGTCGCACCGGTAGTGACGGTAAGGTCCGTGCAGTTTCCCTGGGTGATGACGGCACCTCGCTGGGTGATCGCAATGCCCCGACCGCGTCCTATGCCAGTTTCAGTCCGGCCTTTGCTTTTGGCAGCCGCAGTCGCTTTAACAGTCAGCAGAGCGATTATGAAGGCTGGCTCGGCGGGCAGTTCCACGATGGTCGGGCAACCGATCTGCAGGCTCAGGCAGGTGGCCCGCCACTGAATCCGCTGGAAATGGGTATGGCTGATCGTGCTGCGGTAATTGATCGTCTGCTGGAAAATCCGGATTACGTGGATTCCTTTGAAGCTCTGTATGGCGCGGATATTTTTGACGATGTCGATGCTGCTTATCAGGCGCTGACCGATGCGATTGCCGAGTTTGAAAAGACGGATGTGTTTGCGCCGTTTGACTCAGCCTACGACCGCTATCTGGCCGGTGATACAGATGTTTATGACGTTATCCTGCACCCGAAAGCCGCGCTGGGTAAAACCCTGTTTTTCTCTCAGCAGTTTACTAACTGTGCCACCTGTCACCAGCTGAATGCACAGGGCAGCAAAACTGAAACCTTTACCGGTTACGAGTACCACAATATCGGGGTGCCGGTGAATCAGGCGGTGCGTGCGGCGAATGGCGTAACGGGGCAGGATACAGGGTTGCAGAACAACAACGAGGCCGTCACTGCCGCCAGTGAACGTGGCAAATTCAAAGTGCCGACGCTGCGTAACGTCGCGGTCACGGCACCCTATATGCACAACGGCGTATTCGCCGAACTGGATACCGTGATCCGCTTCTACGACCAGCATCTGACGGGCTCATCCAATACCATTAACCCGGAAACCGGTGTTGCCTGGGCCAATCCGGAAGTGGCTGACAACATCAGCACTACGGAGCTGCGTGACGGTAGTTTGCTGGATGACGATGATGTGACGGCGCTGGTGTGTTTCTTACGTACTCTGACAGACAGCCGCTATGAAGCTTTACTACCGGAAGACAATCTCTGTGATTAAGACCCTGTGGCTGAGTTGCCTGCTGGCTATTGCGCCACTGACGTTCGCTGAGGAATATCTGAGCCAGCAGGATTTCCTCGCACAAACCTTTGATACCCGGATTCCTGAGGTATCGATGGTGTGGCTGAAAGCGGAACAGAAAGCCGTGGCGCAGGACATCTTTGGTCACCCTTACCGTGGCCTGCGTATCCGCTACTGGCTGGATGAAACACGCAGCGCCTGGATTCTGGAAGAGATCGGTAAGGAAAAGCCCATCCGCTTTGGTGTGGTGGTGGCTGGCGGCAAAATCGAACGTCTGGCAGTACTGGCCTTTAACGAATCCCGGGGCTGGGAAATCCGCCATGATTTTTTCACTGAACAGTTTTCCGGGCTGGCGCTGACCGCCGAGCATAAACTCAGCGATCATGTCGACGGTATTACCGGTGCTACCTTGTCGGTACGGGCTTCTACTGCGGTCGCCCGCTGGGCACTGTATCTTGATCAGCTGGTGCGTACAGCTGCTGACGGCCAGTAAATTGTATTGCACCCTAGTCTGTAAGGAGCGGATGTGATTAAACGCATTGCCATGTGGTTGAAGTGGCATCGCCGTGCCGGTCTGTTGCTGGCGCCTGTTATCGTGATGCTGGCGTTAACGGGGGTGATGATTAATCACAGTCAGAGCTGGGGCTGGTATGAAAAACCGGTGTATTCCTCTCTGTTGCGTGTTCTTTACGGTATCCCACCGCTGACGGTCAGTCGTGGCTTTGCCGTGCCTGAGCGGGGCTGGGTAACCCAGTCAGGGGACGATGTCCGGCTGGAGCAGACCACGCTGTTGCATTGCCCACTGCCGTTGGCCGGTGCGCTCGGCTGGTCGCAGGGCATGGTGTTGCTGTGTGATGGTCAGTTGCATCTGTATACCCGTGACGGTGAACTGATTGAGACCATGAGTGACCTGCCGGCTTCGCAGGAAGTCGGCCTGAGTGCTGATGGTGCTTTGCTGCTGGCCGGCCGCGGCACTGTGTGGTTGCTGGATGACAGCCGCTGGGAATGGCAGTCACTGTCTGTGGATAATGCCGTCGGCGCGCAGTGGGCAATGTGGCAGTCGTTACCTGCCGCGGATAGTCAGCGTCTGTCGCAGAGCATTCCGTTACCGGGGATCAGCCGCGAACGGGTGCTGCTGGATCTGCACAGCGGCCGGCTGTTCGGCGACTGGGGTGTCTGGCTGGTGGATCTGAGCGCTATACTCATGGTGTTTCTGGCATTAAGTGGCAGCCTGACCTGGGCTTTACGACGCTGGCGTAAGCGTTCACGCACGTCGTAACGGCTGATTATTCTGGCGTGCTGCAGGAGGCTGTGATGCGCGCGATTCTGTTTGATATTGATGGTGTGCTGCTGCAGAACGGCAGTGCCATCGACGGTGCTGCTGCCACCCTGAGCTGGGTGCAGCGCCACGCCATTCCTTTCCGTTTACTGACCAATACCACCTCCCGCAATCGGGCAAGCATTTGCGCCGGGTTAAATCGTCATGGCCTGCAGGTCAGTGAGACAGACATCATCACGCCGCCAGTCGCGGCCCGGCAGTGGTTGCAGCAACAGCAGTGTGATCGGGTTGAACTGCTGGTGCCTGAGGGTATTCGCGGTGAGTTTGCGGTGTCGGATGCCAGTCCGGCAGTGGATGCGATCGTCGTCGGAGATCTCGGTGCCGGCTTTACCTTTGAACGGCTGAATAGCGCATTTCGCCTGCTGATGGATAATCCGCAAGCAGCGCTGGTGGCACTGGGTATGACCCGTTATTTTGTCGGCAGCGATGGCTTACAGCTGGATGTCGGGCCGTTTATCAAGGCGCTGGAGTACGCTTCTGGCCGTCAGGCACAGGTGATGGGTAAACCCGCCGCAGCATTCTTTCGCCTGGCTTTGGACGAGCTGGGCGTGTCAGCCGATCAGACGCTGATGATTGGCGACGACTGGTTGGGCGATGTACTGGGCGCTCAGGCTTGTGGCATTCACGGTTGCCTCGTGCGCACCGGCAAATACCGCAAGGGTGATGAGTTGGCCGATGCAGACGGTCTGGCAGCGCAGTACGTGCTGGATTCCGTTGCTGACTTGCCTGCTCTGTGGGCCCGGCTGCAGTAGTCACTGGCGCAGGTGCAGAGTAAACTGCGCGCCTCTTTTTTTACCTGTCCGACAGTCCGATTCTGATGCCCCACGATACTTCGGTTACTCGTTTGCGCCGTGCTCAGCTGGCCAGATCCACCCGCGCCTTTGTTGCCCGTGGCAGCCGCCTCAGTCGCTGTGATCATTGTCTGTTAGCCAGCAGCCATTGCGTTTGCGGTCAGCGTCCACAGGTTGGTGCTGACTGTGCCTTCCTGTTTCTGATGTATCAGGGTGAGGTGTTCAAACCGAGCAATACAGGACGCCTGATCGCCGATGTGGTTGCCGATAATTACGCCTGGCAGTGGTCTCGTACTGAACATGACGACAGCCTTCTGGCACTGCTGGCTGATGAGGCCTACGCCCCGGTGGTGGTTTTTCCGCATGAATACGCCGAGGTTGAACGCTGCATCAGTACACCGCAGCAGCTGCCGGGTGTGGCGGAGGGCAGGCGCAAGCCGCTGTTTATTATGCTCGATGGCACCTGGCGTGAGGCGCGTAAGATGTTCCGCAGTGAATATTTACGCCATCTGCCGGTACTGGGTATTCAGCCGCAGCAGGCATCGGATTACCGCCTGCGCGAAGCGTTTCACGACCATCAGCTGTGCACGGCAGAAGTCGGTATGGAGGTGTTGCGTCTGAATGGCGACCATCAGGCCGCAGATGCTCTGCATGCCTATTTCGTGCTGTTTCGCCAACAGTATCTGGCCACCAAAGCGAACCGCGGTCCGGTTAATACGGATTAAACCAGGCTCTAGTAGTCTTTAACCCGGCCGCGCAGGCTTTTGGTGGAGCTGTGCTTTGCCTTGGAATCCATGCGCCGCGTCTGCGAGGCGCGGGTGGGTTTGGTGGCAATGCGCTTGACCTGCACTTTATTCACACTCTGAATCAGCTGCTGCAGCCTGAACAGAGCATCCTGGCGGTTCTTTTCCTGTGTGCGGTGCTGCTGGGCTTTGATAACGATCACGCCATCATTGGTCAGGCGGCTGTCTTTCAGTGCCAGCAGGCGCTCTTTGTAGAAATCAGGCAGTGAGGATTTCTGCACATCAAAGCGCAGATGAATAGCCGATGACACCTTATTCACATTCTGTCCGCCCGCGCCCTGAGCACGAATGGCGGTCAGTTCGATTTCACGCCAGGGCAGCAGCACGCTGCGGCTGATAAATAAGGGGTCGGTCAGGTCATACATGGGGGGATTCGGCTTTGATTTCTCGATAACAGGCGACAGGCTACCCCGTCATCTTGCAGATATCAAAGCCGCAGCGGTTTCAGACCGGTACGTCAGCCAGGTAGAAGGCAATGGCCCAGAAGTGACAGAAGCCACCGCCAATCACGAACAGGTGCCAGATTTCATGGAAACCGAACCATTTTGGCCATGGGTCTGGCCATTTGGTCGCATACACCACAGCACCGATGGTGTAGCTCAGGCCGCCATAGGTAATCCAGCGCAGGGCGCCGTCCGGAATCTGATCCAGTACCGGGTAAACAAACACGACCAGCCAGCCCATCAGCACATAAATCACGGTTGAGAACCAGCGCGGAGCACTGATCCATACCACCTTGAGGACGACGCCGGTCAGTGCCAGCCCCCATACTACGCCAAACAGCCACCATCCGGTCGGGCCGTTCAGCGGTACCAGACAGATAGGGGTATAAGTGCCGGCAATCAGCAGAAAAATGGCCATGTGATCCACCCGCTTCAGCCAGCGGATGACATGGTCGGAGGCATGAATCAGATGATAAACGGTACTGCTGGCAAACATGATCAGCAGCGTACCGCCAAAAATCATGAAGGACACCATATGCCAGGCATTGCCATACATGGCAGCCTGGGCTGCCAGAATACACAGGGCGACAATAGCAAAGATAGCGCCGGCCAGATGAGTAAGGCCGCTGATCGGTTCGCGAAAAACGTCGTGCATGAGAATGACATTAACTTCTTATTGAATGGCAGGGTACGATACGGATTTCCTGAATGACAACAAGGTGCAATTGTGTCCTGCGAAGAATCAGAGTATGCCGTATCGACGCCGGATACCTGGTACCTCTATCTGGTGCGTACCTCCGCCGGAACGCTGTATTGCGGTATCACCAAGGATGTTGAACGACGCTTTGCAGAACATAGCTCCGGTGGTCCGAGAGCCGCGCGGGCTCTGCGTGGACGCGGTCCGCTGACACTGGCGTTCAGTGTGCCGGTGGGGAGTCACAGTGAAGCGCTGCGAGCGGAGTTGCGCGTCAAAAAGCTGAAAAAAACGGCCAAGGAAAAGCTGATTTCCGGAGAGTCTGAACTCCCCGGATAAGTTTTAGGGAAAGTTAGTTGTGAATTTAATTCACTAAACTCGGCGTCGGATCAGAGCGATGCCAAGCGCCAGCCACCACAGCATGGCACCGCCACCGGAGCGCTTACGCGGTTGTTCCGGCTCAGGATCCACAGGGTCCGGATCAACAGGATCGGGGACAACAGGATCGGGGACAACAGGATCGGGGACAACAGGATCGGGGTCAGGCAGTTCTTCTCCGCTAAAGGCCGGCCAGTCATCCACCTCACCATTACCATCAGCATCCTGCAGGGTAGCCATCGGCAGTTTCAGCGCAGGCGCTTCGCTCTGACCGCCAAACTGCCACAGGCTCTCATTGTTGCTGTTAACGACAGTCTGCCAGCCGCTGTCCATCGTGCCGGTGACGGCACCTGCGCGGACATAGACACGGTCGCTGATGCCGATGCTACCAGTGATCAGGATGTCGCTCACCTGCGTATTTTTCAGCGATCCTGCCAGTACGCCGACCCGGTTATCACCGTTTACCTGGGCGGCAACAAAGCTGCGTTTGATTGAGCTGTCGATAATACTGCTGGTGCCGGATGTCTGCACCATGCGGCCGACCAGTCCGTCGCTGTCACGATCACCGGTAACCTGTGCTCGAACGCCCGCTTCATCAATGTGGCTGTCGGCGAGGTAGCCAGCCAGGCCACCCGTTTCATTCAGAGAAGTGACGTCGGTCTGCAGCAATATCTGACTGATGCTCAGTTCCTCGCCACTGCCGATCAGACCACCAACTGAGCGGGCATCACAGAAGGCCCCACAGCCTGCATCGCTGCTGTCACTGCCAATTACCGCGGTATCGGCGGTGATGTGATGGAAGTGGCTGTTCCAGGCGTAACCGGCGAGTGCCGCGGAATTGCCGCCCCCTTCAATGGCAGCCCGCAATGACAGGTGATGTACTTCGGCCATTTCCAGGTAACCGAACAGCGCGGTAAAGTGATCGCCGGCGCGGCGCATGACCAGATTATTAATAACATGATCGTTGCCGTGGAATTCGGCACTGAACTTGAGGCTGAAGTTGCCGATTGGCTCGAAGCCTTTACCGTCGTTCCAGAACAGATCGCCAGCATCAAGCTGCTGATTACCGTTGCTGTCGAAGTCGAGGTCGGACGTCAGCTCATAGCCATTGCAGTCGGCGGCCGGACACCCTTGGTTGCTGCCATACAGGTGGGTGCCGGTTAACTCGCTGGTGCGGGTTGCATCCGGGTTGTTGCGTATTTCGTTAAGGTCGGCGAGGTCGTTGATTTCAATCAGACCATTATGATCGCTATCGACCAGAGTGCGCTGTGCAGCCTGTGCCAGTGCCGGTGTTAAGCTGAGGGTCAGCGCCAGGCAGGGCGGAGCTTGGTAGTCATCAGAATTCCTGAATTCCATTTCAATTGGGCCGTGTGCTGCCGCAAATAGAGGTAAAGGCCCAGCAGAAGCTGTTGATCAGAGTGTTGTTACGGATGGGACAAATGGCGCAGCAGAGCGGTAGCAGCCATGCCGCTAATGTGGTACAAACGTGCACAAAAGCCTGACAATAACAATAAAGGTCATTCTCATGCGTCCTACCGTCTCTCGCTGGGCAAGGCTGTTGCCTGCTGCCTTTCTGCTTACGCTGACTGCCTGTGCCAGTACCCAGGAAATTTATGTTTCTCAGCCCGATCTGTCGCTGAAACCGGAAACCACCGGTGTAGCTACTGCGGGCGCTGTGTCTGTGGATATTACGCCGCCACCGGGGATGCCGATGGGAGGCTATTCAGTGATGGCTAATAAGGGTCAGGGGTTCCGCACCCGGATTAAGGCCCGCGTGGTTTACCTCAATGATGGTCACGGGCAGTCTCTGGCGGTTGTGCAGACCGACCTGACGGCTGCATCTCTGCTGTTGCAGCATGAAGTGGCTCAGCGCGTTGCGGCTGAAACCGGCCTGACACCGGGCGATATTGCTATTACCGCTTCGCACAGCCATTCAGCGCCGGTGAATTTCTTCGATAACGATTTCTATAATAAGCACACCTCAAGCGGCCAGTGGCTTGAACCCGAGTTTCTGGAGTTCACCGCGGATCGTATCAGTCAGGGGATTCTGCAAGCCTACCGCGAGCGTCGCGCGGCGAAAATCGCGACCGGTAAAAAGGACATCTATGGCTACAACCGTAACCGTTCGCTGGACTCATATGTGCTGAACGACACTGTCAGCGGCATTGATCTGGATAACCCGCAGGACAAATTCAAAGCGGTGAACCCATCGCTGTATATGGTGCGCGTGGATGTGAAGGACGACCGTGGTCAGTATCTGCCGCTGGCGGCCTTTTCCAGTTTCTCTGTGCATGCCACCGCTCTGACGGTACCGGTGGAAGTGTACAACGCCGATTTGTTTGCTTACGCACAGAAGGATCTGGAATGGAAAATCCGCGCTAAGTACGACACGCCGTGGCCTGTTGTGCATGCGTTGAGTACGGGTACTCAGGGCGACATGGCGCCAGCGCTGGAAGAACGCGGCGATAACTGGGTTGGCCATTTTGATGTCGATTGGCAAGCGGCCCGTAAACTGGGGCAGGGTATTGGTGGTGAAGCCATTGAACTGTTTGAAACGCTGGGCACTCAGCTGACCAGCGATATCTCGCTGGCCACTGCTGCGCGCGAGTTGAATATCCGCGATCACAATAAAGCTGAGAATGTTGAGATCTGCCATGATGCCGCCGTCGGCAATACCGTTGCTGCGGGTGCCTATGAACGTCGTACACCATGGCTGACGCTGGTGCCGTTTTTCCACGGTGGTAACGTAATGGCACGCCGCTGGTGGTTCTTTACCGACGGCTGTCAGGGCAACAAGCGCCATCTGGGCTTTTCCTTCCTGCAGCCTATTCTGGAACCGAAGGACAGCTTCCCTGACACCGTGATGTTCCAGTTGCTGCGTATCAACGACATGGTCGTTATGCCACTGCCGTTTGAGACTACTACGGAAGCGGGTCGCCGTATGACTGCACGGGTACAGGCCGAGTTTGCCGCTGCAGGGCAGCCGCTGAAATACGCCTGGGTGGCGAGCAATTCCAATGGCTACTTTGGTTATACCACTACGCCAGAAGAGTATCGCCGTCAGAACTATGAGGGCGGGCACACTCTGTATGGTCAGTATTCAACACCGTATCTGACTGCTCAGCTTGGTGTTCTGGCCAAAGACTTCCTCGCTCAGGGTGAAATCGAGGAACTGCAGAAAGAGTGGCGTTACACCCTCAAAGTGAACGACTTCCTGGCGGATGCTACCGACAGTGAAGGTCAGCGCGCTGTGCTGCAACAGCCACAGGCAGAACTGGCGGAAGAAGCTAACGAAGAAGATTACGTCGCTCTGCGCTGGCTGGATGTGGCACCTGCCAATATCAAATTCCACCTGCCACTGGTGACGGTAGAGCACCGTGTTGATGGCAAATGGCAGCCGCTGATGGTCAATGGCGAGCCAATTAACGATGATGGCTACGATATTGAGGTGCGCTATCTGGACGACGAAGACCAGGGCATGGCAGAGTACGAGACCCGTTGGTACAACCCGGTAGCGGGTGGTGAGTATCGCTTTGTGATTGCACCACGCGACGGTCAGTCTGAGCTGAACTCGACGGCCTTCACCTGGTCTGACGGAGACAAAGCTGGCGTCGCCTTGGTTCAGTAAGGGCAAAAGCTGGCAGTTTTGCAGGAAAGCGGAGCGTCTGTTCAGTCAGAACTCCGCTTTTTTACATTAATGTCATATTGTTTCATTAAATTTTCGGCCCCCGTTCAGTAGAATGTCGCGTTGATATTGTTACGGAAAACCAGAAGTCATCATGTTTAAAGCCATTTGGGCAGCCCGCTGGTATGTATTGCTGGGCCTCTTTACCTTTCTCCTCATTCTTATTGCTACTACACCACTGCATTTTGTCTGGCGTTTTGCCGAGCCTGCGGTGGGACGCTTGCCGGTTAAAATCGAACAACTGGGCGGGACCTTGTGGAATGGCCAGTTGCGGCTGCAGGTGCCAACGCTGCGCAGTGCCGGTGTTATCGAGGGCCAGTGGCAGTTAAGTCCGTTGTCGCTGTTCAGCGCCAGTCCGCAAGTACATCTGAGTTTGTCCGGTGACGGTATTCGTTTCGACGGTGATGCCCGTCTGTCAGCGGATCAGACGCTGACGCTGACCAATACCAGTGCCTATCTGGATGCTGATGTACTTGAGCCTCTGCTGAAACGCAACCGCACAGGCATCAAAGGTAACTTTGAACTGAACGCGGTTTCTGGCTGGTTTAACCTTGCTGATCGTGGCTTTGGTGATGTTGCCGGGCAACTGTTGTACAGCGGTGGTGATGTCAGTTTTCTGGTTGATCGCAAAACGGTTAATGCCACCATGCCGATGGTGGCGGGCAGCATTGAAATGGTTGGCGATAAAGCGCAGGTAAACATCGCCACCATGGAAGGCACTCAGCTGATTCAGGCCTATGCGCAGCAGGATGGCTGGGGTGGGGTTTCTATTCGTCGCCGCTTCCTCGATGTTCTTGGCCAGCAGTGGCCGGCAAAGGCTGATGAAGACACGGTTATTTTTGAAGTGTCTCATAAGATTCTATAACCTTGAGCGCCTTATTCACGGAGAACACAGATCTTGGCTGAGGTAATTGAACAGGTAACGGGCTGGCAGAAAGCGTTGCTGATTGGCGGCAAGCTTGTGCTGACACTGTTGCTGTCATGGCAGCTGGCACAACTGACGTGGCTGGTTGTGGCGCCGGAGCCTTTGATTCTGAAAGCGCCTTCTCAGAAGCGAGCGGCTGGCAGTGATGCGGTTGCTCTGGGAACGGCGCAGTACCATCTGTTTGGTGAAGCCTCGGATGAGCCGCTGGAAGTGGTCAGTAAAGAGGTCGATGCACCTGATACCCGACTCAAACTGGAGCTGTTGGGTGTAACCAAAGCGTCGCGGGAGGATGCCTCGTCCGCCATCATTGCGCCGAAAGGCGGTGAAGGAGAGTTTTACCGGGTGGGTGATGTGGTGCAGGGGCGTACGCGTCTGGCCGGTGTTTACGAAGATAAAGTGATTCTGGATACCAACGGTAAGCTGGAAACGCTGAAGTTTGATGAAGAATCCAAAGCGGGAATGGATACGCAGGTGGTGGCGGCTCGGCCCGACCGTCCGGCAGCGCCATTCGGTAGCCTGAGAGAGCGTTTCGGTAAAGTCCGTTCGCCGGGTGAGTTTATGGATCTGGTCAGTGAGGCAGCTTCGTCTGATGCTGCCGGTGCACTGAAACAGATGGGCCTGGAAGCCGTTGGGCCGGGTCAGGGTTACAAAGTGCAGCCGGGCTCGATGCTGGGTGCATTACAGTTGCTGCCGGGTGATATTGTTCTGTCTGTGAACGGACAGATGCTGGGAGACCCGGATGCCGACCAGACTGTTCTGGAGCAGATCAGCAACGAGCCGAGTGCACGTATTGAAGTACAACGTGGTAACAGTCGTTTTGTGGTTAACCACTCATTGAATTAATAAAGGATATGCAAGTGATCAAGCAGTGGGCATTAATGGTATTGCTGGCGTTCAGTGTGTCGGTACAGGCACAGGACAGCTGGCAGATTAACCTGAAGGACGCAGACATCAGTGCGTTTATTTCTCAGGTAGCTGACATCACTGGCAAAAGCTTTGTGGTTGATCCAAGGGTTAAGGGCAAAGTCAATGTGCTCACCAGTGATGCCATGGACCAGGACGGTGTTTATGAACTGTTTCTGTCTGTGCTGCAGGTGCAGGGCTACGTTGCGGTACCTGCAGGTGATGTAACACTGATTGTGCAGCAGAACGAAGTCAAACAGCAGGGCCGTGATCTGGATACTTATGTGTCGGATAAAAGCCAGGAGCTGCTGACCAAAGTTATTATGATCCGCAATACGCCTGCTCTGGATCTGGTTCCTATCCTGCGCCCACTGGTAGCGAAGTATGGTCACCTGGCTGGTGTTAAATCCGCTAACGCGTTGATTATTTCTGACCATGCCAACAACATTAAACGCATCGAACAGATTATTGATCGCCTGGATAAATCCGGTAGTGAAGAGCTGGAAGTTATTCAGCTGAAAGAAGCCTGGGTTGGTAACGTAGTAACTATGCTGCAGAACCTTGATCCGGCTAAGGTGTCGCAGGGTGCGGCCGCCAATGCAAACGAGAATACCGCAGGCTCCATTCGTGTGGTTGCCGATGAGCGCTCGAATCGCCTGATTATTAAGGGTGAAAAAAGTGCGCGTGAGCGTATCCGCAAGTTAATTGAAGAGCTGGATCAGCCATCCTACTTTTCTGGTAGTGCGAAAGTTATTCGCCTGACTTATGCCGATGCCACCAAGCTGGCTGAGCTGCTGAAAAACCTGCTGTCGGATGGCACAGGATCAGCGGCAGAAAAAGATGCTGCTCAGGCAAAAGGCAAAGCCGGTATTCACGCTGATGAAGAGCTGAATGCGCTGGTTGTTCGTGCCGAACCATCACTGATGAAAGAAATTGAAGAACTGGTGGCAGCACTGGATGTACGTCGTGCACAGGTTCTGATTGAGTCTGCCATTGTCGAAGTGACCGGTAATATCGATGATGCTCTCGGGATTCAGTGGGCAACCGGTAATATGGATGCGCCGGTGGCGGGCACCAGTTTCTCTAACGCTGGTCCATCACTCAGTACCATTGCCACGGGTATCGCCACGGGTGATGTCAGTGGTCTGGTCGGTAATGGTCTGACACTGGGTGCCTATAACGAAATTAACGGTGAAGTGGACTTCGGCGTGATTCTGCAGGCAATTCAGAGTAACAGTGCAACCAACCTGTTATCCACGCCAAGCATCATGACGCTGGATAACCAGGAAGCCGAAATTATTGTTGGTCAGAATGTACCTTTCCGTACCGGCTCGACTGCATCCAGCTCGAACAGTAACCCTTTCACTACAATTACCCGTGAAGACGTGGGTATCACTCTGAAAGTGAAGCCGCATATCCACGACGGTGAAGCGATTCGTCTGGAAGTGGAAGCCACGGCTGAGTCTGTGGCCTCGACCACAGTGGATGGCAGTGCCGACCTGATCACCAACAAGCGCTCCATCAAGACAATGATTCTGTCTGAAAATGAAGAGACGATTGTGTTGGGTGGCCTGATTCGTGACGACGTCATTGAGACCGAGAGCAAGGTGCCACTGCTGGGCGATATTCCACTGCTGGGCTGGTTGTTCAAATCACATTCCACCGCTCAGGTTAAGAGCAATCTGATGGTGTTCCTGCGTCCGACCATTGTGAATAACGCCGGTATTGCCAAAGATATCACCCGCGATAAGTTCAACGGCATCTGGGAATTTTCTGTATCCGATAGGCTCGGGGTAGAGCAGGTCGATGAACAGATGAACAGCATGTTCCGCGGCTTACCGGTCAAATCTGAAGACTGATAAAAAATCCCCCGATCATCGGGGGATTTTTTTATTCGGCCAGTTGTAACGGCTGTAATCCCGCCTGCAGCATCAGGTCTGTCAGGCCGATCATAGGCAGGCCAATCAGGCTGTTACTGTCTCTGCCTTCCAGTGCTGAGAACAGCGTTATTCCCAGTCCTTCCACCTTAAAACTGCCAGCGCAATCGAGCGGTTGCTCCAGCGCAATATAGCGCTCAACCAGTTCCGGGCTGAGCTCACGGAACTGCACGTGAAATGGCTCGCACAGGGAGAATTCTTCTCCGGTCGGTGAGCGCAGGCAAAGCCCGGTGAGAAAGGTAACCCGCTGGCCGCTGGCTTGAAGTAATTGCGCCTGAGCTTTTTCTGCCGTGCCGGGTTTGCCACAAATCCGACCGTTCAGCACGCAGGTCTGGTCGCTGCCGATAATCCAGTGTTCTGGCCAGCGACTGGCCAGTTCAGCGGCTTTCTGTTTTGCCAGGCGTACCACATAAGCGCTGGCATCTTCACCAGTCAGCGGTGTTTCGTCAATATCCGGCGAGGCGCAGTCGAAGGGGATACGCAGGCGTTGTAATAACTCTTTGCGGTAGCGTGAGGACGAAGCCAGCAGTAATTTCACGGTGCATCCTGTTGGTTAATAGCAGAAATAAAAAAACCGGGCAGAGCCCGGTTTTTTGTACCACAAGGTGGTCGATTAAGCAGCGAAGTTCGCGTTTGCGAATTCCCAGTTAACCAGAGCCCAGAAACCTTTCAGGTATTCAGGACGTACGTTGCGGTAGTCGATGTAGTAAGCGTGTTCCCACAGGTCAACAGTGATCAGTGGAGTCAGGCCTTCAGTGATCGGCGTGCCAGCGTTAGACGTGTTAACGATGTCCAGGGAACCGTCAGCTTTCTTAACCAGCCAGGTCCAGCTGGAGCCGAAGTTGTTAACAGCCATATCGTTGAACTTCGCCTGGAAGTCAGCGAAAGAACCGAAAGCTGCGTTGATTGCATCAGCAACGGCGCCAGTAGGCTCGCCACCGCCGTTAGGGCTCAGGCTGTTCCAGTAGAAAGTGTGGTTCCAGATCTGAGCTGCGTTGTTGAATACGCCGCCGGAAGAAGTCTTGATGATGTCTTCCAGAGACTTGCCTTCAAACTCAGTGCCTTCGACCAGGCCGTTCAGCTTCTGAACGTAGGTGTTGTGGTGCTTACCGTGGTGGAAGTCCAGAGTTTCTGCAGAGATGTGCGGCTCCAGAGCGTCTTTTGCGTACGGCAGAGCTGGTAATTCAAATGCCATGATGCGTCTCCATTCATTGCTGAGTCAGGTTGCGGTTCGTATCCCCGGCTCATGATCCGGGGTACTGAATTAAGTGCATGCATGATAGCACCCAGTGAGATAGGGCGCTATTCATGCAAAAGGTAGGGTTATAGCGTAAATTCAACGTTCAGTCAGAATTTCGCATGGCATAAGATGCCGGTATACTGGCTGCATAATAATGATCACAACACAGAGTTGGGGGCAGTAATGGATAAAGAAAAAGAACCGCTCGTGCCGGATATGAAGCCGTCACAGGAAGACATCGCACTGCGTCAGAAACAGCTGGCGGCCCGTCGTGCTGCGGCTCAGCGTGCGGCTGCGGTGAAAGCGCGTCCGGTCCCGGTGGCGGCCGCTCCTGCGCCAAAACAGACTCTGGCGATTGTTGCGTTACTGGTAGCTGTTGCGATGGGTGGTCTGGCAGGCTTTCTGTTTACTCAGATTCAGACCATGCAGAAACAGTTAGCCAATGCGGAAACGATTATCCGGTCTCAGGCAGAAAACCTGAATGTTCTGAATGAGAAACTGTCCGTTACCGGTGAGAATGCAAATATGTCACTGGATGCGCTGAAAGTTCTGCTTAAAGATCATGACAGTGAGATTCGTAAGCTGTGGGATGTCGCTAACAAGCGCAACAAAGCAGACATTGCCAGTAATGCCAAAGCCGTCAGCGGCCTCAAGAGCTCTGTCGCTGGCCTGAATAAAGACATTAAAGCGACAGCGGACCAGGCTCAGAAAGCAGAAACTGCACTGGCTAAGAAGATTGATAGCAAGGCGTCTGAGCTGACGAAGCGGATTGCGAAGGTTGAAGCTGGCGCTCTCGACCTGCCGGCTGAGAATCAGCTGCGTATTGCTCAGGCAACCGAGCAGCTGCAGACACTGGAGGCAACCGTCACCAAGATGCGCCAGAGCGGTGGTAATCTCGGTGATATGAAGCTAGAGATCGAAGACATTCAGATCCGTCTGGATCGAATTCAGAACGCTCTGGGTACGCAGTAATGCTGCAGCCTCTGAGGCAGGAGGGAACTTCCTCCTGTCTGGCGTTGGCGGATGGTGTTGAAACCGTTCGCCCGCTTCTTCAGCGATTGCTGGTCGAATCCGATACCCTCAATGTCGCCTGGCAGGGCGGCTACCAAAGCGCTACCCCGGGAACTGCTTTCTTTTTTGCTTATCAGGCTGCAATGCGCTGCATTGATCCGGATCTTCAACCCGGGGCTATCGCTGCTTTTGTCATTTCCGAACGGGAAATGAAGTCGTTGAGTACGATGGCGACCTGTGTGAATGCAGATGGCACAATCAGTGGCGTTAAGTCTCATGCCATGCTGGCCAGTAGTGGCTTGGAAAAACTTTACGTGGTGGCCCGACAGGATGAATCGATCGTTTGCTGCCTGGTAGACAGGTCGGCGCCGGGCGTTGCAGTTGCTGAGAGCAGTAAAGCGCAGCCGTTCATGCCAGATTTACCGCATTCCCCTCTGATGTTTTCTGACACTCCGGCACAGGTGTTCTGTCGTGATGCGCACGAGCGCCTGAATAAACCCTTCCGCTACTGGGAAGATGTTCACGGGGTGCTCGCTATGGCGTCGTGGATGTGTCGTCAGTCGCCACAGCACTGTGATGAGTTGACTGTGCTTGCCTGTCAGCTGGCGGAGCTGTTCCGGGCTGATGGCAGTGCCTACACACTGGCCGCTATGGATAGTTTTGAACGCTTGTTTGCCTTGCTGGAGTCGGTCTCCCAGACCTTGCCGGCAGAGGCTCGCCAGCTGTGGCAGAGAGACCGGATGCTGATGGTGTTTACTCAGCCATTACGGCAGAAAATCCGTAGCCGTCTTAGCTGAATAATCAGCGGATCGTAACGCGTACCGTCGCGGGTGAGCTGCTGCCAACAGATATCGACTGAGTATTTTGCGGGGCTTTGGTGATGGTGCTCGCGCTGTCGAGATTGCTGCCATCATCAATGCCCGGATCTCCGCCAGTTACCTGCTCATCAGGTGTTTCTATCACGGTCTGGGCCATTTCTTTATTCAGAAGGCGCGGGAACTGAATGCTTTGCGAGGTCGAGCGGTTATAGCGGGTTGCCCGGCTATAGTCGTAATGGTGCGTTCGTTCCCGAGCTTCTTCGATGGCGGTAAAAATATCGGTGGAGTAATACTGATCGCGTGGCGTCGCAACAGACGCTGTGCTGGCCAGTAGCAAGGCCAGCGTCAGCGGAAACGTATGATGTTTTCTCATCGTCTCATCACCTCTGTAATTTACGGACGGCTGGTGGCCCTGATGGTCACATTCGCACGGATTTCGTTGACCCGACTATCTTCTGAGCGGGCTTCGCGAATGTAAATCACCGACTCGTTACGGACGAATTCTTCTTCTTCCTCGGAGTCTTCCGATTTTTTCTTACTTTCGCTCAGGCGTTCGCGTTTGGTGTGGCGTCCCAGCGCTGCATCACGAATGGGCTGAGCAGCATCAAATGCGGCTTCGCGACCAGCGGCGGTTGGTCCCATGGCACCTTCAACTACTTCGCTGTCCATTTCGGTGTTCAGCATCTTAGGTAACGGGAAGCTGCGCGACGTAGAGCGGTTATACCAGGAGGCACCGACGTAATCAGTGTTTACAGGGTTGCGCTTGGCCGATGCAATGGCATCGTCAAGATCCTGTGAGTAGTAGGCTTCATTTGCCGGTGGTGCGGCCTGGGCGCTGAGTGCTGGCACCATGGCCAGGATGAGAACAGAGAAGCAAGCGCTCAGGGAAACACGGAATCCTTCCATATTACGACCCCTTTGTTTTTGTTATTTTTTGTAATTGTGTCATCATAGCAGGCAGTTTTTTTTATGTACACTGAATAGCGGCATTGCAGCAAGTGACTTTCTGCATAATTCGGGATCAGTGTCGCTCAAACAGAGCAGGACAATAATAATGACAAGAGTACTCTCCCTTCTGTTGGCTGTTGCGGCCTTTGGCCTCAGTGGTTGCACCATTCACCAGTCTATTGGCGATAACTTCGGCTCCTATGTTGCGGCGCCGGACGGCCAGAACTTTCGTCCGGTCGGCTATCGCTGGGACTACGAGAACACAGCGCTGATGTATGTGTATCGTCCTGCGACCCAGTGGTCGATGGATGAGCTGGAAACCCCGAGCTTCAATGTTAATGGCGAGCGCCTGTTTAATATCAAGGGTGGTAGCTACACCTGGTATGAGCTGGAGCCGGGAGCACACGATGTTGTGATTCGTCGCGGCCTGTTCGGTATTGAAGGGGTGGATGATCTGGTCATTAAGAAGATCGCCCAGCTCGAACTGGATGTGAAGGCTGGTACGGTTTACTACCTGCGTTATTCGGAAATTGATCCGCCAGCGCTTGATCCGTTGAGTGACCAGGCGCCTCTGGGTGATGGCCCTCTGCAACTGGTGGCACCGTCGCTGGCGCTGGCTGAACTGCCAGTGACTAAGATGCTGCATCGTGGTCGTAAACTGGTAAGCGCGCCTGCTGAGCCGGAAGCTGAACAGGAAATGCTTACACCGGAAGTAGCTCCGACAGAGAACAGTTATACCCCTGCAGCGGATATGCCTGCAGAGGGCGGTGGTCTGAAAGCTCGTCCTAGAACTAAAGCCGAGGACTGGTGGCCGTTTTAGACCAGGCAATCCTGAGTTACAATAGAATCAGCTTACGCCCACTTAAGTGGGCGTTTTTTCGCCCGCAGGGCCAAAAGCCGCCAGCGGATGCCAGTCACCGGCCACAACCGGGCCAATGAGAGAGAGTCCACCATGACTGTGATCAAGCAAGAAGATCTGATCCAGAGCGTTGCTGATGCTCTGCAGTTCATTTCTTACTATCACCCGAAAGATTTCATCGATGCCGTTCATGCGGCTTACGAGCGTGAAGAGTCCAAAGCCGCTAAAGATGCAATGGCGCAGATTCTGATCAACTCCCGCATGTGCGCCATGGGTCACCGCCCGATCTGTCAGGATACCGGTATCGTTACCGTGTTCCTGAACATTGGTATGGACGTTAAGTTTGAAGGTGACATGAGCGTTGAAGATATGTGTAACGAAGGCGTACGTCGTGCCTATACACATCCGGATAACGTTCTGCGTGCCTCTGTTCTGGCTGATCCTGATGGCAAGCGTGCCAATACCAAGGACAACACACCAGCCATCATTCACATGAAACTGGTTCCGGGTAACACCGTTGACGTTCACGTGGCTGCCAAGGGCGGTGGTTCTGAAGCGAAATCCAAGTTCGCCATGCTCAACCCGTCTGACTCTATCGTTGACTGGGTGCTGGAGCAGGTGCCGAAGATGGGTGCTGGCTGGTGTCCACCGGGCATGCTGGGTATTGGTATCGGTGGTACCGCTGAAAAAGCCATGCTGCTGGCTAAGGAAGCGCTGCTTGAGCCGATTGATATTCAGGAACTGCAGGCACGTGGTGCACAGAACCGTGCAGAAGAGCTGCGTCTGGAGCTGTTCGAGAAAGTAAACAAACTGGGTATTGGTGCTCAGGGTCTGGGTGGTTTGACCACTGTGCTGGACGTGAAAGTCATGGATTATCCGACTCATGCGGCGAACAAGCCGGTAGCGATTATTCCTAACTGTGCAGCAACCCGACATACCCATTTTGAGCTGGATGGTTCCGGCCCTGCGGTTATGGATGTGCCGAACGTTGAAGACTGGCCGGAAATTACCTGGGAAGTGGGCGATTCCGTGCGCCGCGTAAACCTGGATACCGTGACTGCTGAAGACGTTAAAGACTGGAAAACAGGTGAAACTGTTCTGCTGTCAGGCAAGATGCTGACTGGCCGTGACGCGGCACATAAGCGCATGGTCGACATGATCGCTAAAGGCGAAGAGCTGCCAGTGGATCTGAAAGGTCGCTTCATCTACTACGTTGGCCCGGTTGATCCGGTTCGCGAAGAAGTGGTTGGCCCGGCTGGCCCGACTACCGCCACCCGTATGGATAAGTTCACCCGCACTGTGCTGGAAAAAACCGGCCTGCTGGGCATGATCGGTAAATCCGAGCGTGGTCAGATTGCGATCGACGCAATCAAGGACAACGAAGCGGTTTATCTGATGGCTGTTGGTGGTGCTGCTTATCTGGTATCTCAGGCGATCAAAGCGGCCAAAGTGGTTGGCTTCGATGATCTGGGTATGGAAGCGATCTACGAGTTCGAAGTGAAAGATATGCCGGTTACTGTGGCTGTGGATACCAAAGGTGAATCTGTTCACCGTACCGGTCCGCAGGAATGGTTCGCGCGTATCAACGCAACAGAAGTCTGATCGGCTTCTGCTGAATAAAAAGGGCGCTTCGGCCACTGCTGTCCCACAGTTTTAAAGGTATCTGTTTTCTATAAACGACTTTTAAATCCGCAGTGCCTACTGCCTCCCAGGGGAAC
>NZ_JAEDAH010000101.1 GCF_020320395.1 Thalassolituus marinus | reverse complement strand
CGTTGGGCACTGCAGTTCAGCCAACAGATGGCCGCTGTTATCTGTGTTTACCGTTCCGCTAAGATATCCGATAGCATCCTGACCCGTAGCGTCGGTAGCCCAATACGTGGCGTTTACATTACTGCCAGAGAGCCGCCCCGCTACGCTCCCCCGATAAGAACCATCGCTAGTGACAGACCCCATCGCCAGAACCTGATTGAGCTTACCGATGCCTTGCGAGGTCGTGGCCCAGCCGACAATACCACCGATATAGTTACCCCCTGCAACAGAAGCCGCGGAGACACCATATTGCACGGTTGAGTCCTGCAGATATCCGACAATACCACCGGCATAACCATCAGCCATCTGCACTGAACCTGTGGCATAGACACCGTTGATCACAGAGCCTTGATCGGCATACCCCGATAACAGTCCGGCATATCTCTTGCCAACGACCTGCGTCAAGGATCCCGTCAGGGCAAGCTGCTGCAAACGGGCTTCTCGTACAGAAGCGAATAAACCTGAATAGTTAGAGCCAGGCCTATTAATCCA
>NZ_JAEDAH010000013.1 GCF_020320395.1 Thalassolituus marinus | reverse complement strand
AGAGGGGTAAGGCCCCTCTATGAGGACAAGGGGCCTGGAATATCTCACAAAAGTTCAAATAAAAATTTGTGGGACAGCAGTGGCCGAATGGCGGTTTTTTTATGCCCATTTAAAATATGGGCGTGTATTGTTGTGGCATCAGGAGGACTAATGATGCTCACCGTTTCCCAGTTATTTATATATCCGATCAAATCCTGCGCCCCAGTGGCTGTTGAACAGTTGACGTTTGATGAGTACGGCCCTGAGGGCGATCGCCGTTTTATGCTGGTGGACGAATCCGGAAAGTTTCTGACTCAGCGCACATTGCCGGCGATGGCTTTTATTTCGCCGCAAGTCACCGATACTGGCTTGCTGGTGACTGCACCCGATCAGCCGGATTTAACGGTGTTGTATCCGCTGGATGGTGAGGAGCAGAGGGTTGTTGTGTGGAAAGACGAAATGTCTGCAGCGGATTGTGGTGAGGAGGCTGCGCTATGGTTCAGTCAGTATCTGGGAGTTCCTGCAAGACTGGTTGCCGTTTCTTCCGCTACCCAGCGTCAGGTGAGCAGAAAGTACGCTGAGGAAGGTGATATGGTGGGTTTTGCGGATGGCTATCCGCTACTGGTTGCCTTGCAGGAGAGTCTTGATTACCTGTCCGGTGTGGTTGGCAGAGCTCTGGATATAGAACGTTTCAGGCCAAATATTGTTGTTCAGGGGGCGGCTGCATTTGCTGAGCGGGAATGGCAGAGACTGCGTGTCAATTGCGGTGAGATACCCTTGGTTAAACCGTGCGAGCGTTGTGTTATACCGACGCGGAATCTGATTACTCAGCAGCGAGAGGCTGATGTTCTGGCGGCGCTGAAAGAATATTGCCGTCTGGATGGGAAAATTATTTTCGGCCAGAATGCGCTGCTGCGGAATATCGATGTACTGAGTGTCGGAGATAAACTGACCTCAGAATAACTCGATATCGTCGTCGGTTCCGAAGTTGTCGTCCGACTGTTTATCGAAATGATGATGGTAAATTTCCAGCGCTTCAGCGACGGAATGCCCGGCCATGATGTGCTCAAACATAATCCGTTCGGCTTCCATGGTGTAATTGCTTTTAATTTTGCTTTGCAGAAGACTCCAGGGTGCTGGCAGATAGCGTTGTCCGGGATCTGCTATCAGATGGCCCATCTGTTCAAGACTGTCACCAACATGATCCAGGCGCTGCGTCAGGCGGTCGTAAAACTGGAAGGCAATAATGGCCTGCTGAATCTCGGCCTGCAGGTCATGGGCAATTTTTCCAACCTCAACAGGGATGCTATCGGCAGCCTCTGTGGCCATTTTCAACAGGCGCTGGGTGTTGTCCGCCATTGCGGTAAAGCTGCCAGTCAGTTTGTCGATAGATTGGCTGCCTTCCTGCAATGATGTATCGATCTGGGCGATGGCGAGCGCCAGCATGGCCAGCGTTTCACTGACCTGACTCCAGTTCACTTCATTGTCATTTGCGGTGCGAATGGCGCCCAGCGAGTGCTTCTGTTGATTCATGGTCGTCCCATCAAAGTCCATAAATCAAGCATAGAAGATTTTTTCTATTCCGCACTGCCTGTCATGCTTTTCTGTAAGCGGTAGAGCAGGGCTGATGTATCGAACTCTCCGGCTCCCATAGCCTGTAATTCCTGATAGTAGCGATCGACCTGTTCTGTGACTGGCAGGCTGATACCCATCTGACTGGCTTCGCTCAGGCAGATTTCCAGATCCTTGTGCATCCAGTTGACGGCAAAACCATGGTCATAGCTACCATCGAGCATGGTCTGATAGCGGTTGCTCATTTGCCAGCTACCGGCTGCGCCCTGAGATAACAGTTTCATAACCTGCGGGACATCCAGTCCTGACTGCTGTGCGAAATGAACGCCTTCAGCCAGCCCCTGAATTAATCCGGCAACGCATATCTGGTTAACCATTTTAGCTTTCTGGCCGCTTCCTATCTCCCCCATATGCTCTATCGCACGAGTGTAGGGTGCGGTGAGCTGTTTAACTTGTTCAAAAACAGTCGCTGAGGCACCGCACATAATGGTTAACTGGCCGTTTACAGCACCCTGCTGTCCACCGGATACCGGTGCGTCGGCGAAACGCAGACCCAGAGAAGCACAGTGACGGCCGATGGACTGCGAGAGGCTGGCTGAGGTTGTGGTGTGGTCAACGATCAGGCAATGCTGCGGCAATTTACTCAGTAGTTTCTGCTCATCAATCAGAATGTTCTGCACGTCTTCATCGCGCCCAACGCAGAGGAATACGGCGTCGAGCTGAGTCGGAAGCTGACTGAATTCAGTTAGCTTTTGGCCGGAGAACTCACTGATCCACAGTTCTGAGCGACCGACAGTGCGATTAAATACCGTTACCTGGTGCCCGGCTTCAGCAAGATGCCCGGCCATGGGGTAGCCCATATTACCAAGGCCGATAAAAAGAATGTTTGCCATGGCTGCATGATTCCCTGAGGTTAAAAGAAACAAAAAAGCCGCTCTGAGGAGCGGCTTTCATGGTGCGTTACCTGACGATTAAGCCGGGTAGTCGCGCTTTGGATGACCAGTGTACAGCTGACGTGGACGACCAATACGGTAGTCGCTGCTGATCATTTCGTTCCAGTGAGCAATCCAGCCTGGAGTACGGCCAGTTGCGAAGATCACAGTGAACAGTTCGGTAGGAATACCGATCGCTTTCAGAATGATACCGGAGTAGAAGTCTACGTTCGGGTACAGACCACGCTTCACGAAGTACTCGTCTTCGGTAGCGATTTTTTCCAGTTTCATAGCGATTTTCAGCAGTGGATCATCTTCCATGCCCAGTTCAGCCAGAACTTCGTCACAAGTCTGCTTCATCACTTTAGCGCGTGGGTCGAAGTTCTTGTAAACGCGGTGACCGAAGCCCATCAGACGGAATGGATCTTCTTTATCTTTCGCTTTGGCAATGAACTTGTCGATGTTGGACTCATCACCGATTTCTTCCAGCATGTTCAGTACTGCTTCGTTAGCACCGCCGTGAGCAGGACCCCACAGAGCAGCAATACCAGACGCAATACATGCGAATGGGTTAGCACCGGTAGAGCCAGCCAGACGTACGGTAGAAGTAGAAGCGTTCTGCTCGTGGTCGGCGTGCAGCAGGAAGATGCGGTCCATGGCTTTGGCCAGAACAGGGCTGATCTTCTTCTCTTCACATGGAGTGTTGAACATCATGTGCAGGAAGTTTTCTGCGTAGCTCAGGTCATTGCGTGGGAACATGAATGGCTGGCCGATGGAATATTTGTAAACCATAGCTGCCAAAGTTGGCATTTTAGCGATCAGGCGGTGCGCTGAAACAACACGGTGATGTTCATCGTGAATGTCTAGAGAGTCGTGGTAGAACGCCGACAGTGCGCCAACAACGCCACACATAATTGCCATTGGGTGAGCGTCACGACGGAAGCCATTAAAGAAGTGGCTCAGCTGCTCATGAACCATTGTGTGGTTCTTGATGGTGTTAACGAACGTTTCTTTTTCCTCTGCAGAAGGCAGTTCTCCGTGCAGCAGCAGGTAGCAGGTTTCCAGGTAATCGGATTTTTCTGCCAGTTGTTCGATAGGGTAACCACGGTGCAGCAGTACGCCGGCAGCGCCGTCAATGTAGGTGATTTTTGACTCTGTCGCAGCGGTAGACATAAAGCCTGGGTCATAGGTAAAGAGGCCTTTACCGGAGAGGCTGCGCACGTCAACGACATCGGGTCCTACTGTGCCTTCATAAACAGGCAGTTCAAATTGCTCTTCAATGCCATCAACTTTCAGAGTTGCTTTTTTGTCAGCCATGGATAGGCCTCCTGCTGGTCAAAATTAAGCCTTAAAACTAAGGCAATACCTCAAATGAGCCTTAAAAATTAAGGCGTTACCTCAAAATAAAGCGCACAACTATAGGTGCTGAACTTCGTTTGTCAATTACCCAGCGGTCGAGCAGCGGGTTAGCCAAGGGTCTAGTATAGTCCCTATGCTGTGTAACTAAACAGCCTTCGCCGATGTTTGCACTGCGTCTGTGTCAGTACCAGACGATTTGTAAATCGGCGGGGTGGTGACTATAATTTGTCGCGCCCTGAAACCTGTGCAAAAGTTGTACAGCGTTTGGGGATTCTTCTTGAGCCTGCGCTTAACCCTCTGGCCAAAAGCCAAAACAGGAGGGCTAAGCCCATATGAGAGTGTAAGAGCCGTGAATAGCAATAGACCTAAAAATCTGGATCTGACTACTATTGAGCTCCCACTTCCCGCTAAGGCTTCCATCATCCACCGTGTGTCCGGTTTTATCCTGTTCTTCGCTGTAGCTTTCATGCTGTGCGCGTTGGCAGCATCTCTGGAGTCAGAGCAGTCTTTTGCTGATCTGAAAGCGGCGTTTGATAACGGTCTGGTTAAATTCATCACCTGGGGCATTCTGTCTGCACTGGGCTACCACTTTGTGGCGGGTGTTAAGCACCTGTTGATGGATATGGGAATTGGTGAAACCAAAGAAGGCGGTCGAACTGGTGCCATCATCACCCTGGTGTGTGGCGTGATCGTAATCGTTCTGGCGGGAGTTTGGGTATGGTAAACAGTGTTACCAATCTGGGCCGTAGTGGCCTGTATGACTGGGTTGTTCAGCGACTGACCGCTGTCATCCTGGCACTTTACACTCTGTTCCTGCTGGGCTTCGTTATCGCCTCTCCGGATCTGCAGTTCAGTCAATGGCAAGGTCTGTTTGCCCAGACCTGGATGAAAGTATTCAGCCTGGCTGCCCTGATTTCTTTGTGTGCACATGCCTGGGTCGGTATGTGGACTATTTCAACTGACTACCTCACTAAAAGCGCAGCTCTGCGTTTTGCCTTCCAGCTGGTATGTGCAGGTTTCCTGTTCGTATACCTGGTCTGGGGCATCGATATTCTCTGGAGCGTGTAAGTCATGAGCAGCAAAATCAGAACTATGTCGTTTGACGCCATCGTAATCGGTGGTGGTGGTGCGGGCATGCGCGCTGCACTGCAGCTGACTGAGTCAGGCATCAAAACCGCGTGTGTTACTAAAGTATTCCCAACCCGTTCGCACACTGTATCTGCCCAGGGCGGTATTACTTGTGCGATCGCGTCTGCTGATCCAAACGATGATTGGCGTTGGCACATGTACGATACCGTTAAAGGTTCCGACTACATCGGTGACCAGGACGCTATCGAATACATGTGTTCCGTAGGCCCTCAGGCTGTATTCGAGCTTGAGCACATGGGTCTGCCTTTCTCCCGTACGGAAGAAGGCCGTATTTATCAGCGTCCATTCGGTGGCCAGTCGAAAGGTCCAAACGATCCTACTCAGGCAGCCCGTACCTGTGCAGCTGCTGACCGAACTGGTCACGCGCTTCTGCACGCCCTGTACCAAGGCAACCTGAAAGGCGGTACTACCTTCCTGAATGAATGGTATGCCGTTGATCTGGTTAAAAATGCTAACGGTCAGGTAGCGGGCGTTATCGCTATCGATATCGAATCTGGCGAAACTGTTTACATCAAGGCCAAGGCCACTGTACTGGCTACTGGCGGTGCAGGTCGTATTTATCAGTCCACGACCAACGCTCTGATCAATACTGGTGACGGTGTTGGTATGGCGGTACGTGCTGGCGTTCCTATGCAGGACATGGAAATGTGGCAGTTCCACCCAACAGGTATTGCCGGTGCTGGTACTCTGGTGACTGAAGGTTGTCGTGGTGAAGGTGGTTACCTCATCAATAAAGACGGCGAGCGTTTCATGGAACGTTATGCACCTAACGCAAAAGACCTTGCTGGTCGTGACGTTGTTGCACGTTCTATGGTTATGGAAATCCTTGAAGGCCGCGGTTGTGGTGAAGAAGGCGATCACGTATTCCTGAAGCTGGACCACCTGGGTGAAGAAACCCTGAACGCTAAGCTGCCAGGCATTCTGGAGCTGTCCCGTACGTTTGCTCACGCAGACCCTGTTAAAGAGCCGATTCCGGTTGTTCCTACCTGTCACTACATGATGGGTGGTATTCCAACTAACATCGGTGGTCAGGCCCTGACTGTAGACGAAAATGGCAACGACGTTGTTATTGATGGTCTGTACGCAGCAGGTGAGATCGCGTGTGTATCTGTTCACGGTGCAAACCGTCTGGGCGGTAACTCACTGCTCGACCTGGTGGTATTCGGTCGTGCGGTAGGTCTGCAGGTAGAGAAAAACTTCCGTGAAGGCTTCGACTTCGTTGATCCGACTGACGAAGATGTAGAACGTGCCATGGCGCGTCTGGATCGCCTGAACAGCGCGTCAAGTGGAGAGAAGGTTGCAGAAGTCCGTGCTGATCTGCAGAAAACCATGCAGCTGTACTTCGGTGTATTCCGTGAAGGTCCAAGCATGGAAAAAGGCCTGGAAATGCTGAAAGCGATCGGCGAGCGCGTTAAGAACACTGTTCTTGACGACAAGAGCGGTCCATTCAACACGGCCCGTATCGAAGCGCTGGAGCTGGACAACCTGTTCGAGACTGCTTACGCGACTGCCGTTGCTGCAATTGAGCGTAAAGAGTCCCGTGGTGCCCACGCTCGTAACGACTACACAGAACGTGACGATGAGAACTGGCTGTGCCACTCATTGTACTTCCCACAAACCAAGACCATCGGCAAGCGTGCGGTTAACTTTGCTCCTAAGACAATGGAAGCATTCCCGCCGAAAGTCCGTACTTATTAATAGGGGAGTATTGAAATGTTAGTGAGTGTATATCGCTACAATCCTGAGAAGGATGAAGCTCCTTACATGCAGGACTACGACATCACGATCCCTGGCAACAAGGATGTGATGGTGCTGGACGTGCTGGCTCTGGTTAAAGAGCAGGATCCAACACTGGCTTACCGTCGTTCCTGTCGTGAAGGCGTGTGTGGCTCTGATGGTATGAACATCAACGGCAAAAACGGCCTGGCATGTATCACACCGATCTCTGAAGCTACCAAAGGTAAGATGGACAAGCTGGTGCTGCGTCCGCTGCCTGGTCTGCCTGTGATCCGTGACCTTGTTATCGACATGGCACTGTTTTACAAGCAGTACGAGAAGATCAAGCCATTCCTGGTGAATAACACACCAGCGCCGGCTATTGAGCGTCTGCAATCTCCAGAAGAGCGTGAAAAGCTGGACGGCCTGTACGAGTGTATTCTGTGTGCATGTTGTTCAACTTCCTGTCCGTCCTTCTGGTGGAACCCGGATCGCTTCGTTGGTCCTGCGGGTCTGCTGCAGGCTTATCGCTTCCTGGCGGATAGTCGTGATACCTCTACCGAGCAGAGATTGGCTGAATTGAGCGATCCATTCAGTGTTTTCCGTTGCCGTGGAATCATGAATTGTGTCAATGTGTGCCCGAAAGGTTTGAACCCGACGCGTGCGATTGGTCACATCCGCAATATGCTGCTGAACCAGCAGCTGTAAGGCGCGATCAATACTGTCCACCGACGGTATTAGACGTAAGTGGGCTGGACACACAGCCCGCTTACGTTAACAATTTTTCAAAAATACAGCTTACAAGGCTGTATTTTTAACTAAGCTAAAACAGTAGTTGAGGGGCGGGGTATCCCCGGTCACCTCAGAGGCCTGGCGACCTATCCGGTCGGCCCTCTAACTTGCGTGATGCCTTGCGGCGTCAGAAGAGTCGGTGCGCAGACACTCTGTGGGTGACTTCCTCTCGTTTTATACCAAAACAGGGTGGTCGTTACATGCACGAACAAACAATGGAGCAACTATGGAGCACCTCGCAGCTTGCGGGCGGCAACGTTGCTTACGTGGAGGAGCTCTTCGAAACCTACCTCAGAGATCCTAACGAGGTTCCGGAAGAGTGGCGCAATTACTTCGACAAGCTGCCACGGGTAGATGAGAACACATCTACTGATACCCCGCACAAACCCATTCGGGAACAGTTCCTTCTTCTTTCCAAAAATCAGCGTCGTGCACGTCCTGTTTCCCAGTCTGCTGTCAGCACCGATCATGAGCGCAAGCAGGTTCAGGTTCTTGCCCTGATCAATGCCTACCGTGGTCGTGGCCATCAGCACGCGAAACTCGACCCGCTGGGACTGATGGAACGTGAATCCGTACCGGATCTGGATATTGCTTTCCATGGTCTTTCCCGCGCGGATTCAGACACTGTTTTCCAGACCGGATCCCTGTTTATCGGTCAGGAAGAAGCAGCGCTCAAAGACATCATTAATGCACTCGAAACCACTTACTGCAGCACGGTTGGTGCCGAGTACATGCATATCGTAAACACTGCTGAACAGCGTTGGTTCCAGCAGCGTCTGGAAAGTGTTCGTGCACATCCAAAGTTCGGCCATGAAGTAAAAATGCACCTGCTTGAGCGCCTGACGGCTGCTGAAGGTCTGGAGAAATATCTGGGCTCGCGCTACCCGGGTGTTAAGCGCTTCGGCCTGGAAGGTGGTGAGAGCCTGATCCCGCTGATGGATGAGCTGATCCAGCGCAGCGGTACTTACGGCGCAAAAGAAATCGTTATCGGCATGGCCCACCGTGGTCGTCTGAATACTCTTATCAATACCCTGGGTAAGAAGACTTCAGATCTGTTCGACGAATTTGACGGCAAAGCTCAATACCACTCTCATGGTGACGTTAAGTACCATCAGGGCTTCTCTTCCAACGTGATGACGTCTGGCGGTGAAGTGCATCTGGCGCTGGCGTTTAACCCATCTCACCTGGAAATTGTTTCGCCGGTAGTCGAAGGTTCCGTACGTGCGCGTCAGGACCGTCGTAACGACCCTGCTGGTGAAAAAGTAATTCCGGTGAGCATTCACGGTGACTCCGCCTTTGCCGGTCAGGGCGTGGTAATGGAAACCTTCCAGTTATCGCAAACCCGAGCCTATAAAACCGGTGGTACGATCCATATCGTGATCAATAACCAGGTTGGCTTTACAACGAACAAACGTGAAGACGTGCGTTCAACCGAATACTGCACCGACGTTGCCAAGATCGTCGAAGCACCGATTCTCCATGTGAACGGTGATGACCCTGAAGCTGTGCTGTTTGTTACCCAGCTGGCAGTGGACTACCGCAACGAATTCCATAAAGACGTCGTGATCGACCTGGTGTGTTACCGCCGCCGTGGTCACAACGAAGCTGATGAGCCATCCGGCACCCAGCCGCTGATGTATTCCCAGATTAAAGTACAGAAAACCACCCGTGATCTGTACGCTGGTAAACTGATTGAAGAAGGCGTTATCAGCGCCGATGCCGCTAAGCAGCTGGAAGAAGACTACCGCCAGGATCTGGATAACGGTAATCACGTTGTGAAGAGTCTGGTAAAAGAACCAAACACTGAGCTGTTCGTCGACTGGACCCCGTACCTGGGGCACGAGTGGACCACCAAGGCCGATACCGGCTTTGATCTGAAACGTCTGCAGGAGCTGGCGGCCAAGCTGCAGGAAGTTCCGGAAGGTTTCTCTGTACAGCGTCAGGTAGGCAAAATTCTGGAAGACCGTACTCGTATGGCTGCTGGTGCTATGCCGGTTAACTGGGGCTTTGCAGAAACCATGGCTTACGCCACTCTGCTGGACCAGGGCTATCAGGTTCGTCTGACGGGTCAGGACGTGGGTCGTGGTACTTTCTCCCACCGTCACGCGGTACTGCACAATCAGAAAGATGGTTCTGCTTACGTACCGCTGCAAAACATCAGCGACGATCAGCCAGCCTTTGATATTTACGACTCTCTGTTGTCTGAAGAAGCAGTGCTGGCCTTTGAGTACGGCTACGCGACTACAGCACCTAATGCACTGGTCATCTGGGAAGCCCAGTTTGGTGACTTCGCTAACGGTGCTCAGGTGGTGTTCGACCAGTTTATTTCTTCTGGTGAGCACAAGTGGGGCCGTCTGTGTGGTCTGACCATGCTGCTGCCACACGGTTATGAAGGTCAGGGTCCTGAGCACTCATCTGCACGTCTGGAACGCTACCTGCAGCTGTGTGCTGAGCACAACGTTCAGATTTGTGTGCCATCGACTCCGGCTCAGGTTTATCACATGCTGCGTCGTCAGGTGATCCGCCCGCTGCGTAAGCCGCTGGTTGTTATGTCACCGAAGAGTCTGCTGCGCCATAAACTGGCTACCAGCACCATCGAAGAATTGGCACAAGGCCGCTTCCGCACAGTAATTGATGAAATTGATGAACTGAACCCGGAAAAAGTGGATCGTATTCTGCTGTGCTCCGGCAAGGTTTACTACGACTTGTTAGAACGTCGCCGTGCAGAAGAAATCGACAACGTGGCCATTGTTCGTATCGAACAATTGTACCCGTTCCCGGCGAAGCAGCTGGCTAAGATTCTGTCCAAATACGTTAACGTTAAACAGGTATTCTGGACGCAGGAAGAGCCGATGAATATGGGTGCATGGTACAGCAGCCAGCATCACATGCGTCGCGTACTGAATGAACTGAACCCATCACTGCATCTTGAATATGCAGGTCGTGATGCGTCAGCTTCACCAGCCGCAGGTTATATGGCGCTGCATATTCAGCAACTAGAACAATTGATCCGAGACGCTCTGGGTTTGCAGGGCTAGGTAGAACGCAGGAATTTCTAAGGAAAATATCGAATGAGCATCGAAATTAAAGCACCAACGTTTCCTGAATCCGTCGCAGACGGCACGGTAGCAACCTGGCACAAAAAACCAGGCGAGCCAGTGCAGCGTGATGAACTTCTGGTTGATATCGAAACCGATAAGGTTGTCCTGGAAGTGGTAGCTCCTGCAGACGGCACACTGAAGAATGTGCTGAAAGAAGAAGGTGACGTGGTACTGAGCGATGAAGTACTGGCCGTTTTCGAAGCGGGTGACGTATCGGCGGTTGCAGCACCTGCTGCGGCTGAAGCGCCAGCAGCCTCTGCATCAGATAACGCTGATGTGATCGCCAGCCCGGCAGCGAAGAAAATTGCTGATGAAAATGGTGTGGACGTGTCCTCTGTTGCGGCTACCGGCAAAGACGGTCGTGTAACCAAAGAAGATGTCGTTAACCACCTGAAAGGTGGTGCTAAGCCAGCGGCCGCACCAGCGCCAGCTGCTGCCCCAGCTCCGGCACCGGCCGCAGCGCCTGTTGCTGCGATTCCGGCTGGTGAGCGTATTGAAAAACGCGTTCCGATGACCCGACTGCGTGCCACTATCGCCAAGCGTCTGGTTGAAGCTCAGCAGAATGCAGCCATGCTGACTACGTACAACGAAGTCAACATGAAGCCTGTTATGGATCTGCGTAAAAAGTACAAAGACCAGTTTGAAAAAGCACATGGCGTGAAGATGGGCTTTATGTCTTTCTTCGTTAAGGCAGCTACTGAAGCTCTGAAGCGTTTCCCTGCGGTGAATGCTTCAATCGATGGCAACGATATGGTTTACCACGGCTATCAGGACGTAGGTGTTGCAGTATCAACCGATCGTGGTCTGGTTGTGCCGATTCTGCGTGATACCGATAGCATGAGCCTGGCTGAAATCGAGAGCACTATCGGTGACTTCGCCAAGCGTGGCCGTGAAGGTAAACTGGGTATTGAAGATATGCAGGGCGGTACCTTTACCATTACCAATGGTGGTATTTTTGGTTCCCTGATGTCGACTCCGATTCTGAATCCTCCTCAGACTGCTATTCTGGGTATGCACAAGATTCAGGAGCGTCCGATGGCGGTGAATGGTGAGGTTGTTATTCTGCCAATGATGTACCTGGCAGTGTCATACGATCACCGTATGATCGATGGTAAGGAAGCGGTACAGTTCCTGGTTACCATTAAAGAACTGCTGGAAGATCCAGCCCGTCTGCTGTTAGACATTTAATCCGGATAGTTAAGGAAAGAAGATGAGTAAGAAGTTTGATGTCGTCGTTATCGGTGGTGGTCCAGCCGGTTATGTCGCTGCTATCCGTTGTGCCCAGCTGGGCCTGTCCACGGCATGTGTCGATAAGTGGCTGAATAAAGAAGGTAAGGCAGTTTTTGGTGGTACCTGCCTTAACGTAGGTTGTATCCCTTCTAAGGCGTTGCTTGATACTTCTCATAAGTATGAAGAAGCCAAAGATAAAATGGGCCTGCACGGTATTTCAGTGGGCGATGTCAGCATCGACATCGCGACTATGCTGAAGCGTAAGGATCAGATTGTTAAAAACCTGACCATGGGTGTTGCCACGCTTTTTAAAGCAAATGGCGTGACAGGTCTGGAAGGTACGGCAAAGGTTCTGGCTGGTAAAAAGGTCGAATTTACAGCCCATGGCGGATCGAGTGAAATTATCGAAGCCGAGAACATCATTATTGCTACAGGCTCAGTGCCGGTGAATATTCCACCTGCACCTCTGACTGAAGGCGTAATCGTCGATTCAACCGGTGCTCTGGAATTCACAGAAGTTCCTAAGCGACTGGGTGTAATCGGTGCCGGTGTTATCGGTCTGGAGCTTGGTAGCGTCTGGGGCCGTCTGGGCGCTGAAGTTGTTGTTCTGGAAGCTCAGGATAAATTCCTGCACATGCTGGATCAGGCTGTGGCTAAAGAAGCACAGAAACTGTTCACCAAGCAGGGCATGGATATTCGTCTGGGTGCCCGTGTAACCGCAACGGAAGTAAAAGATGGTCAGGTGACTGTGACTTTCCAGGATGCCGAAGGCGAGAAACAGGAAGTCTTCGACAAACTGATTGTTGCTGTTGGTCGCCGCCCTTACACAGAAGGTTTGCTGGCAGCTGATGCCGGTGTGAATATGGATGAGCGTGGCTTTATTCATGTTGATGAAACCTGCCGTACCGATGCTCCGGGAATCTGGGCTGTTGGTGACGTGGTTCGCGGACCTATGCTCGCACACAAAGCGTCCGAAGAGGGTGTTATGGTGGCAGAGCGTATCGCTGGCCATAAAGCTCAGGTGAATTACGATGTGATTCCTTCTGTTATTTATACTCATCCGGAAATTGCTTCCGTGGGTAAAACAGAAGAGCAGATCAAAGCAGATGGCGAACCATACAATGTAGGTATGTTCCCATTCGCAGCAAATGGTCGTGCTATGGCATCTAACGATACCGATGGTTTTGTAAAAATCATCGCGCACGCTGAAACAGACCGTATTCTGGGTGCCAGTGTTATTGGCCCTAATGCGGGTGATCTGTGTCAGCAGGTTGTGGTTGCTATGGAATTCGGTTCCAGTGCTGAAGATATCGGTATGATGGTGTTCGCACACCCAACCGTGTCGGAGGCTGTGCATGAAGCAGCGCTGTCGGTGAACAACGCTGCGATTCACAAAGCGAATCGTAAGACCAAGAAAAAATAAGTTACTCTGGCCCGGAATTCCGGGCCATTGTTTATGGCCGTATGCTTCAGCTCAGGCTGTGTACGACACAATCGACATACGGTTGACTCAGGCTGTTGGGTCATCCCCAACAATATAAAGAGACAGGACGAAAGCGATGAACCTTCACGAATATCAGGGTAAACAGCTTTTTGCTCAGTATGGTCTGCCAGTATCCAAAGGTGTGGCGGCCAAAACTGCAGAAGAAGCTGCAGCAGCAGCGGACACCATTGGTGGTGACCGCTGGGTTGTAAAAGCACAGGTGCATGCCGGTGGTCGTGGTAAAGCAGGCGGCGTAAAGCTGGTTTCTTCCAAGGAAGAAATTAAAGCGTTTGCTGACCAGTGGCTGGGCAAAAACCTGGTGACCTATCAGACAGATGAAAATGGTCAGCCAGTAAGCCGTATTCTGGTGGAAAGCTGCACTGATATCGCAAGCGAACTGTATCTGGGCGCGGTAGTTGATCGCTCAACTCGTCGCGTTGTTTTCATGGCGTCTACTGAAGGCGGTGTGGAAATTGAAAAAGTGGCGGAAGAAACGCCCGAAAAAATTCTGAAAGCGACCATTGACCCGCTGACTGGCGCTCAGCCATATCAGGGCCGTGAGCTGGCTTTCAAACTGGGTTTGCAGGGCGATCAGATTAAACAGTTCACCAAGATCTTCATGGGTCTGGCTCAGCTGTTCGTTGAAAAGGATCTGGCGCTGATTGAAATCAACCCGCTGGTAATTAAAGAAGACGGTGATCTGCACTGTCTCGACGCTAAAATCGGCGTGGATGGCAACTCGGTATACCGTCACAAAGACCTGCAGGAAATGCACGATCCTTCTCAGGAAGATGCTCGTGAAGCAGAAGCTGCTGAATGGGATCTGAACTATGTCGCACTGGATGGCAACATCGGCTGCATGGTAAACGGTGCGGGTCTGGCCATGGGCACCATGGATATGGTTGCACTGCACGGCGGTTTCCCGGCTAACTTCCTCGACGTTGGTGGTGGCGCGACCAAAGAACGTGTTGCTCATGCGTTTAAACTGATTCTGTCTGACGAAAAAGTTAAGGCCGTCCTGGTTAACATCTTCGGTGGTATCGTTCGTTGCGACATGATTGCAGAAGGTATTATCGGCGCTGTTAAGGAAGTGGGTGTTAACGTTCCTGTGGTTGTTCGTCTTGAAGGTACTAACGCCGATCTGGGTAAAAAAGTACTGGGTGAATCCGGCCTCGACATCATCGCGGCTGAAAGCTTAACAGACGCTGCGGTTCAGGCAGTTAAGGCAGCGGGGAACTAAGTCATGTCCATTCTGATTAATAAAGACACCAAAGTTATCTGTCAGGGTTTTACTGGCGGTCAGGGTACTTTCCACTCTGAGCAGGCAATCGCCTACGGCACCAAAATGGTTGGTGGTGTAACGCCAGGTAAGGGCGGTACCGAGCATCTGGGTCTGCCAGTATTCAATACCGTAAAAGATGCGGTTGAAGCGACCGGCGCTGAAGCCTCCGTTATTTACGTACCGGCACCTTTCTGTAAGGATTCCATCCTGGAAGCAGCTAACGCTGGTATCAAACTGATCGTATGTATCACTGAGCACATTCCGGTTCTGGATATGCTTGAATGTAAGGTGAAATGCGACGAGCTGGGTGTACGCCTGATCGGTCCTAACTGCCCGGGTGTTATCACTCCGGGAGAATGTAAGATCGGTATTATGCCGGGCCACATTCACCTGCCGGGTAAAGTGGGCATCGTATCCCGTTCCGGTACTCTGACTTACGAAGCGGTTAAGCAGACTACTGACTACGGTTTCGGCCAGTCTACCTGTGTTGGTATTGGTGGTGACCCGATCCCGGGTTCTAACTTCATCGATATTCTGGAAATGTTCCAGAACGACCCACAGACTGAAGCCATCGTAATGATTGGTGAAATCGGTGGTACCGCAGAAGATGAAGCCGCTGCTTATATCAAAGCGAACGTGACTAAGCCTGTTGTGTCTTACATTGCTGGTGTTACTGCACCAAAAGGTAAGCGTATGGGTCACGCTGGTGCGATCATCTCTGGCGGTAAAGGTACTGCTGACGAGAAGTTTGCAGCTCTGGAAGACGCTGGTGTTAAAACCGTTCGCTCTCTGGCGCAAATCGGTGAAGCACTGAAAGAAGTAACTGGCTGGTAAGTTTTACCCGCTGATTGCTCTTTGAAAAACCCGCCTCGGCGGGTTTTTTTACGTCTGCTGATAGCCCTCAGCGCGGCCTGTACGGACCTGTTGCCGTTTATTGTCTGCCGCTACAGTACTGATAAAAAAATCAGGGCTGCTCCGTGAAAAATTATTCCAGCTGGATATCTGTTTGTTTGCTCGGCCTGTTGGCTGCTTCCGTTGCTACTTTCTGTGATGCAATTCATGTGGTTACAGGCACCCTCAGCTATCCGCAGCCGCTCTGGTTTGGTCAGGCGGCCTGGGTCTTTCCATTATTCTTTCTGGCCTTTGTGTCGATGGCTGTTGCCTATATTGCTCTTGCTAAGACGTTGGCTGGACCTCTCGGGCTTGAATTGAGTTCTTCCCCTGGCAGCTATCGCCAGATGGTGGAGGCGATTCTGACCTTTGCTTTCTGCTATCTGTTAAGCGGTTTTGGCAATGAAAGCCCGCAGTTCCTTGGCTGGGTCTTTTATGCAGGCTTTCTGTTTCGTCTGCTGTTTACCTATGAACGAGCTTTTCTGGCATTGCTGGCGCTGTTGCTTGCTGTGGGAGGAATGCTGGTCGAAGGAGGGCTTGGTGCCTTGTCGATGGTTGCCTACCGGGAACCTGAGATTTTCCACGTACCCTGGTGGTTGGGTGGTCTTTACGCTCATGGTGCCTTTGCGTTGCGTGAAGGCGTACGCGCGCTGGTACTGCGCAAGGATTAATCGACTTTCGTGGTATGACCCTTGGTCGAATAGTGCGGGTAACCCTGTTTCCCATATGGTGTATTTAATAAAAACAAAGGGGAGCTTGTATGAGTTACCAACATGAATATCAGGCCTCAATTGACCATCCTCAGGCTTTCTGGAAAAAGCAGGCGGACAAAATTCAATGGTTTAAAGAGCCGTCTCAGATTCTGGCAAAAGACGCCAATGGAATTGATCGCTGGTTTGTCGATGGTGAACTGAATACCGCTTATCTGGCACTGGATTATCACGTGCTTAATGGTCGCGGTGATCAGGTAGCCCTGATTTACGATTCCCCGGTTACTGGAAGCAAACGTACCTATACCTACAGTGAACTGACAGAAGCGGTTGCTCGCACTGCCGGTATGCTGGCGGCGCAGGGCGTTGAACAGGGCGACCGCGTTATTGTCTATATGCCAATGATTCCGGAAGCAGCTATCGCCATGCTGGCTTGTGCCCGTATCGGTGCAGTTCACTCCGTGGTCTTCGGCGGTTTCGCTCCACACGAACTCGCGGTGCGGATTGACGACGCAGAACCGAAAGTAATTATGACGGCCTCTTGCGGTATCGAAGTAGATCGTGTCATCGAATATAAGCCGATTCTGGATGCGGCCATTGATCTGGCTGCGCATAAGGTGGGCTGTTGTCTGATTTACCAGCGTGATACGAAGACCTGTGACCTGACATCCGGGCGTGATCTGGATTGGGCTGAAACGCTCAGGCATGCTCAGCCAGCGGATTGTGCGACAGTGAAAGCCACTGATCCACTGTATGTTCTTTACACCTCAGGAACCACTGGTAAACCAAAAGGCGTGGTGCGTGATAACGGTGGCCATGCAGTCGCGATGAAATACAGCATGGAAGTGGTGTATGACATGCAGGTTGGTGATGTGTTCTGGGCTGCATCCGATGTTGGCTGGGTCGTGGGTCATTCGTACATCGTCTATGCGCCGCTGATTGCCGGCTGTACTACCGTTTTCTATGAAGGTAAGCCGGTGCGTACGCCGGATGCTGGTTCATTCTGGCGAGTGTGTGAAGAGTACGGTGTCAAAGGTCTGTTTGCTGCTCCTACGGCGTTCCGAGCAATTCGTAAGGAAGATCCGGACTGTGCTCTGGCGAAGAAATACGATCTGAGCAAGCTGAAAACCGTATTTATGGCCGGTGAGCGTCTCGATCCACCGACCTATGACTGGGTGATTGAACATATCCAGCGTCCGGTAGTAGACCACTGGTGGCAAACGGAGACTGGCTGGGCCATTGCCGGTAACCACATGGGCCTGGAGCCTACCGCGGTTAAAGCGGGTTCTGTGACACGCCCATCACCGGGATACAACGTTCAGATTCTGGATTCTAAAGGTAAGCCGGTTGGCCGCAATGAGCAGGGCAGTATTGCCATTAAGCTGCCACTGCCTCCGGGTTGCTTGCCGACGATCTGGGGCAATCATGATCGCTTTGTCGCCGGCTATCTGGGCACATACGATGGCTACTACATCACCGGTGATGGTGGTTATCTGGATGATGATAACTATCTGTTCGTGCTGGGGCGTACTGATGACATCATCAACGTGGCTGGGCATCGTCTGTCGACCGGCGAGATGGAAGAAGTCGTCGCTGGGCACTCTGCGGTAGCCGAGTGTGCGGTGATTGGTCGTCACAGCGACCTGAAGGGTGAAGAACCTCTTGGGCTGGTGCTGCTGAAAGACGGTGTTGATGTCGATGAAGATACCCTGCGTCAGGAGCTGGTACAGCGGGTGCGCGATCAGATCGGTGCGGTAGCCAGTTTCCGCGATGCGGTCATTGTGCAGCGCCTGCCAAAAACGCGCTCCGGTAAAATTCTGCGTAAGGTGTTACGAAATATCGCCAATAACGAAGAGTACCAGACACCATCCACTATTGATGATCCGGCCTGCCTCGGCGAAATTGAGCAGACGCTGTCATCGAAAGGTTTACGCTAAGCGTGTAAGCCAGTAATAAAAAACGGGAGCACTTGCTCCCGTTTTTATTGATCGTGTGCTGGTCAGATAATGCCCTGATCCAGCGCCATGGCCATGGCAGTGGTCAGCTCGCCTGCGTGTGTCATAAAGTCTTCCTGCCAGTCTCCGCGCAGTACCAGTGGCTCCTGTACCCAGCGCCAGCGTAACCCCGTAGTAATGGTTTGTAATGCGCGACAGGTGCCGGTGCCGTCATGCCCGGCCCGTACAATCGCCGCACAGGGCAGTCCCTGTGTCTGTTCCAGGCAGGGGTAGTAAATACGGTCGAAGACGTCTTTCATCGCACCACTCATATAACCAAGGTTTTCCGGGGTCAGCAGAATGATGGCCTGGGCCTGCAGAATGTCCTGCGGGTGAGTATCGGCACAATTGCGAGTAATCAGGCGGGTCTGTTCACAGTTGGCATCTGCAAACGCCTGTTTACACTGAGTCAGCAGGCGCTGAAGGTTGTCGGATGGGGTGTGGGCAACAATCAGCAGAGTGCGTTGTTCGTAGGTGGTCATGGAGATTTATCAGAGCGCAATGGTATCTGCAGGGTAGCAGATACCATTCGGAGTGGCAGCGTCAGTCGGCGTCCGGGCGCACACCATCAGATGGTTTAATGACGATAACGTCACAGTTCACCTTGTCGACCAGCGATTCCGCCGTATTGCCAATCAGTACACCTGCCAGCCCTTCACGGCCAACGGTGCCAACGACGACCACATCCGCTTCAATGTCGTCGCAGATGCTGGCAACCACGCTATCGGCATCACCTTCGCCGATATGCACGTGGTCTGGCTGAATACTGAATTTCTTCGCCCAGCCTTCGCACGCTTCTTCGTGTTGTTCTGTAATGTATTTCTGTATGTCATCCGGTGCAGTGACTTCCGGCACCATGGCAAAAGCCACCGATACCAGTGGGTAAGAGTTAGCCAGATGCAGATCGGTTTCGAAGTGATCGGATAAGTGCTCGGCGTACGACAAAATGTTGTCATTAATCAGCTGATGGCCCTGATCTGAAGAGGTTGCATCAATGGCAGCCAGAACACGATTGTGCTGCCACGGACGGGCAGACTTAACCAGCATCACCGGCGCCGGGCAATGACGCATCAGGTTCCAGTCGGTGTGGGTGAAAATACGGTCCATGATGCCGTGTGGCTGAGTGCCTTTGATCACCAGGTCGTAGTCGTTGTGACGCATGGATTCCATCACTGCATCGTGCAGGTGTTTCTGCCAGTGAACTTCGCAGGACACCTTCAGTTCCCCGGTTTCGGGGGCAAGGCTGTTCAGCCACTGTTCGGCTTTATGCAGCAGTGCCTGTTTAATGCGCTCGCGGGTATCGGTATCCAGTGTGGAGCCGTCTTCGCAGTAGCTTTCGTAGGTGGACGTCATCAGTGTCAGGTCTGCGTCCAGTGAGGAGGCCAGCCAGATGGCACGGTCCAGTGCGATTTGCTCCGGGTGTTCATTGTCCAGAACAACCAGAATGTGATTGATGTCGAGCATGGCGGTCTCCCTGTTCCTGATGACGATAGCGATAACTTAACACTAGCGGTTATGCCTGTAATCCGGCTTGTTCTGCGTCAATGGCGGGTGAGTCCTTTTGCAGGATATCAATAAAGGCTCGTGCCGCATTGCTCAGGGTTCTGTGCTGCAGTCTTACCAGTCCCAGTTCCCGTGTCACCTCCGCCGCTGGCCAGTGCAGCGGGGTGAGCTGGTGGTCGAGCATGCTTTCCGGTAGCAGACTCCAGCCCATACCCACCGAAACCATCATCTTGATGGTTTCAAGGTAGTTGGTTGGCATGGGGGCCTGTAACGTCAGACCTGCCTGGCGGAATACCCGCTCAACCAGCTGAAAGGTGATGGTGTCCGGCTCCGGCAGAATAGCGGGCGCAGCTGACAGATCTTCCAGTGTCAGGGAGGCAGAGCGTTTCGCCAGGGGGTGGGCGTTACCGCAGACGCAGATCATGGTGTCGTTCCACAGGTGTTTTGTTTGCATGGCGTCCGGCATTGCCATATCAGCATCCAGTGTTGTCAGTGCCAGCTCGACCTGACGGGCTGCAATGGCCTGATAAGCACGTTCAGACCCCATAAAGGACAGATTGATATGTGCCTTCGGATAGCGTGCGGTGAACTCTCTGAGTACCGGTGGTAAGCGGTGTAAACCAATGTGATGACTTGTCGCCAGCGACAGTACGCCGGATACCTCGCCATCAAGGTTCATCAGCTGTAATTCTGTGTCGGCCACCAGATCCAGAATCTGTCGCGCCTTGGGCAGCAACGAGAAGCCAGCTTCTGTGAGGCTGATGGTGCGGTTATGGCGATCGAATAAGGCAGTATTCAACTGCGATTCCAGTTGCTGGATGCGTTTGCTGACTGCAGATTGTGTCAGGTGCAATTGCTCGGCAGCACTGGAGAACGACTGTTGTTCCGCTACAGCGAGAAATGCTCTGAGCCCTTGTGTATCCATTGGTATTCCTTTTTGGAATTCAAACTAGAAATAATATGAATTTGAGTTGTTTAACAGAAGGCGTATCCTTAGGCAACTGATTAAAGCTTGATAAGACCTGATAACGAGAGGAACTCCCCATGGCCGGGAAAACCCTGTACGACAAACTCTGGGAACAGCACGTTGTAAAAGAACGTGATGATGGCACTGCGTTAATTTATATCGATCGCCAGTTGCTGCACGAAGTAACGTCTCCACAGGCATTCGAAGGTCTGCGTATTGCAGGCCGTAAGCCGTGGCGTCTGGATGCCAACCTGGCAACGCCGGATCACAACGTACCAACCACATCCGTTGAGCGTGCCTCCGGTATCGCTGGTATCAAAGACCCGGTATCTCTGATTCAGGTGAAAACCCTGGACGAGAACTGCGACGATTTCGGCATCACCGAATTCAAGATGCAGGATAAGCGTCAGGGCATCGTACACGTTGTTGGTCCTGAGCAGGGGGCAACACTGCCAGGTATGACCGTTGTGTGTGGTGACTCCCACACCGCGACGCACGGTGCATTTGCTGCACTGGCGCACGGTATCGGTACCTCTGAGGTTGAGCACGTAATGGCTACTCAGTGTCTGATTCAGCGCAAAATGAAAAACCTGCTGATCCGTGTAGAAGGTGAGTTGGGTAAGGGTATTACCGGTAAAGACGTTGTCCTGCACATTATCGGTGTGATTGGTACTGCTGGTGGTAATGGTACTGCGATGGAATTTGGTGGTTCTGCTATCCGCTCGCTGAGCATGGAAGCCCGTATGACCATGTGTAACATGGCGATCGAAGCGGGTGCCCGTGTCGGTATGGTGGCATTCGATGAGAAGACCGCTGAATACGTTAAAGGCCGTCCATACGCACCGAAAGGCGAGCAGTGGGATATGGCACTGGCAGCATGGAAAGATCTGGTATCTGACGATGACGCCGTGTTCGACAAAGTGGTTGAGATTCGCGCCGAAGATATCAAGCCTCAGGTTACCTGGGGTACGTCTCCGGAAATGGTTACGACCATTGATGGCAGTGTACCGACACTGGACGATGCCAAAGACGATGTTGAGCGTTCTGCCTTTACTCGTGCGTACGAATACATGGGTCTGAAAGCCGGTCAGAAAATGACGGACATTCAGCTGGATCGCGTATTTATTGGTTCCTGCACCAACTCCCGTATTGAAGACCTGCGCGCTGCTGCGGAAGTCGCAAAAGGCCGTAAGGTTGCCGCTACCCTGAAACAGGCGCTGGTGGTGCCGGGTTCAGGTCTGGTGAAAGAGCAGGCGGAAGCCGAAGGTCTGGATAAGATCTTTGAAGAAGCTGGCTTTGAATGGCGTGAGCCGGGTTGCTCCATGTGTCTGGCGATGAATGCCGACAAACTGGGTAACGGCGAGCATTGTGCGTCTACGTCTAATCGTAACTTCGAAGGTCGTCAGGGTTACGGCGGTCGTACGCATCTGGTCAGCCCGGCAATGGCTGCAGCCGCTGCGATTGCTGGTCACTTCGTCGATGTACGCGAATTCTAACAGGAGCAGAACATGAAACCATTTACCGTACTCTCAGGTATCGTGGCTCCGATGGATCGCCCGAATATCGATACCGATATGATCATTCCTAAGCAGTTTCTGAAATCGATCAAGCGTTCTGGTTTTGGCCCGAACCTGTTTGACGAGCTGCGTTACCTGGATGAAGGCCAGCCGGACGCCGATAACTCCGGTCGTCCGCTGAACCCGGACTTCGTGCTGAATAAGCCACGCTATCAGGGCGCTTCTGTGCTGCTGGCACGTGAAAACTTTGGTTGTGGCTCCAGTCGTGAGCACGCGCCATGGGCGCTGGAAGACTTTGGTTTTCGAGCCATTATCGCGCCGAGCTACGCCGATATTTTCTTCAACAACAGCTTCAAGAATGGCCTGTTGCCAATCGTGCTGGATGAGAAAATCGTCGACGACCTGTTCAAAGCCGTGGCTGCGAATGAAGGTTATGAGCTGACCGTTGATCTGGCGGCTCAGGTTATTCGCACGCCGGAAGGCCAGGAAATTCCGTTCGAAGTAGATGCTTTCCGTAAGCACTGTCTGCTCAACGGTCTGGATGATATTGGTCTGACACTGCAGGACGCGGATGATATTCGTGCCTATGAAGAGAAGCGTCGTGCTTCTGCGCCGTGGTTGTTCGGCGCCTGATATTTACGGTCGTCGACGTTAAATAGAATTGATAAACGTCAGACGTCTTGCGTCTGACGTCTGACTTGGAAAACAAAATGTCTAAAAATATTCTGATTCTGCCGGGTGACGGTATTGGCCCGGAAATCGTTGCAGAAGCCGTTAAGGTTCTGAAACTGGCCAACGAAAAATTCTCCCTCGGCCTGGAGCTGGTGGACGGTCTGGTGGGTGGTTCCGCCTATGACGTTCACGGTACACCTCTGCCAGAAGAAACCATGGATAAAGCCCGTGCCGCCGACGCCATTCTGCTGGGTGCGGTGGGTGGTCCTAAATGGGATAACCTCGAAGATCGTGAACTGCGTCCGGAAAAGGGCCTGCTGGGTCTGCGTTCTGGTCTGGAACTGTTCGGCAACCTGCGTCCTGCCATCCTGTACCCACAGCTGGCGGATGCGTCTTCCCTGAAACCAGAAGTGGTTTCTGGTCTGGATATCCTCATCGTGCGTGAGCTGACTGGTGGTATTTACTTCGGCAAGCCACGTGGTATCCGTACTCTGGAAAACGGTGAGCGTGAAGGTTACAACACCTACGTTTACAGCGAGTCTGAAATCAAACGTATTGCTCACGTAGCGTTCCAGTCAGCGATGAAGCGCAACAAGAAACTGTGCTCTGTCGATAAAGCCAACGTACTGGAAGTAACCGTACTGTGGCGTGAAATCCTGGAAGAGGTGGGTAAAGAGTACCCAGAGGTTGAGCTGTCGCACATGTACGTTGATAACGCTGCGATGCAGCTGGTACGTGCACCTAAGCAGTTCGACGTGATGGTTACCGGCAACATGTTCGGTGATATTCTGTCTGACGCTGCAGCGATGCTGACTGGCTCCATTGGTATGCTGCCGTCTGCGTCTCTGGATAAAGACAACAAGGGTATGTATGAGCCATGCCACGGTTCTGCACCGGACATCGCTGGTCAGGGGATTGCTAACCCGCTGGCCACCATTCTGTCTGCATCCATGATGTTGCGCTACTCGCTGGGTGAAGTGGCAGCGGCAGATGCAATTGAAGTGGCAGTAAGCAAAGTGCTGGATAAGGGTCTGCGTACCGCAGACATTTTCTCTGCAGGCATGACTAAAGTAAGTACTGAAGAAATGGGTGAGGCGGTCGTCGCTGCCTTGCAAGAGGTTTAAGTTATGGCAATGCAAAAAGTAGGTCTGGTTGGCTGGCGCGGCATGGTCGGTTCCGTGCTGATGCAGCGTATGCAGGAAGAAAAAGACTTTGATCTGATCGAGCCGGTGTTTTTCACCACCTCTCAGAAAGGTCTGCCTGCTCCGCGGGTTTTGGATGGAAAGGGCGCCGGTAAAGATTGTGGCGTACTGGAAGATGCTTTTGATATCGATGCGCTGAAAGCTCAGGACGTTATCATCACCTGTCAGGGTGGCGATTACACCAAAGCCGTTTATCCGAAACTGCGCGAAGCTGGCTGGAACGGTTACTGGATTGATGCGGCATCTTCGCTGCGTATGGCGGATGATGCGATTATCGTGCTGGATCCGGTTAACCTGAATGTGATCAAAGACGGTATCGCCAACGGTGTGAAAACCTACGTTGGTGGTAACTGTACCGTGAGTCTGCTGTTGCTGGCTCTGGGCGGTCTGTTCGAGAAAGGTCTGGTGGAGTGGGTTGCTCCGATGACCTATCAGGCAGCATCTGGTGCGGGTGCGCAGAATATGCGTGAGCTGATCAGTCAGATGGGGGCCGTGCACGCTAACGTACAGGACAAACTGGCCGATCCGGCAAGCGCGATTCTGGATATCGATCGCCAGGTAGCAGACTTCATTCGCAGCGATGACATGCCAACTGCGCAGTTTGGCGCACCACTGGCGGGCAGTCTGATTCCTTACATCGACTCGCAACTGGAATCCGGTCAGAGTCGTGAAGAATGGAAGGCTCAGGTAGAAGCCAACAAAATCATGGGTCGCAGCGATGATCAGATCCCGGTTGATGGTATCTGTGTGCGTGTCGGCGCGATGCGTTGTCACTCTCAGGCGATCACCATGAAACTGAAGCAGGATCTGCCTGTCAGTGAGATCGAAGCGATTCTTGCCGCCCATAACGACTGGGTGAAGGTGATTCCTAATGAGCGTGAGGCGAGCATGCAGGAGCTGACTCCGGCTAAGGTAACCGGCACGCTGAGCATTCCGGTTGGTCGTATCCGTAAGCTGACCATGGGACCAGAGTATATCTCTGCGTTTACGGTCGGTGACCAGCTATTATGGGGGGCTGCAGAGCCTCTGCGACGTATGTTGCGCATCCTGCTCGGTTGAGCAGAGTTGTCGGAGAAACGGGGCTAAGGCCCCGTTTTTTCATACATTTTCTCTAAAATGTGATCTAACCCCTTATTTCGTATCGGATTTGTCTCTGACTCGGGCAGGCAAAACATTGCGTAAAGCTTTTTTATATTTGATACTTATGTCCGCTTATGAATGGAATCTATAAGTAAGCTGGGTTAGGAACATCTGGAAAATCGGTTTTCGATACTACACAGGCGAAGAATCGCCGAAGATAACAAGGAAGCACCAATGAAGCGCCTACTTGCGAACACCCTTATGCTGGCCGGAGGACTTACGGCCTCTAGTAATTTGCTGGCATTGGGTCTGGGAGAGCTGCAACTGAAGTCTGCTCTGAACCAGCCGCTGAGTGCAGAGATCGCACTGTTGGAATCTCAGGGCCTGTCGCAATGGGAAATCAAGCCTGCATTGGCGTCTGCGGCCGACTTCGAGCGCGCAGGGGTTGATCGTCTTTACTTCCTGACCAAATTAGATTTTAAAGTGGAAGGAAACCGCATTGTTGTTTCCTCCCGCGAGCCTGTAAATGAGCCGTTCCTCAATTTCCTGATTGAGCTTAACTGGCCTGCTGGTCGAGTGCTGCGTGAATATACCGTACTGCTGGATCCGCCAACTTTCGAAGAACAAAGCATTCAGCCTCTGGTCGCTACGCCTTATGGTGCCACGACAGAGACTGTTGCCATTCAGCCTCCTGCGCAGCCAGCGGTTGTAAACCGTTGGGAATCCGAACCGGCTGCCCCGGGTAGTTACAAGGTTCAGAAAGACGACACGCTTTGGGAAATCGCTCTTGCGACGCGCCCTGATCGTTCTGTCACTGCCCAGCAGATGATGCTGGCTATTCAGGCTGAAAACCCGAACGCTTTTATCGGCGGTAATATCAATCGCCTCAAAACTCATCAGGTTCTCTCCATTCCGGATGCCGATCGCGTCCGTGCTGTAGCCATGGGTACAGCAGTGCAGGAAGTTGAACGTCAGAACCGTGAGCTGAATTCCGCCGCGCAGATCGATGCTACTGGTCGCGCGGGTAAAAATGCTGTTGCTGGTACCGATCGCTCAGGTGGTGAAGTTCGCCTGGTTGCTCCGTCTTCTTCTGACGCAGAATCTGCGGGCGCCAGTGGCGATGTTGCTGCAACGCTGGGTTCTGGTCGTCAGCAGGCGCTGGAAAATGATCTGGCGATCGCTCTTGAAAATGTAGACAAGAGCCGTCGTGAGAATCAGGAATTGCGTCAACGCCTTGAGGCTCTGGAAGAACAGATCAATACGCTGCAACGACTGATCACGCTCAAAGATGATCAGTTGGCCAGTATGCAGGTTGAGCCTGCACAGACCGCTGAAGATACGGTCCAGCAGCCAGAGGCTGTTGTCGCTGAAACTGAGCAGTCAGTCGTTGAGACCGAGCAGGACGCAGCCGTCGAGTCTGAAGAGGCTGTAAACGAAGAAGCTCAGGCACCGGTTGACCAGGTTGCTGCCGGTACAGAAGAGGCGGCTGTTGATTTCAATTACGCTGGTGATGCAGAGCAGGCAGCAGAAGCCTCTGAGCCAGTGGCGGCAGAAGCTGAAGCGGCGAAGGCTGCAGAAAGTGCTGAAGAACGTCGTCAGCGTATTGCTGCTTTGATTGCTGAACAGGAAGAAGCTCGCCGTCCTGAGCCAACGCTGGTTGATCAGATGATGGCTCAGCCGCAGATTCCGCTCGCGGGTCTGGGTATTCTCGCCCTGATTGGTGCTCTGGTCGCTCGTATGCTGAAAAAGCGTAAAGAAGCGAAGGAAGAGCAGGAAGACGATCTGCTGGGCGAAGAACTGGCGTTTGCAGAAGGCGACGTTGATGCTGAGAGCCTGGAAGATCTTGATTTCGATGATGAGCTTGCAACCGGTGAGTTCGACGGTGAGCCTCTGGATGAGCTTGATCTTGGCTCTGATGAGGAAGAATCCGAAGAGCATTTTGAAACAATCGCGCAGACAGAAGACGTCATCAGTGAATCTGATATTTACATCGCATACGGTAAATTCGAGCAGGCCGTTGACCTGCTGACGGACGCGATTGCTAAAGAGCCAAGCCGTTCAGACCTGCGTCTGAAGTTGCTCGAAGTTTATGTTGAAATGGACGAATCTCAGTTGTTCGCAGCTGAAGAGGGCGAACTGCAGAAGCTGGGCGACCGTCAGGCATCTGAACAGGCTGAGATTATGCGCAATCGTCTGTCGTCTCCGTTAGCTCCACTGGCTGGCAGTGATGCGTCTGACATTGCAGATGGTGGTTTGTCTCTGGACGACGATATTCCATCTCTGGACGATGGTCTGGGCGATGAGTTTGCTGATGGAATCGACTTCGGCGATGCGCTCGATATGTCTGGCGACATGTCTGACGAGGCTGTTCTGGCCGAATCCGCTGAAGATGTTGAGCTGACGGCAGTTGATTCTGGTCTGGAAGAAGTTCCGACGCTGGATCTTGACGATGGCCTGGACTTCGACCTGTCTGAGGAAGCTCCGGTACTGGATGCACTGGATAGTGAAGAAGCTCCTCTGGTTGATGCACCGACAGAAGAAAATGATTCTCTGGATTTCGATCTGTCTGATTTCGATACACCTGCAGAGCAGGTTGTTGAGGAAGACATCCCGGCAGAGACAAATGAAGCCGCTGTTGCTGAAAGTGATGATGCACTGGAATTTGATCTGAGCAGCTTCGAAAGCCCGGTTGCAGAAGCCGATGACTCGGTTGTGGAGTTGGCAGCGGAAGATGTTGCTGAAGACGAAGCTCTGTCTCTCGACTTTGCTCTGGACTCGGATGATGCGGCTTCCGATCTGGAAGATCTGCTGGATGGTAAGACTGAAGGCGAAGAGCTGTCGGAACTGTCTTTCGATATGGAAGAAGAGACTGGCTTTGCAGCAGCGGAAGAAGATGACCTGCAGGCTCTTGAAGATGAGCTGACTGCGCTGTCAGGCGATGATGCTGTTGTTGCTGAGGAAGCACCGGTTGTTACCGAAGGTGGTTTTGATTTCTCTGCAGATATGGATGACCTGGATTCTGATCTGGGTGGTCTGGACGACGCGGATATTCCGCTTGCTGAAGAAACAGTCGCTGACGAAGCCTCAGCTTTTGATGTGGCTGACCTGGAAGAACTGGCTGGCGCTGATGAGGATCTGCTGGCACTGGACGATTCTGCAGAAACCGATGTCGATATTCCTCAGATTGATGAGGTTATCGAAGATCGCGTAGAACCAGTGGTGCCAGATGATCTGGATATTTCCACCGGTGAAATTGATCTTGATGAACTGGCTGCTGCGGAAGACGAGTTCGACTTCCTGGCAGGTACTGATGAATGTGCAACCAAGCTGGACCTGGCTCGTGCATACATAGATATGGAAGACGTTGATGGTGCTCGTGAACTGCTGCAGGAAGTGGTTCAGGAAGGTTCCGATCAGCAAAAAGCGGAAGCGCGTGAACTGATGGATAGTTTATCCTGACGTACCAGATCCGGTGTTGATCGCCGGATTTCGCTTAAGCGCTCAGGCCAGGCAGTGATGTCTGGCCTGATTGTTTTTAAACCCGGCAAAAAATTTTAGTGAACATGACTGAAACCCAACGCTATGCCGCTATCGTTGAATACAACGGAGCGCACTTTCACGGCTGGCAGAAGCAGAAGCATCATAACGAGCCTACGATTCAGGCGGCCATCGAAGCGGCCATATCGCGCGTGGCAGATCATCCGGTGGAGATTGTCTGTGCCGGAAGAACGGATGCCGGTGTGCACGCTACCCGTCAGGTGATTCACTTTGACAGCTCGGCACGGCGTAGCGAGTATGGCTGGTTGATGGGAATTAATACCAATCTGCCACATGGTGTGGCGTTGCAGTGGCTGGCACCGGTTGATGGTGAGTTTCATGCGCGCTTTCGTGCCCGCGCGCGCCGCTATCGCTATCTGATTAATAACTCGCCGTACAAGCAGGCGCTGCAGCATGATCAGCTGACCTGGTGGCGCTATCCGCTGGATGCCGACAAAATGCACGAGGCAGCGCAGGCTTTGCTGGGTGAGCACGATTTCTCTGCCTTCCGTGCCAAAGATTGTCAGGCTAAGTCGCCGGTCAAAACCATGCACCACATTCAGGTAAAACGCTGGGGTAATCTGATTATGCTGGAGCTGGAGGCCAGTGCGTTTCTGTACCACATGGTGCGCAATATCGTTGGTGTCCTGCTGCCAATCGGTGAGGGCAGTAAGCCCGTCAGCTGGATGGCCGAGGTGCTGGAAACCCGTGAGCGTAAACAGGCTGGTATCACTGCTCCCGGTGAAGGCCTGTACTTTGTCGGCGTGCGCTATCCTGAGGCCTTCGAACAGATTCCGTGCCAGCCGTACGGGCCTTTGCTGCTGGAGCCGGTGCTCGGGCAGGAATAAGCTGAAGCTGGCGGCCAGCCTTGGTAAAATTATGGCTTTCATTTAAACGGAAGCCGTTATGTCTGTTCGCCAAACTCGCACCCGTATCAAAATCTGTGGTCTTACACGGGCTGAGGACGCCGTTGCGGCGGTCAAGGCTGGTGCTGATGCAGTTGGCCTGGTGTTCTATGCGCCGAGCCCGCGTGCAGTAGATATTGAAACAGCTCGCGCGGTGATCGAGGCTGTGCCAGCGTTTGTCAGCGTGACAGCTCTGTTCGTTAATCCTGAGCCTGCTGAGGTGCAAAAGGTTCTGGATAGCGTTAGAATCGATTTACTTCAATTCCACGGTGATGAAGAAGATGACTTCTGCAGTCAGTTCAAACATCCCTACATCAAAGCCATCCGTGTCCGGCAAGCGTCGGATGTGGTGGCGTCGTGCATGCGCTTCCCAGGCGCACTGGCAATTCTTCTAGACAGTTATAAACCGGGGGTGCCCGGTGGTACTGGCGAGACCTTTGACTGGTCGCTGGTACCGGATGAATTACCAAAACCAATTATTCTTGCCGGTGGTCTGACCACTGAGAATCTCGCCCTTGGCATCTCCACGGTGAAACCGTTTGCGGTGGATGTGAGTGGCGGGGTTGAAGCCAGTAAGGGCATCAAAGATCACGGCAAAATCACAGAATTTGTTAATGAGGTGTATCGTGTCGACCAACAACCCATTTGATATCGACCTGCCGGATGCGCGTGGACATTTTGGTATCCACGGCGGCCGTTTCGTTTCTGAAACCCTGACCGCAGCGTTAGAAGAACTGACCGAAGTGTATGAAAAACTGCGTGATGACCCTGAGTTTCAGGCTGCGTTTGATAAAGACCTGGCACACTATGTCGGCCGTCCATCGCCATTGTATTTCGCTGAGCGTCTGACGGAAGAGTGCGGTGGTGCCCAGATCTGGCTGAAGCGCGAAGATCTGAACCACACCGGCGCGCACAAGGTGAACAACACCATTGGTCAGGCACTGCTGGCCAAGTTCATGGGTAAGAAGAAAGTGATTGCCGAAACCGGCGCCGGTCAGCACGGCGTGGCCTCTGCAACAGTAGCGGCGCGTTTCGGTCTGGAATGTAAGGTTTTCATGGGCTCTACCGACGTCGAGCGCCAGAAACTGAACGTTTACCGTATGAAGCTGCTGGGTGCTGAAGTTGAATCAGTTACCTCCGGCACCAAAACCCTGAAAGACGCTATGAATGAAGCTATGCGCCACTGGGTAACTAACGTCGACGACACTTTCTACATTATTGGTACTGCTGCTGGTCCTCACCCGTACCCGATGCTGGTGCGTGATTTCCAGAGCGTGATTGGCCGTGAAGTTCAGCGTCAGAGTGAAGAGCAGATTGGCCGTCAGCCGGATGCGCTGGTTGCCTGTGTCGGCGGTGGTTCAAACGCCATTGGTCTGTTCTATCCATACATCAAGTACCCGGAAGTGGCTATGTACGGCGTTGAAGCCGGTGGTCTGGGCCTCGATGGTGACCAGCACGCGGCACCGCTGAGCAAAGGTCGCCCGGGCGTTCTGCACGGCAACCGTACCTATCTGATGGAAGATGAGAACGGCCAGATCATGGGCACGCACTCGATTTCTGCTGGTCTGGATTATCCGGGTGTTGGCCCTGAGCACAGCTGGTTGAAAGATGTTAATCGTGCGAACTACGTAGCCGCTACCGATGATGAAGCACTGGATGCGTTCCATAAGCTGACTCAGCTGGAAGGCATTATGCCGGCGCTGGAATCTTCCCATGCGGTGGCTTATGCCATGAAGCTGGCGGCGACCATGGATAAAGACAAGGTCATCGTGGTGAACCTGTCGGGGCGTGGTGATAAAGACATTCATACCATTGCCGCTCTTGACGGTGTAACCGCTTAAGTTTGGTCGGAGCTGCTGCGCTTAGCCATTCGGAGCTACTGCGCTCGAAGCTACGGCGTTAAGAAACAGCTCAAGATGCTCATGTAGGTCAACTACACTGCGCTCTTTCGCTGTTTCTTGCCTTGTATCTTCAGCGCTCGTAACGCTCCGGGGTGTAAGAGTGTTCTCCCGGGGCGCTTCGATAGCAGCTGGAAATAAAAAAGATTAAATCGGCCTGGCTCAGAAGCCGGGCTGAAACCGAATTCAGGAGACTGAGATGTCCCGTATTAAAACTGCATTTGCAACGCTGGAAGCCGCAGGCAAAAAAGCGCTGATTCCATACATTACGGCGGGTGATCCGCAGAAAGAAGCCACTGTACCTATGATGCACGCGCTGGTTGCGGCTGGTGCTGATCTGATCGAGCTGGGTGTGCCGTTCTCTGATCCGATGGCTGATGGCCCGACCATTCAGCTGGCTTGTGAGCGCGCGCTGGCGCATAACACCTCGCTGCGTGATGTACTGCCGATGGTGGCGGAGTTCCGTAAAACCGACAACAACACCCCGGTGGTGTTGATGGGTTATCTCAACCCGGTTGAGCGCATGGGCTATGAAGCCTTCGCCGAAACGGCAGTAGCCGCTGGTGTGGATGGTGTGCTGATGGTGGATCTTCCACCAGAAGAAGCTGTTGATGTGGCGGATTTCTTTAAAACCCGCGATCTCGACATGATTTACCTGATTGCCCCGACCACCACCGACGCGCGCATTGAAGCGATCGGTAAGGCGGGCAGTGGCTATGTGTACTACGTGTCGCTGAAGGGCGTAACCGGTTCAAAAGCGCTGGATGTGGATGACGTGGCACGCAACCTCGACCGTATCCGTAAGCACGTTTCCATTCCCGTGGGCGTGGGCTTTGGTATCAGTAATGGCGAAACCGCGGCGGCAGTATCCAAAGTGTGTGACGGTGTTATCGTGGGCTCGGCGATTGTTAACCTGATTGCGACCAATGCAGAAGATTCTGCGGCGGCGCAGCAGGCAGTTTCTGCTCTGGTTAACAGTATGCGTACGGCACTGGATGCCTGATTCTGTATGACCTTTAACGCACAGACAGCGACGCTCAGTCAATGGCTCGAGCGTCTGGAATCGCTTCATCCTACCGAAATTGAACTGGGTCTTGGTCGTATCCGTCAGGTGGCTGACGTACTGGGATGCAGTAAGCCGGCACCGCTGACCATTGTAGTGGGGGGGACGAATGGCAAAGGCACAACGTCCGCACTGATTGCCGCATTATTGCGTGCCCAGGGCCTGAATGTCGGCGTCTACAGCTCGCCCCATATTCAGCGTTACAACGAACGGGTAGCGGTGAATGGCAGTGAGGTATCGGATGAAGCGCTGTGCGAAGGATTCAGGGCGGTTGAAGCAGCCCGTGGTGATGTGAGCCTGACGTACTTCGAGTTCGGCACACTGGCCGCTTTCAAATGGTTCTCTGAACAGAACCTGGACGCCTGCGTGCTGGAAGTCGGTCTTGGTGGTCGCCTCGATGCGGTAAATATTGTTGATCCGGATATTTCTGTGGTCACCAGTATTGGACTTGATCATCAGGCCTGGCTGGGTGATACCGAAGAGCTGATCGCCATTGAGAAAATGGGCATCGCCCGTCAGGGTAAATATCTGGTTTGTGGGCAGTCGAAGCCGCCGCAGACGGCTAAGCAAACGGTCGATACCATCGGTGGTTTGTGGCACTGCCGGGGCGAGCAGTTCGATGTGACTAAAACAGAAACGGGTCTTGAACTGCGTTTCCAGCAACAGGGCAGTGATGTGAACTGGTCGCTGCCGCTGGCGGCGATTCCTTACCATAATGTCGCCACGGCGATTCAGACACTGGCGCTGGTTGATCGCTTGCCTGATCTGCAAACAACGCAGAATGTAGTCGGCTCGTTACGTGTAGCGGGGCGTTTACAGTCATGGCAGCGCGGCAGTCTGACGCTGACTCTGGATGTGGCGCATAACGAGCAGGCTGCGGCATATCTCGGTCAGGTACTGGTAGAGGTGGATGGCCTGATTCTCGGCATGCTCGGCGATAAAGATGTACAGGCTGTTGCCCGGGTTCTGCCACGGTCGAAACAACGTTTACTGGTCGGACTCAGCTGCCCTCGCGGCCTGCAGGCAGCTGAACTGGCTCAGCGGCTGGGTGAAGACTCTGCCGACCGAGTTTTGGAAAATGTTGCTGCGGCAATGGATCAGTTACCGGATCAGGGCCATTGGTTGGTTTGCGGGTCTTTCTACACGGTAGAGGCTGCTATGGATGTCATCAGACAGGAGAAGGACGTTTGGAACAGCATCTGAAGAAGCGAATCCTCGGGGCATTCGTAACGGTTGTGGCAATTGCAATCGCGTTGCCGATTGTGCTGGATGGATCGCGCCGTCAGGCGGGGCTACAAACGGTACTGCCACCGATGCCGGCAACTGCTGATTCTGGCTATGTTGAGGATGAGCGACGGGTTCGTATTGAACTGGAGCAGCTGGCGTCGGGCGAAGCAGAAGCGCAGATAGCCGTTCCGGACAGTCGGGTCGTTATTCAGGATGATCCGCAGCCACCGGGTGTGCGGGTAGACCGAACGTCGCTTGATCAGGAGGGTGTGCCTTATGCCTGGACTCTGCAGTTAGGGGCATTCTCTGATCTGGATAACGCCAATGGTCTGCGTGATAAGCTGCGTTCCAAAGGGTACAAGGCCTATACCCAGACCTTTCCGGCAGACAACCTGACCCGCGTGTATGTTGGTCCGGAAGTGCAGCGTAGCGAAATTGAAGCGTTGCAGAAAAAACTGGTGAAAGATCTAGGCCAGAAAGACATTCATATCAAACGTTATCGTGCTGAGTCCTGAGTGATCGCGGTGGATGGAAAGTTCAGCTTTCCTCAACGCATTGCTTTGGTATACTTCGCGCTCCTGAGGGCTGGCGGTTGTTCGCGGCTCTCTCTCTTTGACTGGTTCAGGCCCGCCTGTGCGACTGAACGGTCAGGAACAGTTAATTTTGTATCGCCGTCTGGCGCTACTATCAATCGGGGCTATCCATGGCGGTAATTGATTGGGTGATACTGGCAGTTCTGGCCGTATCAGGACTGATCAGCCTTAAACGCGGCTTTGTTAAAGAAGCTTTGTCTCTGGCCAGCTGGATCGCAGCTTTCATCGTCGCCCGGTTGTTCAGCGGTAACCTCGCCACTCTGCTCGATGGCATGGTGGAAACCAATTCTCTGCGTTGGATTATCGCATTCGTTATCCTCTTTGCCGGCACGGTTGCAATCGGTGCTATGGTTAATCATCTGGTGGTCGAGATGGTCAGAATGACCGGCCTGGGTGGTACAGACCGTGTGTTCGGTATGGTCTTCGGTCTGATCCGCGGACTCATAATTCTGGTAGCCATTGTTTATGGGCTGCAGTTCACCATGGTTCCTCAGGACGTATGGTGGAAAGAATCAACATTTATCCCTCACCTTGAATCCGTTGCTGACTGGGCCCGTAAGACGTTGCCCGGAGCTGCAGATCAGGTGATGTCGATGACAAAATAGAATTCAGTCAGCTTGTTTGAGGTTTAACGCGCATGTGCGGAATAGTGGGTATCGTTGGCAAATCCCATGTGAATCAGGCTATCTATGATGCCCTGACAGTTTTACAGCACCGTGGGCAGGATGCTGCCGGTATCGTAACCAGCTATCAGAACAAGTTCTGTCTGCGAAAGGATAATGGCCTGGTATCGGATGTATTCCGTACCCGTCATATGCAACGCCTGATCGGTAATATGGGTATCGGCCACGTTCGTTACCCGACTGCCGGCAGCTCAAGCTCGGCAGAAGCTCAGCCGTTTTACGTGAACTCTCCGTACGGTATCGTGCTGGCGCACAACGGTAACCTGACCAACGCTGAAGAGCTGGCAGGTGACATCTACCGTGAAGACCTGCGTCACATCAACACCACTTCTGACTCCGAAGTACTGCTGAACATTTTCGCGCACGAACTTGCCGAGCAGAAACAGCTGCAACCAACGCCGGAAATGATCTTCAATGCGGTAGCTGAAGTACACAAGCGCGTACGTGGTGGTTATGCGGTCGTTGCTATGATCAGTGGCTACGGCATGATTGCTTTCCGTGATCCTAATGGTATCCGTCCGGCGGTATTTGGTCGTCGTGATACAGCCAAGGGTCCGGAATATATGGTGGCTTCTGAATCTGTTGCACTGGATGCGCTGGGTTTCAAACGTGAGCGTGATATCGCACCGGGCGAAGCTATCGTCGTAACCGAAAATGGTGAACTGTTTACGCAGCAGTGCGCGGAAAATTCACAGCTGGTGCCATGTATTTTTGAACACGTGTATTTTGCCCGTGCCGATTCCATTATCGACAGCATTGCGGTGTATAAAGCCCGTCTGCGTATGGGTGAAAAACTGGCAGAAAAAATTCTGCGTGAACGTCCGAATCACGATATTGATGTGGTTATTCCGATTCCGGATACCAGTCGTTCATCAGCGCTGGAATTAGCCAATCGCCTTGGTGTTAAGTACCGTGAAGGGTTTATGAAAAACCGTTACATCGGCCGTACTTTCATCATGCCGGGTCAGCAGCAGCGTAAGAAATCGGTTAAGCAGAAACTGAATGCTCTGGATCTGGAATTCCGCGGTAAAAACGTGCTGCTGGTTGACGATTCCATTGTGCGCGGTACTACCTGCGAACAGATTATTGAAATGGCGCGTGAAGCGGGTGCGAACAAAGTGTACTTTGCATCAGCCGCCCCAGCAGTGCGCTATCCGAACGTGTACGGCATCGATATGCCGGCGAAGGAAGAATTTATTGCTCATAATCGCACCACCGAAGAAGTGGCTGAAGCGATTGGTGCAGACTGGCTGGTGTATCAGGATCTGGAAGATCTTAAAGCAGCTTGTATTGAAGGCAGTAAGTCAAAAGTACGCGAATTCGATTGCTCGGTATTTGATGGTAAGTATGTCACCGGCGATATCGACGATGCTTACTTTGACCGCCTGCGCGAACTGCGTAACGATGCATCCAAAGGACAACGTGCAGCCATGGATAATGTGGCAATCGATCTTCACAACGAAACCGAATCCTGAGCGTAAGGCCTGAGCATGGCAGATTTTTCTGAATTTAATGCGCGCTACCAGTCTGATCTGGATGGTTGTGAGTTTGAGACACTGGCCGTTCGTGCCGGTCAGGTTCGTACTCACGAATGCGAACACGGTGAACCTATTTTCGCGACCAGCAGCTACGTATTTAACTCGGCTGCAGAGGCGGCAGCGCGTTTTGGTGGTGAATCCGAGGGGAATGTTTATTCCCGTTACACCAATCCAACCGTGCGTACGTTTGAAGATCGTCTGGCGGCACTGGAAGGCGGTGAAGCCTGTGCAGCAACGTCTTCCGGTATGGCCGCTATCTATGCAGTGGCGATCGCTCACCTGAAGGCTGGTGATCATGTCCTGTGTTCTGCCAGTGTTTTTGGCAGCACCATTGTGCTGTTCGAGAAATTCCTGCGTAAATTCAACGTCGATATCGACTATGTTGATTTGCTCGATCTCAACGACTGGCAGAATAAAATTCGCCCGCAAACCAAAATGCTGTTCCTGGAATCGCCGTCGAATCCACTGAATGATGTTGCAGATCTGGCGGCAATCGCCGGCATTGCACACAACGCTGGCGCTTTGTTTGTCGTTGATAACTGTTTCTGTACGCCGGCGCTGCAGCAGCCTCTGAAACTGGGTGCGGATCTCGTTGTGCATTCTGCAACCAAATATATCGATGGTCAGGGTCGTTGCATGGGCGGTGCAGTGGTTGGTTCAGCCGAACTGATTGAGCCGGTAATTGGTGTACTGCGTTCCGCAGGCCCGACCATGAGTCCGTTTAACGCCTGGGTTTTCCTTAAAGGTCTGGAAACGCTGGCTCTGCGCATGCGCGTGCACAGCGACAACGCACTGGCGCTGGCGCAATGGTTGCAGTCGCATCCAAAAGTGAAAAAAGTAAACTACTGTGGTTTAGCGGATCACAGTGGCCATGAACTGGCGAAAAAACAGCAGCGCATGTTTGGTGGTGTGTTGTCGTTTGAAGTTGAAGGTGGTCGGGAGGAAGCCTGGAAAGTGGTTGATGCTACGCGCATGATTTCTATCACCGCGAACCTCGGTGATGCGAAAACAACCATCACTCATCCGGGTACTACGACCCACGGTCGATTGTCAGAAGAAGAGCGTCAGAAAGCTGGTATCACGCAAGCATTGCTGCGGGTAGCGGTTGGGCTGGAGAATGTTGAAGACATTAAACGTGATCTGGCTGCAGGCCTGGATGCGCTCTGATTATTGAGTCAATGACGTGAATAAAAGGCGAAGCAAGCATGCTTCGCCTTTTTTATTTGTGATCTCTTTACAATCCTTACGCTCAGACCTTTGGCCGTCAGGCCGCAGTCTATTATCCTGACGACACGAGAATTTTTCAGGATAAGGTCATGACAGCGATTGCCCGGGTATTAGCACAACTCAATCAGGTCATTCTGGGTAAAGAAGAACAGGTAAAGCTGGCACTGAGCTGTCTGCTGGCTCGAGGACATTTACTGATCGAAGATTTACCTGGCATGGGTAAAACCACGCTATCACATGCGTTGGCAGGCACCATGGGACTGGACTACAAGCGCATACAGTTTACTTCCGATCTGTTACCCGCGGATATTCTCGGAGTCAGTATTTTTGAGCGCGAGGCAGGTTCAGATCAGGGCCGCTTCCGCTTCCATCCGGGGCCAGTCTTCAGTCAGGTGTTGCTGGCCGATGAAATCAACCGTGCCACGCCGAAAGCGCAGAGTGCATTGCTGGAGGCGATGGAAGAAGGGCAGGTGACGGTAGAAGGGGAAACCCGCCCCTTGCCACAGCCGTTTTTCGTTATCGCTACCCAGAACCCGGTATCGCAGTCTGGTACCTTCCCGTTACCAGAATCTCAGCTGGACCGTTTTCTGATGCGCATTCAGCTGGGTTATCCGGATGAGCGTGCAGAACGCGCTCTGCTCGAAGGTAAGGATCACCGGGCGCTGGCCAATCAGGTGCAGGCCGCTATCAGTATGCAGGAACTTCAGGCCCTGCAGCAGCAGGTCAATGAGGTTCAGGCATCAGCGACTGTGCTTGATTACTTGCAGCGCATCATTGCCTTTACCCGTTACGAGGGCGGGTATCAGTACGGTCTGTCTCCACGTGGTGCGCTGGCCTTATTACGCAGTGCCAAAGCCTGGGCGCTGGTCTCGGCCGGGCGCGGGCATCTGTTACCGGAAGATATTCAGGCAGTATTACCTGCGGTGGTTGATCACCGCCTTGCCGAAGCTGCGGAGGGCGGTTCTCATGCGGTTTCCCAACGCATCCTGAACAGCGTTGCGGTTCTGGTCTGATGTCGGTTAAGCAGCGCATACGTCAGCGGTGGCAACGATGGCTTGACCGGCGCATTCCACCTGCGTCGCAGGTAACGCTGAGTCATCGTTCTATCTTTATTTTGCCTACGGCAACCGGTGCGCTCTACTTGCTGATGCTGGTCGTGATGCTGATTACCGCCATTAATTACCAGAACAGTCTTATTTACGGCCTGACCTTCTGGCTGTTCAGTGTGGGTCTGGTGGCGATGATGTTCACTTTTCGCAATCTGTCCGGCCTGACGCTTGGTGCCGGGCATGTGAACCCGGTGTTTCAGGGCGATTCGGTCGGTTTGCCGCTGAGGCTGGAGGCCAGTCGTCGCTGGCACGAGTCTTTGGCGATAGGTTTTCCGGGTTATCCGCTATCACAGGCCGATGCGATTCCGGACAAGCCTGCCACTCTGATCCTCAGTTATGAGGCTCTGCAGCGTGGTCATCTGCGCACTGGCCGCCTGCGACTAGAAAGCCGCTACCCGTTGGGATTATTCCGCACCTGGACCTGGGTAGCACTGGATTTCAAAGGGCTGGTGTACCCGCATCCGGAATATGTGCCGTTCCAGTTTGTGGCCGGTGAATCCGGCGAACAGCTGGCCGGAGCACCGTCACTGGAATCCGGACAGCAGGACTTTCAGGGGTTGCGGCAGTATCAGCCTGGCGATTCGCTCAAACACATTGCCTGGAAACAACTGGCTCGTGGCCAGGGTTTGGTCAGTAAGGATTTCGACCATGATGAAGGCGCTTTGTGCTGGCTGGATTGGGAGGCGCTGGCGCCAGCACCGCTGGAGGTTCGTCTGTCGCGCCTGACCGGCTGGGTATTGCAGGCGCAGCAGCGCAACTGGCGTTACGGCCTGCGTCTGCCAGGGCGAGTTATAGAACCGGGCAACAGTGAAATACACCGTGACGAATGTCTGGCGTTGTTGGCGCTGTACGGTCTGGAGGAGGGTAACGAACGTGGCTGATATAAAACAGATTCCGCGCTTCTCCCTGCTGTGGTTGCTGGCCACTGCCGTCGCGGCTTTGTTACCCCATGCTCAGCATTTGCCGTTGTGGATGTGGCTGCTGGTGCTGCTGGCTACTGGCTGGCGCTGGCTCACGCACCTTGGGCGACTGCCTTATCCGGGCAAGGTCATCAAACTGGTAGCTGTGGTGTTGGCGTCACTGGCTGTGATAACTGCTTTTGAACGAACCTTATCGCTGGAAAGCGCTACGGCCTTCATGATTGCCAGTGCTGTGCTGAAAGTGTTTGAAATGCGCTATCAGCGAGATGGCTACATCGTCATTTTTCTCAGTTTCTTTGTACTGGCGGTCGCCTTTCTGTTTGATCAGGGCATTCTCTCGGCACTGTATGGCATTCTCTGCAGCTGGTTGCTGTTAACTGCACTGGTGGCCTTACACCGCAATCCTTTACGTGCTGATGACGTAGCGGATGGGCGGCGTACAGCGTCACTGGCGGCGAAAATTCTGCTGGCTTCAATACCCATGATGCTGGTGCTGTACCTGTTGTTTCCCCGACTGGCCCCTTTATGGAGTCTGAATCTTCACTCATCCAGTGCCATCACCGGACTGTCGGAGGAAATGTCGCCGGGAGATATCGCTCGGCTTGGCCAGTCTGACGAACTGGCATTCCGCGTGACCTTTAATGATGGCAGCTTGCCGCCGCGCGAGCAGTTGTACTGGCGTGCACTGGTGCTGGATCAGTATGACGGTCGCAGCTGGAAGCCAGCAGGGCTGGCGCGCACGGTTAAATGGCATCCGGCAGGTCGCATGCTGACCGAGGATGATGCCAACATCGACTATGACGTTATTCAGGAACCTTCTGGTCAGAAATGGCTGTACGCGTTACGTGGTATGAGTGCGCAACAGGTTTACACCGGTGTCAGCATTGATGAGCGTCTGGTGTCCAGGCGGGAGGTTCATAACCGCACTCGCTATCGTGTGATTTCGCGCCCGCAACTGGTTATCGACGGCGACTTTCTGCCGGAGCCATGGCGAAGTGTGAATCTCGAATTACCGGCTGAGGTTAATCCGCAGACCAGGACGAAAGCCGCCGTACTGAGGCAGCAGTCGGAATCTGCAGAGGCATACTTGCAGAGCGTCATGGAGAGCTTTAGCCGTGAACCGTTTTTTTACACCCTGCGGCCACCAATACTTGGCGACAATGATATCGACGATTTTCTGTTTAATACCCGGCGCGGATTCTGCGCGCATTACGCCAGTGCCTTCACCTTTATGGCACGCAGTGCAGGTATTCCTGCCCGGGTCGTGGTCGGTTATCAGGGCGGTAAGTGGAACGAAGAGGAGCAGTACCTGACTGTTCGCCAGTATGATGCTCATGCCTGGGCCGAAGCATGGCTCGAAGGTCAGGGGTGGGTGCGTTTCGATCCGACAGCGATGGTCGCGCCGGAGCGTATCCTCTACGGCCTTGAGCAGGCGGTCGCTGATGAAGGCAGTTTTCTCGAAGAACAGGGGCTAACCGCACGCGCGCTGCGCGAGATCGGTTGGCTGAATCGTCTGAGCCTGGAATTCGATAGCCTGAATTACTACTGGCAGCGTTGGGTGTTGTCGTATGACGGTCAGCGCCAGAAGAACTTCCTGCAAACTGTTATCGGCATACAGGATTACAAGCGCGGGCTGTACTTTCTTGGTAGCTCGTTTGGCGTGTTCTTTTTGCTGGCGACCCTATGGCTATGGTGGCGTGATCGGCCGCAGCCGAGATCAGCCTTTATCCGGGCATGGGGAGCGTTGCAGCAGCGAGCAAAGAGGCTTGGTCTTGAGCCAGTGGCTGGAGAGGCTCCGGGTCAGTACCTGCAACGTTTATCGGACGTTGTTGCTGAAGAATGCAGAGAAGACGTGATGAAGTTTGCCGGGCAACTGGAAATTACACTGTACGTTGAATCAGAGCCAGATATGGCGGCTTTGATTCGTGCGCTGAAACAATTGCGCCGGCGTCTGCGTTAACCGGACTGGTTGCTGGTCGGCCAGTGGCAAAAGCAGCCACTGCCTGCCACATTGGCAAACGGACCATAAGCCTCTGCTGCGCGCATTTTACGAATTATCGCTGGGAAAAAATCGTCGCTGGCAACCGTACATAACGCACCGAAGCCGTAGGCTCCGAAGTAGCCAAGTTCTCCCTGCGGATTGATCAGGGCCAGAGCTGGACTGGCGGGGAGGTTAAGGCCAGCGGGCTCACGTACGATCTGCATGCGCGCGCCGTTCAGGCGGGTAAATTCTTCAAGTTGCCTATCACTGGTAGTGGAGGGGGCCACCACCAGAATGCGCATCTGTGTCTCATCGAAGGCCGCAACCAGTCCATCGAAGTGACGCTGACTGAGTTGATTACACAGGCAGTCCGGATTCCAGAAGTGGATAAGCGTGGTCTGCTGCGCGCTGGCGGCTGGTAATAACGTAAGCAGCGGCTGAATACGCTCGCTGATAATGGCCGGGCGCAGATAACTTAGATCATCGTCGCTGGCGATAAACGGCCGTACATTCTGCTGCTGAAACCACCATAGTCCGGCCAGGGTTGCCAGCAGCCAGCCACCGATCATAACTGACAGAAGAAAGGTACGCGCAGCAGAGGCCTGGGGTTTAGGGCTGGATTCCGGCATAAGGCGTTAACACAAGCTGAGAATTCAGCGCAGTATAACGGTATCCTGTTGCCGGTAGTTGAAAGATATCAAGATTGACCGCATAAAGCGGTGCAGAAATATTCACCGGCATTCCCATGACAGAGAAAATAACCGCAGACTCGTTTGACCAGCTGGTATCTGAGGCGAGCAACGTATTGCTGGTTGATGTCTGGGCCCCCTGGTGTGCGCCATGCCGCGCCTTATTGCCGTTACTGGAGAAAGTCGCTGCGACTTTTTCGTCCGAACTCACACTGTTAACCCTGAACGCCGATGACTATCCGCAGTTGGTTGAACGGCTGGCGGTGCGCACTTTACCCACCTTATTGCTGATTAAGCAGGGCAACGAGCTGGATCGCCTGACGGGCGTGCAAAGTGAATCTCAGTTGCTGGGTTTTATTACCCCGTATATTGCTGAACCGCCATCGGATCTGCTGTTGCAGGCGGAAGCCTGTCGTCAGCAGGGGCTGGATGAAGAGGCGCTGCGCTTATGGCAGGTCGCCATTGCTGATGATCCCGGCAATAACACCGCCCGTATCGCTCTGATTACAGCCTTGCTGGAGGGTGGTAGCGATCAGGCGGGTGTTGATGAGGATATTGAACAGCGCTTAGCGCTGGCTCTGGAATGTCTGCAACAGGCACCTGCAGAGTGCCTGCGTGATCCTAAACTGGCCCAATTGCAAACCCGGGTGCGCCGTGCCGCGCGCCTGAGTGAAGAGGCGAGAGACTGGCAACAGATTGCACAGCGTGCGCAGCAGGGTGACCTGCAAGCGATTGAATTGTACAGTCACTGGCTGGCTGCCGGCGGCCGCTTTGATGAGGCGGGCGAATTTTTGTTGCAAAGGCTCGTTCAGGCCACCGATCAGGCTGCGCAGCTGGTTATCCGCGACGAATTAATTACTCTGCTCGACACCATGCCTGACAGGGCCCAGGCGAATGCTCTGCGCCGGCGCATGTTTGCGCTGACGGATCCTCGCGGCTCTGAATAATATTTACATTATACCGTTATCTGCTTTTACGTCGTAAGCGCGATAATCCCCGCTGCCGAGTCTGCCGGTTGGTACTGAGTGTTCCATTGTGGGCATCAGCTGTTCTGGCGTTTTGCGTTAACATGGCCGCTGCATTTGGAGGTAAATATGGAAAAACGACGTCTCGGTAACACCGACCTGATGGTGACTTCGCTGTGCCTGGGGACCATGACCTGGGGTGAGCAGAATAGCGAAGCACAGGCCCATGAACAGATGGACTACGCCCTTGAACGTGGCATCAATTTCTTTGATACCGCCGAAATGTATCCGGTACCGCCTAAAGGCGAGACCCAGGGCCGTACAGAGCAGTATATCGGCAGCTGGTTCGCTGAGCGCGGACAGCGTGACAAAGTTATTCTGGCCACCAAGGTTGCAGGCCCGGGGGACTGGATGACGCATATCCGTAATGGCCCGCAGTTGACGCGCGAGCATATCCGCGAAGCGGTAGAAGGTAGTCTGCGTCGGCTGCAGACCGACTATATCGATCTTTACCAGATTCACTGGCCGGCACGTCCGACCAACTTCTTTGGTCAGCTGGGGTACGTGCATCGCGAGTCCGACAGTACGCCACTGGAGGAGACGCTGGCGGCGCTGAATGAACTGATCACAGAAGGCAAAATCCGCCATTACGGCCTGTCGAATGAAACCGCCTGGGGCACCATGAAGGTACTGCAGATCGCCGAGCGCAATGGCTGGCCGAAACCGGTCAGTATTCAGAATCCGTATAACCTGCTGAATCGCAGTTACGAAGTTGGCTTGGCAGAAGTTTCCCATCAGGAGCAGGTGGGTTTACTGGCGTATTCACCACTGGCATTTGGTGTATTGTCCGGTAAATACCTCAATGGTCAGCAACCGCAGGATGCGCGTATTACCCTGTTCGAACGCTTCAGTCGCTACAAAGGTGAGCATGCCGATGCGGCGGTTGCGCAATACGTTGCTCTGGCGCAGGAGGCGGGGGTCTCACCGGCACAGATGGCGCTGGCGTTTGTGACTCAGCAGCCCTTTGTGACGTCGAATATTATTGGTGCAACCAGCTTGGCGCAGTTACAGGAAAATATTGATTCGGCGGCACTGCAGCTGGATGAATCCTTACTGCAGGCCATTGATGGCATTCACAAGGTGCATTCTAACCCTTGCCCATAAAGCCGGGCGCAAGGTTACTGCTGATTGTCCGCTGGCTGCGCCTGCAGCCAGTCGCACAGATGGCGGCCGGCCCAGCGGCCGGTGGCGAAACAGGCGGTCAGCAGGTAACCACCGGTTGGTGCTTCCCAGTCGAGCATCTCACCGGCAGCAAAAACTCCGGGGATTTTATTCAGCATTAATTGCGTATTTAATTCACTGAATTTAACCCCGCCAGCACAGCTGATAACTTCTTCTATCGGACGGGTAGCGGTTACCGCTGGCAGGCGCATATTTTTAAGTGCTCTGGCGACGGCAAGGTGATCACTGACATCCAGTTGTGGGTAGCATTCCCGTAACAGGGCGTTGGCGATGGGGGGCAGATTTAATTTCTTTTTTAATACGTTAGGAAAACTCAGTCCTTTTCGTGGCTGACTGAGTTTTCGGATCAGTTGTTCTTCGTCTGTATGTGGTAACCAGTCGAGGGTCAGGCAGGCAGATTCGGAATCGTGCAGCATGGACTCGCGCAGCGGTGCACTCAGGGCATAGACCAGGCTGCCTTCAACGCCGTAGTGGCTGACAATAAATTCACCGGTACGGCTCTCTGTCTGGCCCTGGGGATTGCTGACTGTAAGTTGTACATGTTTGACCGGTGTACCGGCAAAGCGTTGCTGAATGAAATTGCTCCATGGAATTTCAAAACCACAGTTGCTGGATTTCAGCGGTTCAATGTCGACCTGTAGTTGTTTCAAGGGAAGACACCAGCTGCCATCAGAACCCAGTTTCGGCCAGCTGGCACCACCGAGTGCCAGTACCACAGCATCAAACCGATAATCTTTTTTGCCATCCGTGTTTTCGATTTCCCAGATCAACTGATTATTTTCCCGACGCCAGCCTGTCCAGCGGTGACGCGGGTGAAAAACAACACCTTGCTGACGTAATCGCTGCAGCCAGGCACGCAATAGCGGGGCGGCTTTCATATCCTTGGGAAATACCCGTCCTGAAGTGCCGACAAAGGTCTCCACGCCGAGACCATGTATCCACGTGCGCAGTGCTTCAGGCGTAAAAGCATTGATCATCGGCTGCAGACAGTCTTCTGCTTCCCGATAGCGCTGCAGAAACTGTGGCAGGGCTTCCGAGTGGGTAATGTTCATGCCGCCGATTCCAGCCAGCAGAAACTTGCGTGCAACACTGGGCATCGCGTCGAACACCTCAGGCTGGTAGCCATGACGGGCAATTTCTTCGGCAGCCATCAGGCCAGCAGGACCAGCTCCGATAACAGCGACGCGGGTGACAGGGGCATTGTGTTCAGACATTCGGTCAGATTCAGTGTTCGCGGCGCGTCAGTGTATCATGCTGTGCGCCGCGGACAGAGAGCGCTTACTCGTATTGTGGACGGCGACTGACTCGATAGAGTCGGATTGCGAGTGCTATTGCGGCAGCAGTCAGGCCGAGAATCAGGCCGGTCCAGAAGCCCGGAGCGCCATACGGGGTGTCCGCATAGAAGGCCAGCCAGTAGCCACTGCCCAGACCAATAACCCAGTAGGCGACAAAGGTGATCAGCATCACCGCAAAAGTATCGTGATAGCCGCGTAGCGCACCGGCAGCTCCTACCTGCACGGCGTCTGACAACTGGAATATCGCGGCAAATATCATCAGGGTCGCTGCTGTCTTAACGACCGCGGGGTCTGGTGAATACAGCCCTGCCAGATGGGAAGCAAACAGTAGCATGAGGGTGGCATTAAATAAGGCAACGCCGAGGTTCAGACCAATGCCCAGCCAGGCGGTGCGTCTTGCCAGCGCGGTTTCACCGGAGCCGAGCCAGTGTCCCACGCGGACGGTCAGAGCCATACCGACGCTGAGTGGAATCATAAAGGTCAGCGAGCTGATATTCAGTGCCACCTGATGGCCTGCTACCACGCTCGGGCCAAGGCCCGTCAGCAGCAGAGCAATAACGGTAAACAGTGTCACTTCAAAGAAAATTGCAATGCCAATCGGAATGCCGATTTTCAGAATCTCGCGTACTTGCGGGTACAGCGGCTTAGCAACGTATTGCCACAGCGGATAGTCGGCGGGTAGGCGCTTGCGGCGGGTGTTGCGCGCCATGGCGAAGGCCATACCGGCGAAAATAATTGAACTGCCAATGCCACAGCCGACGCCGCCCAGCTCCGGCAGGCCAAACCAGCCATAAACAAAAACGGCATTTGCGGGAACATTAAGCAGTAACCCGCTCAGCATGATGCGCGTGACTTGGCCAGCTTCATTCAAGGCTTCGGCATAAAAGCGATAGGCGAGGAATATCCCCGCGCCAGGCATACCGACAGCAATGGCCATGGTGTAGTGCGAGGCGATACTGGCTGTTACCGGATCATCAACGATTGAGGTCAGCGCCAGTGAAGCCAGTGATAACAGGATGCCAGCAATAGAACCGAGCACAATGCCGACCCACAGCGCGGAGCTGAGCAAAACCGGCAAACGATCATGTTTAGCCGATGCATTCAGACGCGCGGCCAGCGGTGACAGGGCCACCAGCACACCAGCAAGAAACAGCCAGGTCGGCAGCCACAGGCTGGTACCAATGGCGACCGCTGCCAGATCACGGGTGCTGACATAGCCCGACATAAGAGTATCGATCGTGCCCATACCAATCTGCGCCAGCTGGGTGGCCAGAATCGGCATGGTCAGTTTCAGTAGTGCACGTAGTTCCTGGTTTCTGAACGTCATTACAAAAGCATCCGGCCCGGCGCAGGCCAGGCTGAAAAAATCATTAAAAAGGTGAAGGCAGCGGTTCCTCCAGAACGGAGCGCGACTGCGGAGAGGCGCTCATTCTGACTCTAAACGTTGACTGATGCCAGACTTATCCGACACTCAGGCCATGGAATAGAGAATCCCGCTGGTGCTGATCTGACCTGCGGGGTACCATGGCCTGACATTAACAGACAGTATGTGCCCAACATGTACCCCTCCGGAGGTATCCGGACCCGCACTATGATTCCAGCGCTGCATTTTCCTGATCTGATTCAGCTTTTTAACCAACTATTTCTCAGTACCGAAAACACCGAACTGGTGGCCGGCGATGATGAGCCCATCTATTTGCCAGCAGATAGTCAGAATCAACATCATCGTCTGATTTTTGCTCACGGCTTTTATGAGTCGGCGCTGCACGAAATCAGTCACTGGTGCATAGCCGGAAAAGCACGGCGTCAGTTAGTTGATTTCGGCTACTGGTATGAGCCAGATGGTCGTTCGGCAGACAAACAGCGTGAGTTCGAGCTGGTAGAAGTCAAACCGCAGGCGGTTGAATGGCTGTTGTCGGTGGCTTGCGGGCGACGCTTCTACGTCAGTACCGATAACCTGCATGGAGAGCCAGGGGCGGTTGAAGCGGGACTGCAGCGATTTCGTCAGGCCGTGTTTGAACAGGCACAGGTTTACCTGCGCTGCGGTCTGCCGCCAAGGGCAGAAGTATTAAAAAACGCACTGTTAGATTATTATCAACGACATTCTGAGTATGGCGCCTACCAATTTGCGCCGGAAAACATATAAACGGAGCAACGTTTGTTTAAAAAACTGCTGAAAGCCGTCTCTGGTAAGAAAGAGGCGCCGGCCCAGAAAACAACCCCAACAGGGCGTGGAAATAAGGCGAAACAAGCCAACCAGCCAGCCAGGGACACGCATAACGCCAAACACACGGCGCATAATGCTGAGGGTAAAAAGAAAAAGGGCAAAACCACGCAATCCCGTAAGCCAGAGAAGCCTGCGGTTGATGATACGCCATGGAGCCTTGACGATTTCAAGGTTGAAAAGGTCGAGGGTCAAACCCGTTTCCATGATCTGGATCTGCCGGATTCCGTAATGCGCGGAATTCATAAACTGGGTTTCAGCTACTGCACCCCGATTCAGGCCGAAGCATTGCCAGCGACGTTGCGTGGTCGTGACACCATTGGTCAGGCGCAAACGGGTACCGGTAAATCTGCTGCCTTCCTGCTGACCATTCTCAACAAACTGCTGACCGACGTTCCCGAAGAACGCTACGCCAGTGAGCCTCGCGCTCTGGTGGTTGCCCCTACCCGTGAGCTGGCACTGCAGATTGGTAAGGATGCAGAAGGTCTGGCGCGTTACACCGGCCTGAACATCGTTACCATCGTTGGTGGTATGGACTACGAGAAGCAGCGTTCGCAGTTGCGCAACCATGTGGTTGATCTGCTGGTCGCGACGCCAGGTCGTCTGATTGATTTTATGCGCAGTCAGGACGTTTATCTGGATCAGGTTGAAGTGCTGGTGCTGGATGAAGCAGACCGCATGCTGGATATGGGCTTTATTCCGGATGTACGCCGTATCGTGCGCGCTACGCCACCGAAGGAAGAGCGTCAGACGCTGCTGTTCTCGGCAACGTTTAACTATGACGTGCGTATCCTGATCGATCAGTGGACAAAAGATCCGATGCAGGTCGTGATTGAACCCGAGCAGGTTGCTACTGATCGCGTTGAGCAGCGTTGTTATCTGCTGGCCGACAGCGATAAATACAAAATGCTGGAGAGCGTATTGAGCGAAGAGCAACCCGAGCGTTGCATCGTGTTTGCTAACCGTCGCGACCTGACTCGTAACCTGTGTGACAAGCTGAATAAACACGGTCATAAGGCCGTTCTGTTATCGGGTGAAGTCAGTCAGGATAAGCGTATTAAAACGCTGGAACGTTTCCGCGCTGGTCAGGTCAGTATCATGGTCGCGACCGATGTTGCAGGTCGTGGTATTCACGTCGATGGTGTCAGTCACGTGGTGAACTACACCTTGCCGGAAGACCCGGAAGATTACGTACACCGTATTGGACGTACCGGACGGGCGGGTGCCAAAGGCGTTTCCATCAGTTTTATTTCTGAAGACGATGCGTTTGTGTTACCGGATCTGGAAAAATACCTCGGTACGAAACTGGAGCTGACTCAGCCCTGAGTATTTTGGCAGGCTTTGCCATTCAGGAGTGTTAATGCCAAAGCACAGATTACGGACAATCTTTCTGCTGGCAGCGTTATTGGTAACGCTGCCATCGCTCGCCTACAAAAAGCCACCCATTGAAAACCCGGTAACACCGGAATGGACGGAACAGTACCTGCATCAGACGGGGTCGGCGTTGCTGAATGACAGCGAGCAGGATCACGTTATGTCGTATTACTATTTCGGTGCCGTCAATGGTCGTACCCTGATGGGGCTGGAACGAGTCCGCGGCGACGATTACGACCAGTTTTTCAGTCTGATGGTATTTGAACAGCAAACCCTGCTGGGTTTTTATCAGAATGTTCCCAGCTTTCCGTCCGGTGTGGACACTGATGGCAACGTTTCTTTTCCGCGTGGCGTTGATGCGCATCCGCGTGGTTTGCATCAGCCTTTCAATATTCTCACCGACGAATTTCTCGCCCTATGTCAGGGCATTCGCGAAGATAATCGCTGCATAGAATGGCAGCCGGTTACGCCTGCAGAATCTCATTGATCAGCCACTCTGGGGCATCCAGAGGCAAGTCGTGTCCGGCTCGTTGATGGACACTGAGCGGTGACTGCCAGCGTTCAGCAATACGCGCCGTGCAGCGTGGGTTCACCAGCTGATCGCCCAGACTGTGATACAGATGAACGTTGCTGACAGGGGCCGACAGTGGCCCGTGATAGCGGCTTGCAGCTAACAGCTGTGCCAGTGCATTACGCAGGCTCAGAGGATGTCGCTGCGCATAATCTTTCCATTCTTTTGCCAGGGCATTGCGCGGCTGACTGCTGGTCCAGCGCAGAATAGCGGCCTCCAGATCTCTACCACTGAGCAGCGTTGCACTGAGGCTGAAGAAGGCTCGTGCGCGCATACGTGACCAGGGTGTCGACAAATTACTGAAGCTGGTATTAATCATGTGCAGTGCCTGCACTTCATCGGGAAAGCAGCGTGCCCATTCGGCGCCAATCATGGCGCCCATAGAAATCGTCACCAGTGTCAGCGGCTGATCGCTGTGGTGCTGGTTTTTAACCTGCTGGCGTAAGTCCAGCATCATTGCATGGATAGAGAAGGGCGTTTTTTCGCGCCAGCGCTCGCCGTTGCCTGCAAGTTCAGGCATCAGTAGTGGTGTTGACGCTGGAAGTTGTTGCTGCAGACGGGTGGGAAAATCACCCCAATGGTAGCGGGCGCGGATCAGGCCGCGAATCAGAATCCAGGGAGAAGGCTGATCAGCGGCCATGTTGGTTACCAGAGCTGGAAGTAACGCTGAAAGCCAAACTCGATTGCTGTGCTGGCATCATAGTCGGCAGACAGGTTGGTACGGTTAAGTGCTATGCGGATATCCCATGGCCCATAACTGCGATCGAGGGCGACACGGAACTGCCAGTAGCTGTCGCGTTGCGTGTCTTCATCAAAGTTGAAATCATCATCGTCGACTTCAAGCCAGCGATGTTGCGCTGTAAACAATTCCAGCGAGAAGTCGCTGAACTGCCAGGTGTAACCCAGCTCCAGGTGACGCATATCGAAACCGCTGCCAAGGTGGTCACCACTCTGGCGCCAGCCGAATGTCAGTGCGTCATTGATCAGCAGGCGCACAGCACCTTCGGTATAGGACTGATCTCTGATGTCTGTATCGCCAGCCCAGGTGTACCGGGTAACAGACAAATCTGCGGCGATGCGGTCAGTCAGTGGCAGGTAGTAGCCAGCAAAAGCATCATGCTCATAGGTTGCATGATCTTCTTTACGCTCAACGCCGGAAGACCAGATACCTGTGTACAGGCCGGTATTGCTCAGCCAGGTAACACCGCCTTGCAGAGCTGGTTGTCCCCGGGTTTCGCTGATGCCGTCACGGACGTATTCCGTTGTTGCGCCGATACTGGCAGTTATTTCTGCCTGAGAAGACAGGCTGGTAAAAAGCAGAACGGCTGCAGACAGAAAAGAAAATCGGCGTGGGTTTAACAGCATGAGGTAAAACTTTCCGGTGTATTGATCATTTTCGTGGCCGCTATCATACGATGTTTCGGCCCCGCTGTGATGTCTTTGGTTCATAAGCGCCGAAAAAGTTTAGTTTTGTCGTCCGTACCAGCGCTCTTCAGCCTCTGCCGTCAGCTGTTGACGTTCCACACCAGCCATAGGGCTCCAGCCGGGCATGCTGCGCACGGCGGACATGAGGAACTCAAACAGCGTGAAATGCCGGCGCAAAATACGTTTATGGCGATGTGGCAGAATCGGATTAAACAGGCTGTGATAGCGAAGCAGGTGACGCGGGTTCTTCTTTACCCACAGCCACGACCCCATTTCCAGTGTCAGTGGCAGGTAGGTACCCTCCGGTTGCTGTTCGCTGTATTGCGCGTATATGTGATCCCACAGGTCGCCATGCGTGGTGTAACTGTGAGCCTGGGGTTCGAACAGATACACGCTGTGGTCGGGATAGGTGCGTTCAAATAATTCTGTCAGCGCGTAGGCCTCGGCGAGGCCAGGCCAGGGCTGTACGCTCTTAGCCCAGGGAAACCAGATGCGGTCTTTGTAGCCAAAACCGGAATGACAGTCGAGACTGATGCAATGGCTCTGGTTGCGCAGTTCAGCCAGTACCGCATCGACCAGCGACTGACTTTCGGCGGCCATACCTTCTCCCTTGCGTCCGCGATACCACGGCAGTGACGGGCTGATGCGCTGGCCAGCCACCAGCCAGGGGGGACTACCTTCGGCCTCGACCGGCGCGTTGCGCATCAGGTCGATCCCCTGGGGATTGCAACGACTGTTCCGCCACATTCCGCCGGGGTTAACGATCGGAATAAGGCACAGACGAATCTGGCTCAGCATGTCCGTTGCTACCGGGTCCCAGCTGAGGCGTTCAATCAGGGTGCGCAGAAAGGCCAGAATGACCTGAGTGCCAATCCGCTCAATACCATGGACACCACCAGTCAGAATGAGCGTCGGAGCGAGAGGAGCTGTTGACCCCATTTCCAGCACGTAAAAGGGTAACTGATGTCCTTCCATTGGAATGTGTAACGGTACATTAATACGCAGGTGCTGACGGCCGCGCTTAATCAGCTCTTCCAGTTGTATCAGCTCCGGCAGCGCATGCTCTACCGGGGAAAGTCGTTGAATCACAGTGGTGGTGTCCTTATGCTCCTCCCCAATCTATAGCAGAACTGAGTAACAGTTAGATGAAATCTGCGCAGTTTGTCCCTGAAAATGCTCCGCAACAATATCGGGGCTGGCACTGGGTAAAGACCCTCTGGCCCTACCTGATGGAATACCGCGGTCGGGTTATTGCGGCACTCATGTGCCTGATCGCCGCCAAGGTTGCCAGTGTTTCTATGCCATTCCTGCTGAAACATCAGGTCGATCACCTGTCAGGTGTCGGGGACGCGGTTGCGACTGACTGGTGGGTCTGGTTCCCGCTGGGCTTGTTACTGGGCTACGGATTTGTGCGTTTTATGAGCGTATTTGCCGGTGAACTACGGGATTTATTTTTCGGCCGGGTTACCGAGCGAGCGATGCGGCGTATGGCATTGCGCGTGTTTGAGCATTTGCACAAACTCAGTCTGGAGTTTCACCTGAATCGCCAGACCGGGGCACTGCAACGCGATATTGAGCGTGGCACGAACGGCATCAGTTTTCTGATGCGTTTCATGATCTTTAATATCATACCGACCTTTCTGGAGCTGTTTCTGGTGATTGGCTTGTTGCTGGCCAATTACCCGCCGGTGTTTGGCCTGATTACGTCTGTGGCGGTAATCGCTTATGTTGCCTATTCGGTGAAAGTAACGGAATGGCGCACACAGTATGTGCGTGAAGCCAATCGCATGGATTCAACTACCCACGCCCGTGCGCTCGATAGTTTGCTGAATTACGAAACGGTTAAATATTTTACCGCTGAGCAGCGTGAAGCAGGATTTTACGATGACTCGCTGGCACGCTGGGAAAATGCCCGCCGTAAGAATCGTTTCTCCTTGTTTTCCCTGAACAGTGGTCAGGCGCTGATTATCAGTAGCGCCATGGCATCCATGCTGCTGTTTGCGGCGTACTATGTCATTGAGGGTAGCATGACCATCGGCGACTTTACGCTGATTAACGCTTTTATGTTTCAGCTGTTCCTGCCGCTGAATTTTCTCGGCTTTATCTACCGGGAAATTAAAGCGTCGATGGCCAATATTGAACGCATGTTTGAGTTGCTTGACGAGCAACCAGCGGTGCCGGATAGCGGGACGCAAACACTTAACATAAACCGCGGCGAAGTGCGTTTTGAGTCGGTGGGTTTCGCCTATCAGAATGGTCGCGAAATTCTGCACAATTTATCCCTGACGCTTAGCGCGGGAAAAACGCTGGCAATTGTTGGCGGTAGCGGGGCAGGAAAATCGACACTGACCAAATTGCTGTTCCGCTTTTACGATGTAGGTCGGGGGCGAATTCTGATTGATGGTCAGGATATTCGTGATGTGCCGCAACAGGCGTTGCGTTCGGTGCTGGGGATTGTGCCGCAGGATACGGTTTTGTTTAACGACACCTTACTGAATAACCTGTTGTATGCAAAACCGGATGCCAGCGAACAGGAAATTCAGGATGTGATCCGTATGGCGCATCTCGAGCATCTGGTGGCCAGTTGTCCTGATGGTCTGCAAACCGTTGTGGGTGAGCGCGGCCTGAAATTGTCCGGCGGCGAAAAGCAGCGTATTGCTATTGCCCGGATGCTGCTCAAACGACCAGCCATTATGGTATTTGATGAAGCCACGTCATCCCTCGATTCTCGTACCGAAAAAGGCATTATGGCAGCCATTCGCGAAGTAGCAGCTGGTCATACGGCGATGATTATTGCTCATCGCCTGTCGACGGTTGTGGATGCCGATTGCATTGCCGTGGTTGAACAGGGCGAAGTGGTGGAAAGTGGTACGCATCAGGCGCTGTTGGCGGCCAATGGATTTTACGCCCAGTTGTGGAGTGCTCAGCAGCAATCGTCTGTGGAGGGCGATCAGCCATGAAGTTGCTGATAATTGATGCGATGAATCTTATTCGGCGTATGTACGCAGCGGCGGAAGGTAGCGAGCTGGCACTGGAGGCAACACAGAGTCGTTGTCTCAGTGTTATTTCACGCAACGCGGCACAGCTGGACTCCACTCATGTGGCAGTGGTATTTGAGCAGAAATGCATCACCTGGCGGCATGAGGTGTGGCCGGATTACAAAAAGGGACGGCCGCCGATGCCGCAGGAGCTGGAGCAGGGGCTGGATTCTCTGCGCCGCTACCTTCAGCAAGCGGGATTATATTGTCTCGAACTGGCTGGCTGGGAGGGTGACGATGTGGTCGCGACGCTGGCCAGCAAAGCGGCTTTTGCCGGATTGCAGGTAGATATTCTGTCTACCGATAAAGGTTTTTGTCAGTTGGTCAATGGTCGCCTGAAGGTGCGTAACCATTTCGATCGCTTCAGCTGGGATGAGGAAATGGTCAGTCATCGTTTCGGCCTGCGACCGGAGCAGCTGCCTGATTTCTGGGGTATGGCTGGCGACACGACCAATCACTTACCGGGAGTTGAGGGCATTGGCCCGAAAACCGCTGGCCAGCTTCTGGATCGCTACCGCACGCTTGATCTGCTGCTCGCTCAGCTTGATACGCTGGATACCCGCAGTCGCAATGCACTGGAAAAACACTGGCAGTCAGCCCTGCTGACCCGTGCGCTGGCAACACTGCGTACCGATGTTCCGCTGGGTTTTAATCTGCATGACTTACGCTGGCAGTCTGGCCAGACAGGTTAGTCCTGTTAACAGATGCCGCAGGATTGATTAGAATCCCCGCCTTTTGTACAGAGATCTTCCTATGTCCGTTGATATCAAAGTTCGTGGTTATCACCTCGACATCTACCACCACGTAAACAACGGCCGCTACCTGGAATTTCTGGAAGAGGGGCGCTGGGACTACTTTGAACGCTATCGCTTTTTTGATCTGTTCGAGTCAGCCGATCTGGCATTTGTAGTGGCCAATATCAATATCAGTTACCGCCGTCCGGCTTATGCTGGCGAAGTGATCCGGGTTATCACTCGCATGAGCAAAATTGGTAATAAGAGCGCTCAGGCCATTCAGGAGGTCCGCCTGCTTGAAAATGGTGAGCCTACTGAGCTGATCGCCGACGCCATTGTTACTTTCTGCCTGATGGATGCCGAGTCGCAGAAGTCTGTGGTGATTGAAGGGCAGCTGCGTGACGTGCTGCAGAACATGATTGAGGAAGGGCAATGAGTGTAGAAGCGGTACTGGCCGAAATTAATGAATTTCTGGCCTGCCCCACACCAGACAGCTGGGTGGATGTGGCTTTGCAGAATCAGGATATTATGCTGATCGACCATGCCAACTGTGAAAAGAAGGCTGCGACAACAGCGATGAATCTGCTTTACAAACACATTGATCGTGAAGATCTGCTTAAGAAAATGAGTCAGCTGGCGCGTGAAGAATTGCTGCATTTCGAGCAGGTCGTAAACATCATGAAAGAGCGTGGTGTCGCGTATCGGCACGTATCATCATCACGCTATGCAGCAGGTTTACGTGACGCTGTGCGCAAAGGTGGTGTTGATGAGCTGATTGACGTGCTTATCGTCGGCGCTTTTATCGAAGCCCGTTCATGTGAACGTTTTGCCAAACTGGCGCCGTTTCTGGACGAGAAGCTGGCTAAATTCTACCGCTCGTTGTTGCGCTCTGAGGGGCGCCATTATCAGGATTATCTGACGCTGGCAGCGCAGTACGCCGACGCGCCGATTGATGAGCGCGTAGCGCAGTTCCGGGAGCTGGAACGTGATCTGATTGAGTCGCCAGACTCAGACTTCCGTTTCCACAGTGGCGTGCCTGAGTCGGCGGTCGCCTGATCAGTCCTCGCAGGAGCGGATGATTTTCACACACACATCGCAGATGTGTGTGTACTCCTCCTCGTCGATAACCCGGGCATCCAGATCCCGGCGAGCCTGAGCCATCGTGGCCTGGGCATCTTTCATGTCAGTGTATCGGCGGTTCGCTTCCAGTGCGCTGAGGGTCTTGGCTGACGTCATTGTTTTTCTCCTTGTCATGGCGTTGGTCAGGTAAAGCTAAACCGGTTTTTCTGCTTCTCATTCAAGACCACTTTTGGCAAAACTTCCTGTCGGGGCTTTCTATGGCGCGTTTTATTCCCTATAAAGTCGACCTTTGTTAACAATTTATAAAAAGCTGATCAGAGCAATAGAGATGACAGACAACAATAACAACGGACTCCAACCATGGAGTCGCAATGGTCTTGGCGGCTGGACTGCCAACGGAGAATCGTCCGCCCCTGCAATTCATGTACTGCACGGAAATGGCTTTTGCGCACGAACTCTCTGGCCCATGCTGCAGTCTCTTAACCCGGCTGGTGATGTCTATCTGACAGACGTTCCGGGTCACGGCCGCTCGCAGCAACCTAATCACGATATGCCGGACTGGCAGGCCATTGCTGAGAGCGTGTCTGAGGGTATTAAGGCCCGTGCTGGCGGGAAGCCTGTGATTGGTATCGGCCACTCAATGGGTGGCGTTCTGACGATGCTGATGGCGGCAAAACACCCGCAGCTGTTCGAGCGGATTATTTTGCTCGATCCGGTATTGTTCTCTCCGGAAGTCGTGCTGTTTCAACGTGTGGCACGCAAAAGCGGGTTGTGGAAGCGCTCTGCGCTGGTAAAAGCAGTAAGCGCACGTCGTCGTAACTGGCCGGATCGCGAGACGATGCGTGACGATCTGTGTCGTAAGTCGCTTTACCGACGCTGGACCAGCGAGGCTCTGGATGAGTTCATCAGTGGCGGCACCGAGCCCGTGGAGGAGGGTTTGACTCTGTCCTGCGATCCTGAGTGGGAAGCTTCAATTTTCGGTTCTTATCCTCGTGGGTTGTGGCGCGCTGTTCATAGTATTCAGGTTCCTGTCGACATACTGGTCGCGACCGAAAGTTATGGTTTTATTTCCCGCGCGGCCAAAAAAGCGCAAAAGGGGAATTCAAACATCCGCTGGCAGCAGGTTGAAGGTGGGCATTGTTTTCCTATGGAGCAGCCACAGTTGGCAGCCGATCTGATTGTCAACCTGTTGCAACAGAAGGGCCCCGATGGAGTTTTAAAACCTTTGTCAAAGGCTGAAGGGTAGGCTATTGTGACTTTTCCTTAAAGCCACCCAAGAGAGCGATGAGTAGGTTCTATGAACATGGAGATTCAGGCGGCGCTGGACGTTGCTGATGAAACTGATTCATTTCTTCAGATTACTGATGTCATTTACGCGAAAGAATCGGATGAGGGATATGAGGCCCTGAACGATGCAGAAAAAACGGTTTTCTGTATTGATGGGCTGCTCAGAGAGATGGAAAACGGCGGATTTGTGCAGTTTATTCATCATGAAGTCGGCGCTCTGGCCGAAGATACTCTGGAAGCTCTCGAACGAATCAAAGCGAAAGAAACCCATAGCCTGATGAACCGACTGATCGACTTCTTCGATGATCGTCGTGTTCCTGCTGATGAAGATGAACGCATTGAGTTCTTTGACCAGGTCGAAAGTGAATACGCCGATGAGATCGCAGAGCTGGATGACCGCTTCTACGATTCCGGTGAAAACCTGGTTGAAATGACTTTGCGCTTTGTCAGTCGCAACCTGAAAGACTTTCGTTGATATATGAGATGCCGGCTTTCAGCCGGCATTTTTATGGTTGCGGTTATGAGCTGGATTAGCGAGCGAGCCCGGGCTTTTACCTGTGCGGGTAATGGCTTGTTGCATATGATCGGCTCCGAGTCCCACGCCCGCATTCATGTGCTGGCTGTTGGTGCTGTGATCGTTGCTGGCGTAGTGACCCATATTTCCCGGTCTGAATGGATAATTCTGGTATTGGCCTGTGGCTTCGTCATTGCTTGTGAGGCCTTTAATACGGCGCTCGAACGCCTGGCTGACGCAACACATCCTGAGGACCATCCACTGGTCGGGCAAGCTAAGGATGTGGCAGCTGGCGCGGTGCTGGTATCGGCCTTGGCTTCTGTTATTATCGGTGCACTGATATTTCTGCCGTATTGGTTGAACTGAACACGGACAGACCTATCAGAATCAAATAACAACAATCACAAAGGACTTCTCACATGATCCGTATTCTGTTCGGTCTGGCTCTGATGCTGGGTCTCTCTTCCGCTGTGCAGGCTATTGAAGTCGGCGATATTGATGTCGGTGACAAGTTTTCTGTCGAGGGGCATAAGCTGGTGCTGAACGGTGCTGGTGTTCGGTCAAAGTTTTTCCTCGATGTTTACGTTGCAGCGCTGTATCTGCCAAATCAGATGACAGAGGCCAGCGAGATTATTGACTCCGATGAGCCAATGGCAATTCGCCTGTTTATTACCTCCGATATGATTACCAGCAAGCGTATGGCGGACTCCACCCGTGATGGTTTTGTACGCTCTACCGGCGGCAATCTGGCACCTATTGAGACGGAAGTGGAAGAACTGATTAAGGCCTTTCAGGAAGAAATTGAGAAGGGTGATATCTTTGATCTGGTATATGAGCCAGGTCAGGGTGTGACGGTTTACCGTGACGGTAAGGCAGCCTCCAATGTTAAGGGGCTGGAGTTCAAAAAGGCGCTGTTCGGCATCTGGTTATCTGAAGATCCTATTCAGAAATCACTTAAGAAGGCACTGGTAAGCAACTGATCGTTACTTACAGTAATCAGGTTGGCCTTAATTGTCCTGTGTGACGACCGCTGGCCAACCTGCACAAACGCTGCCTGAGTTCTACGCTTAAAGATGAATCCCGGGCTATTCGTGTGGGTTCAACTAAGGGTAAACTGCCGTTCAAGGGAATTCATGGCAGACATTGAAATGAAAACGCAGAATACAATGCCTCATAATCCGGAGTTCTCCGGGTGAACGGGCTCTCTGCATCAATGACATTCGACGACATCCTGCCAGAGCGCATCGTGCTGCTGGTTGTCGATGATGATCCTGCTGTCCTTGAAGTGACCCGGCTGATATTGGGCCGTTATCAGTATCAGGGACGCCCGGTAGAAATCCTCGAAGCATTGAGCGCCGCCGAGGCGCGTACCATTTTACAGCAGCGGGACGATATCGCCGTATTGCTGCTGGATGTGGTAATGGAATCCGATGACGCTGGTCTGCGTCTGGTTGAGTATATTCGTACCGACCTCAATAACTTCCGTTTACGTATATTGCTGCGTACTGGTCAGCCGGGTTATGCCCCTGAGCGTCAGGTCGTGCAGGACTACGATATAAACGACTACCTGATGAAGGCGGATGCCAGTCAGTCACGTATGATTATTGCCGTGACCACAGCCGTTCGGGGCTATTTCGATATTCTTCGCGCAGAAGCCATGGCGCTTAAGGCACAGGTATCACAGCAGGCATCAATGGCTAAAACCCAGTTTCTGGCGCACATGAGCCATGAGATCCGTACTCCGCTTAATGGCGTGGTTGGTTTGGTGGCCTTGCTGTCTGACACCAGCCTTTCAGATGAGCAGAAAGCACTGATTCAGGATCTTCGTCACGCTTCGGATGCGTTGATGGGAGTGGTCAATGATGTGCTCGATGTGTCGAAGATTGAGGCTGGTAAGCTTGAGCTTTACAGTGAGTCGTTCCGTATTTCGAATCTGATTGAGCGTGTTGCGGCCGTATTTATGGCACCACTCAAAGCGCGCCATATTCAGTTTGATGTCGACGCCGCCGAAGTCCCTGACCTTTGGATGCGCGGCGATGGTCAGCGTATTCAGCAGATTCTGATTAATTATCTGAGTAATGCGCAGAAGTTCACGCCCGATGGGGGCCGCATAGTCTTCAGAGTACAGTGTCGCCAGCAGGACAGCGGAAGCTGGTCGTTGTTCGCTGAAGTTGAAGATTCCGGTATTGGTATTCGGCCAGGACGACTTGCCAGTATTTTTGAAGCCTATGAGCAGGAAAGTGCGGAAACGTCAGCGCGTTACGGTGGCACCGGGCTGGGCCTGAGTCTTTCCCGCAGCCTCGCAGAGCTGATGGGTGGCAAGGTCGGCGCCGACAGTCAGCAGGGGCGGGGTAGTCGCTTCTGGCTGATGGTTCCTCTGAAAGAGGATGAAGCCTGTAGTGAAATCCCTGAAGCGCAGACAATGGACAATGTTACTGTGCTGGCGGGTGTTCATATTCTGTTGGCAGAGGATGATCAGACCAGTCAGAAAGTTTTGTGTCGGACTCTGCAGAATCATGGCGCTTCTATCGAGTGCTTCTTTGATGGTCAGGCGTTGCTCGATAGTGATGGTTTTATGGCAGCAGATGCCATTTTGCTGGACTACCATATGCCTCGGCTCGATGGCCCGGCGACCGCACGAGCGTTGCGCGGCGCAGGGTATGACGGCTTTATTCTGGCGTTAACCGGTGCCGTCACTGAAGACGATCGGGAGCAGTGTCTGATGGCGGGGATGAATGACGTTGTTACGAAACCCATCGACCGCCACAAATTGGTTGCACTGATCGCGGCGTACGATAAAAAGGACTGAACTATCAGTCCTTTTCTTTTTCACCCATGCGAGAAATCGCCTCCAGTCGGGCAATGATATCGCCATTGACTGTTCCTGCAGGGAAGTCTCCTTTTTCGTCAGCCTTACCGGCCTCCCGATGCATCAGTAATTCGATCGCCTGATCGACATGAGTCACGCAGTGGATGCTGAATAAACCTTTCTCAACGGCAGTGATTACCTCCGGTTTGAGAATCAGGTTGCGGCGGTTCGACTCAGGAATAATGACGCCTTGTTTGCCGGTTAATCCGCGCGCTTCACACAGGCGGAAAAAGCCTTCGATCTTCTCATTTACGCCACCAATGGCCTGTACTTCACCGTATTGATTCACAGAACCTGTCATGGCGAAGCTCTGATCTATCGGGCTGTGAATCAGGGCTGAGATCAGGCAGCAGAGTTCTGCTAATGACGCGCTGTCGCCATCGATGTAACCATAGGATTGTTCCATGGCAATGTGTGCTGAAATTGCCAGCGGAAACTTCTGCGCGTAGCGGTTACCCAGAAAGCCAGACAGAATCATCACACCTTTCGAGTGAATGGCCTGGCCCAGGGACACTTCGCGCTCAATATCAACCACGCCCTTGTGGCCAGGATAAACGGTCGCTGTAATGCGCGCCGGTGAACCAAAACTGGTGTCGCCCAGAGACATTACGGTTAAGCCATTCATTTTACCGATGGCTTCTCCGCTGCTTTCCAGTAATACCGTTCCGTCCATCATTTGCTCGAATAACTTATCGTAGACCCGGCCCGTGCGTTCGGTTTTCGCCTGCAGCGCACGATCGATATGACTGGCGCTTATGAGCTCATCTCCTGCCATGCGGCGTATAAAATCTGCCTCAGCCAACAAATCAAACTGATCGCCAATGCAGGCGCTCAAAACATTCTGTTGTTCAGCCAGGCGAGCACTGTAGCGCACCATACGTTCAATCGCGCTTTTATCCAGATCGGCATACTGCTGCTCATCGATGCGGCTTTTCAGCAAGCGGGCGTATGAGTAGAGGGTGTCGTCATTCAAGGGCAGATCACTGTCAAAGTCGACGACTGCGCGGAACAGGCGTTTGAAGTCCTCGTCGTATTCCTGCAGAAGATAATAAATATTGCGCGAGCCAATCAGCACCAGTTTGAAATCGAGTGGAATCACTGCCGGCAACAGCGTCGTGGTATTGATCAGGCCGAGTTCGGAATAGGGAGATTCCATTTTCAGTTGGCGAGACTGAATGGCACGTTTCAGGGCATCCCAAACCATGGGCTCTGAAAGTACTTTTTCAGCATCCAGGATCAGATAGCCACCATTGGATTTGTGCAGTGCACCCGGAGTGACGCGACGGTAGTTAGTTACCAGGGCTCCCTGCTCGTTAGCGTACTCTATGCGGCCAAACAGATTGGCGTAGCTCGGATGGGGTTCGTAAACGACCGGAGCGCCGCTGTCGGCAACATGGTTGGTAGCAATATTCGGCAGCAGTGATTCTTCAAGGCTGCTGCGCTTGGCGTATTCTTCGCGTAATTCGAGCAGTCGCTCTTCAACCAGCTCCTCCAGCACCAGACGGGGCAGGTGTTCTTCCATGGCGTCGAGATGACTGATAACACTGTCGTGGTGGTTGAAGCGTTCACGTATAGGCTGGATAAGTGGCGTAATGGCCTCTTTGATGGTTTCCTGGTTCAGCTGTCGCAGAGAGTTGCTGCTTTCGCGCTTCCACTGTGGCAGTTCGGCCAGCTGATCACTCAGCATCTGCTCCAGCTCGGCGATGTCGTTGTGGAATTCATCGCGCTCTTCTTCCGAAAGCTGCGCGAATTCGGTCTCATCCAGCGCTTTACCTTCCCGCATTGGTGTAAAGCTGATAGCGGATGAGTCGCGGTATACGGCGACGCCACGTTTATGCGCTTCACGCTCAACCAGCTCAATTGCTTTGTCGTAGCGACGATTGAAAACGTAATCAATGGCCGATTTTTTCTGCTGGTAGGTCGGGTGTTCCAGAGCGGCGGGGAAGGTAGCCAGCAGCTGGTCGATCAGATCACTGATCAGGCGCGAGAATTCATCTGCCTCGTCCGGCGCCAGTACTAGCGCTGCCGGCTCTCGAGGGTTTGTGAAATTGTTGACGTAGCACCAGATGTTCGGTGTCTGCTGGCGCTTGGCTTCACTGCGCAGGTAGTCGCGAACGTAGGACGAACGGCCAGTACCGGTCTCGCCCATGACAAAAATGTTGTAGCCGGGCTTCTGCATGGCGACGCCAAACTGAATGGCATTGACGGCGCGATCCTGACCGAGAACGCCCTGAAAAGGTTCCAGTTCCCGGGTGTCGGCAAAGTTAAATATCCGGGTATTGAAGGCGGGTGTCAGCTGGGAAGCGGGTACTGATGTGCTGTGATTATCCATTTCAACTACTTGATGACGCAAAAAGGTAACAGTATTGCCAGTCGACGGAGTTGGCAAGCGGGGAAGTCGGGGTGATAATTGCGCCGCTATTGTTTATTGGGGGATTCATGTCCATTCAGCCCGAAGATCGGACAACCATTGATATGTTCGCGCCCGCCCGCCCGGGCAGGCCGCGCAGCAATCCGTATGATCGCTCGCACCAGTGCAGAATCAATAAACGTATGCAGCGTCAGCGCGACAAGGACCGTGGATTGCAGCGTCTGGAAATCAAGCTGGACGGGGACATGATTAATGCAATGGATAAAATCTGCGACGAGCTGGGTCTGTCTCGGGCGGATGTCGTAGAAATGGCGCTTAAGCAGTGGCTCCATCTCTGAACAAGGTATGGCTTTTGGACGACCGGCGTTGCGATGGCAGGACAATGCCCCTAAACTGAGTTCTTAGTTTGAGCTGAATATCAGCCAGGAATTGATGTGCTAGGAAAGCAACTCTCCGCCAGGGCAGGGGTTTGCCTGTGGCTCTCAGTATTGACGTTGTCTGGCTGCGCAGCCACGCCAACAGTGTCTGATGACTCCCAGTTATCTTCTCCGGGTGCCGTTGTGCAGGCTGGTAGTGGTACGTTACTGGAACCTGTTGCGTTATATGGTTTACCCGAACTGTCTATTGGCGCGGAATCAAGCGCTGACCAGGGTGAATTTATTACGGTATGCGATCGAAAGTTTCGCCAGCTCGATCAGGATAAACCGTTGGTGATTTATCTGGATGGTGATCTGCAGATGCTTCGTTGGTATCAGGAGCAAACCAGTAGTCAGCGTCTCTGTCACCGGTTCGCAGCGTCAATGTCGGTTATTCGCGGTGTGGCGGATGCCCAGCGTGCCATTCTGCGGCTGTATTTCCGCAATGGTGAGCAGATTGAGCAGCGTATCTCCGGAACCATGTCGGATTATCTGTCCCGTCCTAAAATGCTCGGCCCGCAGCGGGGATTCAGCCGCTTTATCGAAGCGGTTGTCGATGTGACTCCTGCAGAAATGGTTGTTGTCGAGTAACTGCTTGATATTTCTGGCGGTTTTCGTTACTGTGCCGCCTCCCAACAATCGTTGGGGCCGTTATGGTGGCCTCTGTTGGTCCCCTCGCAACGATAAACCGCGAACCCCGCCAGGCCCGGAAGGGAGCAACGGTAGTGGTCGACTCGTGTGCCGGGGTGTGGCTGGCAGAGGTCATCTCCAATTTGCACTGACTTTCCCTCTCTGACACGGTATCATGCGCTTCATTGCGTAATCTCTGGTGCTGGAAAATACATGAGTTATCAAGTACTTGCCCGAAAATGGCGTCCCCGTTTCTTTGATGAAATGGTGGGGCAGGAGCATGTGCTGCGAGCGCTCATTAACGCTCTGAATGAACAACGCCTGCACCATGCCTACCTGTTTACCGGAACCCGTGGTGTCGGTAAGACTACGATCGCCCGAATTCTGGCTAAATGCCTGAATTGCGAGCAGGGCATCAGTGCCCGTCCCTGCGGTGAATGCAGTGCCTGTCGCGAGATCGCCGAAGGCCGTTTTGTTGATCTGATTGAGGTCGATGCCGCATCCCGCACCAAGGTGGAAGATACCCGCGAGTTACTGGACAACGTTCAGTACGCTCCGACACGTGGACGCTTTAAGGTTTACCTGATCGACGAAGTGCATATGCTGTCAACGCACAGCTTCAATGCCTTGCTGAAAACGCTGGAAGAGCCACCGGCCCACGTCAAATTTCTGCTGGCGACCACCGATCCGCAAAAACTGCCAATCACCGTACTCTCGCGTTGTCTGCAGTTCAGTCTGAAGAACATGACGCCAGAGCGTATTGTCAGTTACCTGGCCAAAGTGCTGGAAGCTGAACAGCTGAAGTATGAAGAGCCAGCTTTGTGGCAGCTTGGTCGAGCGGCTCAGGGCAGTATGCGTGATGCATTGAGCCTGACTGATCAGGCAATTGCCTATGGCGAAGGATCCGTTGGCGAGGCTCAGGTCAATGCCATGCTGGGTACAATGGACCGCGGACGGCTGTTCAAGCTGGCGGAAGTCATGGCCAGGGCGGAGGCTCCTGAGGTGATTGCCGAGATTGCTGCAATGGCCGAGCACGGTCCCGACTATGACGAAGTTTTACAGGGGTTACTGACCATCTGGCATCGCGCAGCGCTTGCTCAGGTGGTGCCCGATGCTATTGATAACGCAGAGGGCGATCGCGAAGCCATTCTGCAACTTGCGATGGCTATGCCCGCCGAAGATCTGCAGCTCTATTATCAGATCGCTTTAAATGGCCGTGCCGATCTGGCCATTGCCCCCGATCCTCGTCAGGGCTTTGAAATGGTGCTGCTGCGCATGCTGGCTTTCCGTCCGGCGCCAAATGCCCCCGTTGATCTCGACCTGACGACAGTACTCGAAAAAAAAAAGTCACTGACGCCTGATTGTTCGCAATCAACTCCTGTACAGAGTGCTGTAGCTGTTGCACCGGCGGTGGCCACTACCCCGGAAGCGGCGGTAGTCCCCGTTACGAACGTCTCGAATGATCAGTCCAGTCTTGCGGAATCAGAGGTCGTCGTTACTGCATCTGTTGAGAGTGAAGATCTGGCCGAGGCCGCTGATGTATCTCCTGCCATTGGTGTAAATGACTATGGCAGTGGAGCAGATGCGCTGAATAATGATTTGCCAGAGCCAGAGCCAGAGCCAGAGCCAGAGCCAGAGCCCGTTGCTGATAGTCAGCCACAACCGGGGGCTATGGCAGCATTACTGAATACCACCTCGTATGTATCAACTGAGTCCGGGCTTGCTGATGACGAAGCTAAGGCTGCAGAGTCAGTGGATGACACCATTGTGTCAGAACGAGATCAGTTGCCTCCTTTACAGCCTCATACCTGGTGGATGTGGGTGGGGCACCTCGCTCTTGCCGGTTTGCCGATGGCGATTGCACGCAACAGCGCATTAGTCAGTGTCAGTGCAGACAGTTACGAATTTGATGTTGATCCGGTGCAGGGGGCGCTTTTTAATCCGGGGCAGCAGCAGCGCATCCAGGATGCACTGCGGGAGTTGCTGCCTGCAGCAACCATTTCCATGGTGCTGCAGTCACCGCGCGGAGAGACGCCGGAGCAGCGCCGGCAACGATTGCAGGCTGAAGCACAATACGGTGCTCGTCAGGCCATTGATGGTGATCCGCTGGTGCAGCGGATTCTGAATGAATTTGAAGGCTTTGTGCTGGACGATACTGTTCGTCCGGTCAGTTAAACATAACAGGAGAACCTTATGATTAAAGGTGGAATGGGCAACCTGATGAAGCAGGCGCAGAAAATGCAGGAACAGCTGCAGAAGGCGCAGGCGGAACTTGCAGATGCTGAAGTAACTGGTGAATCAGGCGCGGGACTGGTCAAAGTCACTATGACTGGCCGTCACGATGTTAAGCGCGTCGAGCTGGATGATTCTGTGATGGAAGAAGACAAAGAAATGCTGGAAGACCTGCTGGCGGCGGCAGTGAATGATGCTGTTCGTAAAATCGAGCAGAATAATCAGGAGCAAATGTCCAAACTGACGTCGGGTATGGGTCTTCCACCAGGCATGAAGCTGCCATTCTGAGTTATGCCGCAGCCATCTGCATACCTGAATCTGATGAACGCTTTTGATGCATTGCCAGGGGTAGGCCCGCGCGCAGCCGATCGTTTGGCGCAGTTTGTCATTCAGGATGAAGCTGGCGGTAGACTGGCGGAAGCAATTGTTAAGGCGCGCAGCTCGCTGCAGTTGTGCGAACGATGCTTCTGTCTGGCGATGTCACCCTTATGTGAGCAGTGTTTAACGCCGTCTGACGATGCACAGCTTATGGTGGTTGTTGATCTCAATACTCATCAGCTCTTGCAGGATGCCGGGCACCACAATTTATTTGTCCTGCATGGTTTGTTGTCGCCATCGGCAGGCGTGGGTCCGGGTCAGCTGAAGCTGCAGGCGCTGCGTCAGCGGGTCGTGGATGAGCAGATTCAGTCAGTTTTTCTGGTGTTCCCGGGCGGTGTCGAAGCGGACGCCACTGAGTGGTTCATTGCCGATATGCTGGCTGATGTGCAGGTGACAAGAACCGATCAACAGGCGCTGATACAGGGAAAGGGTGTATGAGTCGGTTAAAAATACCTGAGCCCCGCTGGATCACAACGGACGAGCAGCTGGCTCAGGCTTGCTTATCGTGGTCATCCGAAGCTTATCTCGCGGTTGATACTGAGTTCGTCAGAACGAAAACGTTTTACCCGGAAGCAGGGCTGATTCAGATTGCCTGCAGCCAGGGTTCGGCATTGATTGATCCGCTGACTATTTCTGACTGGGCACCACTGGCGGAGCTTTTCAGCCACCCCATGGTGGTTAAAGTCTTTCATGCATGCGCAGAAGACCTTGAAGTGTGCAGGCGTCTTACCCGTGTCATGCCGTCACCACTGGTTGACTCTCAGATAGGTGGAGCGCTCGCAGGTCTTGGCGGCATTATGGGGTTTCAGCGTCTGGTAAAGGAAGTTCTTAATATCAATCTGCCGAAAGAAGAGACGCGCTCCGACTGGTTGAGCAGGCCATTGCGTGAAGAGCAGGTTGAATATGCAGTTGCAGACGTTCATTACCTCTACAAGCTTTATCCCAAACTGGTTTCCACGCTGCGTCAGCTGGGGCGTCAGGGGTGGGTAAGTGAAGACTCTGAACGTATGATCCGCGCTGCGGAAAAAAGTGAAAAAATCACCGCTTACTACCGGCGCGTTAAACTTGCCTGGAAATTGCGGCCACAGGAGTTGTTGCTGTTACAACAGCTCGTAATGTGGCGTGAAGAGCAGGCTCGTGAGCGCAATGTTCCGCGCAGCAAAGTGCTGGATGACAACACCCTGTGGAATCTTGCTCGATACAAGGCGGGTAATCGTGATCAGCTGGCCAAGGCTGGCGTGCCGCAGCCGGCTATTCGTAATGATGGAAAGGTATTGCTGAAAATTATCAGCGAAACCATGGCTGCAGATAAATCGGCGTGGCCGAAACAGCTTGATCGTCCATTGTCGCCTCAGGCGGGACAGTGGCTGAAAATCATGAAGGAAGCGGTAACTGAGAAAGCGGACATGCTGGGCATTCCGCCGGAAATGCTGGCGCGTAAAAAAGCGCTCGAAGCATTGCTACGCACTGGTTACCCCAATGGACCTTATCGTTTGCCGGAAAGTCTAAATGGCTGGCGTAAAGCCGAAATCGGTGACTATTTAATTGAAATGCTGCAGGACCAGACGAGAGTTATCTCGCTGAGAAAACAAAGTAATGACCAAAGTACTGTGTGATATCTATAAAAGTCGTAAAAAAGACGAAGCGTATCTTTATGTAAGCCGTAAAGACGGTCTCGAAAAAGTGCCGGAAGAACTTTACGAAATATTCGGAAAACCGGAACTGGCGTTGACTATGATGCTGAGCCCTGAGCGCAAGCTGGCTCGTGCGGATGCTGAAAAAGTACTCGCTGGCATTGAAGAAAAAGGCTATTACCTGCAAATGCCACCTCCGCGTGAAACCTACATGCTGGATCTGTTCTGTAAGCTGGATAAAGAATGAGCTCGCAGCCTTTCTGGCAGGTCAAAAAGCTGGGTGAAATGACTCGTCAGGAGTGGGAGTCGTTATGCGATGGTTGCGCTTTGTGTTGCCTTCATAAGCTTGAAGACGAAGACACGGGCGATGTGTATTACACCGATGTCCATTGCCGCTATATGGATACCAGCAATTGCCGTTGTACCGTCTATACCGAACGCAACAAAAAAGTTCCTGAATGTGTCTGGCTGACGCCGGAGCAGGCGCATCAGTTTTTCTGGTTGCCGCCGACCTGTGCTTATCGTTTGCTGGCGGAAGGTAAGCCTTTATTTGACTGGCACCCTCTGGTTTCCGGTGACCCGGATAGCGTTCACCAGGCGGGGGTTTCTATTCGAGGCAAGGGCATTGCCGACGACAAACTTAGTGAAGATGAATGGCAGGACCGGATTATATGGAAGGCGTAGTTGAATTTTTGCCGTTCTGGGTCGGCTATTTATTGTTTGCGATGATTGGTTACTGGTGCTGGAGAGGGTTGTTTTTCTGGCTATCTCCTGAATCTGATGTTCGCCGTTTTCTGAATATGCTGGGTGTTGTTCTGTTATTTACCCCGGCACCGATCGAGGCTGGCTCTGCTTTCTTTGCACCGGTATTTGTGGTTTTACCATTTACCATACTTGCACAGGGTATGACGGCGGCTATGTATTCGGTGACCTGGTTGCTTTCCGGTTTGTGTATCGGAGTGGTAGTTCTGGCGCTCAGACAGCTGGTCCGCTGGTTCAGAGCGCGTGGCGAAAATAATGATTAACAAATGTTAAATATACGTATCTGGCGATATTTAAAAATCAGATGAGGCCGGTTTGTGAAAACAATCCGGCCTTTATTTTGTCAATTCTCAACTTTTTTTATTCCATTTCTGGCTAACCGATAAAACTTTGCTAGTTTTAATGCAGGAGTGTTCAGTATTCCGGCTGGAAGCAGTTGCTGTACACAGACTTTAACTTGGGGGTTATCCGTCAGTGGAGTAATCGGATTAGGGGTGACATCGTCACGCTCTAATGGATGAGAGGTTGGAACATGGCTAATCATATCTTCATTCTGGCAACTGTCATGCTGTTGGCTGGCATTTTTGGGGGCTTGGTAAATTACTACCTGTATGGCGACAAAGATCGGGATGCAGCAAGTCTGCCGCGTTTTTTAGTAGTGGGTGTGGGCGCATCATTTCTGGTACCAGTGGTGCTGGATATGGTGAACAGCGAACTGGTTCTCGAAAGCCAGGGCGACCCAAGCCGTCTGCTTATTTTTACTGGTTTCTGTCTGATTTCGGCTCTGCTGAGTCGTTTCTTTATCGACAATCTGTCCGATCGTATTCTTAGTGAAGCTCAGGCAGCTAAGCAGCGCTCAGAAGAAACTCAACAGAATCTTCGTATTATCCAGAGTGAGCTGCTGCCGCTGATTGATACCGAAACTGAGCAGGATAGTGCTCAGGAAGAAGATCCTCACGTACAGATGGCAAACGATGAGCTGGATGTTACTTCGACACAGGTTCTGAAAATTCTGTCCAGTGGTCGGTTTATTTTCCGCTCATTGGCAGGTGTTTGCCGCGAGGCTAATCAGGAAGAGTCTACTGTGCTTAAAACACTGCACGTGCTGGTTAATCGCAGCCTGGCAGGCAAAGTCAGTGGCAAAAATGGCGTACGTTGGCATATCACCGAAAAAGGTCGTCGCGTACTCGAATCTTCGCTGTAAGTTTGTGACCCCCGGGAGCAGTTATGATGATTAATCGCTGGCTGTCGGGGGTGATGTTTTTATCACTCCTGCCATTCCTTTTCACTTATTCCTCTCTGATACAGGCAGCTGAAAAGCCGTCTGATGTGCGCATCATTGTCGATATTTCCGGCAGTATGAAAGAAACGGACCCCGCGAATCTTCGGGTGCCGGCACTGAATCTTCTGGTTGAGTTATTACCCGATAACGCCCGTAGTGGCGTGTGGACCTTTGGCCATTACGTCAACATGATGGTGCCACTGGATCTGGTAGATAAGGGGTGGCGTGAGCGCGCTAAGGAACAGGCAAAGTCCATTAACTCGGTTGGCCTGTATACCAACCTCACCGGGGCTCTTGAAAAGGCGAGCTGGCAGCTGGCAGCTGACAGCGGTTTTGATCAGAGCGTGATTCTGTTGACGGATGGCAGAATTGATATGCCAGCAGATGCTGGTCGGGATATCAATGAAGCCGAGCGCAAACGACTGTTCGATAAAGTGCTGCCGCGCTACACCGAGGCGGGAGTTCGGGTACATACCGTGGGGTTATCTGCAGCAGCAGATACTGAGTTGCTACAGCAGATTGCCCTTGAAACCGGTGGTATGTACCTGGAAGCATCCGATGCTGATGCACTGCTGAAGGCATTTCTTAAGGCGTTTGATCGTGCTGTGCCAGTTGAACAGGTTCCGATGGACGACAATCTGTTTGAAATAGACGCCAGCGTTTCTGAATTCACGGCACTTGTTTTCCGCAAGGCCGGTGGACGCCAGACACGACTGATTTCGCCTGCCGGGGCAGAGCTGAGTGCTGCAAGTGCGCAGGCGATGGACAATGTTCGCTGGCACGAAGATGTTAACTTCGATCTGATTACCGTTAGCGAACCAGAGGTTGGAAGCTGGCGAGCGGATGCAGATATTGATCCCGATAATCGTGTGCAGATTCTGTCTGATCTGACGCTATCGGTAGACGGCCTGCCTAATACGCTGTTTTCAGGTACACCTGTCGATCTGGCCATGGCGTTGTACAACGCCGGTGAAGTGGTGTCAGAGAAAGCGATTCTGGGGTTAACGGACTTTACTCTGAAAGTTACAGCACCCGATGGCCGGTCTGGAAGCAAACTTTTGTCCGATCCTGAGGCATTACCAGAAGATGGGGTTTTCAGGGAGTCTATGACGCGTCTGTCTCAGATCGGCGAATACCGCTTTGAAGTCACCGCTGTCGGAAGAACTTTTCAGCGCCGTCAGGTACTCACTGCGAGCCTGATGGAGCCTCTGTCTGTAGAGGTCATCGACGTTGCGGAGGAAGAGCGCGTACACGTACAGGTGCTGGCTAAGAGCGACAATGTTGACACCACGCTCAGTCGGGTGATTGCTAAGGTTACCTACCCTGATGCGAGCTCCCTGATCAATACCATGGCCTACGATCCCGCCTTAAAGGGCTGGCAGATGGATCTGACGGCTGAAAAAGGACCTGGCCGATATGAGCTGGTGCTGAATATCCGTGGTGTGACTGCCGGTGGTACTACCTTTAAAAGCCATCCGGAAGAGATCGTCAGGGATTTTCCACTGATAAAGCCTCAGGCGATTGCGCCTGAAGAGCTCCCTTCGGAGGAGGAGGCGAGTAATACGGCCGGTGCAGCGGACGACTCTGAGGCGGCGCAGTCGACTCCCGAACCGGGTGTTGAGGAAAAAACCGAGCAACCACCAGCAGAGAAGCCAGAGGAGGCGGCAGAGCCAGAGGCCGTTCAGCCGGAGCCGGAAATTGTCCCTGATCTTGCCAAGCGATTCGCCGAGCAGGCAGATGTGGTCGAGGAGGAGACTGAGGATGAAGGTATAGCCTGGTGGGTGTATCTGCTGCTCGCGCTGGGAAATCTGGCTATTTTCGGTGGCGCCGGGGCCTGGTGGTTTATGCGCCGTAAGAAAACAGCGAAAGCGGAGCCGGAAGCCGAAGTGAAAGGCGGTATCAGTGACGAACTTGCCGGAGATGATGGTTTGTCAGATGACGACTTCGCTGGCGATTTTGATGATTTCAGTGATGGTGGTGAGGAAGAGATCCCATTACCTGAGGATGACGCCCCGGCGGCGCCTGCCAGGGCTCCATCTACGATGGGCAGTGATGCAGACATTGACGTCTCGCTGGATGATGATTTTGACCTCGATGCGGGAGATGCCGAAGAAGCTTCGGACGATTGGGGTGAATTCGATGCTGATGAGGATAACAAAAGCTGATTCGTATGCGCTCCGCCGACTTCGGAGCGCGATACCTTGCCGATAATCACCCCCCTCCTTATACTGCTGGCCTGATTTGTCGAATATTTTGACCTAGAGGTTAGTATGAAGTTTCAGGGTACCAAGGAATACGTAGCCACTCCCGAGCTGCAGATGGCCGTTAACGCCGCGATCGCACTTAAGCGCCCGTTACTGCTGAAAGGGGAGCCAGGTACCGGTAAAACCATGCTGGCTGAACAGCTGGCAGAATCTCTTGGCACTGAACTGATTCAGTGGCACATCAAAAGTACGACCAAGGCACATCAGGGCCTGTACGAGTATGATGCCGTATCGCGTCTGCGAGACTCCCAGCTGGGTGTCGACAAGGTTCACGACATCTCCAATTACATCGTTAAGGGAAAGCTCTGGGAAGCATTCACCGCAGAAAAGCCAGTGGTACTGCTGATTGACGAAATCGACAAGGCGGACATTGAGTTCCCCAACGACCTGCTGCTTGAGCTCGATAAAATGGAGTTCTTCGTTTACGAGACGCAGGAGCGTATCGTCGCGAAACATCGTCCGATTATCCTGATTACCAGTAACAACGAAAAAGAACTGCCGGACGCCTTCCTGCGTCGCTGCTTCTTCCATTACATCGACTTCCCGGATCGTGAAACGATGAAAGCCATCGTTGATGTGCATTACCCGCAGGTGCAATCTGCGCTGGTAACTGAAGCGCTGGATGTTTTCTTTGATGTGCGAAAAGTACCGGGTCTTAAGAAAAAGCCGTCCACGTCTGAGTTAATTGACTGGCTGAAGCTGCTGATGGCCGATGAAATCGGCCCTGAAGCTTTGCGCAACAAAGACACTACTAAGGCTATTCCGCCACTGTACGGCGCATTGCTGAAAAATGAGCAGGACGTGCAGCTGCTGGAGAAACTGGCATTTATGAGCCGCCGTAAAGGGTAAGCCCGATGCTGATCGATTTTTTTCAGACGGTAAGAAAAGCCAAAGTTCCCTGTTCGGTTCCGGAATATCTGGATCTGGTGAACTGTGTGCGTGAGCATCTGGCATTCGGTGATCTGAATGACTTCTATGCCTTAGCCCGGCTTTGTCTGGTAAAAGACGAGCGCCACTACGATAAATTCGATAAAGCTTTTGCTGCTTATTTCAAAGGTCTTGATGAGCTGCCGGACTTTATGGATGAAGCCAATATTCCACAGGACTGGATGCGTAAAGAATTCGAACGCATGCTGTCAGAGGAGGAAATGGAAAAACTGGAGGCGATGGGTGGCCTCGACAAGGTGCTGGATGAGTTTAAAAAGCGCCTTGAAGAGCAGAAAAAGCGTCATCAGGGCGGCAATAAAATGATTGGGACCGGCGGTACGTCTCCTTTCGGTGCTAATGGCTACAATCCGGAAGGCATTCGTATTGAACAGGGGCAGTCCCGTCACAAGAAAGCCATCAAAGTCTGGGATCAGCGGAATTACAAAGATCTGGATGACAGCATTCAGCTGGGTATTCGCAATGTTAAGGTCGCTCTGCGCCGCCTGCGTAAGTTCGCTCGTCAAGGGGCGGCGGATGAGCTTGATCTTGGTGATACCATCAGTTCTACAGCACGTAATGCTGGTTTTCTTGATATCAAAATGGTTCCGCAACGCCATAACACGGTTAAGGTCCTGTTGTTTTTTGATATCGGCGGTTCGATGGACCCTCATGTTCGGGTGTGTGAGGAGTTGTTCTCTGCCGCCAGGACTGAATTCAAGCACATGGAGACCTTCTACTTTCACAACTGTCTGTATGAGCAGGTGTGGAAGAACAATATCCGTCGTATGAACGAGCGCTCAGACACCTGGGAGATCATTCGTAAGTACGGTCCCGACTACAAAGTTATCTTTGTTGGTGATGCCATGATGGCGCCGTATGAGGTAACGCATGTTGGCGGTAGCGTGGAGCATTGGAATGAGGAGCCGGGAGCGGTCTGGATGCAGCGTATGGCTGATCACTATGACAAGCTGGTCTGGCTTAACCCTGCACCGGAATCCTACTGGGGGCAGGGCGGTTCGCTGGGGGCGATCCGCGATATTGTTAAACAGCATATGTACCCGCTGACGCTCGAAGGTCTTGAGAAGGCGATGAAGGAACTCAGCAAGTAAAACGGTACGAATGTACTGATTGATTGTCAGCTGTGCTTTGTGGAAGAATGGCACTGATAAAAAGGCATGGATGCCCCATAACTAAAAAATATAAAGGGCTGTTGTACCCATGTTGGGTCCGGGGAATACCGCAAGTCGCCTGTTGTTACAGGCCGCTTTGATCACCACTCTGTTTTTTGGCACGTCGGCTTACGCTGCTGATGCTGTTTATCACCTGCGCAAGGGTCCGGGCGCAGCGTTTCCTGTCGTCTACGATATCTCTTCTTCTTCAGACTTATCGCTGCAATCTGCTCAGGGCAGCTGGGTACGTGTGTCTGATGGAACCCGCGAAGGCTGGCTGCCAGCTTCTGTTCTGCAGCCTGGTAAAGGACGGTCCGCCGCTCTGGTATGGTTCATTAACGAAGCGTCTGAACCAGGGCTCTGGTCACTGAGCCTTGGCCTGTCGACGGACGATAGCTACGAATTCAATCTTGCTTACGCGATGGCGAATGAGGTCGCGCTGGACGGTCGTATGCGTCGTGCCAGTAGTGGTCTTGCTGAATGGCAGACATACGAAATAGGTGCGAGCTTTCCGCTGCAGCGTTTCAGCCGACTGCATTGGCTGGGATATGCCGGCGTAGGTGTCGGTTCGGCCAATGGATACAGTGATCGATGGCAGGAAGCTGGAGAGTCGACCAGTGTGACGACGCTGTCCGTTTCGACTGACTTCGTCTGGCAGTTGGCTCAGCGTTTCGATCTTCGCCTGCGACTCAGGGCTGAACAGGCTTTTGGGGGCGATGACAAGGTTTCTACCGCCACATCACTTATCTGGAATCTGGCAATATGATGAAAAGACTGGCGCTGTTATCACTACTGCCAATATCTGCTTACGTTCAGGCTGAGGCTGTCAGTGATATTTATCAACCCGATACCCGCCAGGTACGGGTTAGCGGGCAGGAAGCAATTCCTGTCAGAAACGCAATGCTCGGAATTGGTGCGGTCTATCAATCACAGGACAATCTTGAATCCCGTCTTGGGGTGAATATGTCGGTTCGCTGGCTGGCGTCCGACCGCTGGTACGTCAGTGGCGAATATCAGCATGCCCCATTCAATCAGGATGCCGTAGTACAGGATGGAGCAGTAGTTGTAGAGGCAAACGAGAATGCATCTGTACTGGCTGCGGGTATGGGCTATGCGGTTATGCAGGGCAATGCCAGCTTTAACGGACGTCGCAGCTACCCCTGGCAACTTGCTGTCGAGATGTTTGCTGGCGAACAGTTTACTGGTGATACCAGTGGTCGCTATACCGCGCTGGGATTTTCCTGGCAAATTATTGAACGTGATTATTGGGTTGCTATGGGATGGCGTATTTACCAGACCAATGATGAGCGACTGAGCAAATTAGATGTTAATTCGGGGGCGCAATGGGGCGTTTCATTCGGTTTCTGGTTCTGACCCTGACTGTCGGTGCGACTTCGGCGCTCGCCCAGACCATAGCCCCGGGTGAGAAGGTTGATGATTTCTCTCTGCCTTCGGCCAATGGCGGCTGGGGACAGCGGCTGGCAGAGCAAAAGGGCCTGCCGGTTATGCTGATCTGGACTGATTACTGCGATGGTTGTGAAGAGCGTCTTTCAGCCTATCAGTTGCTGGCTGAGAGTCATGCCATAGACGGCCTGGTAAGCTGGGTGATCTGGACACCAAAAGGTAATGCAGAAGCCCCGAGGATGCGTTTGCCCGTACTGAGTAATAACGGTCGTCTGAAAACGGCCTGGCAACTGGAACCAAAGCCAGCAGTAATGCTGATTAATCGTGATGGGGTGCTGGATCATCTGTTTACAGGCAGCCTGTCACGTCGTTACGACGATGTTGAATCTGTGATGGCTGGCTGGCTGGCCGCTCAGTCACAGAAAGAGCACTGAGGTTTATATGATGAAGCTGGTTATTCTGACCTGTCTGTTATTTCCGTTTACCGTTCAGGCGGAGGATGCACGAATCTCCGCAGATATTGCCGACGTTAAGCGATCCGTACTGGAGCTTAACAAAGACCTTTACGAGCTTGAAGAAGCTTTGATGAGTCCGGCGACGACCCGTGCGGAAGTATATTTTTCACTGCTGCATGGTGAGTTCTTCGAACCTTTATCGGTGGAAGTAACAGCTCGGGGCATCGATCCGGTTCACCATATCTACACCGAGCGTCAGGTGTCAGCCTTGCGTATGGGCGCTGTGCAGCCGCTGGCCAAAATGACGTTCGGGCCTGGTCGCCACAATCTGCATGCCGTTATCCGAGGCGTTGACCATATGGGACAACCGCGTGAACTGGTGGTGGATGAAAACGTTGAAAAATCGGACAAACCATTGCTGATGGAAATTGTAATCAGCGACAACAGCGAGCGGCAAAGTGCCGAGGCCGAGCTGAGAGTCTGGTAACGTTAATGCGCTTCTGTTCCGTCGTTAAGCATTGGCTGGTTGTTCTCTGTCTGATTCAGACAGGGACCGCTGGTGCGCAGCCTGATTTAACCAACCCTGTGTACCGGTTATTGCGTGGTGAATTCCAGTATCACTACCTGAATGATGACTATCAGCGCGCATTGAACAGTCTGCGCGAACTGAAAATGTATCAGGAGTCTCTGGCCGATGACGAGCTGGCTCTTATGGAAGCAGCTGTTTATCTGGGATTGGGGCTGACAGACGATGCCGATGACATCTTCCGTGCAAACAGCCAGGTCACCGCTTCGGGTAATTTCTGGTTTTATCTGGCGCGTGCATGGTGGCAGGATGGCCGCTGGGAAGAGACCGAATGGGCTGCCGAAAGGGCATTGAAAACACGGTCCGATGCGGACAATAAGCCATTGGCTGCTGCCTATGTTGAAGAAGCACGCTTTCTGCTGGTCAGTTCAATGGCCCGTCAGGATCGTATTACTGATGCATTAACGGCATTGCAGAAGATGCCGGACAGCGCCCTCTGGACAGGGTTTGCCCGTTACAACCTGATCATTGCCCGGATGCGTCTTTATAGCCCGGGACGAGACATTGAAAAGTTAGTTGAAGAAGCGGTTTTCTACGCTCCGCAAAGCTATGAAGGTCAGGCGCTGAGGGATCGGGTACTGCTGGTCGCCGGTATTCATGCGCTGGAAATTGGCAAGTCACGCGAAGCTGAGATTTATCTCAGTCAGGTCAGTCAGAACACAGCCTTTACCGCACCAGCGTTATTGCAGTATGGCTGGGCGCTGATCGAGCAATGGAAATATGAAGAAGCGATGCAGCCATGGCGTGTACTGCAGCAGAAATACAGAGCATTCCATCCGGCGGTGATGGAGTCCATTCTGGCTGTCCCGCACGCATTGGAATTACTGAATGCCACTACGCAGTCTCTCAAAACCTATGAAATGGTGGAGGGGCGTCTGCAGACCATGCTGAAGGATCTGGCACAACAAAATCAGGCTGATGAAATTCAGAGCTGGCTGGATCGCTGGCTGGAACAACAGGATACTGAGTGGGGTTGGCAGCGTACTTCTGTCACGGATATGCCGGACGAAGAATTCAGCGCTACGGTACAGGGCTTGCTGGATGACCCCACTTTTACCTCTGCTGCGTTCCGCCTGCATGAGCTGACGGCAATGCAGATTCAGATTCAGCGCAAGCTGGATGACATGGCGGCCTGGATGACAGTTGTAGAGCGCCGTCAGCAAACACTTAAGTCTATGAATGGCGAGCAGCGTCTGCGCGATTTACAGCGTCGCGAGCAGCAACTTAGCGATAAAGTGTTTCACCTGGGTAAGGCGCTGCAGGCAGAAGACGAAAAGGTATTTGCCTTTGCTTCTGATGATGATCTGGACAATGTACAGAATCTGTTAAATGTCGTTCCGCGCGTCGAGTTTCTTCAGCGGATAAATACCCCGACCCGTGACCTGACAATGTACAAAGAACGCTGGCGTCGAGCGCGTGGCATTCAATTCTGGAAAATTTACGAAAACCGTCCACAGCGGGAATGGGATTCTCAGAATGCGTACTGGGCATTACAGTCGGAAGTATCGGACCTGCAGACGCAGCTGACCAATACCCGCACCGCAATTTCCTGGGCTGACAGCAGCTGGCAAGGGTTCCCGCAGCGCATTGAGCGCGCAGTTGCGGCGTTGAATCAGACAGCATCTCAATTGCAGGCTCTGCAGCACAATGAGCGGCAATTTCTGCAGCAGCAGATCAGTGGCTATCTGGACGAATTGACCGTTCGCGTCACCGACTACCAGGCTCAGGCGCGTCTCTCTATTGCCCGCTTGTACGATGATGCACTGCAGATCAATGTGGCAGGGCAGCCGGAGATCATTGCTCCGGAACAGACACCAGAAGCAAACGAGGTGGAATCCGCTGTTGAAGATGAACAGATACAGCAGCAAACGCCGGAGGTAGCCGGTGAATAATTATCTGGCTAGAGCCATCGCGTTAATATTGTCCGTGACTTTGTCCGGGTGCAGCCTGTTCGGAAAATCGCGTGAAGCGGAAAATACATTGGCTGCGATTCCAGCGTTAAAAGTTCGCTTACTGTCGAACGATCCATTGGAAGTCGACCATGACGATGTGATCAAGCGGTATCAGGAATATCTGGAAGTTGCCACCGATCCGGAAATGCGTATTCGCGTTGCGCATCGGATGGCGAACCTGAAATTGCAGCAGGAAGAACGGGCGCTGGATGAAGAGACGGCAACGGATGAACTGTCTCAGCAAAATGTGGCCGTTGATAAAGCTTTTACGCTGCAGGCTATTCGTGATTATGAAGCCCTGTTGCAAGCCTATCCGGACCGCGCGGATAACGATGCATTACTGTATCAGCTGGCGAAGGCTTACAGCATGGCTGGTCAGAACCAGATGACGATTGCGACACTGGAGCAGCTTGTTGGCGAGTTTCCGCGCTCAGACTATTACCTCGAAAGCGAATTTCGCCTTGCACAGTTGTTGTACGCCGTTGGTGATTACGAAGCGTCAGAAGCGACGTATCAGCGTCTGGTGAATTACGGACCAGAACAGAACCAGTATTACGTCAGTGCCGCTTATCTGAAAGGCTGGGCCGTATTCAAGCAGGATCGACTGGAAGACAGTCTGCAGGCGTTTACTGAATTTCTCGATGAACAGTATCCGGACAACAGCAGCCTGGCCAATGCCAGTGGCGGTGATCTGGATATGCTCAACGATGTGCTGCGTATTATGGCGATCATGTTTGATGATCTTGGCGACTGGGAACAGATTGCTCTGTTCTATGATGCCCGCGGTAAACGTCACTATGAGTATCTCATTTACGATCGTCTGGCGACGCTTTACTACGACAAACAATACTACAAAAGCGGAGCTTCAACTCTGCGCGCATTTGTACTGCGTTACCCCAATGACATTCTCGCACCTCGCTACTATGAGCGTCTGATTGACGGTTACAGCAAAGCCCGGTATCCGAACCTGGCACGTAAGCATAAACAGATTTATAACGAGATGTTTGGGGTGGGCACCGGTTTCTGGTTGTCTCATGATGATGCAGTGCGTGAAACACTGGTTAAACCGCTCTCTACCTATATCTGGGATCTGGCCGGGTTCTGGCATGCATGGGGTCAGAATGCGAAGAAGGCCAAAGACAAAAAAGAACGCCTGGCTGAGTCGCAGGTCTGGTACAAGGAATACATTCGCAGCTTCCCGGCAGCAGAAGATACAGTTAAAGCACATTTTCTGCTGGCTGAAGTCGCATTTGAATTGCGTGATTACCCACTGGCAAAAGATCACTACGAAGTGGTTGCCTATCAGTATCCGCAGTATGAAAAAGCGAGTGAAGCAGGTTACGGCGCAATTCTGGCGTTTAATAAATATCGCCCGGCGAAAAATGACGCTTTAGCCTGGCGCCAGGCGACAGTAGCCAGCGCTATGCGTTTCGTGCAGGAATTCCCTCAGGATGAGCGCAGTGGCACTGTGCTGGTTAATACGGCCGAAATGCTGCTCAAGGATAAATACTATCGTCAGGCACTTACGACATCACGCCTGGCGTGGGACGTTGCTGATCAGCTACCAGAGCGCTATCGCTATGGCGCAGCTCTGGTACGAGGTCATGCCGGATTTGAGTTGGGTCTCTATGAAGAGGCTGAAAGCTCACTGCTGCAGGCACAAACCTACAGTAAGATTAAACGTAAGGAAAAAGCCGATATTCGTGACAAGGTAGCGGCCAGTATTTATAAGCAGGGTGAGCTGGCGAAAGCCTCTGGCGATTTCCCGACGGCAGTAAAACACTGGCGTCGGCTGGCATCCGTTATTCCGGAGAGCGATACGCGTATTATCGCTGAGTACGATGCTGCAACTTTGCTGATGGAAAGCAAGGATTATGATCAGGCTATTGAGGTTCTGCTGGCGTTTCGTGAGCAGTATCCGCAACACAAACTGACGGCTGATATTCCTTCCAAGCTCATTGTTGCCTATGAGGATAAAGGCGAGTGGCGCATGGCAGCGTTCGAATTGCAGAACATCTGGAAGAACAGCACTGATGCTGAACATCAGCGAATTGCCTGTTTCCAGGCGGCGGAGTACTTCGAGAAAGCAGAAGATATTGATAATGCTGTGGTGATGTATAAACGCTACGCTCACAGCTATAAGCGTCCTTTCGACGCGGCGATCGAAGCCCATTACAAGCTGGATCAGATTTATGCTGGCCTGGGTGATGAAGAAAAGCGTCGTTTCTGGCTGGATAAAATTATTACCCTGCACAATAAAGCCGGTAAGGATCAGTCTGATCGCTCGCGTTATCTGGCAGCCAAGGCAGCCTATGATCTGGGTGAGTTCGAGCGTGTGCGTTACGAATCTGTAGCACTGACACTGCCGCTGGATAAGAGTGTGACGCGTAAAAATAATCTTATGCAGGCAGCGCTGAAACGATATACCCAGGCGGTACAGATCGGCTCACTTGAATATACAACCTCTTCAACATTCCGTATTGGTGAACTGTATCGTCAGCTCAGTGTGGCACTGATGACATCTGAACGTCCGGCCGGCATGGATGAGGTTGAGGAAGAGGAATATCAGTTCCTGCTGGAAGATCAGGCCTTCCCACTGGATGAGGCGGCTATTGAGATTCATCAGACCAATGTTGGCCGTACCTATGATGGCCTATACGATCAGTGGATTAAACAGAGTTATCGCTCTCTCGGTAAGCTGATGCCGGGGCAGTACGATAAGCCGGAAAAGGTGGTGACCTATGTCGATCAGATTCGCTGATTCTCTGCGCGCCTATGTTGTGCTGCTTGTTTTTTCTATGTTGATGACCGGCTGTAGTCTGTTTAAACCCGCTCCGGAAATCGTTGATAGCGATCCGACTCAGCAGCCACTTCCAGCCGAGCTGGTAAGTGCATACAACGACGGTTTGTCGTTACTTGAGGATGGCGAATATCTGGCAGCAGAGACCCACTGGCAGGCATTGGCAGAACAATACGGAATGTTTCCGGGAGTAATGCTTAATTACGCCCTCAGCTTATATCGTCTGGAAAAATACGAAGACGCGCTGACACAGGTTTCTGCTGCGCAGGCGGTTAATGCAGAGTTTTGTCCTGCGTTTTCTGTGCGTGCATTGATCGAACGTGAGTTAGGACAATTTCGTGAGGCAGAAAGCAGTTATCTTTCAGCCATCAGTTGTAATCCACAGAATGCCGATGCGCGCTATAACCTGGGAATTCTTTACGACCTGTATCTGCATGATTTGCCTAAAGCATTAGAGCAGTACACACAGGTGCAATCGATGCAGTCATCATCTGATGAACGGCTGTCGATCTGGATTACCGATCTTGAACGCCGGGCGTCTGCCGAGCAGGTTGCAGGGGAGGGGTCATGAAGTATGCTCTGACGCTGCTGGCTTTGCTGGTCGGACAGCTATCGCTGGCAGAAAATGTTGTCCGTCTGGAAGGTATATCCATTCAGGGTAACAGTGAAGAACCGAATGTCATGTATATTACTCCGTGGCGTCCGCCTCCGGGCACTGGCCGCCTGTATCAGCCGGTAAGCAGCTATCGTCTGCAGTGGTTGACGGAGACTGACCGGGAAAGCTTCACACGGGAGCTGCGCTACGCAGAGCGTTATGCGCCACAGCAACCCGATACAGAACGATTGAGACAGCTGTCTCAGTCTGAACAATAAAACTGCAGTAAAAAGGCCGTAAGGCCATGCCGGTATCGGCACCATAATCAAAAAATACCGCTGCTCGAACAGCGATGCTAAACAACATTGGGGGATCGACATCTATGGACACTATCGTTCGCTTTTTTCAGGAAGGTGGTACTTTTATGTACCCAATCGCCTTTGTTATGGCGATTGGCCTGGCAATTGCGCTGGAACGCCTTTTCTTTCTGATGAAAGAAAAATCCAGCAATCGCAAAGCATTTGAAGAAATGCTGCCAATGCTGCAGAAGCGTGATCTGCGCAGCGCCCTGAATTATGCCAATAGCTCGGGTTCTAAAATCGGCGATATTTTCTCTGCAGCCATTGCTCGTATTCCGGGTAGCCAGCGTCGCGAAGAAATTGAGTACGCGCTGGAAGAAGGTCTGATGGAAGCAATCCCACAGCTGGAAAAACGCACGCAGTATGTTGCCATGCTGGCCAACATTGCCACGCTGATGGGACTGCTGGGTACCATTATGGGTCTGATTGCCGCCTTTACCGCTGTTGCTAACGCTGCGCCTGCTGAAAAAGCAGCGCTGCTGTCGCAGAGTATTTCCGTGGCGATGAATACCACGGCCTTCGGTCTGATGGCTGCTATTCCTCTTATTCTGCTGCACAGCTATCTGCAAACCAAGACAAATGAAATTGTCGACAGCATTGAGATGGCCGGTGTGAAATTCCTGAACATCATCACTGAGCGCAAACCAGGTCAGACCTCCAACGGCAACTGAGATGTAACGCGATGAGACGCCAAAGACGAATACAGGAAGAGGCGGAACTCAACGTAACATCCTTTATGAACCTGATGATCGTGCTGGTGCCGGTACTGCTGATGAACATGGTGTTCTCGCAGCTGGCGGTACTTGATCTCAAGTTGCCATTGGGTGATCAGCCGGGGGCTGTGAATCCAGAGGATGTTTCGCTTGAAGTTGTGATTCGGAAGGATGGGTTTGAAGTAACCAGAACCTATCAGGAAAAATCTGAGTCACTGGCGCTTTTGCCGAAGAAAAATGGAACGTTCGACTACAGTGGTCTGTCGTCCGCTCTGCAGGATATTAAGAAAAATCCTGGATTTGAGGACAAAAAAGATATCAGTCTGCTGTCGGAGTCGGATATTGATTATCAGACACTGATTACAGTGATGGACGCTGTGCGGGTATACCCTGCAGTGGTTGCTGCCTCACTGGTTGACGCTACTCTGTTTCCGGAAATCTCTCTTGGGGATGCTCCGACAGGTCAGGAGGTGACGCCATGAAGATGTCACGCCGTGCCAAACGGATGCAGCGCAACCACAAGCGCAACGCTGGAAAGAACGGTCTCAACCTGACAGCACTGATGGATATTTTCACCATTCTGGTTTTCTTCCTGATGGTGAACCAGTCTGAAGTGGAAGTTCAGAACAACGACGCTATTGAGCTGCCGGTTTCTCTTGCAGATAACAAACCTGCAGAGAATGTAACGGTACTGATCAGCAAAACGGATATTCTTGTTCAGGGACGCCCGGTGGTTTCAACTGCGGTTGCTGCGTCGACTGAGCAGGAAGAAATCGAGGCGTTAAAGAAAGAACTGGAATACCTGGCCAGTCGTTCGCCGATGTCTGCCGAGCAGCGTGAGCAGGGTCGTCCTGTCACAATTATGGGTGACAAGGATATTCCCTATACCTTGCTTAAGCGGGTCATGAACACCTGTGCTAAAGCCGAGTTCAATAATATTTCTCTGGCTGTGAATCAGAAGCAACCCGGCAAGGGAGGCGCGTGATGACCGTTTATTATCGCACCCCTCAGTTACCCTGGTCGGATGGTGGTGATCAGCATCGGTTTATTCCGATTCTGGTGGGCTTTCTGCTGTTTGTGATGGTAGTGGGTATTATTATTCCTTTTATGGATGTGCCTCAGCTTGATCGTAAAGACCTTGAGAAACTGCCGCCGCAGTTAGCGAAAGTGATTGAACGTAAAAAGCTTGAAAAGCCCAAGCCGCTGCCACCTAAAAAAGAGGAAAAAAAGCCTGAGCCTAAGCCCGAACCAAAACCGGAGCCAAAGCCCGAGCCTCCAAAGCCTAAACCGGAGCCTCCAAAGCCTAAGCCTCAGCCTAAGCCAAAACCTAAGGTAGAAGCGCCGAAGGAAAAACGTGAACAGGCAAAGGAAACAGCGAAAAAGGCCTTCGGTAACGATGCGTTGAATGCGTTGAGCAGTATTCGTAGTCAGGTACCGATTGCAGCCCTGAATACATCAAGCAAAGGCTTGAGCAATGCAGGTAAGCAGGCAACGAATATCGGTACGGTGGTTGATCGCAATGCGGCGACTCGCGGTTCTGGTGGGGTCGATGTGGCCACGCTGACGACTGCGACGGTTGGCGAGCAATTGACCGAACGTGAAGTCACTGCCGTGGAAATGACTGCCGAACAGCAGGAAGCCGAAGCCGCAGCGACGACTCGTTCGCAGGAAGAACTGCGTTTGGTGCTTGAGCCTTACAAGGTGCATTTCGATCGTCTGTATCGTAGTGCTCTGCGTAAGAATCCTGCTCTGTCTGGTTCTCTGACACTGAAAGCGGAAATTCAGCCGAACGGTACGGTTTCCAGCTGTAGTGTCATTAACAGCGAACTGAAAGATGAAGCGTTGCATAAACGTCTGGCATCCAAGTGTCGTCAGATGCAGTTTGCAGATCGTAAAGGAATTGATGTCACCGTGGCGGAATTCCCGATCAACTTCATGCCCTGACAGGCAATAAAAAAGGTCGCATCAGCGACCTTTTTTATTTGTCCGAACGGCTGTCAGCCTAACGATATTGCTGGCAGGTCCGGAGCATTAACCGTCAGTTTTTCAGTTGGTGCCATCACTGTCGCTTCGCCGGTCGCCACGGTTTTACCATCCTGATTGGACACCGTGCATGACAGCGTCACAACGGGTTTGCTTTCGTGCTTCGACGTAACTTCCAGTACAACGGTGAGTTTGTCGTTGATCATAACAGGTTTTCTGAATGACAGGTTCTGACCCAGATAGACTGTTCCTGGTCCTGGCAGATCCATTGCCAGTGCGGCGGAAATCAGTGCGCCGGTAAACATGCCGTGCGCGATCTGGCCTTTAAATGGCGTGGTCGCGGCATACTCTGCATCGAGATGAACCGGGTTGTGATCACCGGAGACGGCGGCAAACAGAATCAGATCCTGTTCTGTTACCTGATGCATTCTTTCGCAGCGGTCTCCGATAACAAGTTCGTCGAATGTGCGGTTGGTGATTGTTTCCATACAACTTCCTTTAACCATTGAATAACGTCTGAGATAACCTGCTGGCGGTTGATTTCATTCAGCATCTCATGACGGCCGTCAGCGTACAGCCGCATTGTGACCTTGTCATGACCTGTTTGAATATAATGTCGCTCCAGTTTCGGCACGCCTTTACCCATCATACCAACCGGATCACGGTCGCCACCAAACAGATATATTGGCAGCTGTTGCGGAATCTTTCGCAGGTTAGCGCTGTTGTTGATTTCAATTAAGCCATCAAACAGATCACACCAGAGCTGTAGCGAGCAGGGATGACCGCAGTGCGGATCGGCAATGTAGCGATCTACCTGTTCGTCGTCGCGTGACAGCCAGTCGAAATCAGTACGATTCGGACGGAAGTGACGGTTGAACTCGCCGAATGACAGGAAATCCATCACGCCCGATAAATGGCGCTGTCCCTGAAAGACCTTGAGTATTCTGGCCACCATACGACCGCTGTAGACCAGTGGCAGTGGGTGGCGGTTTGAGCCTGATAAAATCAGTGCATCCTGTTTGTCAGGGTGACGGATAGCATAGCTCTGGGCGATAAATGACCCCATGGAGTGGCCGAATAAAACCAGTGGCTCATTGCCGCGCACGGCTTGCTGAACCCGACTGATATCATCGAGTAACAATCCCCAGCCGCCCAGGCCCGCCTGGTTCTGATCACCATAGTGACCCATAGGCTGGCGGCCGCCATGGCCGCGGTGATTGTGCATCACAACCCGGTAACCTTCAGCGTTAAGCTGTTCGGCCAGCGGCTGGTAGCGCAGGCAGTGCTCTGCCATACCATGCATTAAGTGAATAGTGGCGATTGGTGAGCTGTGCTCAGCAACCCATGCGTCGAATACGGTGTTATCGGCGGCTTTGATTGTTATTTTGTTCATTTTATGATCATGCCGGTGAGACTGTTCTGAGTTGGCTCTACAGGCCAGAGTGCTACCATGTCCCGAGTGTGACATTTTGTAAATAGGCAGGGTCACACTTTTGCTGATATCCCGGAAAACAGGTAAACTCCGGCTGCATTTTTGGTCTGGATTCGCAAATGGGGAGCCTTATCCAGCCCGTAGTTATTCAAACTAGTCCCGAATAAAACGATAACCCGGGGCTTTAGAGGAGGCGGTATGAACGAACAATTCTTCCAGGAGCGCTATCCGGAGGGATATCCGAGTTCAATTGATCCGGATAAATACGAATCCGTTGTTGAAATTTTCGACAGCTTTGTAAAACGCTTTTCAGCTAATCCTGCGTTCACCTGTCTGGGACAGACCCTGACGTATGCTGAACTGGACGAGAAAAGCGCGGCGTTCGCTGCCTATCTGCAGAACAACACCACGCTGCAGGCGGGTGATCGTATTGCAGTGCAATTGCCAAACATTCTGCAGTATCCGATCGTTGTTTTCGGTGCCATGCGCGCAGGTATGGTTGTTGTTAACACCAACCCGCTGTACACCGAACGTGAGATGGAACACCAGTTCAACGACTCTGGTGCGAAAGCTCTGGTAGTTCTGGCAAACATGGCTGATAAAGCCGCCAAGGTTGTTCCGAATACCGGCATCAAACACGTGATCGTGACCAACGTAGGTGACATGCACGGCACCGTTAAGCGCGTACTGATCAACAGCGTGCTGAAATACGTTAAGAAAGAAGTCCCGGCGTTTGATATCCCAGGTGCTGTTCCTCTGCGTAAAGCCCTGGCTCAGGGCGCAAGCCGCAGCTTCAAGCCAGTAAAAGCAGATCGTAACGACGTTGCTGTTCTGCAATACACAGGCGGCACCACGGGTGTTGCTAAAGGCGCCATGCTGACTCACCGTAACCTGATATCCAACATGCTTCAGTGTCATGGCCTGTTCACCATGGTTCTGAGCGAAGGTCAGGAAACGGTTATTGCACCTCTGCCGCTGTACCACATTTATGCATTCACCGTGCATTGCATGGTGCTGCTGCAGACCGGTAACCACTCCGTACTGATTCCTAACCCACGTGATATTCCAGGCTTTATCAAAACTCTGGAGAAAGAGAAGTTCAGTGGCTTCGTTGGTCTGAATACTCTGTTCGTGGCGCTGTGCGGCCAGGAATCTTTCCGCAACATTGATTTCAGTGCTCTGAAACTGACTATCTCTGGCGGTATGGCTCTGACCAAAGATGCTGCTGATCAGTGGAAGCAGGTAACAGGCTGCGATATCGCAGAAGGTTTCGGTATGACCGAGACTTCTCCGGTGGTTTCCTTCAACCCGCCAGGTCACATCAAACTGGGTACCATTGGTATGCCAGTAGCGAGCACTCTGTGTAAGGTGATCGACGAAGAGGGCAACGAGTTGCCGATTGGTGAAGCCGGTGAACTGTGTGTTAAAGGCCCTCAGGTTATGAAAGGCTACTGGCAGCGTCCGGAAGCCACTGCTGAAACCATCACTGAAGATGGCTGGCTGAAAACCGGTGATATGGCGGTAATCAGTGAAGATGGCTACATGAAGATTGTTGATCGTAAGAAAGACATGATCATCGTATCCGGCTTTAACGTTTACCCGAACGAAGTTGAGGATGTTGTGGTATCTCATCCGGACATCGTTGAAGCGGCAGCCATTGGTATTCCTGATCCTAAGAGCTCCGAAGCTGTTAAAGTGTTCGTTGTTTCCAAGAATCAGGACCTGACCGCCGCAGCGGTTAAAGACTGGTGTCGTGAGCGCCTGACTGCTTACAAGGTGCCACGTCACATTGAGTTCCGTGATGAACTGCCAAAAACCAACGTTGGTAAGATTCTGCGTCGTGAACTGCGTGATGAAGAGCTGGCTAAACATAACTAAGGTTTAGTTTGCTTTACTCCAACGCCCTGTATTTTCGGATACGGGGCGTTTTTGTTAGTGCCCGGCTGCCTCGGCCGGACCGGTTGTACAGAGGAAATATCCTCTGCTGAAGGAGATTCGAGTGAGTTCAGAAACGTTCAACCCTGACTGGAAAGCCTTGCATCAGGCAATTGAACAGTGCCTGTTGAAAGACCGTTTTCCATTGCGTCGTCAGGTTACCCAGATCCGCTCATTGCTGGAGCAGAACAAGCCTTTCGATGGCCTGTTGGCAAAGCTGGTGAAACGTATTGAGCGCAGCCAGCAGATGGTGGCTGTTCGCTCTGGCGCGCTCACTCTGAATTACCCCGAGGCATTGCCTGTCAGTGGCAAGCGCGACGATATCCTTGCTGCGATTCGTGAGCATCAGGTTATTGTGATTGCTGGTGAAACCGGCTCTGGTAAGACCACTCAGTTACCGAAAATGTGCCTTGAGGCGGGCTTCGGGCGATTTGGTCGAATAGCACATACTCAACCGCGTCGACTGGCGGCCCGTGCGGTTTCTCAGCGAATTGCTGAAGAGCTCGGGACCAACCTTGGCGATGTGGTTGGTTATCAGGTTCGCTTCACCGATAACAGTTCGGATCAGACGCGGGTCAAACTCATGACTGACGGTATCCTGCTGGCTCAGACTCAGCATGACCGTTACCTGAATGAATATGATGTCATCATCATCGACGAGGCTCATGAGCGAAGCCTGAATATCGACTTCCTGCTCGGCTATCTGCGCCAGCTATTACCCAAGCGTCCGGATCTGAAAGTTGTTATCACTTCAGCAACCATCGACTTGCAGCGATTTTCAGAGCATTTTCGCGATGCCAGTGGTAAGCCTGCGCCTGTGATTGAAGTGTCGGGCCGAACCTTTCCAGTGGAAACCCGCTATCGATCACTGGTGCGGGAAACGGATGAAGAAGACGACCGTTCCCTGTTTGAAGGCGTCGCCGATGCGCTGGCGGAACTGCGCGATGACGATCGCAAAAAAGGGCGCCATGGTGATGTACTGGTGTTTCTGCCGGGAGAACGTGAGATTCGTGAGTGCGCTGAGCATCTGCGTCGACAGCAGTTACCGGCCACTGATATTTTGCCACTGTATGCCCGCCTCAGCGCGGCCGATCAACAGAAAATTTTCCGCCCCCACGGTGGACGCCGTGTGGTGCTGGCAACCAACGTTGCGGAGACATCGCTGACCGTTCCCGGTATTCGCTATGTTATTGACAGCGGTGTTGCGCGTATAAGTCGTTACAGCTATCGCAGTAAGGTTCAGCGCCTGCCGATTGAAGCCATTTCCCAGGCCAGTGCCAATCAGCGCGCCGGCCGCTGCGGCCGTACTGAACCGGGTATTTGTATCCGTCTGTATGAAGAGAGTGATTTCCTGGGGCGCAGTGAATTTACCGACCCGGAAATTCGCCGCACCAATCTGGCAGCGGTTATTTTACAGATGCTGCATCTTAAGCTGGGTCGATTACAGGATTTTCCATTTATTGATGCGCCGGATGAGCGCTTTATTAAAGATGGCTTTAATTTATTAAGCGAACTGGAAGCGGTAGATGCCCGCGGACAAATGACCGACCTCGGCCGGCAAATGGCGCGTTTGCCGGTGGATCCGCGTATCGCTCGTATGCTACTGGAAGCAAAAAAACAGAATGCCTTAAAAGAAGTGCTGGTGATTGCTGCGGCATTAACCGTGCAGGACCCGCGAGAACGTCCACCGGAAAAGCAACAGGCAGCGGATGAAAAGCACCGCATCTGGCAACACGAAGAGTCGGATTTTTTAAGTCTGGTCAATCTCTGGTTTGGTTACGAAGAACAGCGCCAGGATCTGACCCAGAACCAGCTGCGTAAATGGTGCAGCAAGCATTTTCTGTCGTTTATGCGCTTGCGCGAATGGCGTGATACGCATCGCCAGTTGCATATTCTGTGTAAAGAACTCGACCTTCATGAAAATGAAGAAGCCGCTTCCTATGAATCTGTCCATAAAGCATTGCTGGCCGGTATGCTTAGCCAGATTGGTTTTAAATCAGAAGGTGCGGAGTATCTGGGTGCGCGTAATCGCAAACTGCACCTTTTTCCTGCGTCTGGTCAGTACAAGAAGAAGCCTAAATGGATTATGGCGGCGGAGCTGGTCGAAACCAGTAAATTATTCGCCAGAACGGTCGCTGCAGTGCAGCCTGAGTGGATCGAAGAAATCGGTAAGCCTCTGCTGAAATATCAGTACTCAGACCCACACTGGCAGCGTCAGCGTGGTCAGGTCACGGCTTCTCAGCAAAGTTCACTGTATGGACTTATTGTTAATCCACGCAAAGCGGTTAACTACGCCACCATTAAGCCCGAAGAAGCCAGAGAGATCTTTATTCAGGAAGCGTTGGTCGAGCAGGGGCTGCAAAGTAAGCTGGCTTTTTATAAACATAACGTTCGCCTGCTGAAAGAAGTTACTGAGTACGAAGAAAAAGCCCGACGCCGGGATCTGGTCATTGACGACGCCTGGCAGGCTGCATTTTACGCAGAGCATTTACCCGGTGAATTTATTTCCCAGCGTCATCTGGAGCGCTGGTATGAAAAAGCCAGTGCAGCCGAAAAGAAAGCATTGGAATTTACCCGTGAGCAACTGTTAAGCCCGGAAGCATCCGGTATTGGTGCAACGGATTTTCCGTCTGAACTGGAATGGCAGGGCATGGCCTTTCCTCTGAGTTATACCTTCGCTCCGGGGGCCGAAGACGATGGTGTAACCCTCAGTGTTCCTGCCGCTATGCTGCAGCAGGTACCGGAGGCTCAGGTTGAATGGCTGGTACCGGGTTTTATTCAGGAAAAAGTTGTTACGCTGATTAAAGGCTTACCAAAAACTATTCGTAAGCAGTTTGTGCCGGTGCCCAATACGGCCGAGGCATTTCTGCGCAGTTGTTCGGCGGCACAGGGCGGACTCTATGCTCAGCTGCTGAACTACCTGAATAAAACGCTGCGACCAGCGTTATCCTTACCGGAATTACAGGATATAGAATTGCCTGCCCACCTGCAGATGAATATTCGCGTCTTGTCCGGTAGTAAGGTGCTGGATCAGGGGCGTGACCTGAATGCCCTTAAGGCCCGCTGGCAGGACGCGGCCAGTGATCAGGTGCAGAGCCTGACCCACGGCGACTATCAACGTTCTGGTATACGGGAATGGGACTTCGGTGATCTGCCAGAAAGTATTCAGAGTGATGTAAATGGTCTGCCAGTACGGGCGTTTCCATGCCTTAAGGTTGACCAGGGTGAAGTTGAGCTGACGGTCGAAGCCAATGAAAATCAGGCACGGCGTAATCATCGCCAGGCACTCGCGCGACTGATTCGAACGGCATTGCCGGAGCAGGAACGTATGTTGCGTTCCATCGTACAGAAAACCATGAGCAATCGCTGGCTGCTGGCCAAAGGGATGGGGTCTCAGCAGGAGCTGACGGGTGACCTTATCGAAGCAGCTTTCGCTCATGTATTTCTGCCGCTGGACGAAGGCCTGCCGCGCACTCAGCAGGATTTCGCCGAGCGCGTCGAGCGCCGTGGCTCCCTTATTGAACATGGTGAGAAGCTGCTTGCTCAGTTCTGTGAATGGCTGGATATCCGCCATAAGGTTCTGAAGAGCCTTAATGGTGCGGTCAGCCTGGATAGAGCGATGGCTTACAGTGATGTGAAGGCCCACCTGGAGCGCTTACTGCAGCGCGGATTCATGGTACGCGAACCCTGGCATCAGTTGCAGTGCTATACCCGCTATCTGCGTGCGATGGAGTACCGTATCGACAAGTTGCAGGGCAATCTGCCTCGTGATCGACAGTCGATGGCCGAATTTGAGTCGTTATGGAAGCCGTACACTGACCTGATTTCTCGTACCGATCTGGATGACCACCCTGAATTGCGCGAGTTCGGCTGGTTGCTGGAAGAGTTCCGGGTATCCTTGTTTGCTCAGCCACTGGGAACCCGGGAACCGGTGTCACTTAAGCGTCTGGATAAGCGCTGGCTGGAAATTCGCGATATCTGATTTTTTTCAGAAAGTCTGTAAGAAACCCTCAAGGGTGGCGACTAAGGCTATGTAAGGCATGTGAAGTGCCTTGAATATAGCCCGCCACCGGCGGTTAACAGACCGAAAGGAAGAAAATCATGAAAACTCTCAACACCTCTTTTGCTGCAATTGTTGGTTCACTGTTAGTTGCTGGTGCATCACACGTCTCTGCAGCACAGCCTGTCGAAAACCCTTTCGCCTCCACTGAATTGAGTGCCGGTTACCGCGTGGCAGATAACCATGAAGGTAAGTGTGGCGAAGCGAAGTGCGGTGGCGACAAGAGAGCATCGAAGTCGGACGAAGGTAAATGTGGCGAAGCCAAGTGTGGTTCCTCTGCAAAGAAAGCTGATGAAGGCAAATGTGGTGAAGCGAAATGCGGTGCCGACAAGAAAGCACCCAAGGCTGATGAAGGTAAATGTGGCGAAGCCAAGTGTGGTGCAGAAAAGTCTTCCAAGCGCAGCGAAGGTAAGTGTGGCGAAGCTAAATGCGGAGCTAACGGCTGATGAATGCATCGACTTCAGGGTGGATCACAGGAGCCGGTCTGGGGTTACGTCGCGACTTTGCAGCACAACTGCTGCAAAGTCCGGCACAGCATGCCGACTTTCTCGAAATCGCTCCGGAAAACTGGCTGGGGTTTGGTGGTCGTTATCAACGTCAGTTGGAGGCGCTGGCTGAACGCTACGATTTTGTACTGCATGGGCTGTCGTTGTCGGTCGGAGGACCAGATCCCCTGGACACGGCCTTTATTCGTCAGGTCCGTGATTTTAAGCAGCGCTACGGTATCAAAGCGTACAGTGAACATCTGAGCTATTGCAGCAGTCAGGGGCATTTATATGACCTGTTGCCATTGCCTATGAGCGAGGCATCCGCACGTTATGTCGCTGAACGAATTCAGCAGGTGCAGGATATTCTTGGCGAGCGTCTGATTATCGAGAACGTTTCGGCTTATGCTCAGCCGGGTAAGCAAATGGAAGAAGCGGATTTCATCGCCGATGTGGTACAGCGCGCCGATTGTGACCTGTTGCTGGACGTGAATAACGTTTATGTGAACTGCTTTAACCATGGTGGCGATAGCCGTCAGTTTATTGCCACTATGCCCGCGCAACGAATTCGCTATCTGCACGTTGCTGGTCATTTTCATGAAAGTGATGAACGCCTGATTGATACTCATGGTACCGACGTTTGTAAGGATGTATGGGATCTTTTAGGTTTCACTTATCAGTGTCATGGCGTTATTCCGACCCTGCTGGAACGTGATTTTAATATTCCTGCATTAAGTGTTCTCGAGCAGGAGTTGGCCATAATTCGCGATTTACAGCAGGGGACTCAAGCGGAGGTCTCCTATGGCTGATTTTCTTCATCAGCAAAGGCAATTTGCTCAGGCGGTCAGGCAAACGACAGATGCTCCGGCAGGAGTGTCTGAAGAGCAGATGCAGGTGTATCGCGAACTCTGTCGCAATAATATTTTCTCATTTATTGACGGTGCTTTTCCGGTTTGTCGTGAAGTCATCGACCAGGGGCTGTGGTCACAATTGAAAGAGGAATACTTTTCAACTGCGGCTGCGGAATCTCCATTTTTTCGCGATATATCGCAACAGTTTTTTAACTGGTTAGATGCACGGCCGCAGACAGATCGGTGGCTTGCTGAGCTGGCGCAATATGAGCTGGCTGAGATGAAAGCGGATATTGCCGTGGAAATTTACGACTACATCTCCTGTCCGCAAGAGATTGACGCAGAGCAATGGCTGAATCAGCAAGCCGTTATCAGTCGCAGTGCGATGATGAACAATTACTGTTTTGCCGTGCATACCGTCAGTGCAGAAAATCCCCACGCAGAACAACAAGAAACTCCGCTTGTCGTTTTTCGTGATACGCAAGACGAAGTGCGTTTTCTGCTACTTAACCCATTGTCCTTTTCACTATTGCAGGCTTTGTTACACGATCAGACGACGATAGGTGACGCTATTTTGCAGTGCCTGCAGCAGCACGGTTTGCTGTCTGAAACCGCAGTGTCCGGCGCATTTTCTCAAATTCATACCTGGTGGTCCCAAGGGCTGATCCGCCAGCTGAGGGTTATCTGACATGACTATGATTTTACGTTTGCACGAACTTTTTCTGAATGCGATTAAGCAGTTGGACGTGGTTGCTCTGCCTGCACTGCGGATTTATCTGGCGGCAGTTTTCTGGGTCGCAGGTATGAATAAAGTGAATGGCTTTGATCAGGTGGTCGAATGGTTCGGTAATCCGGACTGGGGGCTGGGACTGCCGTTTCCATGGTTGATGGCTTTCCTGGCGACCGCCAGTGAAGTGGCAGGGGCAGTATTGCTGACGCTGGGGCTGGCAACACGTTATATCTCTGTGCCTCTGATGATCACCATGCTGGTTGCGGTATTTTCCGTTCACTGGCCCTATGGCTGGCAAGCGGTCGCTGATTTGCAGTCGGCTGGTGCAACCGACGCGACTCAGGAAGCGATCACCCGTTTGCAGCGGGCGCGTGAAATCCTGCAGGAGCATGGTAATTACGATTGGCTGACGGACTCAGGGCGTTACAGTTTTGTAGTGTCTAATAATGGTATTGAGTGGGGTGTCACTTATTTTCTGATGCTGGCTGTACTGGCGTTTTCCGGGGGTGGTCGCTGGTTCAGTGCAGACTACTGGATAGCAAAACACTTTGTTCGCTCAGCTGATCGGGTTTAGGTTGGCTTTGTTGCGGTTTTTCTTTTTAATAGCCCCATACTCAAAGAGGAATCGCTGATGCGTGCTACATGGCTGAAAACTCTGATGCTGACATCGGTACTGGCAGCGCCAGCCGGATGGGCGGAAGAAACGCAGGACCCGGACCCATGGGAGGGTTTCAACCGTTCTGTATTCGCTTTCAATGAAACCATTGATCAGTACATTGCCAAGCCGGTAGCACAGGGTTATCAGTACGTTACGCCGAAGGCGGTTGACGATTCGGTTACGCATTTTTTTTCCAATATCGGCGACCTGATGGTGATTGCCAACGATCTGGGCCAGCTTAAGTTCGGACAGGCATTATCAGATAGCGCACGATTTCTGGTGAACACCACGGTCGGTTTTTTCGGCGTGTTTGATGTGGCAACTCATATCGGTCTGCCTAAGCACAATGAAGATATCGGTCAGACTCTTGGCTACTGGGGCGTTGGTACAGGGCCGTATCTGGTATTGCCGGTTCTCGGGCCCAGTACCTTGCGCGACTCTGCCGGTATGGCCACGGGTTACGTTTACGGTGTTGGCATCAGTAACCTGGCTGAAAGCGATGCCCAGTCATACGCGGCCTATGGCGTATATGGCGTCGATTTACGAGCTGATCTGATTGCTTCCGAAGCGTTGATCTCTGGTGATAAATACACCTTCCTGCGTAGCTTCTATCTGCAGCGCCGTGAGTATCTGATTAACGATGGTCAGGTTGAGGCGACATTCGAAGATGACTGGGAAGACTTTGACGACTATGAAGACGAAGAATGGGGCGATGACTGGGATCAGTAGTTAGCCGCTTTTTCGGATGTAATAAAAGCCCGCTATTGCGGCACTGCTGTCCCACAAATTTTTATTTGAACTTTTGCGAAATATTCCAGGCCCCTTGTCCTCATAGAGGGGCCTCCCCCCTCTCGCCGGACGGGCTATCTCCCCGCTTCGCGCTGTCCTGGCTCGTTTGCCCTTGAAACCTCGATATTTCCTGACCTCG
>NZ_JAEDAH010000012.1 GCF_020320395.1 Thalassolituus marinus | reverse complement strand
GAGGCGAACCGGGAGAACTGAAACATCTAAGTACCCCGAGGAAAAGAAATCAACCGAGATTCCCTGAGTAGTGGCGAGCGAAAGGGGACCAGCCCTTAAGCCAATTTGTAGTTAGCAGAACGCTCTGGAAAGTGCGGCCATAGTGGGTGATAGCCCCGTATGCGAAAACTTATTTTTGGTGAAATCGAGTAGGTCGGGACACGTGTTATCCTGACTGAACATGGGGGGACCATCCTCCAAGGCTAAATACTCCCAGATGACCGATAGTGAACCAGTACCGTGAGGGAAAGGCGAAAAGAACCCCTGTGAGGGGAGTGAAATAGAACCTGAATCCGTGTACGTACAAGCAGTGGGAGCCGACTTAGTTCGGTGACTGCGTACCTTTTGTATAATGGGTCAGCGACTTATATTCAGTGGCGAGGTTAAGCGTATAGCGGAGCCGTAGGGAAACCGAGTGTTAACTGCGCGTTCAGTCGCTGGGTATAGACCCGAAACCGGGCGATCTATCCATGAGCAGGTTGAAGGTTGAGTAACATCAACTGGAGGACCGAACCCACTCCCGTTGAAAAGGTAGGGGATGACTTGTGGATAGGAGTGAAAGGCTAATCAAGCCCGGAGATAGCTGGTTCTCCTCGAAAGCTATTTAGGTAGCGCCTCGTGTCTAACCATGGGGGGTAGAGCACTGTTAAGGCTAGGGGGTCATCCCGACTTACCAACCCTTTGCAAACTCCGAATACCCATGAGTTCAATCACGGGAGACACACGGCGGGTGCTAACGTCCGTCGTGAAAAGGGAAACAACCCAGACCGTCAGCTAAGGTCCCAAAGTTACAGTTAAGTGGGAAACGATGTGGGAAGGCTAAAACAGCTAGGAGGTTGGCTTAGAAGCAGCCACCCTTTAAAGAAAGCGTAATAGCTCACTAGTCGAGTCGGCCTGCGCGGAAGATATAACGGGGCTCAAACTGTACACCGAAGCTACGGATGCAATTTATTGCATGGTAGAGGAGCGTTCTGTAAGCCGTTGAAGGTCAAGGTGTGAACCAGGCTGGAGGTATCAGAAGTGCGAATGCTGACATGAGTAACGACAAAGGGGGTGAAAAACCCCCTCGCCGGAAACCCAAGGGTTCCTGTCCAACGTTAATCGGGGCAGGGTGGTCGGCCCCTAAGGCGAGGCAGAAATGCGTAGTCGATGGGAAGCAGGTTAATATTCCTGCACCTCTTTATAATGCGATGGGGGGACGGAGAAGGCTAGGCCAGCACGGCGTTGGTTGTCCGTGTTTAAGCATGTAGGCTGGGAACTTAGGCAAATCCGGGTTCCTAAAGCTGAGACGTGATGACGGTGACTCTACGGAGTCCGAAGTGGTCGATGCCATGCTTCCAGGAAAAGCCTCTAAGCTTCAGTTATAAAGAGACCGTACCCGAAACCGACACAGGTGGGTAGGTAGAGAATACCAAGGCGCTTGAGAGAACTCGGGTGAAGGAACTAGGCAAAATGGCACCGTAACTTCGGGAGAAGGTGCGCCGGTTTTGGTGAAGGACTTGCTCCGTAAGCTGAGACCGGTCGAAGATACCAGGTGGCTGCAACTGTTTATTAAAAACATAGCACTCTGCAAACACGAAAGTGGACGTATAGGGTGTGACGCCTGCCCGGTGCCGGAAGGTTAATTGATGGGGTTAGGGTAACCGAAGCTCTTGATCGAAGCCCCGGTAAACGGCGGCCGTAACTATAACGGTCCTAAGGTAGCGAAATTCCTTGTCGGGTAAGTTCCGACCTGCACGAATGGCGTAATGATGGTCACACTGTCTCCACCCGAGACTCAGTGAAATTGAATTCGCAGTTAAGATGCTGCGTTCCCGCGGCTAGACGGAAAGACCCCGTGAACCTTTACTATAGCTTCACAGTGAACTTTGAATTGGCTTGTGTAGGATAGCTGGGAGGCTTTGAAGCCGAGACGCCAGTCTCGGTGGAGCCAATCTTGAAATACCAGCCTGGTCAATTTGGGGTTCTAACTC
>NZ_JAEDAH010000100.1 GCF_020320395.1 Thalassolituus marinus | reverse complement strand
AACACTCTTTATTTCGTTACTCGCCGATCAGGAGCGGCTGCAACTGGCACAGGAAGCGTTAGCCGATGAAAAAGAAATTCTGGCGATCATTCAGCGCCGTGTGAATGCCGGTCGCGCCCCCAATGCTGACCTGATACTGGCACGTACCCGTTTAACAGAGCAGGAGTTGGCAGTGGAAGAATTCGGGCACCGGCTGCAGTCGGCGTCACTGCGATTGTCTGCGCAGTGGGGAGCGACAGAAACCCAGCTTTATGCCGCGGGAAACCTGCTGCCATTTCTGCCGTTGGCAAAAGCTGAAGCTGCCATGAACAAATTGCAGGAAACCCCGTCACTGAGCCAGATAAAAGCGGAAGCAGAACTGTTCAGTGCGGAAGGAAAACTTGCGAGTGAAGAAGCGGTAACCCCGTGGTCGGTTGGCGCAGGCGTGCGCCGTTTCGAAAATACGGATGACTATGCCCTGGTCGCCCAGTTCAGCATTCCGCTGGGCGCGAATCAGCGCCACGCCGCTCTTCAGCGCTCGGTCAATGTCCGTGAACAACAGAAGACACTTTCAGCACAGGCGCATTTGCAACAACTGACCATCCAAACCCGCACACTGCTGATGGAACTGGAACACAGTCAGCACGTTATCAATACCCTGACAGAAACCATTCTGCCGACTCTCAATAACGGTCGTCAGCAGGCGCTTAAAGCCTATGAAAAC
>NZ_JAEDAH010000099.1:4654-128975 GCF_020320395.1 Thalassolituus marinus | reverse complement strand
GTTCCCCTGGGAGGCAGCAGGCATTGCGGATTTAAAAGTCGTTTATAGAAAACCGATATCTTTAAAACTGTGGGACAGCAGTGGCCATCAGGCTGCTTTTTATAATGACAAGCTTACTTCAGCTTCAGCGTTGTTAACGTGCGTTCGCGAATGCTCAGCAACAGCTCTTCATTGGTGGTCAGGTCTTCACCATAAGAAGGAATAATTTCCTTCAGCTCGGCAGCCCAGCCGTTTTTCATTTTCTCAGGGAAACAACGTTCCAGAACTTCCAGCATGGCTTTTGCCGCAACAGAAGCACCCGGGGACGCACCCAGCAGAGCGGCCAGAGTACCGTCTTTCGCTGCTACCAGCTCGGTACCGAATTCCAGCTTACCTTTGCCGTTTTCATCTTTCTTGATGACCTGAACACGCTGACCGGCTTCCGCCAGAGTCCAGTCGCTGTCCTTACAATCCGGGAAATAACCACGCAGGGTTTCCACGCGATCAGCATGCGACTGCATCACTTCACCGATCAGGTACTTGGTCAGATCCATGTTGTTGATACCCACCGACATCATCGGAATCAGGTTGCTGGCACTGACGGACTTGATCAGATCCAGTTTGGAACCTTTCTTCAGGAACTTAGTGGTGAAACCTGCATACGGGCCAAACAGCAGTGCTGGCTGACCGTTGATAATACGGGTATCCAGGTGCGGTACAGACATCGGTGGCGCACCAATAGCTGCTTTACCGTACACCTTGGCGTGGTGCTGTTTTACGATTTCAGGGTCTTTACATACCAGCCACTGACCAGAAACCGGGAAGCCGCCGTAGCCTTTTGCTTCGTCGATATCAGAAGCCTGCAGCAGAGGCAGTGCACCGCCACCAGCACCGAGGAACACAAACCCGGCATTGAAGGTCTTGCTCTTACCGGTTTTCATATCTTCGATGGTCACAGTCCAGCTACCATCTTTTTCGTGCTTAAAGTCTTCTACCTGATGTTCCAGCAGCAGCTCGAAATTGTCTTTCTGCTGCATACGCGCAACCAGGTTGCGGGTCAGGGAACCAAAGTCGACGTCGGCACCATAAGTAACACGGGTGGCAGCAACTTTTTCCTGCGGGTCGCGGCCAGCCATCACCAGCGGCATCCATTCACGCAGAACTTCCGGGTCGTCGCTGAATTCCATATCGCGGAACAGGTGATGAGCACTCAGTTTTTCGTAGCGCTGACGCAGGAAGGCAACATTTTCCTCACCCCAGACGAAGCTCATGTGCGGCGTGGTGTTGATGAAACATGAAGGCTCCGGCAACGCACCTTTCTCGACCATGTGGCTCCACAGTTGCAGCGACACTTCGAAGTTGGCGTTGATCGTCAGAGCACGATCAATGGATACATTGCCCTTGTCATCTTCCGGGGTGTAGTTGAGCTCACAGTAGCCGGCGTGACCGGTACCGGCGTTATTCCAGCCGTCGGTGCTTTCATGGGCAACGTGATCGAGACGCTCGACCATAGTGATCTGCATGGAAGGGTCCAGCTTGGTAAGCAAAGTGCCCAGTGTGGCACTCATGACCCCGCCCCCAACCAGGAGGACATCGACCTTTTGTGTAGTCATCGGATTTCGCCTTTATTCAGAAAATCAAAATCTGCTTCATGGTTCATCGTCGCCAGGCTTGTGGCCCGTAACCGCCGGAAGGTGCGCGGATAACGATAAAATGAACGACGCTTTATACACAGCCACCGGGCGCCTTACAACAATAGCAGAGGCCCTTACTACTAACGTATATCGGCTTATGCTGACATTCCAGACAAGCGTCCGGAACCCTCGCAAAAGCTGGCGTCGTCTTATGCTGAGTGTCATTCAGGTCAGTGCGCTACCGCGTTGAGAACGGACAGGAGGGACGGAAATAAGCGCAACCGGAATGAACCGGAGCCTGCACAGGATGGTGGTTTGCAACGACACCCGATGAAACGATGAAAGGGCATCTGAAAATGCGCGGTACGCGCCACTATCCGCCAGGTCTTACCACTGAACTCAGCAATGGGATAATGGCGCGCATTAAACCGGAAAAGGTCATACCGGTCAAACCAGAAGGCCTGACCCGTGTCACTTTTGGCAGCTATTTCAACAGCTTACAAAACAGGCAGGAGTGCCGCCCGGCAACTACACTGACAGAGAGTAACAAATCACTGATCAGGTGGAGAGTTTGCCATGCTACGCATAGCCATCAATGGATTTGGCCGCATCGGCCGCAATATTCTTCGCGCCCTCTATCAGTCCGGTTACCGCGACCGCATGCAGGTGGTGGCCATCAACGATCTCGGTGACGCCGCTACCTGTGCCCACCTGCTGGAGTTCGACTCCGTGCACGGGCATCTCGACGCGCGTATCCACCTGCAGGATGAACTGCTTGTGGTAGAAGACGATGCCATTCTGCTGCTCAGCGAACCCGATCCGTTCAAACTGCCGTGGAACGAGCTGGACATCGACATCGTACTGGAATGCTCCGGGCGCATGACTAAAGCCAGTATTGCCAGCGCTCATATTGAAGCCGGTGCCGGACGCGTGCTGATATCCGCACCGGCCGACGGCGTGGATGCCACCGTGGTGTATGGCGTCAATGAAAACGTGCTGCAAAACAGCCACCGGATTGTGTCCAACGCTTCCTGTACCACCAACTGTCTGGCACCGGTAGCCAAAGTACTGCACGAACATTTCGCCATTGAAGAAGGCAGCATGACCACCATCCATGCTTACACCAACGACCAGCATCTGCTCGACCTTGGCGGCGGTGATCTTTATCGCGCCCGTGCTGCGGCCATGTCGATGATTCCGACCAAAACCGGTGCTGCTGCCGCGATTGGTCTGGTACTTCCCGGGCTGGATGGAAAAATTGCGGGCATGGCCGTACGTGTGCCAACAGCCAACGTGTCGCTGGTCGATCTGGTGGTGCGCGTGCATGACACGCCAGGCCGGGATGAGGTCAATCAGGCGCTGCGTGAGGCAGCGGCGTTAAGTCCTGTGCTGGCTTATAACGATCGACCGCTGGTGTCGGTGGACTTCAACGGTAATCCGGCGTCATCCGTTTTCGACGCCAACCATACAACTGCCAACGGCCACCTGCTGCATGTGATGTCGTGGTACGACAATGAATGGGGATTTGCGCACCGCATGCTGGATACCAGTCTGGTAATGGCTGGCACATAATGCGGGTTAAAGCCTGTTACTACTGTTAACCACCCGCAGATACCGCCAGACAATCAGCGGACACAGCCAACGGTACAACCACACAACTACAACGCAATCGCAGCCAGCAGCAGTGCTTCCTGCGCCGCAATGGTGGCGCCTATCGTATCGCCGGTGCAGCCACCGATGCGTGTCATCATCATCTGGCGCGCAGCCGCCGTAATGGTTATCCACAGGGCGATAATAAACAGCGCCTGGGCAGGCAGCAGCGCAGCACACAGCAGTGAGAGTACACCACCGATCAGCAGCACACGCCGATAACTGGCGCCAGCCACCAGCGCACTGGCCAGACCATTAGCACGCACATAGGGTGTGGTCGCCAGCAAACCAATCGCAGAGGCACGCGCCAGCATTGGCACCAGCAACAGTCCGCCGCACAGCAGCAGCCAGTCCCAGTTTTTCACATAGGTCGATGAGGCTTTATCCAGCAGCGCATACAAGGCTGCCGTTTGCAGTAACAGCGCCAGTACCACGGCAGCGACACCCAGCGGGCCGCTCTGCGGATCTTTCATAATCGCCAGGGTGCGCTCACGATCACCAAGACCACCGACCCAGGCGTCGGCACTATCGGCCAGACCATCCAGGTGCAGCGCACCGGTCAGTAAGGTTGAGGCGGTCACCAGTATGGCGGCGAGTAACAGCAGGTTGGCTTCGCCGTTATAGAACAGCGTGCCCAGCGTTAACATCAGCAGGCAGCCGCCGATTAACAGCCCCACCAGCGGGTAATACAGCAGCGATGTCGCGGCCACCTGATCATCCGTGCGCTTAAGATATGGCGCCGGAATCCGGGTCAGAAATACCACGGCATACCAGAATGCCCACCAGTGACGACTCATGATGCCTGCGCCTGTTTCAGTTCGGAACCATCCATACTTTCGAGTGTGGTCCACAGGTCGGTTTTGCCCTGCCACTGGCTTTTATCCACACGGAAGCGCAGCAGCCCGGCATAGGGAATGGCCAGCCGATTCATACCCGCCGGCGCCAGTTGAATCAGGTGCTGCGCCAGCACACGCATCACACCACCGTGACTGACCACCAGCAGCCGCTCGCCCTCATACTGCGCCAGCAGTGACTGCCAGCCGTCGAGCACTCGCTGCTGCAGTACCGGCACAGGCTCGCCGCCTGGGGCGCAGAAATTCAGCGGGTCATCCCACAGACGACGGGCGTCGTCGGCATGATGCCTGAGCACCTCGCTCACCGGACGGTTTTCCCACTCACCGAAATCAATCTCGATCCAGCGTTCGTCTACCGTCAGCGGTAATTTCAGTTGATCGGCTAAAGCTTCAGCCGATTCACGGCAACGGTCCAGTGGCGACGAAATAATCCGCTGCCACTGGCCCTGTGCGCGTGCTACCCGCTGTTCAAACTGCCAGCGTCCCTGATCAGTCAGACGAGGGTTAATACGGCCACGGAAGACCTCGCCCCCTTCCGGCTCACCATGACGAATCAGATCAATGCGGGTTGTGCTCATATCAGGCTCCGGAAGACACTGCCGCTTCAGCGAAAGTCGCCATGTTGTTGTGCAGCGCCAGTGCCTGCTTCACCACCCCCAATGCCAGCGCTGCGCCAGAGCCTTCGCCCAGACGCATACCCAGTTGCACCAGTGGCTTCGCATCCAGCGCGGCCAGCAGAGTTTTGTGACCCGGCTCCGCCGAACTGTGGGCAAACAGCATCCAGTCGCGTACCGCAGGATTCAGTTTCACCGCCAGCAGTGCTGCCGAGGTGCTGATAAAACCGTCCACCAGCATCGGCATACCCAGCTGCGCAGCGCGAATGTAAGCACCCGCCATGGCCGCGATTTCCAGACCACCCAGCTGTGCCAGCGCCGCCAGTGGCGAATCGATCAGAGGCAACGCACGCTCAACACTGGCCGCCAGCACCTGCTGCTTGTGGTTCAGCGCATCACCCTGCAGACCAGTGCCCGGCCCGGTCAGGGCGACCACGTCCTGCTCCAGCAGTACCGCGCTCAGACAGGAGGCCGCCGAGGTATTACCAATGCCCATTTCACCCGCCATAAACAGGTCACAGCCATCGGCCTGCAGACGTTCAATCTGCTCGGCACCGATGGCCAGCGCCTGACGCGCCTGCTCGTCGCTCATCGCCGCCTGCTCAGAGAAATCCTGGGTACCCGCCATTACCGGGCGCTGAATAACACCTTCCAGTGCTTCACACGGAAACGCCGTGCCACAGTTCACCACGGATAACGGCATCTGGTGATAAGCAGCCAGTACCGAAACCGCAGCACCGCCAGCGACAAAATTCTTAATCATCTCCACAGTTACCGCCTGCGGAAACGCGGATACACCTTTAGCAACCACACCGTGGTCACCGGCAAACACGATGCACTGCGGCTGTTTGATTTCCGGCTTAACCTGATTCCGGAACGCGGCAAACTGTACGGCAATATTTTCCAGCTCACCCAATGCACCCGGTGGCTTAGTCAGTTGCCCCTGACGTTCCAGCGCGGCGTCGCGAGTTGCAGAAGAAGGTGCTTGTACGGCGTTTTGCCACCAGTTTTGTGCAGACATAGTTCTCTTACTTAATGGTTCATTCGATAGTACTGAGCTGCCGGGAGGCAGCACGATTAATAACACGAGTGCGACAGCGAGGCTGTCTTTTGGCGTTCCGTCTCAGGGCCGTTTCCTCTCAGGGCCGTTTCCTCTCAGGGGCGCTTCACGGCCACAGGAATACCGGCGACCACCAGCGTGACCGCCTCCACCAGCGCAGCAATGTCCTGATGCAGGCGTCCGCTTTCATCGACAAAACGGCGGCTGAGTTCCCCCATCGGAACCACACCCTGGCCAACTTCGTTGCTGACCAGCAATAACGGGCATCGCAGTTGCGCTAAGACATCGAGCAATGCCTGCTTCTGCTGTGGCCAGAACTGCTCATCCTCATGCAGCAGACAATTGGTTACCCACAGCGTCAGACAATCCACCAGAATCACAGCGCCGGGGTGCTGTTGCGCCGCCTGTTGCAGCGCCTGCGCCAGCAGCAGTGGTTCTTCCACCGTCGGCCAGTGCGCCGGGCGACTTTCACGGTGATGCACGATTCGTTGATCCATCTCCGGGTCCAGCGCCTGAGCTGTGGCAATATACACCACCGGTAATGCGCTATCCTGAGCTTTACTCTCGGCGTAGCGGCTCTTACCGGAGCGGGCGCCACCAAGGATCAGTTCCGCCGTCAGCGCTTGTTGATAAGACATAGGTTTTTGCCGGCCTTTGGGTCTACACTGAATAAAGATAACGATACCGGGAGTTGCCTATGAGCAGCCAGACACCAGATACCGCCAATCCCAGCGAACAGCGTATGCTGCCGCGCTGGATTCTGAAAAGCAGCGTGAGTGTATTCGAAGAAGGCTCGAAGGAGTACCTTGGTCTGCTGGTCGATTGTTCAGAACAGGGCATTATGATCTCGACCTATGGTGAACTGTCACCGGGAACCCGACTGGAATTGTCGATGGTTGATATTCCACCGAACATCAATGGTCGCCGCACCGGTACCTGCGTCGCCGAAGTGGTGTGGTGTGACAAGCTGACGCCCAGCCTGTACGGCACGGGCTGCCGTATCAGCAGCCCGTCAGACATGCTGCAGACCATGTTCAAGAGTTATGAACATCACTGATGTTCGCCGCGGCAGCAACGCCCGTTGCTGCCACTGATTCCCCCTTCCCCTTTGAGTTTTGCCCCGACTTGCCCGTACACTGCCGCCATTCAGGCGGAGCGTTAATCTATGCTGCAATTCGGTATTGATCTGGGTGGAACCAAAACAGAAATCATTGTGCTCGACCAGCAGGGTCAGCAATGTCTGCGCCGCCGGGTGGCAACCCCGTCCGACAGCTACGACGCCATCGTCGCGACCATCTGCCAGCTGGTTAACAGCGCTGCCGACGAGCTGAATTGTCAGGATTATTCACTGGGCATCGGTATTCCCGGCGCCATCAGCCCGACCACTGGTCTGATCAAGAATGCCAACACCACCTGTCTGATTGGTCGTGATTTTAAAGGCGACCTTGAACAGGTACTGCAGCACCCGGTAACCCTGGCTAACGATGCCGATTGTCTGGCGCTGTCGGAAGCGACTGACGGAGCCGGTGCCGGTTTCCCCACCGTATTCTGCGTCATCATTGGCACCGGCTGCGGCGGTGGCTGGGTAGTGAATGGCCAACTGATCAGCGGACCCAATGCCATTGCCGGCGAGTGGGGCCACAACCCACTGCTGTGGCGCGACGACAACGATGGCCAGCATGCATGCTACTGCGGCCAGCAGGGCTGTCTGGAAACCCTGTTATCCGGCACCGGCCTGCGCCTGCAAGCCTGCAAGGAAACCGCTATCGATCAACCCGCTCAGCAGTGGCAGGTGCAGGCGGAAGCCGGTGACGCAACTGCATTAGCCGTACTTGAGCGTTATTACCTGCGCCTGGCGAAAGCCTTAGCCGGCGTTATCAACCTGATGGACCCGCATGTGATTGTGCTCGGTGGCGGCGTCTCTAACCTGCCGGGTATTTATCAGGCGGTGCCGCGTCTGTGGCAGGATTATGTCTTTTCCGACACCGTAGTCACGCCGTTGAAGGCGGCGCAACACGGTGACTCCAGCGGTGTGCGCGGTGCCGCCTGGCTGGGGGCAGCCTACTGCGGATCAGCTGCGCAGCGCGGCTGAGGTTGCACTCTGCTGCTGATGACGCATCAGTACCAGCACCAGCAATACAGCCGGCACACCCAGTAGCGCTGCCAGGGTGAAAAATTCCGGGTAACCCCAGCTATCCACCACCCAACCAGAAAAGCCGCTGATAAATTTACCCGGCAAGGTCATCAGTGAACTGAACAGCGCGTACTGCGTGGCGGTGTAGTGTTTGTTTGCCAGACTCGACAGGTAAGCCACAAACGCTGTACTGGCGATACCACCGCTAAGGTTGTCGGCACTGATCACCAGCGCCAGCCAGCTCAGTGACGGGGTTGTCTCACTGCCCGCCATGGCCAGCAGCGCAAACAGCAGATTGGTCGCCGCCACCATCACCGCACCCAGCAGTAACGGCCTCATTATGCCGAAACGTACCACCAGTAAGCCGCATAGCGCCGAGCCGAAGATGGTCATAAAGAAACCAAAGATTTTCGCCACACTGGCGATATCGGATTTGCTGTAACCCAGATCCAGATAGAAAGGGTTGGCCATGATTCCCATGGTGATATCGCTGAGGCGGAACACAGCAATAAACAGCAACATGATCAGCGCGAAACGACCATTACGCTGGAAGAATTCAAGGAAAGGGCAGATCACCGCACCGATCAGCCGGCGCTGCCAGCGCGGACGCGCCGCCATGTGCATCTCGCAGCCCATAATGCGATCGACCATATCGAATTCATCGGCATCGCGCTGCTCGCGGGTCTGATGAGCGGGTTCATCCGCCCACAGCAGCGCCAGCACACCAATACCCATCAGCGCTGCCATGCTGACATAGGCCAGCGGCCAGTTGCTCCACTCGGCAATAAACAAGGCACCAGCACCCGCCATCAGTAAAGCCAGTCGGTAACCAAAGATATAAGCCGCCGACATCGCGCCCTGCAGAGTGTCTTCCGCCGATTCGATGCGAAACGCATCCAGCGCCACATCCTGAGTACTGGATGAAAACGCCACCAGCAAGGCTGCCAGCGCAATCATCGCCAGCGACTGAGTCGGGTCGAGGGTGCTCATCAACAGTAAACCGGCAGCGATACCAAGCTGCCCGAGCAGAATCCAGCTACGCCGTTGACCAAGCACTTTTCCCAGCCCCGGCAAGGCCAGACGGTCGACTACCGGCGCCCAGAACACCTTGATGGAGTAGGTAATGCCAATCCAGGCGAAGAAACCGATAGCGGTGCGTTCTACGCCCACATCACGCAGCCAGGCGGTCAGTGTGGAAAACACCAGCAGGAAGGGTAAACCGGCAGAGAAGCCCAGCAAGGCAATCACCATCACCGGTTTACGCGTATAGATCGACAGGGCGTCCTGCCACCACTTAAACGACATCAACTGTCAGTGGTTCCGGATCAGTCTTTAAAGTTTTTGAATGCCAGCGGCATATCAATGCTTTCGTCAGTACGATACAGCGCCATCACCGCCTGCAGATCGTCACGACTTTTGCCCTGCACACGCACGGTGTCGCCCTGTACAGAGACCTGCACTTTGATTTTGCTGTCTTTTACCAGCTTAACCATCTTACGGCCCAGATCAGAGTCGATGCCCTGACGCATAGTGGCTTTAATCCGGGTCTGCTTACCTGAGCCTTCCGGCTTGCTGTATTCCAGGCAGGAAACCTTAATACCGCGCTTCACCATGGCACCGGCAAGCATAGGTTTCATCTGATCCAGCTGAAACTCCTGCTCGGCACTCATAGTCACCACCAGGTCATTCAGTTCAAAACCAGCCTGCACACCACGGAAGTCAAAACGGGTGCTCAGTTCACGATTGGCCTGATCCACAGCGTTCTGGGCTTCGTGCTTATCTACTTCCGATACAACGTCAAACGACGGCATAAAAATCTCCTGCGAATTCGATCATCCACCAGCCAGGTGTGGTGGCGGGAAAAGCGCATTCTAACCCGTTGGCGTACCGGAACGCCAAACTGGCGTATACAGAAAAGTCAGCTAAATTTTCTGTTATGCAAACGAAAATGACACTGCACGGTGCGGGGATCTACTACTTCGCTGTCACCGGTGCCAAAGACCAGCCCATATTCCAGTCAGTATTCGAGTTCGGATACGGCCTTGAGATTCTGTCGTCGCTGCGCGGCGCCCGCTTGATGGCTTACGTACTCGAAGAGTCGCGCATGCAGTTTGTGCTGCGTTGTCAGCGCGACTGGACCGAAGTGATGGATGATATTCAGGCTGCATTCGATGCCATGCACGAACGCTGCTGGAATAAGCGCCGCCAGACGCTGTCCGATCAGGGCGTTGTGCTGCTGGTTGATGAGCAAGCCTACCTGCGCGATCTGGTGATGCAGCTGCACGACTGGCCGCGCCGCAGTGGTCTGGTGGCCAGCGCCGATCTGTGGCCATGGAGCTCTGATCGCTACTATCGCCAGCCACAACCGCCAACATGGCTGGACACCGAATCCATGCTCAACCTGCTGGCACACAGTCGACGTAATCGCTCGCAGCACTACATCGACGTGATGCAGAAGCCCGTGACCACACAACTCGACCTGAACCACGGTACTCATCCGCTGTATCAGGCGCTGGCACGCGATATGTGGGTGGATCAGCATCTGAAGCGTGAAGCGCTGGTGCAATCCGCCTATTCAAAAGACGATATCCGCCATCTGTACGACGATGCTTGCCAGCTGGTTGCACGCCAGTTTGAACTGACTCTGGACGACTTACTCGACCGTGGCCAGCGTCGCCGCTTTCACCATCTGATGCCGCTGGTCGTGTGGCTGATGAACGAACGTGGTATCAGTGTTGAAGCCATAGCACCGCTGGTCGATGAAGATGAGTTCCGCCTGCAGTTATGGCTGCGCAATCTGCCAGCCGATCACACCGAAAACGTGCGCAGCAAGCTGCTGAACCTGTGGCTGCCACAACCCGGGGCAATAGCGCCGTCAGCGGTGGCAAGCACTACTGCGGCCCCCGACAACACAGACGAAAAGGACGCTTCGGCATCCGCTGTCGAAGCTCCGCCAGAGGCCAGTGCAGACGACGCCGACCTCGAGCAACCATTGGAACATCACGACGGCTGAGCCAACCCGGCTCAGCATCCCTCGCCTGCCGCTGGTAAGCGCCCTCCGGCGGGCCCTATAATCCTGCCATGAGCAACACATCCACACCCCGCATTGGCTTTCTTGGTCTGGGCGCCCTTGGCACCCTGATAGCCTGGCACAACCGCGCTCTGCAACCACTGGCGCTGCCGCGTCAACCGCAGTCCATCACCCCACGCCGTCTTATTGATCGCGATGGCATTGCCCATGACTTTGACCTGCCAAGCTGGGACGGCACTGATCTCGACTGGCTGATTGTCACGACTAAGGCCGGTGACACCCTGACAGCACTCACACCATGGCAAGCCCAACTGCCGGCGGTTAAACGTATCGTGCTGCTGCAGAACGGCATGGGTCAGCACGAGCAATGTGCTTCCTGGTTGCAGCAACAGAAGTCAGCATGTGAACTGTGGGCTGCGATATCCACCGAAGGCGCGTATCGCAGTAGCAGCGGCGATCGGCCTGAAGTTGTGTATGCCGGGAGCGGCTCAACCCTGCTCGGCAAACTGCACCCGCAGGACACAATTGAGCCAGCAGTTGTTCCTCTGCCTGCCGGTTTCAGTCTGTGTGACGATATTCAGCAGCCAATGCGTGAAAAGCTGGCCATTAACGCCGTGATCAATCCATTGACCGGACTGTACCTTTGCCCGAATGGCGAACTGTTGCAGCAGCCGGAGTATCGTCAGCATCTGCTGCAACTGGCGGGCGAAGTCGATGCATTTTTTGCTCACCAGCAATGGCCGCTGGCAGCTCCTCTGACCGAACGTGCCGTTGCTGTCGCCACAGCCACCGCCGCCAACCGCTCGTCGACCCTGCAGGATATTCTTGCCGGTCGTCCGACGGAGCTGGCATGGATTTGTGGTTATTTACTGCAATGTGCCGACGAAGCAGGATATTCACTGCCAATTACCGCTAAACTGTATCAACAGCTGCAGACGGACAGCGTCCGTTAACAGACCAACCGGCATCAGGGAGACGCCATGCTGCTGACACGCCAGAAAACCATGCTCGCAACTGTGGTGGTGTGTTCACTGATTATTTGCATCAGTACCCTGGCCTATGTGTTCGCCGCTGACCGGGTTGGACGCGAATACCTGGCGCCTCTGGTCAGCGACAGCTTTGCCGGCCTGCTGCAGATTCAGTTCACCCACAATGAACCGGAACAGGCCGAACTGCAGGCGGCACTGGAAATTTTCTGTAATCACTATCAGGTGATGGAAGCGGCGCTGTATAACCCGAATGGCCAGCGCGTCAGCCACTGCTATCGCGACACTCCAAACCTGCGCGCGACGCAAAGCGACACCCCTGACGAAAAAGCTAACCAGTATTCCCTGCACAGCAATGAAGGTGATTTCTCACTGTGGATAATCAGTGATTTATCGCTGGCCGAGTTTTTTGTGCTCGACACCCTGACCACCACGCTGTTCGTTATGAGTATTTCAGCACTGCTGATTTTTATGCTCTACCTGGTTACCCGACACTGGCAGAAACGTCCGTATCAGATTCTGCTGAACAGTATCCGCGCCACCAACCGCAGTAACCGCGATCGCGAGCATGTCAGTTACGGCAGCATCACCAGCCCTGACCCTGATTTCCGCCCGCTGACGCAAGAACTGAACGATCTGCTATGGCAGCACGAACAACGCACACTGAACCTGCGCAATGCACATCAGCAGGCAGAGAAAGCACGCCAGCGCGCCATTCGTTTATCCAGTGAAACACGCCAGATTAACGAACACCTTGCGCAGGAGATTGCGATTCGCCGTGGCGTGGAAAATCAGCTGAATAACACCCAGCATTTGCTCGACGATATTATTAACGCCATGCCGTCGGCGTTGTTCACCCTCGATGAAAATCTGCACATTCTGCAGTGCAACCAGCAAGCCGGAGAGTGGCTGAATACACCGCGAGAACAACTGTGCGGCCGCCATCTGACCCAGGTGCTGCCAGAACTGGAAGCGCTGCTGACTGATATGTGCGTGAATCAGCAAAGTCCTGCGGTATGCAGTCGCGAGCGCGTGCAGATTCACAGTTTCAGTCAGCCAATTATTGCCGATTTAATTATGTACCCGCTGAGTGGTCAGCAGCAGGCGCGTCAGGTACTGCGTATTGATGATGAATCCCAGCGTCAGCAGCTGGAAGAAGTGATGGTACAGAGCGAAAAAATGACCACGGTTGCCGGTCTGGCCACCGGTATTGCGCACGAAATTAATAACCCTTTAGGGGCGATTCTGCAGAATTTGCAAAACGTACGCCGCCGCCTGATGGATAACCTGCCGGCCAATCAACGCTGTGCCGAAGATAATGGCATCAGTCTGCCAGACCTGCAGCAGTACCTTGAGCAACGCGGTATCGCCCAGTTTATGACCAACATTCAGCAGGCCGGCGAGCGCGCTGCGGAAATTGTTGCCAATATGCTGCAGTTCTCACGCCCGGATCAGCACCAGAAACAGTGCCTCGATCTGAACCGCTTGATTAACGATGCCCTGGTCATCGCTCAGGGGGATTCCCACCTGCGTAATACCCGCACCGAATTTATTCCAGCCAGTGAGTCTGTTATGGCAGACGTACTGGCCAGCGAAATCGAACAGGTATTAATTAACCTGCTGCAGAATGCCGAGCAGGCGCTGCACAGCTCGCTGCAGGAAATGCAGCAGCAACAGCCTGACTGGCAACCGCATATCCGCATCTCCACCCGCCATCTGCACGGTCAGGCCTGCATTCTGGTGGAAGACAACGGTCCCGGCATCAGCGAGCAACTGCTTAACCACATTTTTGAACCCTTCTACACCACCAAAGAAATTGGTCAGGGCACGGGCCTTGGACTGTTCGTTTCCTATTTCATCATCACCAGCCATCATCAGGGCCAGATCCGCTATCAGACCTCTCAGCTGGGTGGTGCCGCGTTCGAAATTACCTTCCCGCCACCGTCGAACGTGAGTGGCCTTCATAATCAGGGCCAGTAATTTTCATTTGACCACCCCCAGCCCTGCCGTTACCCTGCGTCGCTTCAGGTGCCCTCATCCATTCGACTGATGAGAGTTAAACGGGAAGTCTGGTAAGCATAAAGCGAATCCAGCGCTGCCCCCGCAACGGTGATCGACCATACTGACAGCGTTATGCCACTGTGCTTTGCATGGGAAGGTGTTGTCAGCGAGCAAAGCTCAGGTCGTCAGCCCGGATACCGGCCTGAACATGTTCAACTCGTATTGCGGTGGGCGATACAGAAGAAGTGCTGCATTCTCCTGCCGCGCTTGTTTTGATTCCCGCCGATTGGAACTATTCCATCGGACTTACTATGAAAAAATCCCTGCTGACAGCTGCCCTGCTGTCGACCATGACAGCCTACGCCGACACCACCGAACTGGCTCTGCAAACCGTTACTGCGACCCGCCTGCCGGAAAACGTCATCAATGACTCTCAGTTTATAACCATCGATCGCGCTGCAATCGAACTGAGCAACGCCCATTCCCTGACCGAACTGCTGAGTCTGGAAGCCGGTTTCCAGTTCACCCGTAACGGTGGCCACCTGAACACCACCAACCTTTACATCAATGGCCTGGATAACAAGCGTATTCTGGTTCTGGTGAATGGCGAGCGCGTTGGCTCCGGCACCAGCGGTGCAGCAGATCTGCAATTAATAGCCCCGAGCCAGGTTGAGCGCGTAGAAATTATTCGCGGCACCCGAGGCGCTCTGTACGGTGCCGATGCACAGGGCGGCGTAATTAATATTATTACCCGTAAAAACAACGATGGCAGTGAAGTGGCACTGGCGCTGGGCAGCGATGAAAGCCGTGAAGTCAGCATCAACAGCCGTACAACCATTAATGACACACAACTGTATGCAGCATTGCAACATGACCAGAGCGGCGGCTACGACGTTAAAGCCGACGACGAGCGCGACAACGACGGCTACAAGCGCTACGGTTTATCGGCCGGTGTTTCCCAGCGTATTAATGATCAGCAGAATGTCTCTGTGGATTACCAGCGCAATCAGGGTAAATCTGAATACGACGGCAACAACCAGTTCGACAACACCACAGATTTCGTTAATCAGGCATTAAGTGCGGCTTACCGTTATAACGACGGCCGTCTGTCACTGAATGCCAGCGCAGGTCGCAGCGAAGACAACAGCTGGAGCTACAAAGGCTCTGAGTCACGCGGGGACGGTGGTCTGTTTGCTACCACCAAAAATACCGCCAGCCTGATCAGCAGTTACCAGCTGAACGATCATCACAGCGTCATTATTGGTGGTGATTATCTGTCTGCGGATGTCAGCGAATCCGATACTTCCTACGACGAGAAAAATGACAGTACCAGCGGCGTACTGACAGGCTATCGTTATCAGAAAGGTATTCTGGCGCTGGAGCTGGGCGCACGCTACGACGACAACAACCGCTTTGGTGACTTCTCGTCGTTCAACAGTTCGGCAACTGTTACCACCGAAAAAGGCACAGTATTCAGCGCCGGTCACGCCACCGCATTCCGTACCCCAACTTTTAACGACCTGTACTACCCGGGCTTCGGTAATCCGCAACTGAAACCAGAACACTCCCGTGTATGGTCGGCTGGTATTGCTCAGTCATACGCCAGTGGTGCACTGCAACTGAATGGCCAGCGTGCAATTTTCAGTAACCAGATTGCTTACGACGAAAACTGGGAAGCAAATAACATCGGTAAATCCAGTGTAAAAAGCGTCAGTCTGGTATGGCAGCAGGACTGGAGTCAGTTCGTAAGTTCGAAGATCAGCCAGGAATGGATTGATGCAAAAAATGACGAGACCGGTGATCGTCTGCGTCGTATCTCTCCCCGAGCCAGCAAAGCCGTGATTTATTACTGTGTGGATGCCATCACCGCGCAGACAGAAATTCTGTACTTTGAGGGTGCACCTAAAACCGATGGTGGCGCACGTCTGGAGAGTTACAGTCTGCTCAACGTCAGCCTGAACTACCACCTGACCAGCGCCGCCAGCCTCGGCCTGCGCGTCGATAACCTGGTTGATCGTGAGTACCAGAATATTTCCGGTTACAACGCACCGGGCCGTAACTGGATGGCGACCGCCCGTTACGCGTTCTGAGCGACTGGCGGCAGCCGGTTTCCCTAGCCGTGCTGTCGCCGTCATAATTGTATTTTTTGCGCGGGGTAATCCATGTCTGCATCGTCTGCCAGCAACCACTATCAGTGCCCCGCTCTGTTTCTCTCTGCTCCGGCCTCCGGTCAGGGTAAGACTACGGTTACCGCGATCATTGCCCGCTGGTTACGCAACCAGGGCATTCGCGTACGCCTGTTTAAAACCGGCCCGGATTATCTCGATCCACAGATTCTGCAACAGGCCAGCGGCCAGCCGGTTGAACAACTTGATATCTGGATGTGTGGCGAAGACTACTGCCGCCAGCGTCTGGCACTTGCCGCAGCCGAGAACGATCTGATCCTGATTGAAGGTGCAATGGGCATGTTCGATGGCGATCCATCCAGTGCCGACCTGGCAGCCCTGTTTAATCTCCCGGTAGCCGTGATTATGGACGTTAGTGGCATGGCACAAACCGCTGCGGCAGTGGTCAACGGTCTGGCGCGCCAGCGTGCCGATGTACAGGTTGCCGGATTAATTGCCAATCGCTGTGGCAGCCAGTATCACGCTGAGCTGATTCGCAACGCTCTGCCTGCCGACATTCCATTGCTGTTCAGCTTATTACGCGACGAACGTATCCGCCTGCCAGAGCGTCATCTGGGTCTGGTTCAGGCCAGCGAAATTGAACAGGAACTGGAAGCCCTTTTTGAACAGGGCGCAGAGCTGTTAGCCGACGTCGATGCCAGCGCTTTTATGCAGCTGGCACCGACTGTGGATTTTTCGTTTAACGACACCAGTGGCAACAGCGAATTAACGATACCGCAGCCCTTATCCGGGAAAACCATCGCCATTGCCCGAGACCAGGCGTTCAGTTTTATTTATTCCGCCAATACCGAATTACTGCAAACCCTGGGTGCACAGCTGGTGTATTTTTCACCACTGAGCGACCGCGAAATTCCCGCGGCCGATGCGCTTTGGTTACCGGGTGGCTATCCGGAACTGCACGCACAGAAACTGCAGGATAATCACAGCATGATTGAATCGCTGCAGCAGTTTCACCAACAGCACAAACCGATACTGGCGGAATGTGGTGGCTTTCTCTATTGCCTGCAGCAGCTGACCACCCTTGACGGTCAGAGCTATGACATGGCCGGCCTGCTGCAGGGGCAGAGCCATATGCGTGAGCGTGGCGGCTGTCAGGGTATGCAGGCGGCCCAACTGGCCAGCGGCGAAATTCGTGGCCACTCGCATCACCGGTCAATGGCCAGCGACCTGCCAGAGCCGGTAAGTTACGCTCGTCGTTCACGCCATCCGGCACCGGGAGAAGCCTTATATCAGCACAACGGCCTGACGGCGGGTTATCTTCATCTGTTTTTCCCGGCCAATCCACAGGCTGCTGCAAGCCTGTTTCTGCCGTCACCACAGAACAGCTAACAGCACAAACACATCCGTCACAGAGGTTTACAGGTTATGGGTAACCGTTTATCAAAAATTGCCACCCGCACCGGCGACCGCGGCGAAACCGGTCTTGGTGATGGCTCCCGTGTCAGTAAAAGCAGCGAGCGTATTCACGCCATCGGCGAGGTAGACGAATTAAATTCCTGGGTTGGATTATTGCGCGCCGAGCTGACTGGTGACGATGAACTGCAGCCGCTCTTGCATCAGATTCAGCACGACCTGTTTGATCTCGGTGGTGAATTATCGGTGCCAGGCTTCAACGCCCTGAATGAAGCACTGCTCACCGATATAGAAAATCAGCTGGAAATCCTGAACGACACACTGCCGCCACTGAAGGATTTTATTCTGCCTGGTGGCAGCCGCGCCGCTTCACTGGCTCATATGGTACGTACCGTATGCCGTCGTGCAGAACGGGCATTGGTAGCGCTGACTGAACATGAAGATATCAGTGGCCTGTCCCTTCAGTACCTGAATCGCTTATCCGACCTGATGTTTGTTATGGCGCGGGTACTGGCGCGGCGCGATAACGGCCAGGAAGTCCTGTGGCAAAGCCGTTATCAGAAGAAGGATCAGTGACACACAAAAAAAGAGCCTCAACTGAGGCTCTTTTTTCAGGTTATCAGTCAGGTCTAAACCCTGAACTGCTGTACCCGTTTCGCCAGGGCATCGGTCATCGACTGAGTTTCCCGAACGGCAGTCACAGTGCCTTCGGCGTTATCAGAGGTTTCCTGTCCGCTGTCACGAATGGCTTCGAGGTTGTTATCCAGATCCGACGCACTGCGTTTCTGCTCGTTGGCAGTAGTCACAATATGCGACGTTTTCGACTGAATATCGCCCATGCTGGTCTGAATTTCGTTCAGCGTGGTGCTTACCTGCTCAGAGTTCTCGACCGTACGCTCAACCATGGTTTTATTCACTTCCATGGTTTCCACTGCACTGACAATATTTCTCTGTACCTCGCTGATCAGACCTTCGATTTCCTGAGCCGAGCCCTGAGTACGGCTGGCAAGGGTTCGTACTTCATCCGCTACCACCGCAAAGCCACGGCCCTGTTCACCGGCACGAGCCGCTTCAATAGCCGCGTTCAGTGCCAGCAGGTTGGTTTGTTCAGCAATGCTCTTAATGGTTTCCAGAATGGTACTGATACTGGTCGAGTTTTCTGCCAGACGATTTACCGCTTCCATGGAATTCGACATTTCGTCCGACAGCCCTCGAACCTGATCCATTACCCGGGTCACAACCTTGCCGGCTTCATCCGATTTCTTCTGGCCGGTTTGCGCGGCATTTTCTGCTTCTTCCGCCAGTTGCGTCACAGTACCGGCGCGTTCTGCCATGGTACTGATGATATGTGAAACCTGATTGGTCTGGTCCAGCTGAATACGCACGGCTTCACGGCTCTGATTGGCAATATTTTCAACCTTATCGACATTGTGACTGACGGAGTCGGCTGTATCTTTTACCGCCGCCAGCGTCGAGCGAATATTGCTGATCATATCGTTGAAGGCATCGCGTAGCTGGCCCATTTCATCACGGCCGGAAAACTTAATGCTGTGGGTCAGATCACCCTGAGCAATGCTTTTCGCGGCCGATGAGAAACGCTTAATGGTGTAGCGAATCGACATAAAGAAGGCGAGATACAGATACACAATAATGGTCAGCGCTGCCAGCAATACCAGCGCCAGTACAGTAATACGACGCGTCTGCTCAGATAAGCGTACTTCCAGCTTGCGGGCAATCAGCGGATACACCAGATCGGATACCCGATGCAGCGGTTTTATCTGTTCGTTGTAGAAAGCATCAAATACATCCCAGGTTGACTCGATCTGAGATGCTGCAATGATTTCTTCATCGATTTTAAAGCGGATATTTTCCACCGCAGCTTTAGACTGCTCGGCGGAGGTAATCAGATCAGCATTACCAATGACTTTGGCATTGGCAATAATCAGCTCAATATCCGGCTCTGCGGTCAGCAACTGATCGTAGGTTGCATTCATCAGATCGTAAGTGGCTGACTGCAGATACTGCTCAACAAAAGCATAAATACCCGATGCGTGGCTCATACCTACCGTGGCATTAATTTCCGGCAGAGTATTGAGTACAACGGTCAGCCGCTGAATATCGCCATCTGCATCCAGTGAAATACCACTGGCTTGCATATACTGGCGTACCACCAGATAAAACTCGTCGATAATCAGCTGATAATACTTGTACTGGTCACGGAAGGTAGGCTGACGATGATCACCGTTCATCTTCAGGCGGCCAAGGTACTGTTCGCTCCAGCGAGTAAGCCAGCCGCGTAGTTCTTCATCTTCAACGCTGCTGATTAAGGCCGAGGCTTTTTCCGGTATGGAAGTCATCATAGCGGTGGCGCGGGCATTCAGCTCCGCTTCGCTTTTATGCGGTGCCACCGATGCCAGATCGCGGAATGTCTCCAGCTCGCGGGCAAAGGCAACCAGCTCGCGGCTGACATCCAGCCCCTGCATCTCGTTGCGGGTTTTTTCCAGCGACTCGAAAGCCGCCAGGAATACCTGGCCACTCAGAACCACCAGCGGCACCATAAACAAAAAGCTGATGATGCCGAATTTGGCGGCGTAGCTCAGCCTGCCCATCAGTTTGATGGCAGGCCACATCAGAGCTTTAAGCATAGACTCCTCACATATTGCTTATGCTTGTTTTTATTCGATCCCAGTGGGAACGGCTTGGCTTCCATGTGCTACATCAGGGTGTTTCTGAGATCCTCCAGACACCCAACCAGACTTTGTGAAAACCGCGCTGCTTCCGCACCATCAATGACCCTGTGGTCATACGACAGCGACAGCGGCAACATCAGACGGGGTTCAAAAGACGCTCCGTTCCAGACTGGTTGCATGGCCGATTTACTGAGCCCCAGAATCGCAACTTCTGGTGGTGAAACGATGGGGGTAAATGCGGTACCACCAATGCCACCGAGGCTCGACAAACTGAAACAGCCACCCTGCATATCTGATAAGGATAGCTTACCCTCACGGGCCAGCCCAGCTTTGTGACCCAGTTCCTGTGTGATTTCTGTAACTGACATCTGGTCAACGTTACGAATGACAGGTACCAGCAGCCCCTTTGGCGTATCCACCGCCACGCCGATGTTGACGTATTTCTTCAGAATCAGGGATTCGCCGTCTGCACTGAGTGAGGCGTTGAAGGATGGATATTCTTTCAGCGCCCAGGCCAGAGCCTTCATAACGAACGGCACAATGGAGAATTTAATTCCATCACGGGCAAAGCGCTGGTTCTGCAGCACTCGATAGGCTTCCAGCTCGGTAATGTCGGCCTGATCAAACTGAGTAACCTGTGGCACATTGAGCCACGCAGTGGTCATCGCACGGGCTGTCGCTCGCTTTATGTTGTTCAGTGCCACGGTTTCTGTTTCGCCAAACTGGCTGAAGTCGATGACCGGCACTGGAGGAATACCACTGCCAGTTGTGACACTGGCCACCGGCCCCTGCTTGAGAGCGGTTTTAACGAAGTTCTGTACGTCTTCCTTGGTTACCCTAGAGCGACGACCACTGCCTTTTACCAGCGCCAGATCGACGCCCAGTTCGCGTGCCAGCTTACGCACGGACGGACCGGCGTGAACCTCGGCGGATGATTCGCCCGCTAAGGCACCGCCATCGCTGCGGGCCACGGCGTCTGTTTTATTTGCGGCAGCTGGCGCTTGAGGAGCGACTTCGGCAGTGACAGACGAAGCGGCAGGCATGTCGGCCTTAGCGGCAGCCGGCGCACTGACCAGCACACGTACCATCGGTGCACCTTCCGCCAGCTTATCGCCGACACTGGCCAGCACTTCCAGAACCTTGCCACTGGCCTCCAGCGGAATTTCCATGCTGGCTTTATCGGATTCCAGTACCAGTACGGTATCGCCTTCACTGGCGTCATCACCGGCCTGCAGCAGCACTTCGATCACTTCGGCGCTACCACCGATATCGGGGACATTGAATACCTGCTCACTGGCAACCTCTGCTGCCTGGGCAACAGCTTGCGGTGCAGATAGGCTTGCCTGCTTTCCAGCTTCCTGTTTTTCGGCTTTGTCTGTTGGCGCAGCATCCGGCTCAGACACTGCAGCGTCAGCGCTGTTGATTTCACCATAGCTGTCACCGCTGCTGACCTTATCACCCACCTTAACGCTCAATGCGGTAATGGTACCGGCCTGCTCCAGAGGGATTTCCATCGTCGCTTTATCGGTCTCCAGCACCAGCGCGGGTTGCTCGGCTTCAACCTGATCACCAACCGCGACCAGTATTTCAATAATCTCAACCTGAGAAGCGCCGCCCAGATCCGGTATTACTAATGTTGTCATCGGCTCGTCCCTCAGCTGTACAGCGGATCTGGTTTAGCGGCATCAATGTTCAGCTCGTCGCGCCACTCTTGTAGTTGCGCCGGCTTCAGTTTGCCGTCTTCGACCAGAGCAACGGCCGCACTCCAGGCGACGTGTTGCCAGTCCACTTCAAAGAAACGACGCAGGTTCTCGCGCGAATCACTACGGCCAAAACCGTCGGTGCCCAGTACGTGATAAGCCCTGCCTTCAGGCATATAGGCACGAATCTGGTCCGCATACGCTTTCATATGATCCGTCGCCGCAACAAATGGACCTTCGCTGGCCGCCAACTGGCGAGTGACATAAGGCATTGGCGATTTTTCACCGGCCGACAGCATTTTTTCACGCTCACACGCCATACCATCACGACGCAGTTCATTAAATGAAGTAACGCTCCAGATATCGGCAATAATGCCTTTTCCGGTAAGCCAGTCGGCAGCCATTTCCACCTGACGCAGAATGGAGCCACAGCCCATCAACTGCACTCTTGGCGGATTTTTCGCCCGACCTTTTTTGCTTCCTTCGCGCAACCGGTAAATACCGCGGCGAATTCCCTCTTCGACGCCTTCCGGCATTGGTGGATGGGCATAGTTTTCATTCAGGCTGGTGATGTAATAGAAAACTTTTTCTTTTTTCTCATACATCCGCTTCAGGCCGTCCTGCACGATCACCGCCAGTTCGTAGGCATAAGTCGGATCGTAGCTGACACAGTTGGGGATAGTGGAAGCCAGAATATGACTGTGACCATCCTGATGCTGCAGGCCTTCACCGTTCAGTGTCGTGCGCCCCGACGTTGCACCAATCAGGAAACCCTGACACTGCATGTCGCCAGCGGCCCAGGCCAGATCGCCGACGCGCTGGAAGCCGAACATGGAGTAATAAATATAAAACGGAATCATGGCCAGACCGTTGGTGCTGTAGGAACTGGCAGCCGCCATCCAGGCGGCAAAGGCACCCGCTTCGTTGATGCCCTCTTCCAGAATGCGGCCTTTTTTATCCTCGCGATACACCATCACCTGACCGTGATCGACCGGCTCATATAACTGGCCTTCCGAAGAATAAATACCAATCTGGCGGAACAGCCCTTCCATACCAAAAGTGCGGGCTTCATCCGGCACAATTGGTACCACCCGCTCGCCCAGGGTTTTATCCTTGATTAACTGCGACATAATGCGCACGAACGCCATGGTGGTGGAGATTTCACGCTCACCCGTGCCTTCGGTCTGGGCCTTAAAGAAGTCAAGCTCAGGGGCTTTCAGCGCTGTCCAGTGTTCGTTGCGCTGCGGCAGGAAACCACCGAGTTTCTCCCGCTGTTTGCGCATATAAGTTAATTCCGGACTGTCTGACGGCGGCCGGTAAAATGGCAGATGCTGCAGGTCTTCATCCCGCACCGGAATATCGAAACGATCACGGAAGGCACGAATGCTTTCCAGATCAAGTTTTTTAACCTGATGGGCCTGGTTCTGACCTTCGGCTTCGGCACCCATGCCATAGCCTTTTACCGTATGCGCCAGAATCACAGTGGGCTGGCCCTTGTGATTAACCGCTGCGTGGTAAGCTGCAAACACTTTGTACGGATCATGGCCGCCGCGGTTAAGGCGGAAAATATCCTCATCAGACAGATCTTTAATCAGATCTTTCAGTTCCGGATACTTCTCGAAGAAATGCTCACGGGTGTATTTGCCACCCTTGGCTTTGTAGTTCTGATATTCGCCATCGACGGTTTCGTCCATGCGTTTCTGCATCACGCCCTTACGGTCTTTGGCAAACAGCGGATCCCAGTGGCGACCCCAGACGACTTTAATTACATTCCAGCCGGCGCCACGGAACTGACTTTCCAGTTCCTGAATAATTTTGCCATTACCCCGTACCGGGCCATCCAGCCGCTGCAGGTTGCAGTTGATAACGAAAATCAGGTTTTCCAGTTTTTCTCGACCGGCAAGACCAATAGCCCCCAGAGTTTCCGGCTCATCACATTCGCCATCACCAAGGAATGCCCACACTTTACGGCCCTTACGCGGCACCAGACCACGCGCCGACAGATAGCGCATAAAATGCGCCTGATAAATTGCCTGCAGCGGGCCTAAGCCCATAGAAACCGTCGGGAATTGCCAGTAATCCGGCATCAGTTTCGGGTGTGGATAAGACGACAGGCCCGGTGCCAGTGCTTCGCGGCGAAAGCGCTCCAGATCGCGCTCCTCAAAACGGCCTTCCAGATAGGAGCGGGCATAAATACCCGGCGCCACATGGCCCTGGTAATACAGCAGATCGCCCAGCGGCGAGACATCGCTGGCAGAATCCGGTGCCCGGAAGAAATGGTTAAAACCAACATCGTACAAGGTGGCGCTGGAGGCAAAACTGGAGATATGCCCCCCCAGATCACCGGCACCATCTTTATTGGCGCGCAGCACCATTACCAGTGCATTCCAGCGGATTAACGAACGGATGCGGCGCTCCATAAACAGGTCGCCCGGCATCGGTGCTTCGTTCTCGGGTGAAATGGTGTTGCGATAAGGCGTATTCAGCGCATAGGGCAGCGGCATGCCATCACGCGTGGCACGTTCGGCAATGCGTTCAATCAGGAAATGTGCCCGGTCTACGCCCTCGGCTCGAATCACCGAATGAATCGCATCGACCCACTCTTTTGTTTCCTGCGGATCAGGGTCGACCATAACTTCCTGATTTTTATTAGGTTCTTCCATAGCAATTCCTGGTTCAGGCGTAGTATTTATTTCAGTATAGTTAACGAAACCAGAAACAGACGTTCATCGTAATCCAACAGAGAAATGGCCTGAAATGAGTACTCAAGACGCGACAGACCGCCATCAGCAGAAAATGCAGAAACACAAAGAGAAGGTGGATGCGGCCATCGAACGTGCTCAGGAAGAGCGCGGTGTGATTATCGTGCTGACCGGCAACGGCAAAGGCAAAAGCAGTTCGGGCTTCGGCACCCTGATCCGTACTCTGGGTCACGGCTACAAGGCCGGTCTGGTGCAGTTTATTAAAGGCACCTGGGACTGCGGTGAAGCAAAAATTCTGTCTCAGCTGGATGGCCTCAGCCACGAAGTCATGGGTTCCGGCTTTACCTGGGAAACCCAGAGCAAAGAGAAAGACCAGCAGGCGTTTGACCAGGCATGGCCAAAAGCCAAAGCCATGCTGTCAGACCCGCAGCTGCGCACAGTAATGCTCGATGAAATTACCTACATGCTGTCGTACAAGCTGCTGAATTTTGACGATCTGAAAGAAGCACTGATCAATCGCCCCCCTATGCAGAATGTGATTCTGACGGGCCGCGGCGCGCCAACGGCACTGCGTGAGCTGGCCGATACCGTGACTGATATGAAAATGGAAAAGCATGCGTTTAAAGCCGGCGTCAAAGCCCAGCCCGGTATTGAATGGTAAGCTGACCACCGTGCCTGCTGCTGTGCAGCGGGCATTTTCTTTACTGCTCCCTCTTTTGCTTCTCCCCTGTTAAAAAACTGTAACCTCGCTGACACAGATGCTGGCCAGAATCGCCCCCGATTTCTCACCTTACTGAACGGGGCAATTTATGAAAATCAGCCGTCGTCGTTTCCTGACGTCTACCGGGGCCGGGGTTGCCGGAACCACCGCTCTGACACTGCCGGGCATGAGCCTTGCGATGAGCAGCACACCAGAAGAATCCACACTGAACTCGGGGGAATTCCATTACGGTGTTGCCAGTGGTGACCCGCGCCAGGACCGCGTGATTATCTGGACCCATTTCCAACCGGAAATTGTTATGCCGGTCACTGTTGAATGGCGTGTGGCCAGCGATGCCGCCATGAGTGATGTGGTGCGCAGCGGCGAATTCCGCACCGATGCTTCACGCGACTTTACCGTCAAGGTCGACGTTGATGGTCTGTTGCCGGGCAAGCAGTATTTTTATCAGTTTAATGTGCAGTCAAAATACTCGGTAATCGGTCGCACCAAAACTGCAGCGGCCGGCGATATCGATCAGGCGCGTTTCGCAGTGGTGTCCTGTTCCAGCTACGCCCACGGCTATTTTAATGTGTACAGCGCAGTGGCCGGTCGTCGTGATCTGGATGCCGTTGTACACCTCGGTGACTATCTGTACGAGTACGGCCAGAACGAATACGACGAGCTGCTGCTGCGCAGCAAACGTTATCTCGCACCGTCACACGAGATTGTCAGCTTGTCGGACTACCGCCGCCGTCATGCCTGGTACAAACTCGATGATGACTTACAGGCCGCCCATCAGAACCATGCGTTTATTACCGTATGGGATGACCACGAATTTGCTAACGACTCCTACGTCGATGGCGCTGAAAACCACAACGATGGTGAAGGCGACTGGGAAGTGCGTAAAGCCGCAGCCAAACAAGCGTATTTCGAATGGATGCCAATTCGCGAAAATACCGACGGCAGCATCTCCCGCACCCTGAGCTACGGCAACCTGCTCGATCTGATCATGCTCGACACCCGAATCGAAGGTCGTGTAATTCAGCCGTCCGGCAGCGATAAGCAGACCGAAGCAAAAGACAGCAACCGTACATTGCTCGGTTTTGAGCAGGAAGCATGGCTGCACAATCAACTGTCAGCCAGTCAGGCACGCTGGAAAGTACTGGGCCAGCAGGTGATGATCGCCCAGCGCTATTTTATCAACCTGCCGGATCATTTTGGTGGTGGTGCTTCATTGTGGCTGGATGGCTGGGATGGCTATGCCGCTGGCCGTGATCGCTTGCTGACGCATATTCGTCAGAACCGTATCGATAACACCGTCATTCTGACCGGTGATGTTCACAGTTCATTCGCGTCGGATATCAGTGATGATCCGTACGATTGTGACAACTACGACCGCACCACTGGCGAAGGCTCTCTGGCGGTTGAATTCGTTACGCCATCGGTGACATCACCCGGTTTTCCGCCGGTCATCGCCGAAGCCGGTGCCGATACCATTATGAACGCCAGCCCGCACATCAAGTACGCAGAGCTGCGCGCCCATGGTTTTATCCTGCTGACCGTCACACCACAAGCCACTCAGGCTGACTGGTACTACGTGCCACAAATCCTGCAGCCGTCTGCCGATTATTATCATGGCCGCAGTTATCGCACACGCGATGGTCAGAACCGGGTAGAGGCAGTAGAACAACCGCTGCTGTAAGCGCTCCCTCTCAGACATGCGCTGCCTGCAGTAAATGACACGTCGTCAATTGCTGCAGGCTTTTTCAGCGCTGCCCAGGTGTGCTGTCACAAAGGCTGACCATAGCCGTATGCGGTAATCACTTTTTGCGCCTGCGCACTGCGCAGGAAGCGCATAAATTGCTGCGCAGCAGCGTTATCTTTTGCCCGACTCAGCAAAACCGCATCCTGCAATACCGGTTTGTGTAAGCTGTCCGGCACCCGCCAGACGCTGCCCTGACGTACTTCTCCATCGACCATAACCTGCGACTGCGCGACAAAACCCAGCTCCGCATTGCCGCTCTGAACGAAATGCCAGGTCTGCGCAATATTTTCGCCCATCACCCATTTGTCTTGTGTCGATTCACTGATGCCCAGCGCCGCCAGTGTCTCGGCTGCTGCCTGCCCATAGGGTGCCAGACGCGGATTCGCCAGCGCCAGATGACGAAAATTACCGGCCATTAACCGGGCCTTAACATCAGCAGCATCACTCAGCGACCAAAGCACCAGCTGACCACGGGCATAAGTAAAGCGACTATCTGCCAGCCCATGACCCGAGGCGATCAGCGCCGCTGGCTTTTGCTGGTCGGCTGACAGAAAAATATCAAACGGCGCACCATGCTGAATCTGCGCCAGTAATTTACCCGATGAACCACTGATAATATCCATCCGAATACCGTGTTGCTGAGCGAACTGATCGGCGAGCACTTTGGCTGGCTGTACAAAATTCGAAGCCACGGCCACCCTCAGCGCCTCGGCATAACTCAGATTAAATGCCAGCAGCGACAGAAAAAATACAAGTCCGCGTTTCATCATCCGATGAAGTTTCCTGTTATCAATAAGCAAAAAAAGGGCATAAAAAAGCGGAGACTAACCTCCGCTTTTTTATCAGGCGTCGTCGAAAACCAGCTCCGCGCCGGGATGAAACTGGTCGCTGCCATACAGCTCTGACAACAGCTTGGCCTCACCGTTCGGCTGCACCATACGGGCATGATGACGGGTTAATTTACGCGGTTCGTCAACGCCACAGGAGTGAGCAATAATACCGACTTCCTGCAGCATAGTTTCAACGAAATGCGCAACCCTGGCCGCTTTATCTGCCGGAACCAGACCGCGCTGCAAGCGTGGATTATGAGTGGTAATACCCGTCGGGCAGGTATTTTTATTACACTGAAATGCCTGGATACAGCCCAGTGCAAACATAAAGCCGCGAGCGCTGACGACAAAATCGGCACCAACACACAAAGCCCAGGCGACACGGTCCGGCGTAATCAGTTTACCGGAGCAGATCACGCGGATACGCGGGCGCAGATTAAATTCATCAAGAACATCCACCAGCATGGGTAGGGCCTGAGCCAGTGGCAACCCCATATAATCCATTAATGCCTGTGGCGCAGCACCGGTGCCACCTTCGGCACCATCCAGAGTAATAAAATCCGGAGCACTTTCAGGACCGCGCATCTGAATCGCGCGGCACATATCGCGAATCCAGTTGATGTCGCCAATTACCGTTTTAAAGCCGGTGGGCTTACCCGTTACCGAACGAACCCGGGCAACCATATCCAGTAAGTCATCGACTGAACGAATTTCCGGGTGACCATTGGGGCTGATCGAATCTTCGCCCACCGGAATATGACGAATAGCGGCAATTTCTTCAGTCACTTTTTCACCGGGCAGAATGCCGCCCTTGCCCGGCTTGGCACCCTGACTCAGTTTGATTTCAAACATGCGTACCTGCTCGTGTGCCGCAGCAGCACGCAGCTTATCGTCGTCTAACTCACCGAAATCGTTACGTACCCCGTATTTAGCGGTACCGATCTGAAATACCACATCACAGCCGCCCTCCAGATGATAAGGAGACAAGCCACCTTCACCTGTGTTCATCCAGCATCCGGCCAGTTTTGCCCCGGCCGACAATGCACGTACTGCCGGCTTCGACAAGGCACCGTAACTCATACCGGAAACGTTAATAATGGATGACGTGGTGTACGGCGAACGACAATGCTCGCCAATCGTCAGCGGGCGCGATTCAGCGAATTCTTTTTTCAGCGCCGGAAACGGGCTGTTCACAAAAATGACGGTACCCGGTACATCCAGGCGGCGGGTTGAGCCGAAGGCAATGGTGGTGTTTTCTTTTTTCGCGGCACGATAAACCCAGCTACGCTCGGCGCGGTTAAAAGGCATTTCCTCACGATCCATGGCAAAGAAATACTGGCGGAAAAACTCGCCCAGATGCTCGAATACATAGCGAAAACGGCCTATGACCGGAAAGTTGCGGCGCACGGTATGGCGCGTCTGACGAACGTCAATAATGTAGGCAACGATAACCCAGGCAACAATGGCCAGCGTCAGTGTTGTCAGCAATCCCAGCAGAACGATCATGCCATAGGCGGCTATGGTAAAAATCTGATCACTCATTCCTTACTCCGTGGTGCCTGCAGAAGAATCCGCCAAGCTTAGTGTTTTATCGGCAAAGTGTCATGACATCGGCCATGCTACCTGGAAAAAAGGCAAAAAAAAGAGAGCAGAATCTGCTCTCTAAGGCGGAAAGACATCCATGCTGAACCATCGATCGGGTGCTGCGATCAAATTAGTGCCAGGACTCTTCTCACCGTCTCCTGGCAGACGGGGGTCCGTTACGCCGTCGGCGTGATGTTCTTGACGTTCTTGGCAGTGAAGTAAGCAAAACCACCTTCCACATCGCCGACTTCTACGCGGTTTGGCGACAGAGGTGAACTTTTGATGGCGGCAATATAGAGGCCGTGGCTGGCCACCAGATTTTTGTCGACATCATTGAAATGAGGTTGTGAGAACGCGAAGGTCTTACGCTCGCAGTCGCGCTCAAGAGTCAGAATCAACTGGGCATCGGTCAACTCATTAGCACGTGAATAGTTCACGTAAGTGACCCGGTAACCCTGATCGAATTCGTATAAGTATTGATCGAGTGTTTGGCGACTGATGCTCATGTATGAAAAAACCTGTATCGGTGATCTGCTGGATTACTTTAGGTTTAGTCGCTAAAACGAGGGCCCGCAATGCGCAATAACACAAATCTACAGACTTTCCTGACCTGTCAGATTTCAGTTACCCGAATGGTACTTTTTCCTGCAAATTCAATAGATTGCCAGTTATGACAGGTGTCAAACTTTTGGATAGTTACAGGCTGGCAACAAGAACTTACAAAGGACGGCGCAGTTGGCCCGTTACAACAATACGGGCCAGAAAAAATACGCGACTAGCGACCAGCTTCGATCGCTAATGCGGCCTGGATGTCAGGATAGTCAAATTGAAATTGATGGCTCTGTAATACGCCGGGAACAACCCACTGCCCCTGCAACAAAAGACAGGACATTTCACCGAACAAAATCCTGGCGATCAGCGCAGGCATAGGCATCAGTGCTGGTCGCTTCATTGCTGCTGCCAGCGACTCGGTAAACTCACGGTTGGATACCGGCATTGGCGCGGTCATATTCACCGGCCCTTCAATCTCGCTGCCGAGTAGCCAGTGCACTGCCTTACGGTAGTCACTGAGATGAATCCACGACAACACCTGCTCGCCATCACCGATGATGCCGCCCAGCCCGATACGGAACGGCAGCCACAGGCGCTTAAGCATGCCGCCATGTCGTCCCAGTACGATGCCAGTACGGAGTATGACCAGACGCTCACTCATTGACGCCAGATCTGCAGCTGCCAGCTCCCAGTCCTGACACAACTGCGCAGCATAATCCTGTCCGCCAGGTGCCTGCTCCGATAACGGCTGACTGTCGCTCCCATCGAAGCCGCCGTACCAGCCAATGGCAGACCCCGATAACACCACGCGAAAGCACTGACCACTGTCCTGCGCCCAGCTCACCAGTTCACGGGTAAGATCAACGCGGCTTTCGTACAGCTGGCGTTTGCGTTGCTGGCTCCAGCGCTGGTCGGCAATGCCTTCACCAGCCAGGTTAACCAGTACCGAAAAATGATCGCGCAGGGTGTGCACGTCGTCGGTCGCGGCGACCCGCCCCTGCCAGCGACGCTCCACCCAGCCAGGACGGCGCGAGAGCACGGTGACCTGATGGCCCTGAGCGAGCCAGTCATCCACCAGTGCCTGACCGATAAATCCACTACCACCGGTAATCAGAATATGGTCCTGCATATGCCCTCCTCCGCCACTATCGGCGTGATCAGAACTGCTCGGCGGTCATCGCCATCAGACTGTCTTTACCGCTCTCGATCTCCGCCATCAGTGCCAGACTCTGCGGCAGGATGCGATCAATAAAGAATTGCCCTGCAGCCAGTTTAGCCTGATAGAAGTCGGTTTCGGTACTTCCGGCATCCAGTTGCTGACGGGCCACCAGCGCCATACGGCTCCAGAAGAACGCCACCGTAGTCAGAGCAAACAGACGCAGGTAAGGCGTTGCCGCAGCACCGGCCTGTTCACGGTCGGTCATGCCGTTCTGCATCAACCACAAAGTGGCTTTTTGCAGACGCTCCAGCGCGGCCTTCAGTGCACCAGCGTAAGGGGCATCCGGATGTTCTTTAAGGAAGCCATCGACCATGGCAAAGAAGCGTTTCACCGAACGACCGCCGTTCATACCCATTTTACGACCCACCAGGTCCAGCGCCTGAATACCGTTGGTACCTTCATAGATACGGGTAATACGCGCATCGCGCACGAATTGCTCCAGCGGCCAGTCCTGGGTAAAACCAGAGCCACCCATCAGCTGCAGACCATCGTTGGCACAGAAGAAACCTTCATCGGTAAGGAATGCCTTCACCACCGGCGTCAGCAGTTGCACCATGTCGTCGGCACGCTCACGCGCCTCTTCGTCAGCACCGTGCTGAGAGATGTCCAGCTGCATCACGGTGTAGTATGCCAGCGCCCGGCAGCCTTCAATGGTGGCTTTCTGGCGCAGCAGCATACGGCGAACATCAGGATGCACGATAATCGGATCGGCAGCCTGATCCGGAGCCTGCGGACCTGCCAGTGAGCGGCTCTGCAGACGCTCCTTAGCAAAACCCAGCGATACCTGATACGCCGCTTCAGCCAGCCCCAGCCCCTGAATGCCCACCATCAGTCGGGCACTGTTCATCATTACGAACATGGCCTGCAGACCTTTATGCGCTTCGCCAATCAGCCAGCCTTTGGCACCTTCGAAATTCATTACACAGGTGGCAGAACCACGGATACCCATCTTATGTTCCAGGCCACCACAGAAGGCGGTATTGCGACTGCCATCCGGCAGTACTTTAGGCACCAGGAACAGCGAGATACCTTTCGAACCACCCGGCGCATCCGGCAGTTTGGCCAGCACCAGATGTACGATGTTGTCAGTCAGATCCTGCTCGCCGCCGGTAATCCAGATTTTGGTGCCGGTTACCGCGTAGGAACCGTCTGCCTGCGGCTCCGCTTTGGTGCGGATCAGACCCAGATCGGTACCGCACTGCGGTTCAGTCAGACACATGGTGCCGGTCCACTCACCGCTGATCAGGCGTGGCAGGTAGTAGTCCTTTTGTTCGTCGGTGCCATAGCTGAGCAACGCATTCACCGCACCGTGGGTCAGACCCGGGTACATCCCCAGCGACAGGTTGGCGGAGCACATCATCTCTTCGGCAACTGTATTCAGCAGATGTGGCATGCCCTGACCACCGTATTCAAGCGGCGACGACAATGCGGTCCAGCCGTTTTCAGCAAACTGCTTGTAGGCCTCCCTGAAACCGTCCGGCGTTTTTACCGACTTGGTTTCCGGATCGTACACGCAGCCCTGGCGGTCGCCCGGTACGTTGGTTGGTGCGATCACGTTCTGGGTCAGCTTCGCGCCTTCGTTCAGCATGGCATCCATGATGTCGCGGGTGGCGTCTTCGTAGCCCGGCAGTGCCGGCAGCACCTCATCGCTGTGCAGAAGCTCGTACAGGACAAACTGCATTTCACGTAATGGGGCCAGATAACTCATAGTGTTACTCCTCAGATAACGCCGCTGTGACATGAATCAGCGGCTTGATAACAAGTGTCGTCGCTAAATAGTTATACATTAGTTATACACGCACAACAAAACATGTACAATAGGCGTCCGCTTACTCAGGAGTTCTGTATGGCTCATATCGCTGTTATTGGTGCAGGCCTGGCGGGCCTGACTGCGACCCAACAGCTGGCGACTGCCGGCCACCAGGTCACCGTGTTTGATAAAAGCCGCGGTTCCGGCGGGCGCATGGCAAGCAAGAAAGTGGGCGATGCCAGCTGGGACATGGGCGCTCAGTTTGCCCGTGCACACTCAGCAGACTTCGCCCGGCAACTGGCAGAGTGGTCACATCTGGGCGTAATACAGCCGTGGCAACCGCAGATTGCCAGTGTTTCCCGGCAAGGTGTTCAGGCATCGGCAGATGACGTGCGTCGTTATGTGGGGATGCCACGCATGACCGGCCTCAGCCGCCACTTGCTGGCCAGCGCTCACCACTTTGAAGCCTCTACCCGTATCGTCGATAACCGCCAGCTGGACAATGATCAGTGGTTGCTGGAAGCGGAGGACGGCCGCCATTTTGATGGCTTCGACGCTCTGATCATTAACACACCACCACAACAGGCAATTCCCCTGTTGTCACACAGCCCGCAACTGCAGCAGCGCTGCAGCACAGTAGCAATGAGCCCATGCTGGACCCTGCTACTGGCCACGGAAGATCTGCCACAGCTACCGGATGCTGCCTTTATTGAGGAAGGGCCACTGGCCTGGGTGGCGAGAAACAACAGCAAACCCGGACGTGAACCGGGCGAAAGCTGGGTTCTGCAAGCCAGCCATAGCTGGAGCGATGAACACCAGGACGCGCCACGCGAAGAGGTAATGCATCAGTTACTTGAAGCCTTTGGAGCGATCTTTAAACTGTCGGAGTTTAAGATCATGAATCATTGGTTGCACCGCTGGCTGTACGCAATTCCTAACAACCCGCTGAGCGAAACCTGCCTCAGTGACCGGCAGCGCAAACTGGCGGTCTGTGGCGACTGGTGTGGCGGCCGCAGTCTGGAGGCGGCCTGGATCAGTGGCCGCTCAGCCGCCACCGAATTACTGCAACAACTCAACTGAACGAGTCGATATGTCTGATACGCAACGCGCTTCTCTGCTGCTGGCCCACGGCAGTTCTGACCCCCTGTGGCTGGAGCCATTCAATCACCTGCTGGCGCAGATTCGTGACCAGCTGAAGGATTCCGGCAGCCGTGTCGAAATGGCGTATATGGAATTGGCTGAGCCCTCCATGACGGGGCAGATTCGCACCCTGGCTGCGGAAGGTATCCGCCATATTGATGTGCTGCCGCTGTTTTTCGCCGCAGGCCGTCACCTGCGCAAAGACGTACCGGCGATGATCGACGCTGTGCAGCAGGAGCTGGCCAGTGAAGGACACATACTGGAGATCAACCTGCACAAACCGGTTGGCCTGGAGCCGGAAGTTGCCAGCGCCATCAGCCAGGTCGTTATACGTCAGGTGCGCTGAGCAGCGCATCTGATCCATCCGTAACCGTCCCCTCGCCACCGTTCCTATACAAAGAAGTGTAAATACTTATACAAAAGTGTTTGACTTGTACAACCTGATGCCGCTTAAATAAATCTTATACATAAAGTGGTGCAGGAGTTATACAAATGGGTCAGTCACTGCCTCTTCGTCCGGCTTCGCCGGCGCGTATCCCGGTCGGTATCAGCGCTTGCCTGATGGGTCAGCCTGTACGCTTTAACGGTTCACACAAACGTTCGCGCTTCTGTACCGATACGCTCAGCGAGTACTTCGACTATGTGTCCCTGTGCCCTGAAGTGGCGATCGGCATGAGCATTCCGCGTGAACCGATCCGCCTGGTGTCTGACAACAGCGCCAGCACCGAAGTGCGCGCCGTAGGCGTCGATGATCCGTCGCAGGACGTCACCGATGCTCTGATCGACTACGCCCATGAACAAGCCAGCAAACAGACTCAGCTGTGTGGCTACATCTTCATGCAGAAAAGTCCCAGCTGCGGCCTGTTCAACGTTAAGCGCTACCTGAAAAACGGTCATCCGGAAGGCACCACCATGGGCGTGTATGCCAAAGCGTTCAGCGAAGCGAACCCGCTGCTGCCAGTGGAAGAAGCCGGTCGCCTGAATGACGCCGCCCTGCGTGAGAACTTCCTTACCCGGGTATTCACCTATCACGACTGGCAACAGTTTCGCGCTCAGGGCATTACCGCCCGTGGCCTGATTGATTACCACTCACGCTACAAGTATCTGGTAATGGCCCACAGCCTGGTGCACTACAAATCCATAGGGCGCATCCTCGCCAACCTACGCGAGCGTGATATTAACGACGTTGCCGACGAGTATTTCCGCCAGCTGATGACAGCACTGGCCAAACCCGCCAGCCGTAAAATGCACACCAATACCCTGATGCACCTGCAGGGCTATCTGAAGAACTTCCTGAGCAGTGGCGATAAAGCCGAACTGAGTCGTCTGATCGACGAGTACAGGCGGGGCATTGTGCCCCTTATCGTGCCGCTGACATTGCTGAAACATCACCTCAATCATCACGAGGAGATCGATAGTTACGCCCGCCAGCAGGTGTATCTAGATCCGCATCCTTATGAACTGGGATTGAGGAACGCGCTGTGAACAGACTGGATGATGTGCACGCATACCCCATCCGGGAATTTGCGCGCCTGACCAACGTAAACCCAGTCACCTTGCGTGCCTGGGAACGACGCTACGGCATCATCCGTCCTGAGCGTACTGAAAAAGGTCATCGTTTTTATACCGAGCAGCACATCCAGCAGGTACGCAACATTCTGTACTGGCTGGATCAGGGCTATCCCATACGCCAGGTGAAGTCGCTGCTGAAAGACGACGCGCCACGTGGCATGCAGGAAGAAGATGACGAATGGACCGAACGCCGTGCGCGATTGCTGAATGCCGCCACTCAGTTGTCGATGCATCAGCTGGATAAATTATGGAGCGACGGCTTTTCCAGTTACCCGGTCGCCGTCTATTTCGACTTCTGTTTATTACCGGTTATCCGCAGCCTGCGTGCCGACAGCTCACATCCGGCCATTGTAAAAGGCTTCGAATATGCACTGAAACAGAAGCTGAGCAGCTTGCTGCATATGCAGCAACTGGCCTGTTCCGGCGACAGTGTCCTCTGTTGCTGTACCCACCCATTAGCCGAGCTTTCGACTCTCGCCGCAGCCTGTGCACTGGGCGGAGCAGAATATCAGGTTGATTATTTCGGGCCCGAACTGAGTAGCGAAGATGCAGGCTACCTCAGTGAAAGCGGTCGCTGGCAAGCGTTATGGCTGCAATTTCACCCACTGGTTGAAGACACCACAGAACAGCGCTGGACCGAACAATTAAGCAGCAGTGAACTGGCACTGTATTGCAGTGACCTTAGTGATAGCTGCAACAGCCAATCCAAACAAATCAGGGCGATGAAAGGCTCTCTGTCACAACAGATCCGCCAGTTTATTCAGTGCCAGAAACAAGGAGATATGCAATGAACAGACTGATGTGGTTTCGCAGCGATCTGCGTGTACGTGACAACCCGGCCCTGTGGCACGCCTGTCAGCAGTCGCAACCAGTCATCGGCCTGTATTTTATCTGCGAACAACAATGGCAGAAACACGGCCTAGGCCCGCGCCGGATCAACCTGATGAAAGCGCGTGCACAAGAGCTTAAAAAACAGCTGGCCGAATTAAATATTCCGCTGATTATTCTTGCCGCCGACGATTTCACTCACAGTACCGACATTCTGAAAGCACTGATTTCAGACCTCAGTATTGCTGCCGTGAATTTTAATATTGAATACGAAATTAACGAACGTCAGCGCGATTATCACGTCAGCCGCTGGCTGCGTGAGCAGCAGATTGAAGTTAATAAATTTCACGATCAGTGTCTGTTGCCACCGGGGGATGTGCGTACCAAAACGGATCAGCCTTTCCGGGTTTTTTCGCCGTTTAAGCGCGCCTGGCTACCGAAAGCAGATGACGCAATCAGCGCACCGTTCGGCACACCAACCGCCCTTCCGCAGTCTGCACAGGCACTGCTGCGTCTTCTGCCTGCTGACAGAGAGCCTTACCAGCATACAGCACAGTCAGATAATTTATGGTCGGTCGATGAAAATAACGCCCACGATAAACTCGAGCGTTTTATCGATGAACAGATAAAAGCCTACAAAACGCTGCGTGACCTTCCGGACACCGACGCCACCAGTCGCCTGTCGTTTGAACTGGCGCTGGGCATACTGTCGCCGCGCCAGTGTTTCTATGCCGCCATGCAAAAAAATCATGGCTTACTCGCTGGCGGCAATCAGGGCATTGACTGCTGGATCAGTGAATTAATATGGCGTGAATTCTATCGCCATTTACTGGTCGCCTACCCAGAGCTGTGCAAACACCGGGCATTTAAACCGGAAACTGAGCAATTGCAGTGGCGTCAGGCGGACGAAGATTTTGCCGCCTGGTGCGAGGGACGTACCGGTTATCCGATTGTCGACGCCGCGATGAAGCAACTGCTTGAGCAAGGCTGGATGCATAACCGCCTGCGTATGATAACCGCGATGTTTCTGACCAAACACCTGCTGATCGACTGGCGCCGCGGTGAAGCCTTCTTCAACTACTGGCTGGTTGATGCCGATCTAGCTTCCAACAATGGCGGCTGGCAGTGGAGTGCATCAACCGGTGCCGATGGCGCGCCCTATTTCCGCATTTTTAACCCCACCAGTCAGTCAGAAAAATTTGACGCCGATGGCCGCTTTATCGCCCGCATGCTGCCGGAGCTTGCAGCCCTACCGGCACCATCCCGTCACAACCCTGATGCTTTCAGTCGTCAGCAGGTGGGGTACCCACAACCCATTGTCGATCATAAAGCCGGACGCGAGCGTGCGCTGGCCGCATTTAAAAATCTCACCCCAATTGAAGAGGGCGAATAACATGATCACCGGCCTGAGAAAACAGGATATTCTGCGCTGGTTTGACAGCCATGCCGGTTCAGAACAGCCGATGACCAGCACCGAGTTCAACTGGGTGCGGGTTATTCCTTTTATCTTTTTACACCTTGCCTGTCTGGCGGCCTTTTACACCGGGGTCAGCACGACAGCGATAGTGGTTTGTCTGGGCCTGTACTGGCTACGCCTTTTCGCGATTACCGCCTTTTACCACCGTTATTTTTCTCATAAATCGTTTTCGGCCAATCGCTTCTGGCAATTTATCTTTGCATTGCTGGGCAATATGTCGGCCCAGCGTGGACCTCTGTGGTGGGCTGCTCATCATCGTGCACACCATCAGTATTCCGATACAGAACAGGACCTGCACTCGCCGGTTAAACGTGGCTTCTGGTGGAGTCATGTTGGCTGGTTTACCTGTGACGCCTCCTTTCGTACCAATATGAAACGCATTGGTGATTTTGCCCGCTTTCCGGAACTGGTGTGGCTCGACCGCTTTGATGCCTTCGCACCTTTGCTGCTGGTTTGCCTGTTGTTTGGCGCTGGTGAGATTCTGGCAACCACCCATCCGCAACTGGAAACCACAGGCCTGCAACTGGTGGTGTGGGGCTTCTTTATTTCTACAGTATTGCTGTTTCACTCCACCGTGACGATTAATTCACTGGGCCACATATGGGGTAAAAAACGCTTCGCCACTGAAGATGACAGCCGTAACAATGCGTTTCTTGCACTGCTCACTCTGGGGGAAGGCTGGCACAACAACCATCATCGCTGGCCGGCATCGGCACGTCAGGGCTTTTACTGGTGGGAAGTGGATATTACGTACATGGTGCTGAAAGCCATGAGCTGGCTGCGCATTATCCGCGACCTGCGCCCTGTTCCCGCACATATTCTTGCTGAAGGCCGCCAGGCCATGGAGAAACACCATGGCTGAGCAGGCTAAACGATTTTCTGAGCTCTACCAAAAGCTCAACCGTGACACCGTAAGCGAGCCATTACTGGGTTCGGTTTATCACCCGGCGATAGAGTTTTCCGATCCGTTTCACAGTATTCAGGGTCTGGAACAACTGACCCGCTATTTTGCCGAGCTGTACCTCAACGTCAGCCATATTCATTTCGAGTTTGGCGCTATTTACGAAAACGGTGACAGCAGCATGCACCGCTGGCAAATGACGTTCGTTCATCCGCGCATTGCCGCTGGCAAACCAGTCACCGTACGCGGTTGTTCAGAACTGCACTGGCAAGATGGGCTGATTATTCGCCACGAAGATTTCTTCGACGCTGGCGCCATGCTTTACCAGCACTTGCCGCTACTGGGCTGGTTAATTCGCCAGGTGAGGAGACGAATGCAATGAAAGCACTGCCACTGGAACAACAGGTTATCTGGCTCACTGGCGCGTCCACCGGCATTGGTGAGGCTCTGACACAGGCGTTAGCCGGACGTTGCAAACGCCTTTACATCAGCGCCCGTAATGAACAGAAACTGCAGCAACTGGCGGCCGGTCAGAAGCACATTATTCCTTGCCCTGCTGACGTGACCAGCGAGCAGGAATTACAAACGGTTGCTGCCCGCATTGAACAGGAATGCGGTCAGCTGGATATGCTGATTACTAACGCCGGCACCTGCGAATATGTGGATGCCGGTGCACCAGATCCCGCCATGTTCAGGCGGGTAATGGACACCAATTTCATGGGAACCATCAATGCCATAAGTGCGGCATTGCCCTTACTGAAGAAGAGTTCGCGCGCCATGATTGCCGGTGTCAGCAGCAGCGTTACCGCACTGGCAATGCCAAGAGCACAGGCCTACGGAGCCAGTAAAGCAGCGGTCACTCATTGTTTGCAGAGTTTTGCCGCCGACCTGCATACACACGGCATTGATGTATCAGTCATCTCACCCGGTTTTGTGCGTACACCGCTGACCGACGTTAACGATTTTCCGATGCCTTTTCTGATTGAAGCCGATGAAGCCGCCCGGACCATCATTGACGGACTCGAGCGACGTCAGCGTGACATTCATTTTCCTAAACGTTTCACCCTGGCACTGCGCCTGCTGGGTCTGCTGCCGGAAGCCTTACGTTTCCGCATCAGCAGAGCTATGAGTCGCCAGAATAACAACCCGCGGAAACTCAGCTCATGAAAGAAAAAATAGCCATTATCGGATCCGGAATTTCCGGCCTGACCTGCGCCTGGTTGCTGCGGGAAAAATACGACGTTCATCTGTTTGAGGCCAACGACTACATCGGTGGTCACACCCAGACAACCGATGTCGACGTTGATGGTGTTACATACCCGGTAAATACCGGCTTTATTGTTTTCAACGACTGGACCTACCCGAACTTTATTCGCCTGATGGAACGTCTGGGCGTACCTACCGAAGCTTCGGATATGAGCTTCAGCGTCAAAAGTGAAGCCAGCGGGCTGGAATATAACGGTCACACACTGAACACCCTGTTCTCACAACGACGTAATATTTTTAATCCGGCCTTCTGGTTCATGATTAAAGACATTCTGCGTTTTAACCGTGAAACCCGAGCGGAGTTAGCCGACGGCAGTATCAGTAGTGAGGAAACGCTGGGCAGCTATCTGAAACGCAAAAATTACGGGCGCTACTTCTGTCAGTACTACATTATCCCGATGGGCGCGGCGATCTGGTCAGCCAGTGAAGATATGATGATGGAGTTTCCGTTGTATTTCTTCCTGCGTTTTTTCAATAACCACGGCATGCTCAGTGTAGATGAACGCCCGCAGTGGCGGGTTGTCAGTCAGGGTTCACAATCCTACGTGCGCCGTATTCTGCTGGACCTGCCACAGCATCAGGTTCATGTGTCGACTCCGGTACACCGCATTACTCGCTCAGAGCAATCCGTGACTATTCATTCCAGCCGTGGCGAAGAAAGTTTCAGTCAGGTTATTTTTGCCTGCCACAGCAATCAGGCGCTGGCCATGCTGGAGGATGCCAGTGACGATGAACAGGCAATTCTCGGTGCTATTCCCTATCAGCCAAACGATGTGGTTCTGCACACCGATGCTTCTGTACTGCCACAGAAGAAACTGTCATGGGCAGCCTGGAATTACCATATAGGGCGAAATAAACAGGAAACGGTAGCGGTTACCTATTACATGAATCGCCTGCAGAATTTCCATCACTGCCCGGTGGATTTCTGTGTCACGCTGAATAAGTCTGCCGATATTGATGACAGCAAGGTCATTCGTCGTTTCACGTATGACCATCCGGTATTCACCCTCGAAGGCATGAAGGCACAACGCCGCCACGCTGATATCAGTGGACGTAACCGCACCCACTACTGCGGTGCATACTGGTTCAACGGTTTTCATGAAGATGGTGTGGTCAGCGCCTTGCGTGTCACTGACGCCCTGGGAGTATCCCTGTGAGCGATCACAGTGCCATTTATCAGGGCTGGGTGCGGCACCGCCGCTTCACCCGCGCAGGCAACAGTCTGCGCTATCAGGTGTTTATGGTGCTGCTCGATCTGGATGAGGTTGAAACTGTTTTCAGTCGCCATGCCTGGTGGAAGGTGGGTCGTGGCGGGCTGGCACTGGCACGTTTTTTACGTGGCGATTATTTTGCCGCCGATAAAGCGCTTAACGACTCGGCAGAAGACCTTAAGCACCGGGTACAGGATGCGTTTGAGCAGCAAAGCGGTGAGCGCCCTGAGCGTATTTGCCTGCTGACCAACCTGCGCTATTTCGGCTACATCATTAATCCGGTGAGCTTTTATTACGGCTACCGAAAAGATGGTTCCCTGTGTGGCATTGTGGCGGAAATCACCAATACCCCCTGGGATGAACGTCATCACTATACCCTGCTGGCCGATAAATCAGATCGTCCATCAACAGCCATTGAACCCTTTCGTACCATAGTCGGCTCTGCGCTGCGCTATGAGTATCGCTTCGCCAAAAGCTTTCACGTATCACCATTTAATCCGCTGGATATGCAGTATCGCTGGGTACTGCAGGACCCGGCCGATGACCTGCTGATTCATATGGATACGCTGAACCGGGACGGCCACAGAGATATGGATGCCACCATGCGTCTGCAACGTCTGCCCTTTACCACAGCCAGTATGGGTGCCGTGTTACGACGCTATCCATTTATGACACTGAAAGTTTTCTGGGGCATTTACTGGAATGCTCTCAAGTTATGGCTACGCCGTAGCCCGTTTTACGATCACCCCGAAAGCGATAATAAAAACCTTAAGAAACCCGATGCCGCCAGCGGCAAGGAGCGCATATCATGAAAACTCTGTCTGTTAACGCTGCGAATATTCACTGGCTCGACCGCATCTGTCGCAATGGCCTGTTCGCAACCTTAAATAAATTGCATACAGGCCGACTGACAGTGATTGAAGCCGACGGCCAGACAACCTTCGGCGAGGCAGATAGCTCCGGGCTGAATGCCACTCTGCATATCCATGACTATGAGGCCTATCGCAATATTGCTCTCAGCGGCAGTGTCGGTGCGGGTGAGTCGTACATGACCGGCGACTGGAGCAGTGACGATCTGCCAATGCTGGTACGCCTGCTGGCACGTAATAATGATGTAGTCGACGAAATCGACGGTGGCCTTGCCAATATAGGGAAAGCGTTTCTGCAGATTTTTCACTACTTCAATCGTAATACTGAAAAAGGCTCGCGCCGCAATATTGCCGCTCACTACGATCTTGGCAACGACATGTTTGAGTTGTTTCTTGATCCGACCATGATGTATTCCAGTGGTATTTTTCCACACCAGGATGCCAGCATGGAGGAAGCATCGCTATACAAGCTGCAGCGCATCTGTCAGAAGTTACAACTGAAAGAATCAGATCACCTGATTGAAATTGGTACCGGCTGGGGCAGCATGGCTATTTATGCAGCGAAGCATTATGGCTGCCGCGTAACCACCACAACCATTTCCGAAGAACAGTACGCCTGGGCCGAACGACGTATCGCCGAAGAAGGCCTCGGCGACCGTATTACACTGTTAAAGCAGGACTACCGTGCGCTGGAAGGCCAGTTCGACAAACTGGTGTCCATAGAAATGATTGAGGCCGTTGGCTATCAGTATCTGCCGGTGTATACCGAAACCATTTCACGCTTACTGAAGGACGATGGTATTGCCCTGATTCAGGCCATCACCATTGATGATCAGCGCTATCACCAGGCACGTAAAGAAGTCGATTTTATTAAGCGTTACATTTTTCCCGGCAGTTTCATCCCCTGTGTTACCGCCATTACCCAGGCATTCACAGCATCTTCTGATATGAAAATGATTCATATGGAAGACATCACACCACACTATGCCCGTACACTGGCCGCCTGGCGTTCAGACTTTCTGAAAAATCAGGACGAAATCAGAAAACTTGGCTATGACGATACCTTTATCCGTCTGTGGGATTTCTATTTTTCCTACTGCGAAGGTGGCTTTGCCGAGCGCGTAATCGGTGATGTGCAACTGATGTTTGCCAAACCACTGAATCGTCGTGAGCCTGTCCTTGGTGGTCTGCAGGACTGACGTTATGGAACGCCATTACCCGCTGATTAATATGCTGGCTTTTCAGGGTTGCTGGTTCGCCTGCGTGCTTGGTGGCGATCTTATTGGTAGCAGCAGTGTACTGGCGTTCCTGTTGCTGCACCTGTGGATTACTCGGGGAAAAGGGCTGGGCTTTTCGCTACTACTCGCCAGTGTCGGCATATTATTTGATTCTCTGCTCAGCCTGCTGGGGCTGATGAGTTTCGGCCCGGGAATCTGGCCCCCCATTCCACTATGGTTGGCAGCACTATGGCTGGCATTCAGTCTGACGCCGCGCCACGCACTTGGCTGGTTGCAGGGCAGAAGTCGTCTGGCAGCCGCACTGGCGTTAACTATGGCACCACTCAGCTACTTTGCCGGTCAGCGGCTGCAGGTTCTGGAAATAGGTGAGAGCGGATATCTGATGATTGCACTGGCCTGGGCGATAACCTTTGCCGCCCTGTTCCGTCACAGGAGGGTTAACCATGCGACCTGCTGACATTTTTACAGCGTTTATTCTGGCGATGCTGGCGGCTTCAGCTTCAGCGGCTACTCAGTCTTACTACGGAGAGGCTGAAGATCTCGTGACCGGCAAGCTGTTGTACCGCGAATACCACACAGTGGAATACGGGGGTGGCATACCGGTAAAACGTACGGTCGACTATAAAAACCCACAGGGTGAGTTAATCGCCGAGAAAATTAACATTTATGCAGATAATCCGTTAACACCGTCGTTCAATCTGATTGAACCAGACACGGGCTACCGGGAAGCGCTTAGCATGATGGGCGATCAGCTGCAGATGATACTGCAGCAACCCGGTGAGCCTGTGCAGCGTGATCGCCTGACATTGCCGGATGATTTGCTGGTTGTAGATGCCGGGTTCGATGAATTGATCCGCAGCCACTGGGAAACTCTGGTCGCTGGCGATGACCTCACCTTTTATTTTGCCTCCGTGGCTCGTTTTGACCTCATTCGTTTCCGGGTAGAGCGGGTTAACAACAGCGATCAGGGCAAGGTCGTCATTCGCATGCAGCTGGCTTCCCGTCTGCTTGCCTGGCTGCTTGACCCCATTCAGTTAGAGTACGATGCCGAAAGCCGCAGACTGCTGAGCTATCGCGGCCTGACCAATATCCGCTCGGCCAGTGGGGATAACTATATCGCCAGCATTACATATTTTTATCCCTGACAGGCCGATTGTTCATTCTGCATTCATCTTTCTGTGTGATACTGCATTTCACACTGCTACTGTTGTGGCCCAGGACACGCACTTTCCGGGAACGATAAAATGAAAGCGTTGATCATTACACCCGCACTGATTCTTGCGCCATTACTGGTGCAGGCTGAGGATACAGATTCCGTTGCTCTGGATACGGTAGAGATTACCGGCCAGCAGGAACCATTAACCGAAATTTCTGTACAGAAATTACTTAAGGTGCCGGGTAGTGGTAATGATCCACTTGGCGCAGTCAGTACCTTACCCGGCGTTACTTTTGGTGGTCGAACGTCTGAGCCTGCTGTGCGTGGTTCCTCGCCGGATGACAACCAGTACCTGGTCGATTTCCTGCCTGTTGGCTACATATTTCACAGCGATAACAGCAGCATTCTCAGTGACAACGTAATTGAGGATTTCCGTCTGGAAACCTCCGCCTGGTCGCCTCAGTACAACAATGCCACTGGCGCCGTCATTGAAGCAACCTCGCGCTCCCCTTACTACGATCAGAGCCAGTTGGTTATAGATGCCAGCTTTCTTAAAGCCGGAATTTTCTACGAGCAGCCGGTAACGGAAAATCAGAGCTTCTATATCGCTGCACGTCAGAGTCTTTTTCAGTTTTATATCGACAATCTGCTCGATGATGAGGACTTCGCATTTACCACATTACCGGAATACTACGATTATCAGGGCAAGTACGAATATCGCCCGAACGATACCGACCGTATTTATTTCCAGGTGATTGGCTCGCGCGATAAAGCCGGTATTAAATTTGAGGACGATGCCGACCTGGTTCAGCAGGACCCCGGACTCAGTGGCAACATTCAGTTTGAAGCCTTTTTTAACAGTCAGGGGCTGGCATGGGAAAAGCTGTATGCCAGCGGCATGAGCCATAAAATTGGTTTATCACATCTGGAACAGAAGTTTGCTTTTAATATCGGCACCGATAATGCCATTGATGTAAAAGTGGATGACTTCAATCTGAAAAGTCATTTTCTTGCACCTGTTGGCTATCAGCACGAGGTTGGGTTCGGTGTTGAAATCAGCGAAAGCCATATCAGCTATGATGGCACTCTGACAGCACCACCAAGCGATAAGCTTGGGCCGGACCCCCGCATCGTCGACGGCGACGAAACCGTTACTGGTTCAGGCAAGCCGGTGGTCTACAGCTACGATGCCTTTGTGCAGGACATCTGGTCGGTATCACCAGACTGGACGCTGACCCCGGGGCTGGCCTTCGCCTATGACGACTACACCGAAGAAACCTTTACTGAACCACGCCTGCAAAGCCGCTGGCAATTCTCGGATGCCTGGTGGTTCACTCAGGCCTATGGCCAGCATCATATTCTGCCTGCCAACCTTGGCAGCTACATCGAACCGTTCGGTAACAAAGACCTGAAACAACAAACGGCAGAGCATTATGAGCTGGGACTGGAGCATCAGTTGCGTCCGGATCTGCTGTGGAAATTCGAGGTTTATTACAAGCAACTCGACAACATCATTATTGCCAAAGCGGCTCAGGACCCTTACTACGCCGATCTTTCTGATGCTCAGTACGCTGCTCTGCCACGCTACAGTAACGAGGCTGATGGTCACGCGTTTGGCGCAGAAGTCTTTATTAACAAGAACCTGACCGATCGCTGGTATGGCTGGCTCTCCGTCGCCTGGTCACGCACCTTCCGTCATAACGAGGTGACAGACAGCGATTTCAGCTACAACTATGATCAGCCGGTTATCATCAATATGGTGGGCAACTACAAGATCAGCTCAGGGCTGGAGTTCGGTCTGAAATGGCGCTATCAGAGCGGTCAGCTGATTACACCACTGGAAGATGCCGTTCAGGATGCGGACAATCCGGATTTGTATAACCCGGTGTATGGCAGTGTGAACTCCGAGCGTCTGCCGGCTTACCATCGACTGGACGTACGTCTCGAACGTGCTTTCACGACCCGCTCCGCCTGGGATATTAACCTCTACGCTGAGGTACTTAACCTCTATAACCGCGCCAACGTTATCTCTTACGAATACACAGGCGCCGACTACAGTGGTAAAGAGGATGTCACCGATCTGCCACTGATTCTGTCCTTTGGCATCAAGGCCCGTTACTAACGGGCCTCTGGCCCTGAGCGACCAGCAGAATCCTGAACGATAGTAACAATCGAGCAATTTTAGCTACCATTGTTCCAAATACATGGTTAAAGTAGGGATTCACTCGATCATTCAGACTGCGGGTAGCTCATATGCTGATAGGAAAACGGGAAGAATTTGACCTTAACGAGATGGCGATCTTTGTGCACGTCGTGGAAGCCGGAAGCTTTACCGGTGCGGCGCGTAACCTGAGTCTGCCGAAGTCGACGGTCAGCCGTAAGATCACCCAGCTGGAAGAACGTCTTGGCGTGCGCCTGATTCAGCGCACCACCCGCAGCCTGCGTCTCACCGATACCGGCAATGCTTACTACAACCAGTGCGCGCGTATCCTCAGTGAAATTGAAGAAGCGAACATCGCCGTTACTCAGATGCAGAGCACGCCAACCGGCACGCTACGCATTACCGCACCCGTCTTGTTTGGTTCTACCGTACTGTCCGGGCTGATTGCCGAGTACATGGAACAGCATCCGCAGGTCATGGTGGATCTGGTGCTGTCTGATCAGCGTCTGGACCTGGTACAGGAAGGCATCGACGTCGCCTTCCGCATCGGCCAGCTGGAAGACTCCTCTCTGATCGGCCGTTACCTCGGTGATGTTCGCGCTATTCTCTGTGCCAGCAGCGACTACGCTGAACGCTTCGGTCTGCCAGCAGAGCCTGAACAACTCAGCGAGCACCGCCTGCTGACCGGTAGCAACTGGGCTCAGTGGCAGATGACCGGACCGGGCGGACGTGAGTTCAGCCTGCAGGTAAAGCCACGTCTGCAGGCGAATGATTTTGCCAGCCTGTACACCCTGGCATTGTCAGGTACCGGTATTGCGCCGCTGCCAATGCTGGTTGCGGCACCGGCGATCCGTTCTGGCAACCTGTTGCCAGTACTGTGCGACTGGCCGTTTGAAGCCAGTCCGATTCATGCCCTGTATCCAAGTAACCGTCACCTGTCGGCCAAAGTACGTAGCTTCGTTGATTTTGTTATCGACAGCATCCGCCCTAACCCGCCCTGGGAGGTTGAACTGGCAGAGGGCAGCTGCGGCGCAAAACAGGCATAAAAAAAGGCAGACTACGGTCTGCCTTTTTTATGTCTGGACGTTAACGCTAATGGCCGTTACTGGGCATACTGCTCAACAGACTCTGAATCATCTGCGGATCTGTTTTCTCACTGGAGAATACTTCATCAAGGCGCGTGAGGAAGCCTTTCAGGCCTTCATCCAGTCGCATGCCGTCGTTAAAAATACGATTGGTATCGACGATGCCGGTTTCCATAATTTTCTGCAGTGCAGCCTCCTGCTGCTCGTCCATGCCCAGAAACTGAATGCTGCTCTCAACGCCGTCCGCCATATTTTCCACCACATCGGCAATATCGCGCATGACTTCCTGATAGCTTTCATCAACATGTGCCATTACCGAACGCAGGTGAGTACTCAGACGTTTTACCAGCTCACTTTCCAGCGCCAGAGACTGCAGGTTATCCAGTGCATCAATTCGTGCGTCACACCCCTGCAGCAGTGAGAACACGTTGTCCTTGATGGCACCGTACTTCTTTTCATCATCCACCGGCATATTCTTTACCAGCAGCGATACCTTTTCATAATTCATGATCGAGCGCTTACCGAAATCAACGTAGCGCCCCTGATCCTTACACTCTGCAAGCAGTACTGATTCCATTTCCTTAGCCATACCGTTGGCTTCCATATTCTTCACGGTATAACGGCTGCGCATCTGCAGGCTGCAGTTAAGGCCATAACTGGCCAGTGCCTGATACAAACGCATGCCCAGCTCATCAAGGTTGCTGCAGTTATTTACATCCAGCAGAAACTGAACGTTGACCCCCAGATCTGAGGTATCGGACATGGCAATAAATGCCATCTCATTAGCCTGCTTCAGTTGCAGGCGCAGCTGATCATTCGCCACCTTGTTGAACAACACCCGATCCAGTCGGGCTTTCAGTTCAAACATGGCATCGCGGGTGAGGAAGTCGTCACAGCCGGCTTCGTACGCCTGCATTTTGTAATCGAGTGAATCCTGATCAGAGAGAATCACAACAGGTGCGTCCTGCTGCTCCTTACATATCTGACAAGCTTCCAGGGCCTTTTCTTCCCCCAGAACGACAGCGTCAATCATGATCAGCTTTGCTTCATGCCGGGCCGCTGTTTCGATCACCGCTGAGATGGAGTCCACCGTCAACAGCCGGCATTTTTCACCCAGCAAGGATTCCAGTTGCCGGTCGTCATCCCGACCGAGAACGACTGCTATATATCCCTGGCTCATACTCTGTCCATTCAACCAATGTGCGTGAGAAACCAGTGAATAACGACCTACAGCGTCAGAAGTGCTGCAACAATCCGGCCACCGTCTGGCTCTACGAATTATTCACAGATAGATTAATTGATAGTCGAAACTGCTTATAAATGCCAGCCCAACTGCAGAGAATGGAATAAATAGAAGAAAATAACCTTATAAATTAAAGGGCTGAGAAATATTTATTTTTAATAATAAAATTAAAAATAAATGCTGTTATTCCATACTTTAAATAAGGTTAAGTTCCTGTGCTTTCCGAATCGCCTGAGTACGACTCTTCGCGGCGAGTTTGACGTTAATTTTTCGCGCGTGCGTTTTAACAGTATGTAAGGATATAAAAAGCTGGTCTGCTATTTCCTGGTTGGAATAACCCTGAGCAATTTTTCTTAGCACTTCCAATTCTCGTTCACTCAGACTCCCTTGCGCATCGGTTACTTCTGATACCAATGACTGAGTCAGTGCAGCAGTTGGAATCCACTGCAGTAAGTGAGCACCAACACCTTCCCGTTCCAGTAACTTGAGAACCTGCTGTATGGAGTTGCCATCGCCGGACTGCTGACGCATGGCCGTGGCCCGGATAATCTGCAGAATGAGAGTTACAAAGGTCCCATGCCCACCACGCACGGCCTGCTCTGTCTGCTGCAGGCATTCTCCGTACTGCGCCGCCGCCAGAAATAATCGCCCCTGAGTAACCACGGCAAAGCCAGGTAGCATCGGAAACAGTTCTGGTCGCGGTAACTGTGCCAGCGTACGGCCATTCAGGTACTCATCCAGCGCCTTCTGTGCGCGGCTGATTTTGCCTTCTGAAATCCACACATTCACTTTTACTAACTGCAACCACTGATAGCTGTCAGGTTCCACCCGCCAGCGTTGCATCAGTCGCTCGGCAACCCCTAACGCATTCAGAGCCTGCGCGTACTGACCGCTCATGCTGTTGCGCATGGCCGCTACGGCGTAACCGTAGCAGACGCAGACGTCGTGCACGCTGGCGGCGGCTGCAATCCCCTGCTGCAAGGTTTCATCAATATGAGGAGCCTCGCCATTGTGAAGCCATTGCAACATAGCGCGGTACAGCAATAGTCGGCCACGCGGCAGTCGTTCCGACTGACGGGCGCCATCTGCCAGCAACGTGAGCCCCTGCTCAACCACGTCGCCGCTATGACGAATATGACCACGGTTCAGTTCAATCCGGGCGTAATCGAACAATGACAGAGCTTCCATTGCCGGCGCCTGATACTGACGCGCCAGATCCTGTGCCAGACGGTTCCAGATACGTGCCCCGTCAGCGTCCTGCACTGCCAGGCTGAGCTGCGCCAGCGTAGAGCTCATCAGAATACGCAGGGTATAACGCTCCTGTGGCAGGTGCTCCAGCGCCTGCCGACAGGAATGCTGTGCTGCATCCAGTTGACCTTTCAGGCGCGCCAGATAACCTTGCAGAGCGTCGGCTTCATAAGCCGGCAGTTCACCGCTGCGCAGCAATCTGTCCATAACCCGCTCTGCTTTTTCTCGCTGATGTGTCAGCAGCCAGGCCCAGGCGGCAATCGCCATCAGGCGCGGCGACTGATGCAACAGATCATCACCGAGTACATCAAACCAATCGAGCAGACCGGCAATATCCAGGTTGGCGAGAATATTCTCTGCCTCGGCGGCAACCCACTGCAGTACTTCCGGGCCCATTTCTGCCTTACGCGCATGGTACAGCGCCGCGACGGGTTCTTTACGCTGACTCAGCCACTGAAAGGCACGGCGATGCAACATCTGGCGCTCAGTCAGAGGCAATCCGGCAGCCATCAGCGAGGCCATCACCGGATGCATGCGATACCAGCCAACATGGTGCTGCAGAGGCTCAACAAACAGATTCAGGCGCAGGGCCTGCTGCATTGGCTGATGATAATTTTCCGACCCTGTGCAGTGGGTCAGCAGCATCTCATTGAAGGTGCCCAGCACAGAGGCCTGCTGCAGAAAGTGACGCAGCGGTTCATCAAGGCGTAACAGTGTTTCGCCGTTCAGGTAATCCTGCAGCTCCTGCTGCGCCAGCATTGGCGAAGGATCGGCTGGACGCCCGGCAGCGCGGTAACACAACAACCAGATAGCGATACCCGCTGGCCACCCCTGTAAACGCTGCATCAGATCCGGAACCAGCGCGGCAGAATGATCGATGCCGTGTAACAACAGCAGTTGCTGGACATCGTCATCAGTGAAACTCAGTTGCGGTGGGCGCAGCCAGCCCAGCCGGCTGCTCAGTTGCAGTCGTCCCAGATGCTCAGGAATAAAACGTGAGGAGAGAACCATCCGGGCTTTAGCGGGCAACTGCTCAATCATCAGCATCACCACCTGAAAGCTGTCACTGCCATACAGGTTGTGCAGGTCATCCAGGCAGATCAGCAGTGGCTCATCAAAAGCCGTCAGCTCCTGCAGCCACAGCATCAATACCTGTTCGGTATCGGCACGCCCACGCTTACTGGTCTCATGCCAGTGAGCCAGTGCATCCGTCGCTATACCCGGTACCTGATGCTCAGCGGCTTCGAGGAAATGGCGCAGAAATATATCGGCCGGTGCATCCCGGTTATCCACCGTCAGCCAGATAACGGCTGTAGCAGGCTCCTGGGAACGCGCGTATTCGCCCATCAATACGCTTTTCCCATAACCAGCGGGAGCGTTCAGCCAGGCGATTGGCTGGCGGGACAGAGTATCGCCCAGCAGTGAAACACGGCTGAGACCATTGAGCGGGAAATCGGCTTTGCGTCCTTTAAGCGATACCCAGGCACTGACCGCCCGCTGATCAAGCGACTCAAGCCATGACTGACCCGGAGACGGCTGGATTGTGTTGGACGCCATAGTGACCTTGCTCGCTGCGGAAGGGAGTTACGCTGAAAGCAGGCAGTTTACCCCAGAGTCCTGTGAGTTTCCTGCACAGCTGCCGGGATTAAGACGAAATTGCGGGCTATGTCCGCTTAAAGTGAACGGGCAGGCGAATGCCTGCCCGGATACGATCAGAAGCTGTAACCAACGCCCAGGTTATACCCGGTAGCATTCAGGTCATCAGCCAGTTCCTCGCGGAAGTAGTCAGCTTTCAGCACTGCTGTCGGTGCCAGCCAGTAGTTCACACCGATATCCTGACGCTGGTAATCAGAGTCGCTGCTGTTGCCAGCGGCATTGTCCCAACCACTCAGACGATAGAAGACACCGACGTTATTCATGCGGTAAGAAGGCTCAATGTAGAAACCATTCTGCTTTGAAGCACCGGCACGGATCGCATTCACAGCCTTATCCAGACTCCATTCAGCGTACAGAGCCTTCAGACCGAAGCCATCGTTGGCGTAGGCTACGTGCGCCTCAATCAGGGAAGCACTGATTTCACGCTCACCGCCGCCCTGCATCAGGTCATCCTGATACTGAGCAGAGACACCCACCTCCATACCAGCAACGCCGGTGTAGCGGATGCGTCCGGTGTAGGCCGCTTTATTGGCCGTCGCTTCCGCAACCTTCTGGCGTCCCTTACGAATGGTGCCGTCAGCGGTGTTCAGACCGGAATGCATCGCCAGGTCATAATTCACACCCGGTGCCAGTTCGCCAGTCAGCGCCACACCACCTTCCCACCAGGTGGTCGGAATAATGTTTTTCTCTACGTTGTTACGTTCAACACCATAGAAGGTTTCCGGCTCGTGCGTTTCGTTCAGCAAGCCGACCGGCAGCAGGAACAAACCCGCTTTGGCACGCATACCCGGGCGGATATCCTGCTCGAGATAGGCCTGTTCCAGTTCAATTTCACCCGGCTTTCCGTCGCCCGCCAGGCTGTGCTCCAGCTCAAGCTCTGCAAAGAAGCGCGTACTCTCAGACAGTTCAGCACCGAGGAACAATACAAAGCGGTGGAAGTCGATTTCGTTATCGTCACCATTGTTCAGATTAAGGTGCATTTCACCATAGCCACCCAGCGATACGCGGGACTGATGGGCGTCCTGCGGAGCACTTTCCACAGCGTCAGCCAGCGCTGCAAGCTGCTGTTTAAGCGCCTGCATTTCAGCACGCAGTTCGTCAGTTTCACTGGCTGCCACGTTGGCAGATGCAACGGCAGCGGTCAGCGCCAGAGCTGGCAGAAAGCGAATATCACGGTTTTGCATCGGTTTTCGTCCTGTCGTTATGCGGGCCTGCGCTGCTGAACAGACAGACCTCTTTTTACTGAAAATTCTTAGGAATATGGCGCTTCACGTTTCTGTGAGCAGCCCCTCAGCGGGTATCCGGCGGCCAAACTAACAAGAGGAATATTCATTGTCAAAAGCAATATAAAGCATTCTCATTGGCATTAAATTTATCAGTATTTAACAGCGTCTCTTCTGTGCTGCAGGCATAAAAAAACCAGCCCGGAGGCCACTGCTGTCCCACAGTTTTAAAACTATCTGTTTTCTATAAACGACTTTTAAATCCGCAGAGCCTACTGCCTACCAGGGGAACTTATCCCCTGGCCGGCAGGGCCGACCCCAGCTTTTCGCTCCTGAAGCGTCACCTTCATTCTCTCGATTTTTCAGGCCTCACGCCCATGCGACATCCCTGTCGCCGTCCGCTCGTCGGGCATCCATGCCCGGCGGACCGGAAAAATCATCGTTCATTTCAGCGCTCCAGGAGGCGAAGGAATGGCTTCCTCTATGCTGCTTTTTACTACAAGGCCATCACTGAATTTCAGCCAGAGACATTAAATTCAGATTCTTCGTGATGTTTGAAATAGGGCTGTGAGATTCACTAAAACAGCGCCTCTGCGCTCGCCGCAGAAAGCGAAGATACTTCCGACCTGCCCGAAAGGACTCGGGCAAGCGGCCCCGGCCATGGATGGCCGATGGGACGTGCGGTCAGTAAATATCAAGGTTTCAAGGGTAAACGAGCCAGAACAGCGCGAAGCGGGGAGATAGCCCGTCCGGCGAGAGGGGTAAGGCCCCTCTATGAGGACAAAGGGCCCTGAATATCCCACAAAAGTTCAAATGAAAATTTGTGGGACACTAGTGAGCCCGGAGGCTGGTTTTTATGAGGCGATACGCAAGGCGATTATTCTTGCGGAGCAGCTGATTCGAGCAGCTCTTTCAGTTCACCTTTGGCGTGCATTTCAGTCACGATATCGCAGCCACCAACCAGTTCTCCGTTTACCCACAGCTGTGGGAAGGTTGGCCAGTTAGCATAAGTAGGCAGATTGGCGCGGACTTCCGGGTTCGACAATACGTCAACGTATGCGAACTTCTGACCACACTCCATAACCGCCTGCACAGTGCGTGCAGAGAAACCGCACATTGGCTGGTTAGGGGAGCCTTTCATGTACAACAGAATAGCGTTGCTTTCGATCTGGTCTTTAAGGACCTGCATGATATCCATAGCACTTCTCTCTCGGGCTGGGATGACGATGGCGGCGATTCTAGCACAATGCAAAAGCCTACCCCAGCGGTCAGATTAAATCAGTGAAACTGCACCACCAGATCATGCAGTTCCTGGGCAATCTGGCGGATACCGCGTACGGTTTCAGCCGATTGACCGCCGGATTCCATGCTCTCACGTGACAGCTGATTAATACGTACAATCTGCTGACTGATTTCACCGGATACCTGTGACTGCTGTTCAACCGAGGTCGCCATCTGAATCGACATATCAGCAATCTGTGCCACCGAGTCGACAATGGAACTTAGCATTTTCTCGGCTTCACGCATGCGCTCGAAGCCGACATCAGCCGCTTCTGAACCACGCGTCGCTACTTCGACCGATTCATTACTGCGTGTGATCAGACCACTGACCACAGAATGGATATCCGCCGTGGATTCGCGGGTTCGCATCGCCAGACTACGCACCTCATCCGCCACCACAGCAAACCCACGACCCTGCTCTCCCGCTCGTGCAGCTTCAATGGCAGCATTCAGTGCCAGCAGGTTGGTTTGTTCTGCAATCTGTTCAATATCCTGTGCCGATTTGGCGATAGTCTGTGTCTGCTGCGCCAGTTCATTCACCGATTGACGGATCTCATCAACGGTTCGCTTAAGCCCCTCAATGGACTCACGTGTCTGTAGCACCACCTGACGACCACTGGCCGCCTGTTTACGCACGGCATCCGCCTGTTCGGCAGTATGCTGAACGCTTTCTGAGACACCAGCGATGGTGGCCGACATCTCCTGTACCGCGGTAGCAGTCTGTGCGGTCTCATCCTGTTGAATCTGCAGACTGGCACAGGTTTCTTCCACCCGCATCAGGCCTTCACGTGCATGGGCATTCACCTCGTCAGCAGACTCCTCCAGGCGGGTCAGTACCGTATCCAGATGCCGGGCCTGACTGAGGATCGCCACCTTTACCTTGCCAGTGAGAATATCGTCATCCGTAAATGCCCGCGCCGCCAGCGCATCGGAAAACGCATGATCCATAATTTTCATCAGATCTTTAGGCATTTGTTTCTTCTGATACATGGTCAGCACCGCATAACAGACAGAGCTGCCAGCCAGTACCAGCCAGGCCGCCAGCGGAGATGAGGCCAGCCAGTACAATCCGGCCGACACCACTCCTGACGCCGTAAACAGCAGAGCAGACAATGGAAAGTCTTCACGCAACGACGGACGCAATTGTCCGGCATTGATTCGCTTATAGAGCGTTTCGGCACGTTTGACGTCTTCCCGGTTCGGGGTAACACGCACCGATTCGTAACCGACAACCCGGCTCTGCTCAATTAACGGCGTGACGTAAGCACTGACCCAATAAAAATCACCACTTTTTGTGCGGTTTTTTACCAACCCCATCCACGGACGCCCGGCCTTGAGATGTTTCCACATATTCTCAAACGCGGCCGGTGGCATATCCGGATGACGGATCATGTTGTGGGCTTTGCCAATTAATTCGGCACGGGTAAAGCCACTGATAACGGCAAAGGCGTCATTACAATGCGTGATAACGCCTTTCAGATCAGTGGAAGATATGAGTTTTGTGTTTTCCGGAACCAGAATTTCTTTCTGAGTGACCGGCTGATTATTTTTCATAGTCGTGCAGCCTTCTACGCTAAGGCTTTAAGCATAGACGGCTGCACAGGGTTCGTTGGGTTTTATGACAGTATTTACCGTTATTTACAGGCCGGTGCCTTCACCATAGCCACCACCTCCCGGCGTATGAATACAGAACACATCGCCAGCGTCCATCTCAACGTCGGCACAACCGGATAACCAGTCAATACGGCCCTGATGCCGTTTCACGAAGTTCACCCCGCAGTGCCCATCGCCACCACCATTCAGCCCTTGCGGAGCCTGCTGGCGGTGACCGCTGATGATATTGGCCCGCATCGGTTGTAAAAAGCGGATATGGCGCTCAACACCATCACCACCAGTGTGCAGACCATTTCCCCCGGACTGAGGCCGGAGGTGAAAATGATCGAGCACTACCGGGAAGCGCTGTTCAAGAATTTCCGGATCCGTCAGACGCGAATTGGTCATATGCGCATGTACACCACTGGCACCCGGTCCCTGAGCACTGGCACCGATGCCGCCGCACAGGGTTTCGTAGTACTGATGCGTCGCATCACCAAAGGTGAAGTTATTATTGGTTCCCTGACAGTTAGCCATCAAGCCCAAAGCCGCCATCAACACATCGACCAGATACTGAGCGGTTTCAACATTACCGGACACCACCGCTGCCGGATATTGCGGAGCAATCACGGATACTTGTGGAATGCGCACATCCAGCGCGCGAAAGAAACCGGCGTTAAGCGGCATCGGTTTATTCACCAGCGCACGGAAGCTGTACAGCACCGCAGCCATGACGACGGATGACGGCGCATTAAAATTCCCCGGATGCTGTTTCTGCTCAGCCCGGTACTCAGTGCCGCTGAAATCAACAACCGCAGAACGCGCTTGCTGATCGACCTGTACTGCCACCTTAAAGGTTGTGCCATCGTCCATCTGAGACTGCCAGGTTCCGGATGGCAGCCCGGCCAGACACTGACGCAGTGTTTCCTCGGCGTTATCCATTACGTGCTGCATATAAGCGTGCATACACTCGGTACCATAACTGTCGCACAAGCGCTGTAATTCACTGGCGCCTTTTTCACAAGCCGCCAACTGCGCCATTAAATCGGCAATATTCTGGTCGGGATTACGCGCAGGGTAACGTGCTGCAGCTAATACTGAGCGGATTTCTTTTTCCTGCAGCTGACCATTACGCATCAGCAGCAGGTTATCGAGCAGCACGCCTTCTTCCTCAATGTGACGACTATCGGCCGGCATTGAACCCGGCGTAATACCACCAATATCAGCGTGATGACCACGAGCTGCCACATAGAAATCCGGGTGGCTATTCATTTTTTCCGACTGAATAAACACCGGCTTAACCACAGTGACATCGGGCAAGTGCGTGCCACCGTTATAGGGGGTATTCAGCACAAAAGCGTCGCCGGGGCGCATCTCGGGTTGATCGCGCATAACGACTTTAATGCTTTCGCTCATAGAGCCTAAATGAACCGGGATGTGCGGAGCATTGGCAACCAGCTCACCCTGCTTATCAAACAGCGCACAGGAAAAATCCAGACGCTCTTTTATGTTGACGCTGCTGGCGGTTTTTTCCAGCACAAAGCCCATCTGCTCCGCCACAGACATAAACAAATTATTAAAGATTTCGAGTTGAACGGGATCACGCTCGCAACGATTGCTGACAGGCGGTTGCCGGATGTCACTGGTATCTTTAATCAACAGTAACGCACCACTTTCCAGCACCTGTATTGACCAGCCTGGCTCCACCACAATGGTGCTGTTGGCATCGGTAATCAGTGCAGCACCACTGTAGCTGAAACCCTTCGCCAGTTGCTGCCGATGAAACACCGGTACCGATTGCCAGGCAGCGTTAAAATACAGTTGCGCGTGTTCATCACCGGTCGATGTTTCAGCGGCCAGCTCCAGTGCCGGTGCGGCCGCCGACGAACCAACCATTTCGAGCTGCACTGCATCAATCTGCAATGCTTTATCGCTACTGATAAATCCAAATAACTGCTGGTGCTGACGTTCAAACTCTGCGCGCATATCGGCAACGTCTGCTGCTTCCACCAGCAATTGGGTATCACTACCCAGATATCGCAAATACACGCGTTGAATTTCGGTTTCAGGCTGCGCCATATCGCTGCGTTGCCGGAGATTGTTAAATGCCTGCTCTATCGCTGCCAGACTTTCGTCCTGCAATGGCATCTCTACGGCTTCTTCAGCCAGCCAGCGCTGTTCTGCCAGACCGATACCAAATGCCGATAACACACCGGCAAAGGGGTGCAGGTAGACTTTATCCATATTGAGAGCTTCAGCGACCAGACAAGCGTGCTGAGCACCTGCACCACCAAAGGCATTCAGCACGTAATCACGCGTATCGTAGCCACGCTGCACCGATATTTTCTTTACCGCCAGCGCCATACTGTCGACGGCTACAGCAAGAAAACCTTCGGCCAGTGCCTCGGGCGTGTAATCGTGCCCTGTCTGCTGCTTTACCTGTGCCGCCAATTCGGTAAATTTCCGCCGCACGATATCGCTATCCAGCGGACTGTCTTGCTGTGGGCCAAACACATTAGGAAAATGCTGCGGCTGAATTTTTCCCAGTAATAAATTGCAGTCAGTAATGGTCAGTGGTCCGCCGTTGCGGTAGCAGGCAGGTCCGGGAAATGCACCCGCAGATTCAGGACCTGCCTGAAAACGGCCATCCGTGAAGTGCACCACCGAGCCACCACCGGCGGCGACCGTATGAATATTCATCATCGGCACACGCAGTTTTACACCATTTACTTCGGTCAGACTTTCACGTTCAAGCTCACCGGCATAATGGCTGACATCGGTAGAGGTTCCTCCCATATCAAAGCCAATAATGCGTTCAAAGCCGTCGGCCAACGCGGTTTGCACCATGCCTACAACACCACCGGCCGGGCCGGATAAGATGGCGTCTTTACCGTGAAAATCGGCAGCATCGCTGAGGCCACCATTAGACTGCATAAACTGCAGTTCCGTTGGCGGCAATGCGTCACTTACCTGCTCTACATAGTGGCGCAGCACCGGTGATAAGTAGGCGTCGGCTACAGTGGTATCACCACGCGGCACCAGTTTGATTAACGGGCTGATCCGGTGGCTGAGGGAAATCTGTTTAAAGCCCAGCTGTTGTGCCAGTTCACCGACACGCTGCTCGTGCTGCGGGAAGCGATAGGCATGCATCAGTACAACCGCCACACAATCAAAACCCAGTGAACGCGCTTCCAGTAACTGCACCACCAGCGCTTCTTCGTCCAGTTCGTAGTCGATGGTGCCATCCGCCAGAATTCGTTCCGGCACTTCGTACACCCGTTCGTACAGCGGTGCAGGCTTATCAATATCGATGGCGAAGATATCCGGACGGGTCTGGTAGCCGATGCGTAGCTGGTCTTTCAGACCTTTACTGATCATCAGCAGGGTACGCTCACCTTTGCGCTCCAGCAGCGCATTGGTGGCCACCGTCGTACCCATTTTCACCTGCCCGATGGCAGAGGATAACTGTGGAAAACGTGCCTGAATCTGACGAATTCCTTCGACCGCCGCGTCTTTGTAATGCTGAGGATTTTCCGACAGTAATTTATGCGTCAGCAGTTTGCCTTCCGGGGTAATGGCCACGATATCGGTAAAAGTACCACCGCGGTCAATCCAGAATTGCCATCGTAATTGCGAGTCGGTATGGGACATGGGAAAACCTGCTGCCAGACGAAGCAGGCATTTTAACCCAGCGCAGGATCAGGCTACAGCTCGGTCTCGATGGGTAAAAAACCCAGCACCCAGGACTGCAGACGGCGCCAGACAGATGCACGCGGGTCCTGCTCCCGCACCACGGTGCCATTGAGGGTATTCCGGCTCCAGCGCAGCTCTCCATTCTGCAAAGACAGCATCCAGGCATTTTCACTGATCACCTGCATAAAGCCGTTAGCGGTCATTTTTCCCAGTATCGGCTGACGGAACAACATCCCCATTTCTGTGTTCTGCAGCACGGATCGCGGATCGAAATTCATAGAGCCAACGTAAAAGAATTCATCATCCACCACCAGCGCTTTGGCATGCAGGCTGACCGATGACGACCCCAGCCAGCTGCGTTCCGTTGCCCCCTTACCGGCTTTCGCATCCAGCTCATACAGTTGCACGCCCGCTTTCAGCAGAGACTGACGGTATTTTTTATACGCTGAATGCACCGCTGGCACATCGGTACTGGCCAGTGAGTTGGTCAGAATAATCAGCTCGACACCACGTTGAGCCAGCGCCTGCAGAAATCGGGTCCCCTCCTCACCTGGCACAAAATAGGGGGAAATCAGAATCACCCGCCGCTGCGCGCTGTTCAGCAAACCGCCAACGCTCAGCATCAATGGAGAAACCTCCGGAGTCTGTGAAATTTTTTGCGGGGAATCTGTCAGCACATAGGCCTGCCCCCAGAACAATGCATTCTGGCCAGTGTTCAGCCACTGATCTGCACGGCCACGCAATGCCACAGCGTAGGGATGCTGCTGATTTGAATCCAGCCACAGCTGCAACTGGTCGCGTAATCGTTGCAGCGACTCATGGCCGGTACCCGCTGGCTCCCCCAGGTGTTCTGCGACCGGAATTGAAAACGGATGATTCCAGAAGGTGTCGAATGCCTGTGACACATCACTGACCACCGGCCCCAGGGTAAGAACATCAAGGTCGCCAAAAACCACCGCATCGGTCGCAGCATCAAAGTATTCATCACCGATATTACGACCACCGACAATCGCGACACAATTATCGGCCACCATAGCTTTGTTGTGCATACGCCGGGTCGAAACGCCGTAGCGGGTCAGTAATTGCAGGTCACGGGAATATTCGCGCCGGAAAGGATTAAACAAACGAATATTTACATTCGGATGAAGGGCAAGAATACGCAGATAATCATCTTTATTGCGGCTGGCCATATCGTCCAGCAACAGCCTGACGCGAACGCCACGGTCAGCCGCATTAAGCAGCGCCCAGGCCAGTAAACTGCCGGATAAATCATCATGATAAAGATAATACTGGAGATCCAGAGACTGCTTTGCGCTGGCCGCCAGCAGAAGACGCGCGATCAGTGCGTCACGGCCATCAGTGAGCAGGGAAAAGCCATTCTGGCCCGGGTGGTGTTGCAGAAGTTGTGCACTGGCTTGCACCAGAGGGGCATCTGCCGGAGGCTCAAGATACTGGCTGTTGCCAGCTGACTGACGCAGTGCGTGCCCGGAACACGCACTCAGAAGCCCCACCAGTGTGAGGCAAAGTATTTTGCTATTGCATATTCGCAACATAAGCAGCCACATCGGACAGCTGTGCTTCCGACATACCGCGAATTACACCCATCATTGGTGAGTTCTGACGCTCCGGATCGTTATTACGGAACTTCATCAATGTGGCTTTCAGATAATCATATGGCTGACCCGCGATACGCGGATATTGCTGACTACCCTTGCCTTCTTTGCCGTGACATACAAAGCACACACTGTTGTAGACAGTTGCGCCTTTTTCACTGGAAGCTACAGGCTGAGGACGCGCTTTTACTTCATTGCGTGAAAAGTACAGAGCAATTGCAATACGCTCATCCTTGGTCAGGTTGGCGGCCAGTTTACTCATAACATAGTTTTTACGTGTGCCATCGGCAAAATGTTCGAATTGAGTAAATAGGTATGAAGCATTCTGATCAGCCAGATTCGGAATGTAATCACGCTTACTGTTACCGTCTTCGCCATGGCAGTGAATGCACAAACTCGCTCGCTCCTGGCCATCTTCCAGGGCGGCACCTAACAGCGCCGTATTTTTCTCGATAATGGCCATTTCCTGCAGCATGGATTCCACACTATCAGCCTGCGCTGCGAACGGCAGCATCACCAACAATGACAACAGAAATCCCCGGTACATAGATCGACACCCTAAATGACAATGATTCAAATTTTCTGGAAGGCGATACCTTACGCGCTGCCAGATAGTAAGCAAGCATCGCGGGCTGCCTGCTTTAGGAATCTCTAATAAAGTGTGACCTGAATCAAGCGACACCTTCCCGCAGTGTGACGGAATCCGCCAGAGAGCGGAAAAATGCGGTGAAATCCAGCCAATTGGCCTTACCAAAGCAAAGGGTTTAACCCGCAATCCTCCTAGGCTACAGCAGCGCATTCAGGTACACTTGCGGGCTTTCTAAACTGCACTCAGATCCGATTATTACGCCATGATGCAAGAGACCTACAGCCCACGCGATATTGAATCTTCCATTCAGCAACAATGGGAAGAAAATCAGGTATTTAAAGCCGTCGTCGACAGCAATAAAGAGAAATTCTACTGCCTGTCCATGTTCCCGTATCCAAGCGGCCGGCTACACATGGGTCATGTGCGTAACTACACCATCGGTGACGTAATCTCCCGCTACCAGCGTATGCAGGGCAAGAATGTGATGCAGCCAATGGGCTGGGACGCATTCGGCCTGCCAGCGGAAAATGCTGCGATCAAGCATCAGGTGGCTCCGGGCAAGTGGACTAAAGAAAACATCGCCTACATGAAAGGTCAGCTGAAATCACTGGGCTTTGGTTATGACTGGAACCGTGAACTGGCCACCTGTGACCCGGAATACTACCGCTGGGAACAGTGGTTCTTCACCAAACTGATCGATAAGGGTCTGGCCTACAAGAAAGTGTCTGCGGTTAACTGGTGTCCGAATGACCAGACCGTACTGGCCAACGAACAGGTCATCGACGGCTGCTGCTGGCGCTGTGATTCCGCCGTTGAGCGTAAAGAGATTCCACAGTGGTTTATCCGTATTACTGATTACGCTGAAGAACTGCTGAACGACCTTGATCAGCTGGATGGCTGGCCTGATCAGGTTAAGGCCATGCAGCGCAACTGGATTGGTAAATCCCGTGGCGTGCAGATGACCTTCGGCCTGAAAGACCGCGAAGACGCGCTGGAGATCTACACCACCCGTCCGGATACCGTGATGGGTGTAAGTTATGTCGCTGTCGCCGCCGGTCACCCGCTGGCGAAAGAAGCGGCAGAGAACAACGCCGATCTGGCTGCCTTCATTGAAGAGTGCAATAAATCCGGTACTGCTGAAGCCGATCTCGCCACCGCCGAGAAAAAAGGCATGGCTACCGGATTCACCGCCATCCACCCGCTGACTGGCAAAGAAGTGCCGGTTTGGGTTGCTAACTTCGTGCTGATGGAATTCGGTACCGGTGCGGTGATGGCCGTTCCGGCTCACGATCAGCGCGACTGGGAATTTGCGCAGAAATACGGCATCGACATTCAGCAGGTTATCCAGCCAGCAGAAGGTGAAGAGTACGATCTGAATAAAGCGGCTTACACCGAAAAAGGTACGCTGATTAATTCCGGCGAATTCGACGGCCTCGACTTTGACGCTGCTTTCGATGCCATCGCCGCCAAACTGGCCGCTGAAGGCAAAGGCGAAGTGAAAACCAACTACCGTCTGCGTGACTGGGGCGTTAGTCGTCAGCGTTACTGGGGTGCGCCGATTCCGGTTATCCGCACTCAGGACGGTGACACCATTGCCGCACCAGAAGAACTGCAGCCGGTTATTCTGCCAACCGACGTAGTGATGGACGGTGTGAACTCACCGATCAAGAACAACCCGGAATTCGAAAACATCGAATACAACGGTGAGCCGGCCTTCCGTGAGACCGATACCTTCGACACCTTTATGGAGTCGTCCTGGTACTACGCGCGTTACTGCTCACCACGTGACGACACGCAGATGCTGAACCCGCAAGAAGCCAACTACTGGCTGCCTGTGGACCAGTACATCGGTGGTATCGAACACGCCATTCTGCACCTGCTGTATGCGCGTTTCTTCCACAAGCTGCTGCGTGATGCCGGCTTAGTGAACAGTGATGAGCCATTCAAGAACCTGCTGACCCAGGGCATGGTACTGGCGGAAGCCTTCTTCTACGTGACCGAAAACGGCGCTAAAGAATGGGTTAACCCGACCGAAGTGGAAATCGAAACCGACGACAAAGGCCGCGTGGTATCTGCCAAGCGCTCAAGCGACGGCAAAGAACTGCAGGCAGCGGGCATGAGCAAAATGTCCAAGTCGAAAAACAACGGCGTTGATCCACAGGAAGCTATCGATCAGTACGGTGCCGACACCGTGCGTCTGTACACCATGTTCGCAGCGCCACCAGAGCAAACTCTGGAATGGTCTGATTCCGGTGTTCAGGGTGCCCAGCGCTTCCTTAACCGAGTATGGCGCCTGAGCTACGATCTGCTGCAACAGGCCGACCGTGGTGATCTGTCCGCGCTGAGCAAAGACGAGAAAGACGCCCGTCGTAAAACCCACGAAACCATTCAGAAAGTAAGCGATGACGTTGGTCGTCGTTACAGCTTTAACACTGGTATCGCAGCCGTCATGGAGCTTATGAACACGCTGCAGAAAGTCGATCTGGCTTCTGCCGGTGGCCGTGCGGTTGTCGCCGAAGGTCTGGACGCCAGCATTCGCATGCTGGCCCCAATTGCTCCGCACATCGCTCAGGCCCTGTGGGTTGCTTTTGGTAACGACGGCCTGGTGGTCGATGCTGCCTGGCCAGAAGTGGATGAGTCCGCACTGGTAAAAGACAGCATCCTGCTGGTTGTTCAGGTTAACGGTAAAGTCCGCGCCAAGCTGGAAGCACCGGCCAGTGCCTCGAAAGATGAACTGGAAGCCATGGGCAAAGACGCTGTGGCCAGTCATCTGGATGGTCTCACCATTCGCAAGGTGATTGTAGTGCCAGGCAAGCTGGTGAATATCGTCGCTAATTGACCAGCTATTCGTAGCTGGCTGCGTTGCCCTGGCGGCGTTAAAAACCAGATTCAAATGCTCATTTATAACTTATAAACTGCGCTTTAAATCTGGTTTTTGCCTTGCCATAGCGGCCTCGCCGACGCTCCGGAAACATCTGTACCAGCTCAACCAGATTCAGCAAGGAATAGATAAATATGCGCCACCTGATTTTCGTTTTATCGCTGACTCTGATTACCAGCTGCGGCTGGCATCTGCGTGGCGTGATGCCACTGCCAGACAGCTATCAGGTGCTCAACCTGCAAAGCCAGGCTGGCAACAGCTTCAATCAGCAACTGACCCTGCAGCTTGAATTCAATGGCGCAACACTGACCAGCACAACTGAAGATGCACAGGCGATTCTGTCAATCGACCCGGTGGATATCGAAAAGCGCACACTGTCAGTCAGCAGTACCGGCCAGATTGCTGAATACGAACTGAACGCCCGCCTCAACGCTCGGGTCATCAGTGTGGCTGATGGCAACGAAACCGCACTGGAGTTTAAAGCACGCCGCCGCCTGACCAACGATGTGGACAACGTCGTGGGCACCGCCAGCGCTGAACGTGAACAACGTGCTGACATAGAAAAAGAACTGGTGCGTAAACTGCTGCGCCGACTGCAGGCTCTGGGCAACAAACCGACCAGTGCTGCCAGCGCGCAAAACGGAGTAGCACAGTGAAGATCCGTCAGGATCAGCTGACCGCCACCCTGAGCAAAGGCCTGGCGCCCTGCTATCTGATATCCGGTGACGACCCGCTGCTGGTGATGGAAGCCTGTGACGAGATTCGTGCTGCCGCCCGCGCGGCCGGCATTGAAGATCGTGAATTATTCCATGCCGAAGCCGGATTTGACTGGCGCTCCCTGCTTGAAGAAGCCAACGCTATGTCGCTGTTTTCCAGCCGCCGCATTCTTGAAGTGCGTATCGGCAACGGTAAACCTTCCGACAAAGGCAACGCCATTAAAGAAATCATCGACCACCCGAATCCGGATAACCTGCTGCTGATCGTTTGCCCGCGCCTGGACGCCACCGCTCAGCGCAGTGCCTGGTTCAAAGCGGTCGAAAGTGCCGGTGTCTTTCTGCCGGTATGGCCGATTGAACGGAATCAGTACCCCGGCTGGCTGAAGCGCCGCCTGCAACAGGCAGGTCTGCAGATTGAGCCTGCCGCACTGGCCACCCTGGCCCACCAGACCGAAGGTAACCTGCTGGCCGCGGTGCAGGAAATCGAGAAGCTGCGCCTGCTGAATGTCACCACTGTCAGCGAGGAGATGATCCTCGACGCCATTGGTGACAGTTCCCGCTTTGACGCTTTTTCTCTGGCCGATACCTGTTTGCTGGGCAACCTCGCCGAAGCCAGCCGCATCCTCTCCCATCTGCGCGCGGAAGGCGTTGAAGCCCTGATGATTCTTGGCGCCCTGACGCGAAAAATACGCCAGCTGATTGCCATGCACGGCATGGGAGGCCAGCAACTGAGTGAAGCCTTCAAGAAGCAGAACATCTGGCCTAAACAGCAGCCACCTTATAAAAAGGCGCTGCAGAACCTCTCCCTGAAAGATTTACACAAGGCTTTACATAAAGCGGAAGCCGCGGATTCTGCGGCCAAAGGCAGTGGTGAAGACCCCTGGCTTTTGTTAAGCGAGTTGACTGTATTGTTAACAGGTGTAAAGCTGCCAACCACTTAACACTTTTGGCGTAATCGAACGCACAGTTTCGTTTGACCAATGAGTGCATACTGCCTTCTATAGTAGTAACAACTTTGAAAAGGCAAGCTGACACACTTGGCACAAACCGCCCAAGGGCGGGTGACAAATTTTGTCACTTGTTGCCAAAATGTGGACGGCGTCATATTTCCTTTTAGCAAACAGCCTATTATGCAAATGAACAGAAGTCATTTGCGCAACGTGAGGACAGGCTTATGAGCGCGGTAACCAGCCAACAGAATTCTGACTTAGTCTGGGATCTACAGAAAATCCATCAGCACCAGCGTGCGCGGGATTTCGTCAAACTGTTTGAGAACCGTTTTTGTGTTTTCTCCGGTTCAGTAAAACAGCTGTATACCAACTACAGTATTTTCTTCCCGGAAGAAGCTGACCGTCAGATGGTGATTCTGCCTGACCCGTATGCGTTCCATGACACCTTCAGCCACCTGGCTGCAGATGCCGTCCAGTCAACCGGACTGCACGTTATCCCGGGTAACCTGATTGGTAAGAAAGGGCTTTATCTGGTGATTTCACACAAGGACAAGAACGTGCGCTCCGTGCCGATTCCGTTCCAGGAAGGTATCCGTCAGATTCTGCGTCGTTCCAACTCGGAAGATCCGTTCCTGCCGGTTCTGATGAAGGGTGACCTGCGTGAATTCAATGATCAGATGCCGTGTCTGCACCTGCACCGACTGCGTCTGAAAGAGCTGGCAGGCCTGTCAGGTCTGGAGCGCGAAAGTATCCGCACCATCATCACTGACAAGCTGATGAAGTTATACCAGGAGTCGTCTGCTCTGAATGCCTGAGAGCACAGTCAGTCTTCCGCCCGGTAGTATCGGCGGACCAGACGGCTCAGCCCTTTACGCCAGGGTTTAGGCTTGATACCGAAGGTATAAAACAGATGGGTGTTGTCCGCAGGCGGTACCCAGACAGATGGCATAGTTGCCCCTTCCTGCGAGCGCAGATCAACCCGACTCAGATCTTCATACTGGCCAGCTTCGGCCAGCAGAGCCTCAGCAAAAGCATAAGAAGAAACCGGCTCTACTCCACAGAAATGGTACGTTCCCCACAAGTCATCACAGCATGCCGCCTGTTTCAGCATGGCCTGCAGCACATCGCTGATGTCATCGGCCGGCGTTGGACTGAAACGCTTCTGCATATCCAGTGTGATCACCTCGGCCTCACGAATTTCGGTCAGCAGCCGATTGGCGAAGTCGTCGGCCATAAAGGAAAAGCCCTGGCCAATACGCAGAATCAGGTGGCGATGGTTACGACGAACCAGTGCTTCCAGTGCCAGCAGATCTCCTGCCAGTTCGGTTTCCGCGAACTCGTCGTCGGTTTCTTTCCACAGAACATCAGCCTTGGCGCGATAGACTGCCATCGATGACAGCAGCACCACCGGAATGTCCTGATCTTCCGCCTGCTCCAGCCAGAACGGAATATGCTGATAGTCTTCCGGGTGGAAAAGCGATGGCGTCATCACAAAGAAAGGCCGTCCATTGGACAGCACGCTGATACGCTCTCGCTGGTCCAGTGCATAACCTTTATAGCTGAAATTCTGTGCGGATAGGCTGCGGGTCAGGAACTGACCAACCGGGCGGTTAGCGCCGATCACAAATGAATGAAAACTGCTGATAGACAACGCAATCGTCTCCAAATTCAGGCGGCGTCCTGTCGGGATAAAAAATATCGTTACGCCGCCCTATGTATAATCAAAAGGCTTCTCTGGCGCTAATCATAACCTGCATCAGCCTGAATCACGACGTTCAGTGTCTATACTGAGGAAATACACCAATTTCCATCGGGTAAACTGTGTTCTCTGAACTCCCTCGAAACGTCCGTCTGGCAGCGCCGGTCATGCTGCTGTTGTTCATTGCTCTGATGGTAGCAACGCAGACCCGGGCGGCACTTGAGCCAGAGCCTCCGCACGTCGAATACATCGTCAGTGATGACGCTATCCCGCTGGCCGACGTCATGCGAAGCAATGACTGGAAAACCATATCACTATACGACCTGAATTTCGGTTTTAACCCCAGCCATTACTGGGTGCGGGCCAGTATCAGCGAGCTCGGGCTGAGCGATGCTCATGGCCGCTGGATTCTGGAAGCAGGCTACCCACTGGTTGATCACCTTAACTTCTACAGTGTGCTGAATGGTGATGTAACGCTTGAGTACCATAGCGGAAATAATCTTCCCTACGCGCAACGACCACTGGATGTTCCGACCTTTGCCTTTCCGTTTGATCCGCAACAGGCCGATACGCTTTACCTTTACCTGCAGACATCCTCCTCAGCCCAGCTGCCGCTGACGCTGACCGCCGAATCCAGCTTCTGGGAAGGCAAGGTAACCACTTTTGCAATTGAGGCTGCGTTCTATGCCGTACTGGCCAGTATGCTGCTTTACAACCTGCTGATCTCTATTCTTACCCGCGATACGCTCTTCCTTTACTACTCGTGCAGCATCGCCTCGGTCGCGCTGATGATGGCCAGTCTGCACGGCTGGAGCTACGCCTTTCTGTGGCCGGATTCACCACGCTTTAACGATCTGATGGTGCTGTTTACCATCTCCCTGGCCGAGGTGTTTACCGCTCTGTTCGGCACTCATTACCTGCGCCTGAGCAAAATAAGCCCAACTTTTCATCGTGTATTCATGTTGCTTGTCGCTGCAGCATCGGCGTTTGGTATTGCCTCGCTGTTCGTCCCCTATGCCACCATAATCAAGCTACTTACCGGGCTGGCGATTGTGATGTGTATCTCGGCTTTCCTGCTTGGTATCCAGTTATGGCGGAATACCCGCTCACGCGATGTGATGCTGTTTTTCAGCGCCATTTCGCTACTGCTCATTGGTTTGACCATTTACGCCCTGCGCAATTTCGGAGTACTGCCAGACAACCTGCTGACTTCACGCGCCGCCGAACTTGGTCATATCGCGCAGATTATTCTGTTTGCACTCGGTCTGGCGGACCGCCATAACCGTGAGCGAGCTGCGCGAATTGCCGCTCAGGACGTCATTATTTCCATGCAGCGTGAAACCAACGCCGCCCTGGATCGCAAGGTAAAAGAACGAACAGCTGACCTGGAAATGGCCAATCGACGCCTGCAGGAAGAATCCACCACGGATGCCCTCACCCAGGTGCGCAACCGTCGTTACTTTGATCAGAAGTTCTACACCCTGTATCAGGAAGCCTTCCGACAACGCACACCACTGACGCTGATGCTGATCGATATCGATCACTTTAAAAACTTCAATGATCAGTTTGGTCATCAGACCGGCGATATTGTTCTGCAACGCGTGGCGCGCGAAATTCAGAGCGAAATCAAACGACCGCTGGACTCCGTATACCGCTACGGCGGTGAAGAGTTTGCCGTGTTGTTACCGGCAACCGCAGAGGAAGGTGCTGTTACCGTTGCAGAACAGCTGCGCAAACGCATTGAAAATCTGCAGGTCGACACTCATGGCGAACTGCACAGCATTACCATTTCGATCGGTGTCCACAGTCACACCCCGGATCAGCGGGAAGATCTCGATACTTTCTATCAGGCTGCCGACAGCGCCCTGTACCGCGCCAAGCAACAGGGGCGTAACTGCATCTGCCTGTATGAAGATCCACAGAATTCGCCACTGGCCTCTCCGGAAATGTGACTTTGTCCACGCAACCATCAGATTCCAGCTGACAAGACATACAATAACGTTGGCTATCCCCTGTCTTTTATGTAGCCTGTTCTTAAACGATAGTACCAATAACAAAAGACGATCGGGGAACGCTATGAAACAGGCAACACTGCGCCGGGCTATTCAGATCACCGGCATTCTCATCAGCGGCCAGGCCGCAGCTCAGGGCTACTATGTCGACGAGCAATCGGCACTGCGTTTAGGCGATGCCTTTTCCGGTGGCGCAGCCTCGGCCAGCGACGCCTCAACAGCTTACTATGGGCCGGCAGCCATGGTGCTCGTCAACGACGAGCTGGCCATTAACCTTGCCGCCATTTCAGTGAAGTCTGAGCTGAAAGGCAGCGCTCTGAGCTACAATGCCGCCAGCGACAGTGTGGCCCCGATCAGTGGCAAAGATGCCGAAGCGGACGCCTTCGATTTGCTGCCAACGCTGTATTACGTGCACGAGCTGTCCGACGGCGTGAAGTTCGGTGTTTATCTGAACGCCCCTTACGCCACTGGCACCGACTTTGGTGATGACAGCATTGCCCGCTACCAGACAACGGAAAGCGAGATCACCGGTATCGATCTGGGTATATCCATGGCATTCCGTCTTAACCGTCACGTCAGCGTGGGCGGCAGCATGATTACTCAGTATGTAAATGCTAAAACCGCCGTTGCTATTAACACAGTAGCAGCCTGCCTCGAAGGCTTTGACGCAGACCCGGAAGTGCCACTGACCTGCGATGGCATCGGCATCGACAGCAGCACCCTGGGCAGCGATGAACTGGATGGTTCATTCGTGATGGAAGGCCACAATACAGCCATCGGTTATGCCCTGGGCTCCCTGATCGAATTCAGCCCGCAAAGCCGCCTCGGTATTAACTACCGCTCGCGTATTGCCCATGAACTTACCGGCACAGCAACGGTAGAGTTCCCGCAACAGGCTGCCCTGTTTGAATCTTTCAGCGGCATCAGCAGCACCGAGGCCGATGGCCGGGTTCAGCTGGTCACACCGGAAACAGCCAGCCTCAGCTACTACCAGCGCCTGGGCTCTGTCGCCTTACAGGCAGACTACTCGTGGACCCGCTGGTCACGCTATGACCAGATTCAGGTGGAGTCTTCCAACGCCACCGTCGCAGCACTGGCCGCGGCCCCCCAGGTATACGACTGGACCGATTCTCAGCGTATTGCCGTCGGTGCGGCATGGGATCTGTCACCTGCTCTGACCCTGCGTGGCGGTCTGGCACTGGATAAAACACCGATTAAGGATGAAAACACCAAAGTGGACTTCGCCTTCGACGATTACAAAGCAATCTCCGTCGGTGTCAGCTATCAGCTGCAGGACAACCTGACGCTGGATGCCGGCTACCAGCACACCATGACTCAGCAACGCGATATTGAACAGAATGATCTGGAAACAGCCGGAGCACTGCTCAGCGGTGAAGTAACCACTAAGGTCAATTCTTTCGCCGCCGGCCTGCGCTGGGCGTTGTAAGCCCATCATTGTGGGACCCACATCACTGCGTGTGCCATGACAGCACCCGCCCCCTGCGTTATGCTCAGGCAAATCTCAGGGGGCGTTATGACTCACTCATCATTACTGAGCGATCTGCAGCATTACCGGGTAGATGATAACAACCCACTGATCCTGCCCTTCGCCAGCCAGCAAGCTCAGCAATTGCGTCAGGTTCCTTTTGCCGACACTTGCCTGATGCTGATACTCAATGGCGAAAAACAGTTACATCAGTCGGACACCCGCTCATTCGCAGCCGGCCGTTGCCTGCTTATCCCGGCCGGGACCGAGCTGACATTTACCAATCAACCCGCCGCCGATGGTTACCTTGCCTGGGTCATCCCCTTACCCGCAGAGGCTCTGGAAGATATTGCTCCGGGGCCCGTGGAACGTGATTACCGCACATTCGTCGCCGACGACTTGCTGCTGACGCTCCTGCAGCAATGGCTACAGCTACCGGCTGACTTCCGCCGGCAACCAGAGAGCCTGCGACTGCGCCGGGCAGAAATTGTCCGCTATCTGCAGCAATCGGGATTCAGCGCCACACTGCGCTCCGGGCTGCTCAGGCAATGGAGCAGCCGTGTACGGCGACTGCTGGCCACCGACCTGAGTCGCGACTGGCAACTGGCCGAGGTGTGCTTACAGCTGGCTGTCAGTGAATCGACGCTGCGCCGCAAGCTTGATGACGAAAGCACCCGCTTTCGCGACCTGCTGAGTGAGTTACGCCTCAGTCACGGCCTCAATCTTTTGCAGGTGTCACAACAAAGTATTCAGCAAATCGCCGACGCCTGCGGCTATCGCTCAGCCTCGCGTTTCAGTGAGCGCTTTCGTCAGCGCTTTGGTGTTGCCCCAAGTGAACTCAGGGCACAGCGTGATATGAGCGTTACAGGCGTAAAAGAGAGGGTTTCAGGCGCACAGTGATACCCACAACAGGGTAATCTGACAGGACTCAGCACTACACAGGGAGATAACCATGAAATACAGCACACTAATTCTCGCCGGCAGCCTGCTGTCGGCTCAGGCACTGGCAGACTTTACGCTCAGCAGCAGCGATATCCGCGCAGGCGAAATGATGCCGAAACAACAGGAATTTCAGGGCTTTGGCTGTGATGGTGGCAACCTGTCACCGCAACTGAGCTGGCAGGGAGCGCCCGCTGGCACCCGCAGTTTCGCCATTACCGCCTACGATCCGGATGCTCCGACCGGTAGTGGATGGTGGCACTGGCTGGCCTTTAATATTCCGGCCGACACCACCAGTCTGGCCAGTGGAGCCAGCGGTAACGCCATGCCAGCAGGCAGTGTAGAAAGTCGCACTGATTATGGTTCAGTCGGATTTGGCGGAGCCTGCCCACCAGCCGGTGATAAAGCGCACCGCTACCAGTTCACCGTCTTTGCGCTGAATACTGACAAACTCGATCTGCCAGCAGACAGCTCCGGTGCTCTGGTCGGCTACTACCTGAATGCCCACGCTCTGGGCAAAGCTACTCTGGAATCTTTGTACCAGCGCTGAGCAAATGCCCCCGCCAGTCAGATGGCGAGTGACATACGGATGAGCTCGTTACGATTGCGCAGAGCATCTTCCTTGCTGCTGAACACCTGAATGTCGTTCAGTGTGATCAGCAGCACAACACCACCACTGAGGCCAACATAACCGGCTTTGTGTTCCTGCAGGAAAGCGTCATTCTCCTGTGTCAGCGTCAGTGGTAAATCGATACTGCGCACCAGGCCATTACCCAGCGCATCACCCACGCCATCGGCATTGCGATACAACGCCAGCGCATCAGCACTGATCACCAGTGCCGAGCCATTAACCAACTGAGCAACATCCACCGGAATTCCGGAAGGCAGTTGCTGGTGTGTAACCTGAGCAATCAGGTCGGAAGTATTCTGCAGGATCATAACGCCCTTCAATCAAACATGTTGCCTGGGAGCTGCTAACGCAGTTCGCTGTTCACCTTCTGAATAACCTGATTGCCGGCACGATCTTCGGCAATCAGTTCCCAGTAAGGCACGCTGAAACGGTTCGGACACTGAATACGGAAATGGCCGCTATAAACCAGATCGCCACGGCAGATTTCGCCGGCCGGGCTTTTCAGCCAGATGGCCCTCATTCCCATGCCATCGTCGTAAACCATACCTTGCAGAACTACGGCGTCCGCCCATTTAATATAGTCGAGCACCGGCGCTTCATGATCCGGGAAGCTGCGCTTCGACCAGTCATCAGTGCCTTCTGACTGCTCTACGGCGTTGGCATAACCGTCGCCATCACGATCGCTGTCACCGTTGTCACCAATACCGTCACCATCCAGATCCGCCCATTCGCGACGGTCGTCGGGGAATACATCCAGTGAGTTCTTATGGCCATCGCCATCCCGATCGTCATCGATGCTGTCCGGAATACCGTCCTTATCCAGATCGCCTGGTACCGATGAGGCATCACGCGGATCGGTTTCGACCATCACTTCATAGCTGTTACGGATACCATCGCCATCAATGTCATCGTCGCTGTTGTCGCCAATGCCATCACCATCCATATCGGCCCATTCCTGCACATCGCGCGGGAACACATCCTGGCCATTGGCATAGCCATCACCATCGATATCATCATCCATGGCGTCAGGAATGGTGTCGCCATCCATGTCCTCTGGTGTACTGGTCGGATCCAGCGGATCAAAGCCCAGTTCCAGTTCATCGTCGTTACTGATGCGATCGCCATCGATATCTTCATCGCTGTTATCACCAATGCCATCACCATCCATATCGGACCACTCACTGGCATCGCGTGGGAAAGCATCAACCGTGTTATTGCGACCATCGCCGTCCATATCGTCGTCGATCACATCCGGTAGTTTGTCACCATCCAGGTCGGCAGGTACCGACGCGGCATCCGACGGATCGGTGCCAGCCATCAGTTCGTGATCATTGCGAATACCATCGCCGTCACGATCCGGATCACTGTTGTCACCAATCAGGTCATTATCAATGTCGTTCCATTCCAGCGGATCCAGCGGGAAAACATCCATCGCGTTGCCAATGGTGTCGCCGTCGATATCGGAATCGAGGTCATCCGGAATACCATCGCCATCAAGATCAGCAGGCACACTCAGACGATCGAGCGGATCAAAGCCGAGCTGCAATTCATAGCGGTTGGCGATGCCATCGTTGTCCTGATCCGGATCGCTGTTATCGCCAATGCCGTCAGCGTCGGTGTCTTCCCATTCTGACGCATCACGCGGAAAGGCATCCTGTTCATTGAGGATGGCATCGCCATCCATATCAGCATCCACGACGTCGGCCAGACCGTCGCCATCCAGATCGCCCGGACGACTGAGCGGGTCAACATCGTTGGTACCCGCCAGCTCTTCGATGTCATTGTTAAAGCCATCGTTGTCGCGGTCCGCGTCTGCATTGTCACCGATGCCATCGGCGTCGGTGTCTTTCCATTCCGCCGGGTCGTCTGCAAAGGCATCCTGACGGTTCTCAACACCATCACCATCGCGGTCGGTGTCGAATTCATCCGGCATATTGTCGCCGTCGGCGTCATGCGGGCGGCTGCTGGCATCCAGAGGGTTGGTGCCCAGGTGAATTTCAAATACGTTCGGAATGCCGTCGTTATCAGCGTCTACATCCTGATTATCAGGCACGCCATCACCGTCGGTATCAGCAGACTCACGTGGGTTCTGAGGATACTGATCGTCAGCATTGGCCACGCCGTCACCATCAATATCATCGTCCAGTGCATCCGGAATACCATCGCGGTCGAGGTCGCGCGGTACTGAGCGGCGGTCACGCGGGTCGGTTCCGGCGCGCTGTTCCAGATCATTACTGATGCCGTCGTTATCCATATCCGGATCTGTGTTATCACCAATACCATCGCGATCGGTATCAGCCCATTCTTTCGGATTCAGTGGGAATGCATCGTCATCGTTGGCGTAGCCATCGTTGTCCATATCGTCATCCAGACGATCCGGCCAGCCATCACCATCGCTGTCCAGTGGCACTGAGCGTGCATCCAGCGGGTTGTAATTCAGCTGTTTTTCCAGATCGTTGCGAATGCCATCGTTGTCCTGATCCTGGTCGGCGTTGTCGCCCACACCGTCATGGTCAGTATCAATCCATTCGCTGGCATCACGCGGGAAGTCGTCGCGCTGGTTAACAACGCCATCGTTATCGAGGTCGTCGTCGATAGAATCCGGAATACCGTCATCATCGAAGTCATACTGGTCTGCGACATCGGGGTCGGTGCCGGCAACCTGCTCGAGAAAATTCGATACACCATCGCCGTCGCGGTCGGTATCCAGGTGATCGGCAATACCATCGTTATCAATATCGTTAAGATCAGCACGGGCGCAAGGAGCCGTCACCGTCATCACAGACGGCAGCACAACTAACGCCAGCCAGCGAGTATTGAAAGGAAACATAGGCGCCCTTTTTTATTATCGTTATCGGGTATTATTCGTTATGTGACGAAGCCGGCTGCAGGTCATCCTGACAGGCAATCGGGCGATTTTTCTTATCAACCAGAATGCCGGCAACATTTTTGCCATTTTGCGGACGCACCAGCAGATAACCATTCACGCAGAAACCTTCGCGGCCAGAGCTTTTCTGTGAAACCTTCAGATCCTCATCGGTATTCAGGGTTAACAGGCGAAATTCTTCAATCACCAACGCGTCTTCTTTAGACGGGTGACGGATGTAACCGTAATATTCCAGCACCAGTACGCACACCACCAGGCCGGCAAGAAAGCCCAGACCGATGTATTTGGTTAAATCCGGCTTTTCCTGTGAGTTCTGAGATTCAGAAGACATGCTTTTCCCCAATCAGTATGTAAAACAATGCTTGTGCGCTTATTGCGCGTCTTTGCCCCAGGCCGGCATCAGACTCTGATCAATCCCCAATTGACCAAGAATCCGCGCCACGACGAAATCAATTAACTGCCCGATCTGTTGCGGCTGATGATAAAAGCCCGGACTGGCCGGCAGAATAACCGCCCCCATACGGGTCAGTGTCAGCATATTCTGCAGATGAATTTCTGAGTACGGTGTTTCGCGTGGCACCAGAATCAGTTTGCGCCGCTCTTTCAGTGCCACATCGGCGGCGCGTTCAATCAGATTATTGCTGGCACCGGTAGCAATCGCCGACAGAGTACCGGTACTGCACGGGCACACCACCACAGGACCCGGTTGCCCGGAACCCGATGCCCAGGGCGCCATCCAGTCTTCACGCCCGAATACCCGCAGCACATCGTCCCCACAGGCAAAGTGCTGACGCAGGGTTTCGGCCTGAGCGCGTGGATTACCGGGCAACGCCAGCTCAGTTTCGGTAGCCACCACCAACTGAGCCGCTTTAGACACAATAACGTCCACAGCTTTCCCCGCCGCCAGCAACACTTCAATCAGGCGCAGCGCATAAGGGCTACCGGATGCACCGGTAATGGCGATACAGATACGTTCGCTCACGCACTTTTCTCCTGCAGGGCGGCTAACAGTCGGCGCGGCATACCATTGAAGCTGCCGTTCGACATTACCACGACATGATCGCCAGGCTGAGCTTCGGCCAGCACCGCACTGATCAAAGCATCATGATCGTTAAAGCACTGCGATGGCACTGCACCCTGATTAACCACATCCGCCAGTGACCAGTCGATATTGTCCGGCTCAAACCAGTAGGCAATGTCGGCCGCCGCCACTGAGCTGGCCAGACCATCTTTGTGTACACCCAGTTTCATGGTGTTGGAGCGCGGCTCCAGCACTGCCAGTACCCGACCGCCGTCCTGCAGCAATCGCGCTCGTGCCCCCTCCAGCGTGGTAGCAATGGCAGTCGGATGGTGAGCGAAATCGTCGTATACGGTAATGCCAGCCGCTTCACCAACACGCTCCATGCGACGCTTCACCGAGGCAAATTCCGCCAGCGCTGCTGCGGCGATTTCAGGCGTTACTCCCACATGACGTGCAGCCAGCATCGCAGCAATGGCATTGCTGACGTTGTGCAAGCCGGTCAGCTGCCATTCCACGGTCGCAGACAAGCTGCCATCGCTGTTACGGATACTGAACACCGAGGCATCGTCTTTTTCCAGACGCCATTGCCAGTCGCCACCCTCATTGCGGGCAAAGCGCGTAACCGGTGTCCAGCAACCCATAGCCAGCACACGCTCCAGCGCTTCTTCTGCCACTGGCAATACAATCTGGCCGGAAGCCGGCACGGTACGAATCATATGATGGAACTGGCGTTCGATGGCGGCCAGATCCGGGAAGATATCGGCGTGATCAAATTCGAGATTATTCAGAATCAGCGTGCGTGGCTGGTAATGAACAAATTTGGAGCGTTTATCAAAGAAGGCTGTGTCGTATTCGTCGGCTTCAATAACGAAAAATGGTGAGCCACCGATACGGGCCGACACGGTGAAATTCTGTGGTACACCACCAATCAGGAAGCCTGGCTGCATACCGGCGTATTCGAGAATCCACGCCAGCATACTGCTGGTTGTTGTTTTGCCATGGGTACCGGATACCGCCAGCACCCAGCGACCATTAAGCACCGCCTGCCCCAGCCACTGCGGGCCGGACATATAGGGGATGCCGCGATCCAGGACATACTCCACCGACGGATTACCACGCGACATGGCGTTGCCAATGATCACCAGTTCAACATCAGCAGGAATATTCTGTGGGTCAAAACCTTCACTCAGCTCAATACCCGCGGCGCTGAGCTGATCACTCATGGGCGGGTAGACACCTGCGTCGCTGCCGGAAACCTCGTGTCCCAGTTGCTTTGCCAGCTGAGCCAGAGATCCCATAAAGGTACCGCAGATACCGAGAATGTGCAGACGCATTTTGACAATCCGTTAGTGATAACCGAAGTAGTGTACTGGTAAGCAGCGACAGGCCCAAGTGACAAGCTGGTCTTTTATCGCACTGGCGCTGAAATTCCGCACGGATTCAGGTAGTATGCGCCGCAGTTTATTCTTCAGACCTCCACAGGATCGCAAAATGCAGCGTTTACGGACTTTTCTTGAGCACCACTGTGACAACCCATCGCTGGTTGACGTGATTGACGGCCTGATGGTCGCCTGTAAAGACATCGCCTACAAAGTACAACTGGGCTCTCTGGCTGGTGTACTGGGCAGCGCTGAGCAGGAAAACGTACAGGGTGAATGCCAGAAGAAACTGGACGTCATTGCCAACGATCTGCTGAAAAACAGCCTGCGTGCCATGCCACAGGTAAAAGGCCTGGCCAGCGAAGAAGAAGCTGACCCGGTAGCCTGCAACCCGGACGGTGAATTCCTGGTACTGTTCGACCCGCTGGATGGTTCTTCCAACATCGATGTAAACGTTACTGTGGGGACCATTTTCTCGGTACTGGCTGCGCGCCCTGAAGACGATGCCAACCACGAATCCATCTATCTGCAGACTGGCGAACGTCAGGTTGCAGCCGGCTACGTGCTGTATGGACCATCCACACTGCTGGTACTGAGCACTGGCAACGGCACTCACGTATTCACGTTCGATCCACGTATCGGTGAATTCTCTCTGCAGCGCGAAAGCGTAAAAATTCCGGCCACTACCAAAGAGTTCGCCATTAACATGTCGAACCAGCGTTTCTGGCTGCCGGAAATGCAGAATTATGTGGCTGATCTGCTGCGCGGCGAAGAAGGCCCACTGGAGAAACGTTACAACATGCGCTGGATTGCCTCTATGGTTGCCGAAATCCACCGCATCATTACTCGTGGCGGTATCTTTATGTACCCGTACGACAGCCGCGAGCCAGCCAAGCCAGGTAAGCTGCGTCTGATGTACGAAGGCAACCCGATGAGCATGCTGATTGAGCAGGCTGGCGGTAAGGCCACCACCGCTTTCGAAGACATCATGCAGGTTGAACCGACCAGCATTCACCAGCGCGTGTCGGTGGTGATGGGTTCGGCCGATGAAGTGGACACTGTGATCCGCTACCACAAAGGCTGATCAGCAGGCGAATTAACCGCCAGCTTCAGGAAGAGCCGCAGTCAGCACTCGCTTACTGCGGCTTTTCTGTATTCAGGGCCTCACCCGGCAACCAACGGGTCAGTATCTGTTTAACCACCGCCAGGGTCAGTGGTTTGGCCATATAGTCATTCATACCTGCCGCCAGACAGCGCTCGCGGATCTGATCCGTGGTGTTCGCAGTGCAGGCGACCACCGGCGTATTCACGCCCATATCGCGCAGCCGTTCCGTTGTTTCAAAACCATCCAGCCCGGGCATCTGGCAATCCATCAGAATCAGGTCATATACCGAATCCTGCAGCGTCTTAAGGCACTCTTCTCCTGACATCACACTGCTCACCGTTAAGCCTTGCCATGCTTTACCCAGCATTTTCTCTGTGACCTTCAGGTTAACCGGATTATCTTCAACGATCAGTGTTCGAAACCCCTGGCCTGTCTTTTCATGCTCGGCAACAACCTGGGGCGACACAGAGACCGGAATCTCAGCAACCACCCGCGCACCACCGGAAGCGCTGTCCTCAAGCTGCAGTTCACCGCCCAGCACCCGACAAATATGATGGGTAATGGTCAGTCCAAGTCCAACGCCCTCATGGCGGCGACTGAAGGAAGAGTTCGCCTGAGAAAAGGCTTCCAGCACCCGTTCTTTCTGCGAAGCGTCGATACCAATACCGCTGTCTTCCACCACCAGCTTCAGGGTCTCGTGTCCGGTGTCGCCGCTGACCGACAAGGTCAGCAAAACCATACCTTCATCGGTAAACTTAATGGCGTTATCCACAAGATGGCGGACCACCTGACGGATCAGCGAGGGATCACAACGCACAGCTTCTTCCAGCAAACGATCGCTGTATTCGACAACAAAGGACAGTTGCTTTTCCAGAGCGCGACTGCGGAATGACAGCAACAGGGTATAAAGCACATCTGGTAAGCGCTGCTCAGAAAATGCTACCGGCAGTTTGTTCTTTTCGGTATCAACCACCACCAGAACGTCTTCCAGCAGCTGTGTCAGATGGGTCAGCGAACGGTCCGCAGTGCGCTTGTAATCATCAAACTCTTCCTGCGTATTGTCCCGCTCCAGCAACTGCAACATACCGATGGCACCATTCAATGGTGTACGCAGCTCATGACTCATCATGGCCAGAAAGTCGCTTTTGGCTTTACTCGCTTGCTGGGTCTTTGCCTGTTCAGCCATCAGTTGGCGGGTGTATTCCTGCTGATCAAGCTCCGCACGCTCCAACGACTCTGCCAGCCGGTTGGTATTCAGCTGCAGATGACCGACCTCGGCACCGTCGCTTACTTCCATACGACTGTGACTATGCCCCGCTGCAAGACGGGCAATAAACTCGCCCAGTTTTTCCAGCGGCAGCAAAATACTCAGTGACGCAAAACGGCTGATGAAGCCCGCAAGGATCACCACCAGCAGACCTGCGATAACAGAGTCCTGAACGATGCTGAGAATACGGCCATGGATATAGGATTCGGATAAGGTCAGCACAATAGTGCCTAGCTGGCGCGACTCCAGCCGGTTATCGCCGAACTCTGAAAACTCATCAAGTGCTGGCACCAGACGAATAATATCGTGGCGGACTTCCGTCAGGTCAGACTGATCAGAGTCGGCCGTCAGCTGGTCTTCCTGCAGCACTTCCCGACCACTGGCATCCAGCAAAACCACCGAGACAATCATTGGCTGTGCCAGCGCCGCCTGCACCAGCGGTTGCAGCAGGTCGTAGTTACCCGATATCAGGGGATACTCTGCAGAGGCACTGAGATGCTCCAGCACCATAAGGGAAATATTGTTACGCTCCTGACGCAGATCACCCCAGCGACTTTCGAGGTGATAGACGGTTAACAGAACCACCACCAGCAGGGCAGGCACCACGCCGGTAATAAAGATCCGCCAACGAACCGGTAACCGACGCAGCCCGATCATCGCTGCCGCTCCCCGGCCGAAATCTCCGCCGCCAGTTTGTCACTGTCAGGCAACAACAGATTCAGCGAGCGGCCGACCTGTTCGTTAAAACGAACCTTAAAATAAGGATTGTAATCAGCCTGCGGCCATACACCTTCTTTAAGACCGGTACGCAGGACATCCGACAAGCGCCGCGCCACATCGTCAATATCACTGTAGGTCGTCGCCAGTGCCCCGGCTTTGATATAGGCACTGGAAGGTCCGATCAGCGGCTTATTCTGGCGGTAGGCGGTAATGAGGATATTCTTGATATTCTCTGAGCTGTACAGGTCGGTATCGTAAATACCAATCAACGCATGACTGTTTTTCAGCAGATCGAGCAAGGCATGGTTAACGCTGTCGAAATCATCGGCAAAATAAGGCGTCACCAGAGAATCTGCTCGACCACCAATCTGCTGCCATTGCTCACGATTGTGCACCAGCACACCCAATGGACGATCGCTGCCGAGGATTGCTTTAGTCAGTGCCACCTGACGATGCAACGGCGGTTCAAGGTAAATTGCAGAGTCCGATCCGGCGACTTTCCTGCTTCCTTCCCGGGTCACAAACACCGCAACACGCGGGCGGTCGGGACACAGCTGCGCAGCGTTATCCAGCATCTGCTGGCCAATCAGCACACAGGCGCTGACGGACGACGCGTCGAAGGCTTCTCCAGGCTGGACCAGTTTTACTGAAAAACCGGTGAGAGAGGCTGTAACTTCAGATAGCTGGCGGACGGGTGGCGGCGCTGACTGTGAAATGAAGGCAATGTCGTCTGCATAGGAAACAGGCGCTGCCAGCGCCACTGCAAAAGCAGTGACGGACATCACCCGTCTTATCCATGCATCCTTTCCTTGTTGTCGCATTCAGAAGTCCATTCCCACATTCAGGTAGTAACTGTTACGGTCAGAGTACACCTGATTCGTATAGTTAATTCTGTCATTACTGATTCTGTGCTGCCAGAACAATCCTGTCCAGATGGTCAGGCTGCTGATTTCCCAGCTTTTTCTGCCATTCAGCTCAAAACGCCGATAATTATTACGGCCATGGTTATATGAGTCGGCCCACAAATGCGAGGCCGTCGTACTCCAGTCACGGCCAGTATGAGTCCAGCTGACCACCATACTGTTCTCCGAACTCAGGCGGGTTTCAGACCGGAACAGGTTCTCCACATCCGCCACGCCAGTGGTATCACCCAGACGAACATGGGTATCCACATACGCTGCCGTCGCCCACAGTCGGTCATTCAGGCCCGGCTTCCACTGCAGCTGCATTTCTGCACCGGAAATCACCATCTCAGTGTCTGAGCGCACCGTCAGGGTTTCCAGATTGATCGGATTCGATATCAGGTCCCACATACGATCGCGGTACACCTTAAAATCCACTTCAAGACGGGCCGTTGGAAACAATCCGTAGTAGCCTATCTCGTTGCTGGCGATGCGTTCATGACCCAGGCCACGATTCGAGAACACCTGATGCATGTAATAGCGTGGATTCTCTGCCCCCAGGTAGTTATCCGTCGAGTTATGCAGAGTAATGTTATAGTCGGGTTGCTGCTCCAGCATATCGGGCGAACGAACTGCCCGCGAATGAACCAGACGAATACTCTGCTGTGGCGTCAGCAGCCAGTTCAGTGCAATGCGCGGCGACACCGCATCATCGTTGGCATTCTCGTCTTCATACATGGCACCGATATTCGAAACCAGTGAGTCCGTTATACGCCATTCAGCATTGATAAAGGCGCGAAAAGTATCGTTACGACGTACCCCATCGAAAAAGGTTTCGGAGTCGACCTGATCACGGCGAAAACTCAGTCCATAGACTGTGCGAATCTGCGGCGACCACTGCACGGTATCCTGCCATTCCACGTCGATACGAGTTTCATGAGTGTCATAGTCGATATCACCACAGCTGACTTCAGAGAAGTTATCCGCATCGGCAGATACACGGGCGATGACATTGCTCAGATATCCCTGCTCTTCAGCCGACAGAGCTCCCAGATATTCAGGGGTCAGCACGTCTGCCAATGACTGGCCACTGGTGACTCCACCGATCAGTTCATTAACCGCATCCGGGTTTGAGCTGTAAAAGTTGTACAGGTCCGGGTCCAGCAGGAAGGTCGGAACACAGGCATCAACCCCCTGCTGACGATCGTCGACCGACACATAGGCCTGCAGGTGCGACTGATGCGTGGCCGAATGGTCATGCTGCAGTTTGCTCCAGACATAATACTGTTTGGTTTCCTGATCCGGTGGCTCCTGATAAGCCCCCAGATTCTGGCGAATATCGGTATGACCCTGTTTAACCGCAGCCTGCAGATTCAGCTGAGTTTCAGGCTGCAACTGGCGACTGACGTAGGCGCTGACGAAGCCGTGACGGCGACTATCACGCCACTCATCTTTCTTTGCCTCATCACCATCAAAGCCGCTGTCGGCCTGAAGGTTTGCGGTAATGCGGAAGCTGCTCATGCCTGCCTGACCGGAATAGCTCAGGTAGCTGTCGTCGACACCATGATTACCATTGCGGTAGCGCACATGCGTACCGAGTGAATCTGCGGGGTGCTTGGTAACAATATTGATTACACCAGCGAACGAGTTGGCGCCGTAGGCTGCAGCATTTGGCCCACGGGTTACTTCGATCCGCAGGATATCCTCAAGAGCCACCGGAATGTCGTCCCAGACGACGGCTGCGATACCGGCCCGGTAGACAGAGCGGCCATCCACCAGTACCTGCAAACGGCGCATCAGATTGGGGTTGGCAGAATGATAGGCAACAGAAGCATTGTTCTCGTCATCACCATGACCGATGAACATACCGGGGACGAATCGCATCAGCTCAGGTAGCGTGCGTACACCCCAGGCGCGGATGTGCTCAGCTTCAATCACGGTGACACTGGCCGGCACTTCAGCCCGAGGCTGCTTCAGACGGGCAGCCGTTAATACCACTGGAATATCGTCTTCCAGTACAAAGGGAGCATCCAGCTCGAAGTCTGCAAAATCCTCTGCAAGAGCCTGTGCGCAGGTCGCCCACACCAGAACCCCAATCAGAAAATGCTGTTTCATTGATAAGGACCACACCAGAACCTGAAATGAAGTCTAGGCGGCCTGCTCCTGTTGGTAAACACTGGTGAGGCTTTATACTTATGGCAGACTGACAGGACAACCCCTGCTGGGTATAATCCCGCCCAATTTTCCCAATAACTCAGAGATCTCAGGAACCAACCATGAGCTATGCATCTATCTCAGCGGGCAAAGACCTGCCAAACGATATCTACGTTGTGATCGAAATTCCGGCCAACCACGCGCCAATCAAATACGAAATCGACAAAGATATGGACTGCCTGATGGTAGACCGCTTCATGGCGACTCCAATGTTCTACCCAGCCAACTACGGTTACATCAACAACACACTGGCTGATGATGGCGACCCACTGGACGTTCTGGTTATCACTCCTTACCCGGTACAGCCAGGTTCTGTGATCCGCGCCCGTACTGTTGGCGTTCTGAACATGGAAGACGAAGCTGGCGGCGACGCTAAGCTGGTAGCCGTTCCACACGAGAAGCTGACTCAGATGTACAACGATGTAAACGACATCGACGACGTTCCTCAGCTGCTGCGCGACCAGATCGCTCACTTCTTCGAGAACTACAAAGACCTCGAAAAAGGTAAGTGGGTTAAAGTTCAGGGCTGGGGCAACGCTGAAGAAGCCAAAGCAATGATCGTCAAAGCGGCAGAAGCCTACAAAGGCTGATCTGATCGCAGATAAAAAAAGGGAGCCATCGGCTCCCTTTTTTATGCTTGCGACTCAGGATTCAAGTTCCGCCAATCGAGCTTCCGCTGCAGCCAGACGCTCCTGCAACGCCACCTGATCTGACACATCTTTCTGAATACCAATGTAATAGGTCAGCTGCTCTTCATCACTGTACACGGGTGTAATGCTTAGCTCGTTCCAGAACATGGAACCGTCCTTACGGTAGTTGCGCAGTACCACCCGGGACGACTCTCCGTCGACAATGGCTTTGCGGATGGTATCCAGCCCCTGCTGATCACGATCACCGGCCTGCAGAAAACGACAATCCTGATAAAGAATTTCGTCAGCTTTATAACCCGTCAGGCGCTCAAATGCCTTATTCACGTAAATCAGGATATTGTCCTCGCCTTCCTGCTCGGCAATCACAATGCCGTCATTGGAAGCATCAACGGCTTTCTTCAACAAGGACAGGCTGATAGGGCCCTGTTCATCATCCGCAAAAGTGGTCATCTGGGTCTCCGCAACATTGTCAGACCAGCACCATAAGAGCCGGCCACCATGGCACAAAGTTATGTTTCTCATCAGCAGCGGTCAAGGCTGTACTGACGGTTTTTTACTTTGCGTATAAGTGCTTATAGAATCTGAATAACTTTGTATAACTCTTATCCGGACACCCGGCGATGTCGAATGTGCCCCCCGAAAGCCAGACTGCCTACTTTCCTATACGGATAGTATCCAGCGAAACCGGCGTTAATGCGATCACCCTGAGAGCCTGGGAACGACGCTACGGCCTGATCACACCCAAGCGCACTGAGAAGGGTCACCGTCTCTACACAGCTGACGATATTCTGCTGATCCGCAAAATTGTGTCGCTGCTGAATCGCGGCATCCCCATTTCTCAGGCCCAGGCGATGATCGCCAACGGCGAAGGCCTTACTGAGCCGGAAAACAGCAGTCCGGCTGCCGCGCCCTCACAGTGGCAACACTACCGCGAAGCGCTTATCTCCGCCGTGCAGGATTTCGACGCGCATGGCGTAGCCGCTCTGTTTACTGAAGTCGCCCAGTTTTTTCCGGTGGATGTGGCAGTGCGCTTCCTCTACCTGCCGCTGTATCAGCAACTGAAAACGACCACCAGCCTGACCCAGGGCACCGCCCGTCTGCGCTTTTTCAGCGGTTTTCTGCAGGCACGTCTGGCTCAATGCCTGTACGACGGCAAGGAGTCAGACGGGGCTGCTGTGATCGTTGCCAACACCGGCTTTGACGATGACGTCGAGCTGCTGTTTCTGGCGCTGCTGCTGCGCCAGCATGGTCTGCGTCCGGTGTGGTTCAGTGGTCAGATGAGTGCTACCCAACTATGCGACATCAACCATGGGCCGCGCTGGCAAGCCAGTATCATCCGCACGCCAGCCGATGCGTCAGCACAACTTCTAGCCGAGCTCAGCAGCCTGACTCGTGACAGCGGCCTGCCGTTGTTTATCGCAGGCCTGCCATCTTCTTCACAACCCGACTTACTCGAACGAGGCATGATCTGGCTGCAGGATGACCTGCATCTGGCTGCACTGACCATCCGCGATATGCTTACAGGCTTTAATACATGAGTTCCGCTGTATATGAACTGTTGCTGCGCCATCCGCAGCTACTTGATAGCAATACCACAATTCTGACTGCTGAAAACGATGTACCACCCGACTGGATTAACGCCTTACGCCAGTCCGGCAGCAAGGTACTGAGCTGGGATCTGCTCACAGTTGCAGCTCATCGCGCATTGCCCACAGAGCAGATAACACATGCCCTGCCCCAGGCGAGCGACATTTCAGCCGATCATCGTGTCATTCTTGTCTGGCCGAAATCAAAAGTACTGGCCCAGGCACTGGCCGAACTGGTTGCTAACCGCTGTAGCGAATTATGGGTAGCAGGCGAAAATGATGCCGGTGGCAAAAGCATCGGCAAGGCTCTGCAGGCCTGTAGCGACGACACGACCAAAACAGATTCCGCCCGCCGCAGCAGCCTGTGGCATGTAGCTCTGAAGCCATCATCTGACTTCAACTGGCTGAAACTGGCTCGCTCCTTTAACCAGAACGGCCACAGCTATATGACGTTACCGGGGGTATTCAACCACGGTTCGCTGGATGTTGGCACAGCATTGCTGCTTGAACATGTACCTGCGCCGCCGCGTGGCCGACTGCTGGATCTGGGCTGTGGTTCCGGCGTCATTGGTCTCAGCATGAAACTGGAAGAGCCAGCACTGGAAGTGACACTGGCCGATATCGACGCCTTTGCCATTCGCTCCGCACAGCTGAACAGTGCTCGCATGCAGGCGGAAGCCAGCATCATCGCCAGCGACGGACTGGACAACATAGACGGACGCTTCGATTACCTGTTCACCAACCCGCCGTTTCATCAGGGCAAGGAAACCGATTACGCTTTCGCCCGCGAACTGTTTTCCGCCGCGGGTCGCCACCTGACCTCTGACGGTCAGATCTGGCTGGTTGCCAATCGCCACCTTCCCTATGAAGACTGGGCGCGGGAGTTCTTCGCCGAAGCCAACGTTATGGTGCAGGAGAAAGGGTTCAAACTATTGTGCATCCATAACTGATTGAATTTCGGCAGGGACGCTCCATGAACAGACTCGTTACTACAGTTATTCTGGCCAGCCTGTCACTGCCGGTTCTGGCATTGCCACAAACGGTAACCGGCGTGGCCTATCCGCAGGAGATCTATTACCTGCGCGACCTGCGCTTCTACTCTGCACAAACGTTATTCGACCTGCTGCGCCACATTCCCGGTGTCAGCGTTGGCTTCCAGCCGGACGGCCAGGCAGAAATCCAGCTGCACGGTCTGGACAGCCGCTACCTCACCATTCTGGTGAATGGTCAGCCACTGCTTGGCGGTGGCACCAATAACGTTCGCGCTACGCGTGAGATTCCGGCATCCCTGGTCGAGCGCATCGAAATTGACCGTAACGCCAGAGCCGACATTCATCTCGGTGGCGCTCCCGCAGGAACCATCAACGTCATTCTGCAAACCGCTGACGGCGCCGAGTTCGTTGGTGCCGGACTTGGCGGCCAGAACCTGAGTTCTCGACTGGCTTTCGCGACCCGACTCATTGAGGGTAATCACTCACTGCGCCTCAGCGGTGAACAGCGGCTGAACCGCAATGAAATGGAAGGCGATGTGCGCAGTGCCGCCATTGATGACCGCTGGCACGGTTACGACCGCTCTCTGAACCGTGACCTGCTGCTCAGTTACAACCACAAGCTCAATCAGCGTCATGACCTGCAACTTTATGCATTGCAGCTTAAAAGCAGCGAAGAACAGCGCTATCACGGGGTGTATCCCCTCAACCGCATCAGCACCCTGACCGTGCAGGATCTGGGAGCAGCAGACACCGAACGCCAGGCTGACAAGCTGACACAGCGTTTCGGCATGAACCTGCGGCTGCGCTGGAAGAGCTTTGCCCTGCGCAGCTGGGTCACAGCAGAGCAATACGACCAGGACATCGAGATGGAGCAATCCTTGCCGGACCAGGTCGAACAAACCCAGCAGATTGACGACAGCCGTTATGCCATCGGCTGGCAGCTGCAGGAGCTGCAGGATGAGCACCGCTGGTCTGCTGGCCTGAACTTTGAGCAGAAAAAACGTGTTCATGGCAGTCTGACCGATACGGTTCTGATCAGCAGCAATGAGCCATCCGGCCTGCCCTACAACTACGACATCAAGCAGAATCTTATGAGTGCATTCCTGCTGGATCGCTGGCGCCTGACCCGCAATACGGAATTCGAGGCGGGGATTCATCTGTATTCGTACGAAGTCAGTCTCGACAGCCAGTCGGATACCGGTTCATCTGGCATAGCCACCGATACCCACTGGTTACCGACATTTCACCTGATGCATCGATTCGCACCCGGCAAACGCCTGCGTCTGAGCATGAGCCAGAACACCCGTGAGCCTGAACTGACAGATCGGGTGCCGTACCGCTTTCAGCAGCAGAATATCGTCTGGCAAGGCAATGATGATCTCAATCCGGAGCTGATCAGTAACATCAACCTTGGCTACGAACAGAACTTTCATGAGCGCAACTCCCCGCTGGCTGACCGCAACAGTGGCTTTGTCCTCCGGGCATTCCAGCGAATCATCAATAATGCCATTTACCAGCGCATGACTGCGGCAGCAGACAACAGTGGCCAGATAGAGCTGACACCCGCCAACTATCCGGGCAATGCGGTGTTGCGTGGCGGAGAGTTAGATGTCGAGTTCTACCCCGGAAGCAGAGATATGCGCGTTGATATCGGCGGCGGAATTTACAGCTCTCAGATTCAGGCAACCACGGAACTGGACACATCACCACAACTCCCGAATCAGCCACAGTACATGGCAAGGCTGGGCTTCCACCATCACCCTATTCCACAACTGCGTTACGGCGGACACTGGCTGCTGCAAGGTCCAAGTAAGCAGTTACTTCCGGTCGGGGAGCAATACACCGAACGAAAGACCACCCGCCTGCAACGCCTGGACCTGTACGCTGAATATCAGTGGAACCAGCGCTGGCATTCACTGATCAGTATTAACCTGACACCCGGCATGGTGCCCTGGCAACAGCAGGGAGATATACGCCAGTACCGCGACATCGAGCCGGTATGGCAGATCAATCTGATTGGAACCTACTGACCGGTAATTTTTATTTGTTTTCAGAATCATAGGTTTACTGACAGAACCAGATTGTCATTGGAAGTCCGACAGACATTCGCCAGCGCTTTTCCTGCTTACTCGGCTAGGCTGGTTGGATACTGAGGAGAAACGCTATGATGATGACTTACAGCCTGCTCGCCACCCTGCTGATTGTCGGCGCCGGTATTGCCTGTGTACAACGTCTGCACCGCAACACCCTGCCACAACAGGTTATTCTTGATCGACTGAGCGAGAAGCACCGCTACCGTAAGTAAGCCATTGTCGCAGTAGCAGGATGGCCAGAATCAGCAGTGCAGGGAGTGATGTCAGCAACAGTCCCTGCCAGCCCAGCACCAGAACTACAGCGCCGGATGCCAGCGCACCAAAGGCCTGAGCGCTGAATACCAGTAAATCATTTACCCCCTGAACTCTGGCCGCTTCCGCAGTCTGGTAACAACGTGCCAGCAAAGCCGTACCTGCAACAAACAGCAGGTTCCAGCCAATGCCCAGCAGCACCAGACCAAGCCAGTAGTGCACCAGCGTCTGATCCCACCAGCTGGCCAGCAAACAGGCAGACATCAGCAACAGACCCGCGGCAATCATTGACTGATAGCCAAAGCGCTGCACCAGTCGGCCGGTTACCAGCGACGGCAGGAACATGGCGGCGATATGACTCTGAATGACCCAGCGGGCATCTTCCAGACTATGGCCTGCAACCTGCGTCATACTCAGTGGTGTGGCGGTCATGATATAGGCCATAACGCCATAACCAACAGCCGCAGCGGCTATCGCCAGCGGAAGCTCAGGCTGTTGCAGCAGCTCACTCCAGGAGCGTCCTCCTGCAACGTTGCCCTGCTGCTGCACAACACTCTTCGGTAACATGAACAGCAACAAAGCAAATGCCAGCAGATACAGACACGCCTGTGCAGCAAAGGCCGGTGCGAATCCCTGTTCAGGGAAATAATCCAGCACCCGGGTCAGCTCCGGCCCGAGGAAAGCCGAAACCAGTCCCGCCAGCAACAAACGCGAAGCCACCAGAGGCTGATCAGCGGCCGGCACCAGAGCCATGGCGACAAATCGAAACTGCTGAACCACGGCATTAACCGCACCAATCCCCAGTGCCGCCAGCGTGAACCCCCAGAAACTGGCATAAGCGACAGAAACAGCAGCGACAGCGCTGATCACTACACCGGCCATCATCGCCAGCAGAAACAGCGAACGTCTGCCAAATCTGGATGCCAGACGAGCCGCAGGCCAGGCAAACAATGCAGTGCCGCATATCATGGCCGCGACCGGGAGTGTTGCAAAACGAGGATCAGAATGCAGTTGCTGACCGATGATTCCACCGGCCAGCACCAGAAGAGGTGCGGCGCTCAGGGCCATTGCCTGAGCAGCCATCAACCCATAAACCAGGGTGTTCACGGTTTATGGCATATTGCGGGAGTAGAAGATCTCCAGCATTTCTTTACGCAGTTTGGCTTCAACCTCAGCACGCTCTGCTTCATCCATGGTTTTTACACCTTCACCAAACAGATAGTTATCCAGCTCGAAATCCTTGAGCAGCATTTTGGTGTGGAAGGTGTTTTCCTGATACACGTTCACGTCAATCATCTGATAGGCGTTCTGAGTATCTTCAGACAGATAGTTCTGAATCGAGTTGATATCGTGGTCGATGTAATGCTTCACGCCATCAACGTCACGGGTAAAGCCACGCACACGGTAATCGATGGTCACCATGTCGGAGTCAAAGCTGTGAATCAGGTAATTCAGCGCTTTCAGCGGTGAAATCAGACCACAGGTCGAAACGTCAATGTCGGCACGGAAGGTAGAAATACCACCATGCGGGTGACTTTCAGGATAGGTGTGAACCGTTACGTGGCTCTTATCCAGATGAGCAACCACCGTGTCACGCAATGGACCTGGTTTCTCGTCCATCAGGTCCTCGCTCGGCGGAACCTCATGCTCAGCAACCAGAATAGTCACACTCGCACCCTGCGGATCGTAATCCTGGCGGGCGATATTGAGGATGTTGGCACCAATAATATCGACTACATCGGTAAGAATCTTGGTCAGACGATCTGCATTGTACAGCTCGTCGATATACTCGATGTATTCCTGACGCTCCTTATCCGTTTTGGTGTAACAGATATCGTAAATGTTGAAGCTCAGAGACTTGGTCAGATTGTTGAAGCCATGCAGCCGCAATTTATCGTTCAATAGTGGATCCTCACAAAAACCCAGCGGGTCTGTTTACTCAACTTCACTCACAGAGTAGCTGTGGGTGATTTCAACACCGCCCTGCTCCAGCATGATGGAGGCAGAACAATACTTTTCAGCAGAGAGCTTCACAGCGCGCTCTACTGCGGAGTCTTTCAGTCCACGGCCGCTGACACGGAAATGAACGTGAATTTTGGTGAAGACGCTTGGAATCGTATCCGCACGTTCTGCTTCAATATCGGCGACACAATCGACAACGTTCAGACGTTGCTTGTTGAGAATGCTCATCACATCAAAGCTGGTACAACCACCCAGGCCCAGCAACAGCATTTCCATCGGCCGAATACCCATGTTACGGCCGCCGTGATCAGCAGGACCGTCCATTACTACGGTATGTCCACTGCCGGATTCGCCAAGAAACATAGCGTTATCAACCCACTTAACTGTCGCTTTCATCACTGCCCCTGAGTTACGTTCTGAAAAGACGCGGAGAGTACCATAGACCGCTTCCGGGGATAAATCTTTATGGTTGAAAAAACGCCAGAGCAGACAGGCATGCCACGGGAGTTCAACTTCGGCTGTGAATAGGTAATAATCAATGCCGAAATCTGGATTGGATGCCCTGTATGACCCTTCCGCGCGTGCCATTTAAACATCAGCACCTGGATGACTTTTTAACTCATTGCCACCGCCGCCGTTATCCTGCGCGGTCGACCCTGATCTATGCCGGTGAAACCAGCGATACGCTGTTTTACCTGATCAAAGGGTCTGTGAGTGTCATTATTGAGGACAGCGACGGCCGCGAGATGGTCATGGCGTACCTGAATGAAGGCGACTTCTTCGGCGAGCTGGGCCTGTTTGATGAAGAAAATCCTCCCCGTACCGCCTGGGTTAAAGCCAAGACAGAATGCGAGGTTGCTGAAATCAGCTACGTGAAGTTCCACGAACTGGTTAAACACGACCCGCAGCTGATGTTCCAGATCTTCCGCCAGATGGCCAACCGTCTGAGCCGTACCACACGCAAAGCCGGCGATCTGGCATTTCTGGACGTTACCGGCCGTGTCGCCCGTACTTTACTGGACCTGAGTAAGGAACCGGATGCCATGACCCACCCGGACGGCATGCAAATCAAAATCACCCGCCAGGAAATCGGCCGCATTGTTGGCTGTTCACGAGAGATGGTCGGTCGCGTGCTGAAAGACCTGGAAGAAAAAGGTCTGGTGTCGGTAAAAGGAAAAACCATGGTCGTCTTTGGTGCACGCAGAACACTGCGTAACAATCCCTGATTGCCGAATCTGCACAGCAGAACGGTGAGCGTGCACTAGACTTAAGACATTACTTCTGGACGGAGCTGGTTATGGCAGATGATGCCCTTTTCGCCGATGATGACCTGTTTTCAGGCGGCGATATTCCGCGGTCAGCCGATGAGGCATGGCGCATTCTCGTTGCCGATGACGAGCCGGATGTGCATCGTATCACCCGAATGGTTCTGTCAGGCTTTCAGTTCGACGGTCGTCGCCTCGAATTACTGTCAGCCTACAGCGGCGAAGAAGCCTGCCAGATCATGGCCCAGAACAGCGACATCGCCATGATTCTGCTGGATGTGGTAATGGAAGACGACCACGCCGGTCTGAACGTCGCCCGCTATATCCGTGAAGAATTACGTAACCGTTATACCCGTATCGTGTTACGCACCGGACAACCCGGTCAGGCTCCTGAACACGAAGTTATCCGCACCTACGATATCAACGATTACAAAGACAAAACGGAACTGACCACCACCAAACTGAATACCCTGATGTACGCGACTCTGCGCAGCTATCGCGACATTTGTGTACTGAACGAGCACCGCCGCGGCCTGGAACGTGTGATCAAGGCATCCGCCAAAGTATTCAGCACAGGTGCTATCAGCCAGTTTGCTTCTGCCGTTCTGTCGCAGGTCACCAATCTGCTTGGCCTTGAACAGAGCGCACTGTACTGTTCCAGCACCACTCAAGGGGATTCCCTGATCGGCAGTAAACGCTTCAGAGTGCTGGCAGCCACCGGCAATATGCAGGAACTGACCGACGTCGATTCGTTCGAGCACATCCCTGAACACGTACGCGATGGCTTTGAACGTGCGATGAGCACTCAGCAAAGCCAGTACTACGACAATCACTATATCGGCTACTTCGCCTCTGAGCGCGGCAGCGAGTCATTATTATACGTGACGTATCACAATGAGCCTTCCGCTCTGGATAAGCAGCTGCTTGAGATTTACGCCACCAACGTCGCCATCACCTATGAAAACCTGCTGATGCGCGATGAGATCATCGAGACCCAGCGCGAGCTGGTGTACATGCTGGGTGAAGCGGTGGAAAAGCGCTCAAAAGAGACCGGTGCTCACGTCAAACGAGTTGCTCAGATATCACGTATGCTGGCAACCTGTTACGGCCTGCCGGACAGTGAAGCCGAACTCATCAAACTGGCCTCTCCGCTGCATGATGTGGGCAAAATTGCGATTCCGGATCAGATTCTGAACAAGCCCGGCAAACATGATGAGCAGGAATGGGACACCATGAAAACCCATGCTCAGATTGGCGCCGACATCCTCAGTAAATCTGACCGCCGCATTCTGCAACTGGCAGCCGTCATCGCCGCTCAGCACCATGAACGTTGGGATGGCACTGGCTATCCGCGCGGCCTGAAAGGTGAGCAAATCCATATCGCCGGACGTATTACCGCCCTGGCTGACGTATTCGATGCTCTGGGGTCCAAACGCTGCTACAAAGAACCCTGGTCAGATGAAGAAATTCTCGACCTCATTCGCAAGGAATCCGGGCATCAGTTTGATCCGAATCTGGTGCAGATTCTGTTCGACAACCTGGATGAAATACTCAATATCCGCCGTCAGTTTCCCGACTGACAGCAAGCATAAAAAAACCGGCAGATTGCCGGTTTTTTTATGCGTCTGAAAGCGTATCAGAAGAACAGCTTCTGCAACTCTTCACCCGGATTGTCCGCGCGCATAAAAGCTTCACCCACGAGGAAAGCGTTCACATTTCGCTCACGCATCGCTGCGACATCATCACGACCGAGAATACCACTTTCGGTAACCAGCAACTTATCCGCCGGAACCTGAGGCAACAGACCAAAGGTCGTTTCCAGAGTCAGCTCAAAGGTATGCAGGTTACGATTATTAATACCCAGCAGCGGCGTCTTCATAGTCAGTGCCGTGTGCAGCTCTTCTTCGTCATGTACTTCTACCAGCACATCCATTCCGAGTTCATGGGCAATGCCTTCAAGGTCATGCAACTGCATTTTACTCAGTGCGGAAACGATCAGTAATACACAGTCAGCGTTGATCATTCGCGCTTCATAGATCTGGTAAGGATCGACCAGGAAATCCTTGCGGATAACCGGCAAGGAACAAGCGGCGCGAGCAGCCTGCAGATAATCTTCATGACCCTGAAAGTAATCGCGATCAGTCAGCACAGACAAACAGGCAGCACCGCCCTGCTCATAGGATTCGGCGATTTCCTGCGGCACAAAGTGTTCTCGCAGCACGCCTTTCGAAGGTGACGCTTTCTTAATTTCGGCAATCACCGCTGGCAGACCAGCATCCACCCTGGCTTTCATGCTGCGATAAAAGCCGCGCAGAGCTGCAGGGTCCTGATCACGCGCCTGTGCCATCAGTTCATTCAGCGGCAGTGACTTACTGCGACTGGCAACTTCCAGCGCCTTGGTGTCGATAATTTTTTTGAGGATTGTTGGCGTATTCATAGGGTAACGATCTTTACTGTGCCGCATCTTCTGCAATTAATTGCGAGAAGCTGACCAATTCATTGAGTTTCTCCAGCGCCAGGCCAGAGAAAATAGCATCCTGCGCCATGTCCACACCGGCTTTCAGGCTCTGCGCAAGGCCTGCCACATAGATAGCAGCACCGGCATTCAGCGCCAGCATATCCGCGGCTTTACGGCCCTCGGCCGTCGATCGCTCACCCAGTGCATCCTTAATCAACGCCAGACTCTGTTCGGCGCTGTCTACGATCAGACCCGACAGCACCTGAGCTTCAATGCCGAGATCCTGTGGACGAATAACAAACTCACTGAGTTCACCATCACGTAATTCACAGGCGTAGGTTTCGGTAGCCAGGCTGATTTCATCCAGTCCATCCTGCGAATGCACCACCAGCACATGCCCTGCATTCAGGCGCTGCAGTACTTCGGCGATAGGGCGCACCAGCGCCTTGCTGAACACACCGATCACCTGATTCGCAACCCCGGCCGGGTTGGTCATCGGCCCAAGAATATTAAAGATAGTCCGCAGACCGAGGGACTTACGCGGCCCGATGGCGTACTTCATTGCACTGTGATGAGAAGGCGCGAACATAAAGCCGACGCCCAGCTCATCGATACAGCGTGCAACCTGCTCGGCATTCAGCGCCAGATTCACGCCTGCCGCTTCCAGCAGATCAGCACTGCCAGACTTACTGGAAACACCGCGGTTACCATGCTTCGCGACCGTACCACCGGCCGCTGCAACGATAAAAGACGATGCCGTCGAGACATTGAATAAGTTTGCACCGTCTCCACCAGTACCAACGATATCCACCGCATGATCGGCTTTGATTTGCACGCCCGTTGCCAGTTCGCGCATAACGGTAACGGCACCAGCGATTTCATCGATGCTTTCACTCTTCATGCGCAGCGCAACCAGAAAGGCGCCGATCTGAGCTTCATCGCACTGCCCCGTCATGATCAGGCGCATGACCTCAATCATTTCGTCAGTGGAAAGATCCTGACGCTCAACAACCCGTGCCAGAGCCGCTTTAATATCCATGCATATTCTCCCAGGCAGCTCAGCCAATCGTCATTTCAAGAAAGTTTTTCAGCAGATCGTGGCCGTGTTCCGTCAAAATGGATTCCGGGTGAAATTGCACACCCTCAATCGCCAGTTCACGGTGACGCACGCCCATAATCTCTTCCATACTGCCATCCGGATTTTCCGTCCATGCAGTAATTTCGAGGCACTCAGGCAGTGTTTTTTTATCAATTACCAGCGAGTGGTAACGGGTGGCGTTATACGGATTTTTTAAACCTTTAAAAACACCGGTATCTGCATGGTGGATTTCAGAAATTTTGCCATGCATCACCTGACCGGCACGAATAATGTCGCCACCGAACACCTGACCAATACTCTGATGTCCAAGACAAATACCCAGAATCGGTAACTTGCCGGCAAAATAGCGTATAGCTTCCATCGAGATACCCGCTTCGTTCGGCGTACACGGCCCCGGAGAAATCACCAGATGATCCGGTTTCATAGCTTCAATTTCTTCCACCGTAATTTCGTCATTACGGAAGACACGAACATCCGCACCTAACTCGGCAAAATACTGCACAACGTTGTAGGTGAAGGAATCATAATTATCGATCATTACTAACATTCTGAGACTCCTGCGCCGACCGCTCAGCGCCGCTGATTCTGTGATTACTGGTCCAGTCCGGCTTCCGCCATGGCAACGGCACGGAACATCGCCCGGCCCTTATTCATGGTTTCTTTCCATTCCAGTCGCGGCACAGAATCCGCTACCACCCCGGCACCTGCCTGAATATTCAGTTTGCCGTCTTTAATAACGGCAGTACGGATTGCAATCGCGGTATCCATATTGCCATTCCAGCTCAGATACCCCACCGCACCGCCGTAGACACCACGTTTGGTGGATTCATATTCGTCGATAATTTCCATTGCGCGGATTTTCGGCGCACCGCTGAGGGTGCCTGCCGGATGCACGGCACGCAGCACATCCATTGCGGTAATGCCTTCTTTAACTTTACCGGTCACATTGGAGACGATATGCATCACATGCGAATAACGCTCAACCACCATCTGATCGGTAACCGCCACTTCACCGGTTTGAGCCACACGACCAACGTCATTACGGCCCAGGTCGATCAGCATCAGGTGCTCGGCAATTTCTTTCGGATCTGACAGCAGCTCCTGCTCCAGCGCTTTGTCTTCTTCCGCCGTTGCACCACGGTAACGGGTACCGGCAATCGGACGCACTGTCACTTCACCATCTTCCAGACGTGCCAGAATTTCCGGTGACGAACCCACCACATGAAAATCACCCAGATTCATGCAGTACATATATGGCGACGGGTTCAGTGTGCGCAGCGCACGATAGATATTCACAGGGTCACCGGCGTAAGGCACCTGCATTCGCTGGGAAATTACGCACTGCATAATATCCCCGGCAAGAATGTATTCGCGGATGTTCTCAACCGCATCCATAAAGGCCTGTTCACCGAACAACGACTGAAAGTCTTCTTCTTTCACATCCGCTGGCGCAGCCAGTGGCTGGCCAACCGTTCCCTGATACGGCTTACGCAGGGTTTCACGCAACGCTTCAATGCGGGCTTCGGCATTGGCCAGGGCATCGTCCTGAGCCGGATCAGCCATCACGATCAGATGCAGTTTGCCACTCAGGTTATCGAATACCACCACCTCTTCTGAGACCATCAGCAGGATATCCGGCGTGCCCAGCTCATCAGGCGGGCAACTGGCTTTCAGTCGCGGCTCAATGTAGCGCACCGTATCGTAGCCAAAATAGCCCACCAGACCGCCATCGAACTTTGGTAGCCCGTCCAGCTCCGGCACGCGGAAACGCTGCTGAAAATCGCTGATATAAGCTAACGGATCGTCAACGTCATGTTCTTCAACAACAGCGCCATCCCGGCTCAGAGTGACATGATTACCCTGCACCGCCAGTACATCACGACATGGCAGGCCGATCATTGAATAACGGCCCCACTTTTCACCGCCCTGAACGGATTCCAGCAGGTAGCTGAACGGCGCATCCGCCAGCTTGAGATAAGTACTTAAAGGAGTATCAAGGTCGGCCAGAACCTGTCTGGCAACCGGAATTCGGTTGTATCCCTGTTCAGCCAGGGCAGCAAATTGTTGCGGAGTCATAATTACCTTCAGATTGTTAAGCGCGTACAGGGGCCTGGCGGCCATTCAGAGTAAAGGGCTGCGCTTAACACCATCGACGGGTCAGATGCTGACCCTGTTGCAGGGGGCGGTTATATTGGAAAAACACCGCTGGGCTCCGTTCAAGATTCAGTCGGAAAGGAATACATGAACTATAACGGCATGGGCCCAGCACAGCAACAGCCGCGAGGCATTCAGCCCTGAGGACGCCAGTCCAGACACGGCCAGCTGCGCTCCCGGGCGATACTGCGTAATTCCGGACTGGGATTCAGCACCACCGGCTGGCGGACAGCATCCAGCAGCGGGATATCCGCATGGCTGTCCGAATAAAACGCAGCGTCACTGAAGGTCAGGCCCTTATCTGCCAGAAAACGTCGGGCCAGTTCGACTTTTCCCGGCCCGTAACACATCGGCAGTTCCAGTCCGGTTATACGGCCATCCTCACTGCGCAGACGATTGCTGATAACGTGTTTAAAGCCGAGGGCCTTGCCATATGCCCGGGCCACCACATCATCCGACCCCGTAATCATCACCAGTTCTGTACCCTGGCGCTGATAAGCAAATAACAGCGAAGCCGCCTGTGGATAAATATGCAGCTGACCGCGCTCTTCAAAGAAACGCTCGACCCGTGCCTGATATTCCTCAGGGCTCATACCCCGGGTACGGGTGCGGTAATAGTTAGACAGGCGCCAGTGAGTAACACGACCTTTTTTGTAGGCACGGTAAAGAGAAGCCAGCGCCAGCATGGCCTCAACCACAGCCCAGCGCTCGCGACGAGCTCTCCAGCGGATCCAGAGGCTGTTGGCATCCTTGTTGATGAGGGAGTCGTCCAGATCGAAGAACGCGACCGGAACGTCATAGACCTGCATGCATTTCACCGCCTGAAGGGAAGATACGCCAGCGTATCACATTGGTGAGTCCATCCCCATAGCGGCCAGCCGCCAGTGAGTGATCGTCGCTGGCGAGAACGCTTGCGGATACGTCAGTGCCAGTTTCTGCAAGCCCTGCCACATAGCACTGACATGCGCCTCAAGGCCGAGCATTTTCAGGCTCGCGAGCATGCGACTGATACGCCGATGATTATGATTATCGGGTATCAGCCAGTGCAGTTCAGATACATCCGATGGCAGCAGCAGCTCGAACCCCTGAGGCGTTTCACGCATAACAATGCCGTAAAACTGCAACATTCTGAGTAGCGCATGATGCAAGCGATTCTGCAGCTCCTGCGATGCCTGAAAGGCCTGAATCACGTCTTCATCCAGAGTTGGCGCTTCAGGGTTATAGGGGCTTGGATCACGCAACGGGAACAACCACTGGATATAATCGTGGCAGCTCTCCAGCTCAGTATTGGAGAACGCCAGAATCCCACTGAGCGTACGCCCGCGGTGATCCGTTCCGGTTCCTGTATAAAAAGCGATCAGTGGATGCATACACCTGCCCGACGTAAAAAACAATTCCTTATGCTTTGAGTATAGTCAGACGTCAGCCAATGACGATCTTTCCTGACTTACGATTGAACTTCGCCACAGCTGATATAGTCTGAAAAGACCAACCCAGGGTATCTGATACTGTCAGTACCTGAGTCCATCACGATTGAGGAGTGACTATGAAAGGTTTGGAAATCAGCTTCCGCGATATCTCCCACTCTGACGCCATTGAGCAACACATCCGGGAAAAGGCCCAAAAGCTCACCAGCACCTTCGATGACATCACCGGCATACGGGCAGTGGTCGCCATGCCCCACAATCACAGTTACAAGGGAAAGCTGGCTCATGTTTCCCTTGAAGTGGGCCTGCCCGGGCAAACGGTCGCCATAACCCGCGACAAACACGACAATCCGGAACACGAAGATATGTATCTGGCGGTCTCCGACGCGTTTGACAAAGCACAGCGTAAAGTTAAACAGATTCACGACAAGCGCTCGGACCGCAACCGCCGGATAACCCACTGAGGCGCACAACAGAAACTGAAAAAGAGCCCACCGGGCTCTTTTTTTATATCTTGCCGCTTAACAACAGCTGCAACAATCCTGGGCGAACCAGACTGGCGTACAACTCGCCCATCTTCTCAGCGCCCATCGGGAAGCCTTCGCGAATCCAGCGCATGATCACCATGAAGGACGCGCCGGCAATGAAATCAACCACGTAGTCCATCAGACTCGTATCTTTGATAGGCAGATTATGGGCCGTGATGTAGCGCTCCATGATGCGCGCTACATAGCGTTTGAATTCGTTAAGAATCAGTCCTTCAACACCTGCCTCAATCAGCAGGCGGGCATCATCGGCGTGCTCTTCCCACTGTCGAAACATAATCTCGGCAATAATCGGGTCGGCATTGGTCGATTTGGTCAGGTAATCCTCTACCTGGGCATAGAACTGAATAAAGATACTTTCGATGTATCCCTTCAGCAGATCGTCCTTGGAACGGTAATGCAGATAGAACGTCGGTCTGGCGACACCTGAGTGCTCACAGACATTCGCTACGGATATTTTGTTGTAAGGCTGCTCTGCCATCAGCTCAAGCAGAGTATTCATTAACAGGCGGCGTGTTCGCTCCACCCGTTTATCAAGGTCTTTGGTCATGACAGGAACGGCTTCCATGGGTTTCCGTGCGTCGTTGTTATTATTATTGATTAGCGGTTGAGAGCCATTATAGACAAACGTCTATTTACTATACAGAGGGCACAACGGGCCGGATCAGGGCATCCAGGAAGCCAGGTTGCGTCAGCTGAGTGAAAAGGCCGGCGAGGTCCGGCTCCGGGTAGGTGAAATCGCTCTCGACCCAGCGCTGCAGTACCATCCAGCTGGCGCCTGCCAGGTAATCCGTCATGTACGCCAGGCGCTCCGGATCGGTTACCGGTATACCGTGCTCGCGGATGTAGAAACCCATCACCCGGGTGATGTAGCTGCGAAAGCGGCGAATCAGCAATGCTTCGAGTCCCGGCTGAAACATCAACCGGGCAAAATCGCGATTGCGACTCCACTGCGCAAACAGATGATTGCTGATCCCCATGCCGGGATGGATATCACCGCGCAGTGGTTCTTCGATGTTCTGATAGAACACCTCAAACATACTGTCGACATAATCCGTCAGTAATGCATCGCGATTGGGGAAATACTGATAAAACGTCTGGCGCGAAACGCCAGCACCAGCGGCCAGATCCCTGACCGTAATCTTTGCATAGGGCTGGCGGCTCATCGCTGCCAGTAAAGCCTGGTGCAGCTGAGTAATTACGATACTGTCCTGCTGAGTTATCGGCATATTCCCTCCGTGGCAACAACATATCACACAGGCACAAAAAAGCCGCCCGCAGGCGGCTTTTCATCGAGCACTGGATTACGCAGTCAGAAACTGATCATCTTCCAGTTCGTACAGAGGCTCTGCACCACCTTTCACAGCAGCACTCAGGCCGATGTAGCGAGGCAGCAGACGCTTCATGTAGAAACGTGCGGTACCGATCTTAGCGTTGTAGAAACCATTCTGGTCGTCGTTTGCCAGAGCAACAACAGCCATCTTAGCCCACATATAAGCCAGCGCGGTGTAACCAAACACGTGCAGGTACTCAACCGATGAAGCACCGATTTCGTTGACATCGTTAGCAGCCTGATCCAGAACCCACTGAGTCAGATCGTTCAGGTTTTCCAGAGCGGCTTTCAGAGGTTCGATGAACTCTGCCGCGGCTGCATTACCTTCCTGTTCAGCAACAAACGCATTGATGTCGGCTTCGAACAGCTTGTAGAAAGCGCCGTTGTTGGCCGCGATCTTACGGCCAATCAGGTCCAGAGACTGGATACCGTTGGTGCCTTCGTAGATCTGGGTGATACGGATATCACGAACGTACTGTTCCTGACCCCATTCACGGATGAAGCCGTGACCACCGAATACCTGCTGACCAGCAATTGCTGATTCCAGCGCGTTATCAGTCAGGAAAGCCTTGGCAACCGGCGTCAGCAGAGCCAGCATAGCGTCAGCGTGCTGCTTCTCTTCAGCGTTGTCAGAGAACTTGGCAATGTCCAGCCACTTAGCAACGTAAGTAGAGAACGCACGGCCACCTTCGGTCAGCGCACGCATAGTCATCAGCATACGACGTACGTCAGGGTGAACGATGATCGGGTCAGCCGCTTTATCTTTGGCCACAGCACCGGTCGGCGCACGGCTCTGGATACGGTCACGAGCGTATTCAACAGCGTTCTGATAAGAAGCTTCTGCCGCACCGATACCCTGGATACCCACACCCAGACGCTCGTAGTTCATCATGGTGAACATGCACGCCAGACCTTTGTTCTCTTCGCCAACCAGCCAGCCTTTGGCGCCGTCGAAGTTCATCACACAGGTGGCAGAACCTTTGATACCCATTTTGTGTTCGATAGAGCCACAACCCATGGCGTTGCGCTCACCCAGTGAACCGTCTTCGTTCACCAGGAACTTAGGTACCAGGAACAGGGAGATACCCTTAGGACCCGCTGGAGCGTCAGGCAGTTTAGCCAGCACCAGGTGGATGATGTTCTCCGCCATGTCGTGCTCACCCCAGGTGATGAAGATCTTGGTACCGGAGATGTTGTAAGAACCGTCAGCCTGTGGCTCAGCCTTGGTACGGATAATACCCAGGTCAGTACCAGCGTGTGGTTCAGTCAGATCCATAGCACCGGCCCAAACGCCGGAGTACATGTTTGGCAGATACTTCTCTTTCAGTTCCTGGGAACCGTGAGCGTTCAGAGACAGACACGCACCAGCGGTCAGCATTGGTGCCAGACCGAAAGACATGTTGGAACCCTGGACCATTTCTTCGATCTGGCCAACCAGAGTCTTAGGCATACCCATACCGCCAAAGTCAGGGTTGCCACCCAGACCGTTCAGACCTGCTTCAACATAAGTCTGGTAGGCTTCTTTGAAGCCTGGAGCTGCAGTCACTTCACCGTCTTTCCAGGTAGAACCAACTTCATCACCGTTACGGTTGATTGGTGCCAGAACCTGGCTGGCGATCTTGCCGCATTCTTCCAGAATCGCTTCAGCAGTTTCTACATCCACTGCACCTTGCAGACCGGCCAGAGAAGACCACAGTTTGTCTGCCTCGAATACTTCATTCAGCACAAAGCGCATATCGCGCAGTGGGGCTTTATATTCTGCCATGTTTCACCTCATGTTTGATTTGGCATCTCATTGCCCGGGTCTCTCACCACCGCCAGACAACAAAAACGCCGCTATTTTACTTACTCAGCCCGGATTGCCTACCCCTGAATACGGAAAAACCGCGCCGGGGCGCGGTTTTTACAGTTATGCCGTAGGCATAATTGACACTCAGAATCAGAAAGCGAAGTGTTCTTCGGCCAGATCCATAACAGTGTCAGCGCCAGCCAGCATAGAGATAGCGTGGCCTTTAGCGCGTGGCAGAACACGTGCGAAGTAGAACTTAGCAGTGGTCAGCTTGGCTTTGTAGAACTCTTCTTCAGAAGTACCGTTAGCCAGTGCTTCCTGAGCAACCTTAGCCATACGGGCCCACAGGAATGCCAGAGTCACGTAACCGGAGTACATCAGGTAGTCTACAGATGCAGAACCTACTTCATCACGGTTCTTCATAGCAGCCATACCGATCTTCATGGTCAGATCGCCCCACTCTTTGTTGTACTCAGCCAGAGTAGCAACCAGAGGTGCCAGTGTTTCGTTGCCTTCTTCAGCCTGGCAGAACTTGTGTACCTGCTTGGTGAAGTTGCGCAGAGAAGCACCCTGAGTCATCAGTACTTTACGGCCCAGCAGGTCGAGTGCCTGAATACCGGTAGTACCTTCGTAGATACAAGCGATCTTGGTATCACGTACCAGCTGCTCCATACCCCACTCAGCGATGAAACCGTGACCACCGAACACCTGAACACCCAGGTTAGTCGCTTCGTAACCAACTTCAGTCAGGAACGCTTTAGCGATTGGCGTCAGGAAGCCCAGCAGTTCGTCTGCAGCTTTACGCTCTTCTTCAGTTTCGCCTTTCTTAACGATGTCGTTCTGCTGTGCAGCCAGGTATACCAGTGCACGACCACCTTCAGCGAAGGCTTTCTGGGTCAGCAGCATACGACGAACGTCAGGGTGAACGATGATCGGGTCAGCTGGCTTCTCAGGAGCCTTAGGACCAGTCAGAGCACGCATGGCCAGACGGTCTTTGGCGTATGCCAGAGCACCCTGGAAAGAAGCTTCAGCAGCGGTAGCACCCTGCAGAGCAGTACCGATACGAGCAGTGTTCATGAAGGTGAACATGCAGTTCAGACCTTTGTTCTCAGGTCCGATCAGCCAGCCTTTAGCACCGTCGAAGTTCATTACACAGGTAGCGTTACCGTGGATACCCATTTTGTGTTCGATAGAACCACAGGTTACCGCGTTGCGCTCGCCCGGAGTGCCGTCTTCGTTTGGCAGGAACTTAGGAACGATGAACAGAGAGATACCTTTGGTACCTTCTGGTGCACCTGGCAGACGAGCCAGAACGATGTGAACAATGTTCTCTGCCATGTCGTGTTCGCCAGCAGAGATGAAGATCTTGGTACCAGAGATAGCGTAAGAACCGTCAGCGTTTGCTTCTGCTTTGGTTTTCAGGATACCCAGGTCAGAACCACAGTGTGGCTCAGTCAGACACATGGTACCAGTCCACTCACCGGAAACCAGCTTGGTCAGGTAAGTGTGTTTCTGTTCGTCAGTACCGTGCAGATCGATAGTGTTCATCGCACCGTGAGACAGACCAGGGTACATACCCCATGACCAGTTAGAAGTACCAACCATCTCAGACATTACAGTGCCCAGAGATTCTGGCAGGCCCTGACCGCCGTGAGCTTCGTCATGAGCCAGTGAAGGCCAGCCGCCTTCAACAAACTTAGCGTAAGCTTCTTTAAAGCCAGTAGGAGTCGTTACAGAGCCATCTTCGTGACGGGTACAACCCTCGATGTCACCCACGCGCTGCAGTGGAGCCAGTTCCTGTTCACAGAACTTAGCGCCTTCAGCCAGGATCGCATCGATCATGTCTGGAGTTGCGACTTCAGCATATGCTGGAATGCTTGCGTAGTGCGCTGGCATATCCAGCAGTTCGTCCATTACGAATTTAATTTCGCGCAGGGGAGCCTTGTACTCTGGCATAGGAATGACCTCGTAGCCTGTTGTGTTCTTGCAGCACAGCTGCTGTTGATTTTGGGTGGTATACAAACCACCGATTCAAACAAGTGTTTGAAACATACGTTCGCCAATGTCAGTTGTCAAGCCCACAACCCACTGGAAGCGCCCGAAAAATAACCAGAAATCTCTGCTACCGGGCAGCCATAAAAAAACCGGCTTAAGCCGGCTTAGTTCTTCAGAGTAGCCAATCAGGCCAGATCATCCAGTATCTGTCCGGCAGCAACCGGTGCTGGCATACCTATGCGCAACAATACTTCGTTAATACGCCGCAGTTTTGCGTTGTATTCAGCAAAGCGCTCTGCCGCACTGACAGCCTCTTCCTGTTTGTCCTTCTCTTCTGCTTCCTGCTGCTCACGCTTCGCCTTGTCTAACTCGGCTTTGATCTCCTCGCGCTCAGCTTCAAGACGCCGGATCTCAGTAGAGCGGGAGGACTGCTGGGTATCAGCCAGCTCAGCCAGGGCCTTCGCCGCCTGCTGACCCGCAACGGCAGCGACCTGACGATCCTGTGAAGAAGGCTCTGCGGGGGCCAGTGCCGCTCGCTGAATCTGTTCCATTTTATCGACAGTCGCCTGAGGATCACCATTTACCACCGACAAATCGACATCCACTTCGCCACCGATGGCATAGCGCACGCCATCCGGCCCCATCTGATAAGTAAAGGAAGCAGAACCTGCATGAGCCCCACCGACACTGGCGTGCGCCTGTTCATGTGCCCGCACTTCCTGATCGCGTTCTTTCAGTTGCCGTAACTGATCAAGCTCGCCTTCAGACAGAGCCTGCTGCATGGATGACTGCTGCCGTTTTTCGCGAGCATTATCCAACTGATACACGTCATCCTCACGCTTTCGCAGCGAAGGATGATAGACGTCGTCAGCAACCATGGATTCTGCTGAATTCACATCCGTTACCGGGGCAAAACTGCCTGAATTGGCAAGTTCCGTATCCGAAGCCGTCAGCAGGGCAGCACTGTTCCCTGCCGGAACAGTAGCGGTTGCGCTGACAGAGGAGGATACGTTCACTTGCATAATCAATCAGGCCTCAATATCAATCAGTGAGCCCAGTGACTTATCGGCGGCTTGCAGAACTTTAGCCCCCGCTTCGGTGGTAACTTCAGCTTCTTTCAGATCGACCATCGCCGACGCCACCTTACCGGTACCTTCAACGGGACGGGCAGTCGTAGCATCCACAACTTCCTGAGCGGCACGTTCAACCTGAGACGTTCCCTGATTGAGCGTCTGCGCTGCCGTGGTGTATGCAGAACCTGTTGTAGAACCAATATTCATAACCACCTCACTGGGTTTAAGGGCTATTGACTATAATTTAACCAATAGACCAATAGTATTCCAGCGGACGAGGCGGCTTTAATAGATTGATTGGTTATATTGAAGACGCTGCTGCATCATAAAATAACGATTGTTCATTATCAGCGTTATTCAGCAGGGCCTCCAGCCCCAGCGGAGCCTCACCAACATGGCGGTGACTGTTGATACCCAGACGCCGGAACAGAGCCTGATCTTTATTAGCTGCGGGGTTTGGCGTCGTCAGCAGACATTCACCATAGAAAATCGAATTGGCGCCGGCAAAGAAACACATTGCCTGCATTTCGTCGCTCATGGTTTCCCGTCCGGCACTGAGGCGGACATGTGAACGCGGCATCATGATTCGAGCTGCCGCGATGGTGCGAATAAAGTCCAGCGGATCCAGTGCATCACCGTCCTCAAGTGGTGTACCGGCCACCCTAACCAGCTGGTTGATTGGCACCGAGTCAGGGTGCTGTGGCAGATTTGCCAACTGTACCAGAAGGCCGGCACGATCCTTCTGAGTCTCTCCCATTCCCAGAATACCGCCAGAACAAACTTTCATACCGGCCTTACGCACGTTATCGAGTGTTTCCAGCCGATCAGAGTAGGTACGGGTAGTGATAATCTCTCCGTAGTATTCGGGCGAGGTATCGAGGTTATGGTTGTAATAGTCGAGGCCCGCTTCGGCCAGCCGTTCAGACTTGTCGGCATCCAGCATACCCAGCGTCATGCAGGTTTCCAGACCCAGCTCTTTTACGCCCTTAACCATGGCCAGCACGTAGGGCATGTCGCGCTCTTTCGGAGAGCGCCAGGCTGCACCCATGCAAAAGCGATCGGAGCCCGCAGCCTTCGCCGCTCTGGCCTTTTCAATCACCGCCTGTACTTCCATCAGTTTTTCACGCTCAAGACCAGTGTCATAGCGGGCACTCTGTGGACAGTAGGCACAGTCTTCGGGACAGGCACCTGTTTTAATCGACAATAAGGTACTGACCTGTACATCGTTAGGGTCAAAGTACTGACGGTGTACAGTCTGTGCGCGGAACAGCAGGTCATTGAATGGCATAGACAGCAGCTGCTGCACTTCTTCTGAGCTCCAGTCATGACGCAGGGTTGTTTGAATATCAGGCATGAGGCTCATGGCGTGCTCCGCAGCGGCTCTTAAAATGACAGCTTCGGATAATAGAAAGCACAGACATGTGGTCAACCATCGCAGGAAATCTGCTTAACTGGCGAGCAGAAATCAATCAACTGATAACCCGCGTATGCATCTGCGAGCTATGCCTTGAGCCCGCTGACCACTCCGGATTTCTGTGCACTCCCTGTCGCAACGAACTACCCCGCAACCTGAGCGCCTGTTCACAGTGCGCCGAGCCATTATCAACCGCAGGACGCTGCGGGCGCTGTCAGAAAACGCCGCCGTCATTTGACTACACCCTGTCTCCGTTTCTTTATGAAGGCCCAACAGCCCAATGGATACGCAAGGCGAAAGACAAACGAAAGATTAAGGCGATGAAACAGCTGAACTGGCTGATAGCAGAACATGCTCCACCACTTCCACAGAGCGCGGATGCACTTGTCGCTGTCCCCTCTACCCGCCAGCGCATGCTTATCAGAGGTTTCAATCCTGCTTTTGAACTGGCCCGCAGTTTGTCTGTCAGTCGCGGCATTGCGCTGCTGCAACCCGGGATAAAGCGCACATCAGCACTCGACCAGAGAGCGCTGACCGCCCGTCAACGGCGCAGTAATCAGAAACAGGCATTTATCGGATCAGATCAGCGCTTTGACGGACAGCATCTGATCATAGTCGACGATGTCATGACCACCGGAGCTACGGCCGATGCGCTCGCCACTCAACTGAAACAGCAGGGAGCGCGCATCGTTGGTGTCTGCACCCTGTTGCGCACACCACAGCGTTAGCAGTCGCACCGGGCAACAGGCATAATAGCCGCACTTCTGCGGAGATATAGTATGACCTCTCACCCTTATGACGCCCTCACTCCGGAACGGGTGATGGATGCCGTCGAGTCGCTCGGCTATTTGTGCGACGCACGGGTTTTTCCACTCAACAGTTACGAAAATCGCGTTTACCAGATCGGAATCGAAGACCAACTGCCGCTGATCGGTAAGTTTTATCGCCCCGACCGCTGGTCACGACAAGCCATTCAGGAAGAGCATGATTTTCTCGCCGAACTGGCTGCAGATGATATCCCGGTAGTTGCTCCACTGCAGATCAACGGCGACAGCCTGTTTTACTCAGATCCCTTCAGCTTTGCTCTGTTTCCGCGTCGTGGTGGACAAGCTCCGGAACTGGCTGACGATGATGACCTTGAGCTGGTTGGCCGCTGGCTGGGGCGCCTGCATCAGACCGGAGCAGGAAAATCGTTTATCCACCGGCCGCATATGAATCCGACAAACGATATGGCTGCAGCACGCGAACAGGTGCTGGCATCCGATCTGATGCCCGAAGACTACCGCAGCAACTACTCCGCACTTACAACACAGCTGCTGGAGCTGACCGAAGCTCGCATGCAAACAGTCAGCGCCAGTTCTCTGCGCTTACATGGCGATCTGCATCCGGGCAACCTGCTGCTGCGGGACGAAGTCCTGTATATGGTCGACTTCGACGATTGCGTGCAGGGGCCGGCCATGCAGGATATCTGGATGCTGCTCAGCGGTAATGAACAGGAACAACGCCAGCAATTGCTGGTCATTAAAGAAGGCTATGAAATGTTCAGACCGTTCCCTGCACGGGAACTCCCGCTGATAGAGGTTCTGCGAACCTTGCGCATCGTACGTTATGCCGCCTGGTTGTGCAGCCGCTGGCATGATCCGGCGTTTCCAGTGGCATTTCCCTGGGCTGACAGCCACCGCTACTGGTCTGAGCACATTCTTCTGTTGCGTGAGCAGATTGCCGCGCTGCAGGAAGACCCTATTGAACTACCACACTACTGATCAAGGAAATGACAATGAAAAAAATGATTGCTACGGGCCTGATGATGCTTGCCGTACCGGCCGTGGCCACTGCCGAAGGTTTTGACCAGAGCAAACTGCGTCTGGGCGCAGGCTTTAACAACAACGTCATCGACTCACCATTTGGTGGTTCCAGCATCGATGCGCTGGGTTTCTCGCTGTTCGCAGGTTATGAACTCGACAATAACATGAGCGATGTCACCACTTCGGTTGAAGCTGGCTACAACCAGACCGAAGATTTCATCAACAGTGTCGATAGCGATGTATCGGGTCTGTGGGTAGCTGGTGTTGCAGAGAAAAACCTGAGTGAAATTAACCCGCGTCTGTTTGCCATGGCTCGCCTCGGTCTGGATCTGGGCGATGATGATGGTCTGTTTCTCGGCGCCGGTGTTGGTATGCACCTGAACGAGAAAGTCGATCTGCGCGGCGAGTACATAAATAAAGATGCCACCACGGTTTATCAGATCAGTGCGGTTCTGAATTTCTGATACTGATCCCCATACGCCAGAAACAAAAAAAGCGCCAAAAGGCGCTTTTTTTTGTGCGTGTCCGTTATTAACGGACGCCGCTGCGACGCAGAGCTGCCGGAGTGTAGTCCTGCTGGCTACGCTGGAAGCCGTACTCGTAAGAAGACTCTTCTTCGTTGTCCAGACCCAGAGCCAGGTAACGGCCGGAGTTCAGATCGTACAGTACTTCGATCGCGTACCAAGGTACCAGTGCATCGTAGTACATAACGTTGTGAGCTTCCGCTACACGCCACAGTTCACCGCGACCATCGTAGTGATCGATCTCAGTTGCCTGCCAGGTATCTTCGTCAATGTAGAACACACGCTTGGCGTAGATGTGACGCTTGCCTTCTTTCAGGGTTGCAGTCACTTTCCACACACGGTGCAGTTCGTAACGAGTCAGATCCTGGTTGATGTGACCTGCTTTAACGATATCGTTGTATTTCAGGTCTCCACTCTTCAGCTTGTAAGAGTTGTAAGGGATGTAAATCTCTTCCTTACCTTCCAGTTTCCAGTCGTAACGATCTGGTGCGCCGTTGTACATATCGAAGTTGTCGGATGTACGCAGACCATCAGCCGCAGTACCTGGACCGTCGTAAGCAACCTGTGGAGCACGACGTACACGACGCTGACCTGCGTTGTATACCCATGCCTTACGAGGCTCTTTAACCTGATCCAGAGTTTCGTGAACCAGCAGTACGTTACCGGCCAGACGCGCTGGAGACAGTACGTCCTGCTTGAAGTAGAACAGTACGTTCTGGTCAGTGTTCGGATCGAAGTCCTTCAGCTTGTTACGGAAGGTAAACTCGTCTTTAAAGCGAACCAGAGTGAAGTCACCATTAACCTGTGGAGTCACCTGACTCACAACACGGCTTACACTGCCACCACGGTAACGAACGATGTGGTTCCAGATAGCTTCCAGACCATTGGCTGGCATTGGGAACGGCACACCTTCAACGTAGTTTTCCAGACCGTTACCACCTTCCAGCAGTTTGGTCTGAGTCGCGTTTTTCTTAGTCCCGTCATATACGAACTGCGGGTAAGCAGCGGTACGACGGGATTCGTACACTGGCATTTTGTAAGTGTCAGGGTACTTCTCAAACATTGCCTTCTGACCATCAGTCAGGTTCGCTGCGTACTGCTTGTAGTTAGCAGCAGTAATCACAAACTTAGGCTTGTCAGATGGAAACGGATCGGTTGGCTTACCACCAGCAACGTGACCTGCAGGCGCTTTGGTAATACCGCCAGTCCAGGCTGGAATATCGCCTTTAGCGCCCATTTCAGCACCGATTGGCGTCAGGGATGTACCCAGTTTACCAGCTTCTGCCGGAGTTACAGCGGCGTTCGCTGCGCTGACCATCAGGGACAGCGCAATTGCGCCGCCCCAGGTTTTATAGTGTTTCTTAAACATGGATCAAGGACCTCTGTAATTCTTGTATGAGCCATTTTCTTAGAAGGAATGCTTCACAGACAGTGCCACGTTGTCGCGGTCAACCATCTGATTGTAGTCGCCACCAGAGAAGTCTGTGTAAGTAATATCAACAGAAGTCTGGTTCAGGTACACGAAGCTCACGCCCAGACCAGTGGTCAGACGATCATCCAGGAACTGAGCACCCGGCTCAGGACCGTTACCTTTGTCATATGCTACGGACAGTGTCGGGCTTACGTTCACACCAGCAAAGGCGTTGTTGAAGTCCATTTTGGCACGCAGACGGATACCACCAGACAGCTCAGTTACGTAGCCATCATCGGTACAGTAGTCAGTGTTAGCGTTTGCACCCGGGCCGGTTTCACATGGATTGGTAGCACCAAACAGCGCAGACACGCCATCATTGTTACCAATACCGTATGCACCGGAGCGGCCGTAACGAGCATCATCAGTGTCAGGCAGACCATCGATATAGGTAGCACCGATCTCACCCACCAGAGCAATGCGGTCGGCACCCAGTACGCGATCGTAGAACTTGATGAAGGTCATCTGAGCCTGCCAGATATCGAACATATCGAAGCCTTCAGCGATTTCGCCGTACAGTGCGGTAGCACCGCCCGCTTCTGCTGCGCGCTGCTGATAAAGACGGCTGGATGGCAAACCATTACCCGCCAGAATCAGCTCGAATGCGTTCCACTGCAGCGGCATATCAGGCTTGTAGCTGATTTCACCGGAGATAGACGCACCACCTTCAGTGCTGGTTGCGAAGCTGATACCGGAGATCTGAATATCTTCCGGATAAGCAATCTGATACAGCGCATAACGGGCATCGTAAGACGCGTCAGCATTGACCTGCGCATCCTTGGTACCAGTCACTGTACCTGTCGCGTCGTAGTTGGTTAACGCACCATTGATGTATGGAACGCGGCTGTGAATGTTCATGTGGTAGAAACCGAACTCGGTATCACCCAGAGCTTCAGAGTACCAACGCAGAGCCACACCGTACTGGCCGGAATCTTTTGGCTGATCGTCTTCCAGACGCTCAGTCATCGGAGAAACACGGTCACTCAGAGCGATACCCTGGTCAATTTCCTGCTCGCGCATCGCCAGGTAGACTTCTTCGCTCTCTGTACCGGACAGAATAACCGGGCCGCAGCCGTCGGCTACAAAGTCAACGGTAGAGAAGAAGGTGCCACATGGGTCAGTACGGGTTTTTTCCCATTCCAGCTGGTAGAAGGCTTCCAGAGTCACATCCGCAGTCAGACCAATCGAGGTGTAGACCATGTTGACTGGCAGCAGACCTTCTTTCAGCTCTGCACCCGGTTTACGGAATGCCGAGGCATCCACCGGGTTAATGCTGTTGATACCACCCTGGATGAAGGTACTTTCACCCCAGCTTACAACCTGACGACCCACACGGATGTTAACCGGTGTTTCACCCAGCTCATAGTCAGCCCAAACGTAAGCATCCAGTAGTTCAGCGCCTTTACCGGCCGCATCTTTGGTCGCATCGTTCAGTTGTTTGAAATCAGTATCCTCATCCATCAGCGCTGCATCATAGTATGCACGCGCACGGAAGAAGCCACCGTAATTGTGGTAGTTAACTTCCAGGTCAGCACTCCACTTCAGCACGTTGGTGTAGATATCCCCCTTGCTGTAGTTCAGTGTGCCGTCATCGTAGTTATACGAAGAGCCCCAGCCCGTTTCACCCATGACAGCGTCGCCGTTACCACCCATGATCTGACCTTTGTCACGATCGGATGTACGCCATGCCACACCGTAGCTGACAGTGTTATCGAGCTGAACGCCCAGATCACCAAAGTTGAACTCTACAGCCTGAGCAGACGCAGCAGCCATAGTGGTTACGGCAATAGCCAGAGGCAGTTTTTTCATTGAGCGCAAACCCTTGTTTGTTATTTTCATAATAATCACTCCGCTCCCCAATTATTCCGCAGGTACTGCTTCAACAATGCCAGCACCGCTGTCGTCCAGAGCCGGAGCTCCCATGAACAGACTGATAGTGTGAGAAATCAGCATGGCAAATGTTGCTTCAGTTTCTGTGGTGTTTGCATCTGTATCAGGACGAGCAAATGAACCGTGGCTGCTGTAGTCATCAGCCAGTTTCACAGCAACCTGACCTGCTGCAGTCAGCGTGGAATTGGTATCAACCTGAGTTGCATTGAATGCTGCGATCAGAGGGTCAGTACCTGCCAGAGGTGCTGCATCCACGCTATTAGGGATAACGGTATCGCCTACAGATTCGATCAGAGTGTAAGGGGTCTGAGACAGCTGCATCAGGCCACCAAAGTTCATTGGATCGGCAGAATCGACCGTTGCCTGATAGACGTACATCAGAGACTCAAACGATTCGCTGCCCCGAGACAGGTCAGTACCTTTTTCTTCTCCGGAAGCTTCCAGACCCGCCAGCAGAGTGCCGCCGAAGTACTGAGAGTTCTCCAGCAGTTTTGGCAGACCACCACCCGGTACGGCAAATACAGCAGACTGAATACGGTTCAGTGCGCTATTACCGTTCGGGTTAGCTGTTGTATTGGTGTTATTCACAGCAACGAACTGTGTACCAACAATGGAGCCCAGAGAGATACCAGCAAAGTAGATATTATCTTTGTCGAAATCAGGTGCTGTGTTAGCCGGACCACCGTTGCCGTCGTCATCCAGATCCATGAACGGAATAGACGCGTTCAGGTTCAGCAGATCCATAACCGCCTGACGGTTGTTATCACGGGTTGCCTGGAAGTGCAGGAAGGTGATGTACAGAGAGCCAGACTGATCCGCTGACGTGCCTGTCACTGCCGTTGGCAGGTTAGAGGCATCAGCCGTCAGACCGAAGTGACGCTGCTTGATAACCTCGGCACTAATATCGCTAAGCTTATCTGCATCAGACTTACCAATGAAAGTCATAACATCATCTTCGCCGGCACTTTCAGCAACTACCGCCATCATAGGGATCAATCCGGTAAATGGAGCACCACCGTATGTACCAGAAGCCACCATATCAGTCGGCATCAGACCGTGCATTGGCAGGTCAATCGCCACTGTTGCGAAACAGTCTGGAGACTTACCCAGCCGATCGGCAACAGCAATAGACTGCATACGGTTACCCATAATGCCGTGCTGGAAGATAACGGTTTTCCAACCCGTCGCTGGCTTAGCACATCCCGCTTCTGGCTCAACCACCAGTACCGGTGCAGTTACCTTGCCGTTCTCTTTGGCAAACGGGAAAAGGTTGGTAACGTTCTCAGAAGGCGCAATATAAGAGGCTGCTGCGGCTTCGGCAGTTGCCTCATCAGCACCTGCAGCCATGGCTTTGGCTTTAACGAGGTCGGATACAACGTTAGTATCCGTTTCCCACTGACCCAGAACCACATTTGCGGCAGACGCTTTAGCTGCGGCACACACGGCAGCATCGCTAGCGGTAGTCACACTACATGCATAGTGCTCGTCGGCACCCAAACCAATAGAGTCATCCTCGTAGGCTCCACTTGGTGCTTCAGAGTAATAAGGCAGTTCAATACTACCCGTGTACATCTTAGTAGTACCACCAGTCAGCACAGTTGCCATTGAAACGCCAACTGCTTCGCTGAAGTCCGTTACACGCGGCCCCGGAGCAGGCAGGGTTTTCAGCAGCTGATGACCACCATAAATGGTCTGTGCCTTTGCTGAATCGACGCTCGCGGCCACAGCGATTTTGGCAACCTGCGTTGCTGCATCATCAGTGGTCGTATTCATGTAGTTCTGTAAACTGGCCGGCACGGTGGATGCCAGATCAGCATCTGCATTACCCGGAGCCGCCATGGTGCTCAGTACTTCTACTGTACCGCCAGTCGTAAAGGTGTATGCCAGCGTGACATCCGACGGATCCTGGCTCATAGCAGCCATGAAGCCCTGAGCCAGCTGATACCAGCCTTGAATAGCTGTACGCGCTGGAGCCAGCTTTTCATTCAACAGATCGTCATCGCCCAGCAGGTACTGATACTGAGTCGGCATAACCGTTGGTTCACCATCGGCATCCGGAATTGTGTTGGTCAGAATCACCAGGTAGCGAGTGTCTTTTGCCAGTGGAGCAGTAGGGCTCAGACGCACTACGCTGTTTTCAAATTCGCCATCGGTGTAAGAAATAACGTCTGCTTTAATCGCAGCAGGTGCTGGCAGCCCATCAAATGGATCGGCAAGCACTAATTCACCCAGTTTCGGACCATCTTCACCGTAGTTCAGTGGCACCAGATAAGCCGAACCAGCTGGCAGCTCACCTTCCGCCAGAGAACCGCTGAAAGGAATATGCAGCTGACCAACGGTCGAGAAGCCATCCAGATCGCTGATAGCATCGTATACAGGGTTGTATTCTGAGTTAACCGCGCCATCAACGATGATATCTACATCGCCTTTCGCATAAACCACAGTACCGTCTGTAGAGCCACTGAACAGGAAGTCAGTTGCCAGAGGCAATGTCGCACGTGCCGGGTTAAAGATTGCAGAAACGGTGGCTGGCTGAACAGTGCCAGTACCGGAACTTACAGGGGTCGGATCAACATTATCGTTGTGCTTTTCAACACTGCTGATATTACAGCCGGCGAGGCCAACTGTAGTGGCTGCGATGGCCAGACTGAGAAGGGTCTTCTTCACCATATTGCTACCTGTCTGTTTTTTTATGGTTATAAGTGCACTTCGGGGGTATGCGAATGTCTCCCCAGGCCCCAAAGAGATGCCCATGACTATAATCTGGCGGAAGCGCACCCTCATCACTCTAAAGTATGATTCACTCCTATTAAGCCACTCATTTTGTATCTGGATGTAACACTACGTTGGTATGAGTTTTACTGAACCTGCGTCAACTAATCCTTCCTGATTCCGTTAAATACGCGCTGTATCAGCGACTGCCGATCAATCCGTGTACTGTTGCTGGGCTTAGCGCGCGCATTCCTCTAAAATGCCCGCCCTCTATTCATCTGATTTCAGGAGACAGCACATGTCTGAACAGAATTCTGTGGTTATCGTGGCAGGCGCCCGTACCCCAATGGGTGGTTTTGGCGGTAGCCTGGCCAGCGTTTCAGCAACGGATCTGGGCGCTATCGCTATCGAAGAAGCCGTAAAGCGCGCTGGTATTGACGCAGCGGATGTTGAAGAAGTGATCATGGGCAACGTTCTGCCTGCAGGCCTGAAACAGGGCCCTGCACGCCAGGCAATGCGTAAAGCCGGCCTGCCGGACGCCACCGGTGCAACCACCATCAACAAACTGTGTGGTTCCGGCATGAAAGCCACCATGATGGCTCATGACGCAATCAAGGCTGGCTCTGTGCAGATTGCTGTATCCGGCGGTATGGAATCTATGTCTAACGCCCCTTACGTTCTCGAAGGTGTACGTACCGGTTTCCGCATGGGCGCTGGTAGCGCGCCTCAGGACCACATGTTCCTGGATGGCCTGCAGGATGCCGAAACCGGCAAACTGATGGGTGCTTTCGCCCAGGAAATGGCAGACAAGAAAGGCTACACCCGTGAGCAGATGGATAACTACGCCATCCAGTCTCTGAGCCGCGCCAAAGACGCCATCGAAAAAGGCCTGAACAACGCTGAAATCGTTCCGGTAACCGTCACTTCGCGCAAAGGCGAAACCGTTGTTGATAACGACGAACAGCCATTTAACGCCAACATTGAAAAGATCCCGACTCTGCGTCCGGCGTTCGCCAAAGACGGCACCATCACTGCAGCCAACGCATCTTCTATCTCTGACGGCGCCTCTGCACTGGTTCTGATGAGCGAAGCGGCAGCCAACGACAAAGGCGTTAAGCCACTGGCACGCATCGTTGCCCACGCAACTCAGTCTCAGCACCCTTCTGAGTTTACCGTTGCACCGGTTGGCGCCATCGAAAAAGTACTGGCCAAAGCAGGCTGGAGCAAAGACGACGTTGACCTGTTCGAAATCAACGAAGCTTTCGCTATGGTTGCCATGATGCCAATCGATGAACTGAAGCTGGATATCAACAAAGTAAACATCTATGGCGGCGCCTGTGCTCAGGGCCACCCTGTTGGTTCTACCGGTTCTCGTCTGATCGTGACCCTGATGAACGCACTGAAAAACACTGGCGGCAGCAAAGGTGTTGCCGCGCTGTGTATCGGTGGCGGTGAAGCGACTGCGATTGCGATCGAACTGGTGTAATCACCTCTGCGTTATCGCTTGCGTCTGACGCAATAGAAAACGGCAGCTACTGAAAAGTAGCTGCCGTTTTTGTTTGAGTCGGACGTCGGAGGTCGGACGTTTGAGGTTTGAGGCTTGAGGCTTGAGGCTTGAGGCTTGAGGCTTGAGGCTTGAGGCTTGAGGCTTGAGGCTTGAGGCTTGAGGCTTGAGGCGTCAGGCGTCAGGCTTAGGATGTCAGACGACTGAAGCGTCAGCGAGGAAGGCAGAGCGAGGCAAAAACAGGCCAAAGAAACGGAGCTTACAAATGCTAAGTGAGTATTCTTTGGCCGGTTTTTAACGAAGCTATGCCGACGCAGCTAGCTTCAGAATACGATGGTCTTGTTGCCGTGGAGAAGTACCCTGTCTTCCAGATGGCTGCGCACTCCGCGCGCCAGCACCATCTTCTCAACGTCCTTACCCAGACGCACCATATCTTCGACCGTATCGTTGTGACTGATACGCATCACATCCTGATCAATAATCGGACCTGCATCCAGTTCCTGGGTCACATAGTGGCATGTGGCACCGATCAGTTTTACACCACGCTGAGCAGCCTGATGATAAGGTTTTGCGCCAACGAAGGATGGCAGGAAGCTGTGGTGAATATTAATCACCTGACCGTGATAACGCTGACACAGCTGCGGCGGAATAATCTGCATGTAGCGCGCTAACACAATGGTATCTGCCTTATGTTCTTCAACAATGGCATTCACCCGGGCAAAGTGCTCAGACTTATCTGCCGGATCAACCGGCACATGGAAAAATGGGATTCCGTGCCACTCCACCAGCGAGCGCAGCGTATCATGATTGGAAATAACGCACGGGATATCACAGCTCAGTTCTTTGCTGTGCCAGCGGTGCAGCAGATCCACCAGGCAGTGGCTCTCTTTGCTGGCCATCAGAATTACTTTCTTCGGCACACCTGAGTCATTGACCTGCCAGTCCATACCGAACTCTTCGGCAATGGGAGTGAACTTTTCTTTCAGTTCTTCCAGACCAAATGGCAAAGAATCCGCCCGGATACAGTGACGCATAAAAAAGCGACCACTTTCCGGATCAGAATAGTGATTTGCCTGCACAATCCAGCCACCATGGCCGGAAAAGAACTGCCCTACTTTGGCGACGATTCCCACCCGGTCCGGACAGGAGATCGTTAATCTGTACACTCGTTCCATATCTTTACTTCTGACTCATGCGCCCGATCACGGGCCTTCGATCAATTCATTAAAGACACCAGTGTACCGCTATGATGTATTTATCTCACCACTTACATTCGTCGCCCGCAAGACGGATAACCCCTACAACTGCAGTAACAGACCCGGGGCCGGCCCTGTAATTGTACCTGAGCGGCGCTGCTCGTCAGTCGCCCGAATCGCCGACGACAGAATCCGGTCTGCGTCCACCGGGCCTAACCCTTCACAAATACCAATGTAGATAAAATTCAGCATCTGCCTGAGATGTGTCAGCGAAACGCCGTCGGTATCCAGCGCGCTGGCTGGCATCCACAGAGAGAAACGATAGACAAACTCTTTGCTGATTCCGTGGCTGGCAGACTGTTCTACGCAATAGGCTTTTACCATACGGGCAGTGTCAGAACGCAACTGGCTGAAAACAGAAGAAAGAACCTGAGAAAAAATCATGTTCCAGTTGTCTGCGGATTCTTCAGCCTGACCACCAAATCCTGCTGCAACGGCCCTTTGCCGGTACTCATTCATCTGTTCGATCGGGTCATCGAGCAACGACCCCGTCTTTTTCATAAAGCGCCCGATAAGCAGGCGATAAATTTCCGAACGATTTGCCGCTAATGCAGCAACGTCCCGGCAGTCTGACAAAAAAGCATTTAATTCAAACTGCGATTTATCCGAATAATGATCCTGCCATCGACACATGACCGACCATAAATCATCTCCCTCGATATAATCCGAGAGAACCGTATACAGCACCTGGCGTTTCTCTTCCGGCTTCATCACTGCTCACTCTTGATGGTAGGTTTTTGCATGGTGAAATTCCGGGTAACCCACTTCACTGTGCTCGGTATAATCCAGCCCCAACTGTTCATGCTGAGTTGAAGACCTGAGTCCCATGGTTTTATCCAGAATAAAAAAGACCAGCAAAGACAGCGGAAACGCCCAGAAAAACACTGTAGCGATGCCAATAAACTGCACCAGAATCTGAGTGGTATTAAACAGATCACCGGTGATAAACATGCCGGCAGCCAGCGTCCCCCAGACACCGGCAAAGCCGTGAACCGGCACAGCTCCGACAACATCGTCGAGGCCTCGGCGCAGCAACCACCATGCTCCCCAGACAGAAATCATCCCTCCGACAAAACCGGTGATCATGGCAAACACCGGCGTCATGCTGGCACAGCCGGCAGTTATCGCCACAAGACCTGCGATACTTCCGTTCACGGTTGAGGTTAAAAGGACTGGACGCCTGGTAAGACGACTGAAAATCATCGCACCCACAGCACCCGCTGCGGCGGCGAGATGCGTGTTAAGGACAATCAGACCAATATCGGCACTGGCCGCCAACGTACTACCGCCGTTAAAGCCAAACCAACCCAGCCAGAGAATAAAACCACCCAGCGCAACCAGCGACAGGTTATGCCCCGGTATGGCACGGGGAACTCCTTCGTCCGGCGAAAAACGCCCGCTACGCGCACCGAGAACAATGATACCTGCCAGAGCACACCAGGCACCGACCGAATGAACCACGGTTGATCCGGCGAAGTCGATAAAGCCCAGCGCAGCAAGCCAGCCCTGACCACCGAACAAACCACCCCAAACCCAACTGCCAGCAACGGGATAAATAAAGGCAACAATAATGCAGGCAGCAATCAGATACGCATCGTAGCGTGTACGTTCAGCCATCGCACCGCTGCATATGGTCACCGCCGTAGCTGCGAACATGGTCTGAAAAAGCAGCGTGGTATAGTCCCACCCCGCTAATATATCCGGAGCAAAATGGCTGCTACCGAAAAAGCCGGAAAAGTTTTCGCCAAACATCAGGCCAAATCCTACCAGCCAGAAAATAAGACTACCGGCACAAACATCCATGTAGTTTTTCATCATCACATTGACTGCATTTTTGGCTCGGCTCATGCCACTTTCCAGCAGCGCAAATCCAGCCTGCATAAAGAATACAAGTGCTGCAGCCATAACAACCCAGACAGTGTTCAACTCCATGACTGTGCTGTCCTCTGCCAGCGCGGACGGCGGCATCAGTAATAACAATGACGACAATGAAAGTAGCCCGATACGTCGCATAACATTTCCTGCCCATGCAAATTGGATACGTCCTCTGAGCAACCTGTATGCCATCTACAGCAGAATGACTTCATAGCGAGATGCAAACGGACTTTGCATTATCAAATGCAGACCAGCTGCGCCAGCAGCACCAGAGCTGGGCATAACACCAAGGTCACTCTGCACCATACGCTGGCTGACAGCGATGAGTTCGCACTGCTATAGTGAAAGCTCGGGTTTGCAACAGGGAATGCGAGAGAACCTTTTCATGTCATTGATTGTCTTCGACATGGGACGCCGGGTAGAAACCCCCGTTCGTCCTGAACGCTGGAAGGTAAAAGCAACGGGCGCAACATCGGCGACGGACGCAGTGCATCCCGGACACAGTGACCCGAGCCGGGCTAACGATCTGTATCTGAGCGAAAAAAACCAGAAAGAACCAGAAAGCGTTGCTTATGCAGAAGACATCATGAGTGTAAGAGTTCAAACACTGAATGAAGATGCCAGCATTCGCGAAGCCTGGGAGCTGATAAAAAACGAAGGTTTCCATCATCTGCCGATTATCGATCAGCAGCACAGGGTTCAGGCCATTATATCCGACCGGGATCTGCTCTACGCATTGACCGAGAATCGCGATATCTGGCATCACAAAGCAATCAGCGTTGCCCGACGACCTGTTTACTGCATTCTTAAATCCACGGACATCCGTCAGACCTGCAATATTCTGTACGACTACAACATCGGTGCGCTGCCAGTTATCAACGATCAACACCAGCTGGCAGGCATCATTACCCGCAGCGATATACTGCGGTTACTCAGCCATTATGGGCCGATGGAACTCTGGGCCTGACCCGGATCTTCGGCTAAGGAGAAGTTATGGCCAAAACCTACCGACTGATTCATCCTAAAACCCATATGCGGGTACTTTCCCGCTACGAAATTCAGATGCTGCGCGATACCAGCGGCGAAACCCACGAACTGGTGCGCCGTTGCTGCTATGCCGTACTGAGTGCCGGTAGCCAGTCAGATAACTACCTTGATCTTCAGGCGGAATATCGCGACTTCAATATTGAAGTACAGCAGGAAGATCGCGGCATTGTACTGAACCTGACCAACCCACCCGAGAGCGCTTTCGTCGATGGTGAAATTATTCGCGGTGTACGCGAGCAGCTGTTTTCCGTTCTGCGTGATGTGCTGTACGCACAGGAGTCCATTCTTAAGGCACACCGCTTTGATCTTGAAAACGGTGAAGATATTACTAATGCCGTTTTTCACCTGCTGCGAAATGCCAATATTCTTAAGCCAGATCTCGACCCTAATCTGGTTATCTGCTGGGGTGGACATTCCATTCCGCCAAAAGAATATAAATACACCAAGGATGTTGGTTACCAGCTCGGACTACGGGGTCTTGATGTTGGCACAGGCTGTGGCCCCGGTGCGATGAAAGGCCCGATGAAGGGCTGTACCATTGGCCACGCGAAGCAACATATCCGCAGTGGTCGTTATATCGGTATTACCGAGCCGGGCATAATTGCCACCGAAGCTCCGAACCCGATCGTTAATGAGCTGGTAATTCTGCCGGACATTGAGAAACGACTTGAAGCCTTCGTGCGCATGGCCCATGGCATTGTGATTTTCCCCGGCGGCCCGGGAACGGCCGAAGAATTACTTTACCTGCTGGGCGTTCTGTCTCATCCGGCGAACCAGGATATTCCATTCCCGGTTATTATTACTGGTCCGAAAGAAACAGAAGCGTATCTGCGTGATATCGATGAATTTATTGCGACAACGCTCGGCGAAGAAGCCAGAGCGCGCTACACACTGATTATCGATGATGCCGAAGCCGCTGCCCGCGAGATGAAGAAAGGCGTAAAAACAGTTGCTAAGCAGCGTAAGAGCAGCAGTGATGCTTATTTCTTTAACTGGGGCCTGACCATTGATGAAGAGTTCCAGCTCCCCTTCGACCCCACGCACGAAAACATGGCAGCCCTGTGCCTGAGCAAAAGCCTGCCGGGTCACGAACTGGCAGCCAATCTGCGCCGTGCATTTTCCGGAATCGTTGCCGGTAATGTGAAGCAAGTCGGCGTGGAACGGGTGAAACAATACGGTCCCTACCAATTGCGAGGCGATGCCGAAATCATGCGCGGCATGGACACCCTGCTAACTGCTATGGTCGGCCATGGACGAATGAAAATCAGCGGCGATTACACGCCCTGCTACGATATTGTGTGAGATAAAAAACGGGGCTTTCGCC
>NZ_JAEDAH010000099.1:0-4644 GCF_020320395.1 Thalassolituus marinus | reverse complement strand
TTTATTTGAACTTTTGTGAGATATTCCAGGCCCCTTGTCCTCATAGAGGGGCCTTCCGATACGTCGGACCGCCCCTCTCGCCGGGAGGGCTTAACTCCTGACCGCCAGGGATGGCGGAAATGCAGGTTTTGCAGGAGCAAAAACCGGCCCGCTTCGCGCTGTTCTGGCTCGCTTACCCTTGAAACCTTGATATTTCCTGACCTCGCGCCCCATCGGCCATCCTTGGCCGGGGCCGCTTGCCCAAGTCCCTTCGGGCAGGTCGTAAATATCTACGCTTTCTGCGGCGAGCGCAGAGGCGCTGTTTTAGTGAATCTCACAGCCTTATTTCCAACGTCACACAGAATCTGAATGTCATGTCTCTGACTGAAATTCAGAGATCGCGTTGTAGTAAAAAGCAGCATAGAGGAAGCCATTCTTTCGCATCCTGGAGCGCCGAAATGAACGATGATTTTTCCGGTCCGCCGGGCATGGATGCCCGGCGAGCGGACGGCGACAGGGATGTCGCATGGGCGCGTGGCCTGAAAAATCGAGAGAATGAGGGTAACGCTCCAGAAGCGAAAAGCTGGGCCTGTTTTTGCTCCTGCAAAACAGGCATTTCCGCCATCCATGGCGGTCAGGTATAAAAGGTCCTGCCGACCAAGGGCGGTCCGACGCTCGGTAAGTTCCCCTGGGAGGCAGCAGGCATTGCGGATTTAAAAGTCGTTTATAGAAAACCGATATCTTTAAAACTGTGGGACACTAGTGGGGCTTTCGCCCCGTTTTTTATCAGTAATAACTCTGAATATCGGTAATACCCGTCGGTTGATCAACCTCTACTTCCTGATGGACGTTGGTCAGAGGTTTTACAATCGCCTCACGCCCCTGCGTGTAGCTTTGCTCATCAACGATAACCTTGTACGCCTTATTCAGCATCAGCGCCCGCTCGGCACTCGGCATCAGCAGGTATGAAATATCTTCTGACAGGCTGGCAAACGCATCTTCCTTTTTACTGCCATCGGTATTGAAGAATTTATTATGTACTTCGTCATTCGTACGATATTCATTACCCGATGGATTGTTTTCCAGATAGAACGCATATTCGCCACGACCATCTTCACGTTGCGGATCAGCAATACCCGCCAGGTTTTTCTCGGACCAGTGGTACCAGCCATCGCGGAAGTGAGTGTGATCAAACTTACGGGTAAATGAAATGGTCGTATCGTTGCTGGCTCCCGTGTAACCATGGCAACCCATGCAGAAGTAAGTTTCCTCATAAGACTGCGGTCGCAGCTGGCCTGCGTCATCTTCAATAAAGCCCTGGTAAGTCCAGCCATGCGGTGCATACAGCCCAAGTTCCGCATTACCAATCAGAACCTTGACCCGATCGGGAAAATCATGGCGCTCTTTCAGTTCTTTATTCACGATAGTGCGCAGATTGTAGTAGGTGCGCCAACCATGCTTCTTGCTGTAGCGAAGCTCTTTCATCCGTGCAGCCATACCGGTGTTACCGCTGCTGTCGACATCCAGATAGCGCACGCTATGCAGAAACTCAGTACCTTCCGGATACAGACGCGCGGCCAGATGAACAGCCCCGGCTTCCAGCTGTACTTTGGCCTGACCAACATAACTCATATGAACACCTTCCAATGGTGCCCACTGATATTTAATCAGCGTTGCTTTACCCAGCTTACCGTCTTTATCCAGATCCACCTGAAAGCGGCTCTCATCCGTTTCCGCGATCACCACATCCTGCTCTTTCATCAGCGCTTCAACGATGGCCAGATTGACGCGATAGGTTTCGATATCAAACACACCGGCATCAAGCTGACGAAATGCCTCTGGCAAGCGAATCATTACGTCATCTGTTGAGCCATTGGTCGGCATAAAGGTGCCGAGAAACGGGTAATACGCAAAAGCACGCCAGCCACTGTAGCCACCTGCCGGTGTACGATCAAAACCCTGCTCATCGAAGTCAAAATTCACGTCCGGGGTATATCCATCCCACTGACCGTTGCCATCATGATCCCACTGCGGTGGCGGATTTTTCAGTTTCTCCGCCAGGATGATGCGCCCATCCTGAGTTTTATAATTGTCTTCACGTACGTATGTCAGAATATTTTCATCGGAAATTGCTGCAACCTCCGCAGTACGATCGCGGAAAATATTTGACCAGTTATTGGTTACTGCAGATTCAGGAAAACCATAGGCCTCCTGCACATCCGTATCATTGAGAAAATTCGGACGCTTACTTTCGGTATGACAGGCATAACAGGGGTTATTCACTACACCATTCTGATCCACCGGATCCGTGTAACACTGAGGCGGTATGTAAGGAACATTGTTTTTCTTAACATCCAACGTCACATCAACCAGCGTGCCATAGGTGAGATCGCTGATTAATTGTGGCGCACCTGCCTGCGCTTCTGTTTCCTGTACATCTGCTGCAGCGACACCCGTGTCTGCCTCGCTGGCAGTATCGGTAAAACAGCCGCCAAGCATCATCGCCAGCGAGGGAATTAAAACCTGGTATGCTTTCATATTTTTACTATCCAAAACGAAAACCGGGGTGGCGAAGCCACCCCTGAGTCAGCAACCTCAGAATTAAGGTGCTGGGAAAGGACCGATATAGCCAGTGTAAGCGCGAGCTTCACCATTACCGGTGTTTTTGTCACCGTCAGATTCACCGTAAGGGTGCTGAACAACAGACATCAGATAAGCCCAGCCGTTGATGTCTTCGTACCAGTAAGGTGACGTGGTTTCAGAACCGTAAGGAGTCGTCTGGATACGGATCAGCTGCTGCTCATCGAATTCGTATGCCCAGATCACGTCGTTCTGGTGACCAGAACCAGTATCTTCACCAATGATCAGCTTGTCGTAGCCGGACATGTAAGTAACGTTATCCGGGTTAGCAATACCGTCGATATGACAGCTGTTGTTGTCTTCAAAGCCAGCAACCTGTGGATCATCTTCAGATACCGGACGACCTGCAACCAGACCCACCATATTCTGCGCTACGTAGTCAGAACCGATAGAGCTGTCTTTCGCCAGGTCCAGCTGGTAAACCGCACCACACTTGTTGGCTTCAGTCAGACGGATGTGGTTTGGACCACCAGTGTCTTTTGAATCACCATCCAGCATACCTTTGCTTACTTCAGACATAGCAACGTACAGAACGTCACGCTTGCTGTCGTAAGTTACGCCTTCTTCCTTACGGAATTCGGTGGTTGCGCCCATCATTGCAGCGTAGCGACGGGTTTCCATGCGGGAAGCCACTTTTTCCATGCCGCTCTTAACTTTCAGACACTCCTGACCCACACCATTGGCGCTGATAGAGGTGTAGCCGGAAGCACAGGCATCATCAACCGGATCAACCGCATCGAAAATATCTTCGAAGGTCAGCTTAGACTTGCCATTGGTGCCGTGAACGTAATCGGTAATATCTGCGTTGCTGGCATGGCCCAGAGATACCCACTCAAGATCGGCTGCGCCAACACCTTCAGCAGAGGTTTGTACCCACTTAGCGGCGTACAGAGTACCTGCGCTCAGATCGTTTTCCTGATCAGCAACAAACATGTAGAAACCTACGTTAGTGCCGTCGTCAGTCATATAGGCGGTTTTCGCGTCTGGCATTACGTAAGCCAGTTCGAATGCCAGACGACCCATTGCGTAATGCTTAGTCAGCTCAACACTTGGCTCACTGTCAGCATCGGCAGCATCAGTTTCAACTGCAACTTCGATGTTCCAGCCGTAGTAGTATGGGTTCCAGGTCAAGCCGTTCTCAGTGTAATAAGTCAGCTGAGTAGCACTGTAACCATCTGCTGCAACTTCAGTCGCAGTAGGCAATTTTTTTGCGTCCGGCTCATACTCTTCAGAAGCTAAGTGCGTTGTCCATGGAGTAACCGAAGCGGCACAGTGTACCCAGCCACCATCAACACCAGACTGATCAATCTGAGACATGCTGGCAACAGACAGTGCGCCGGTACCAGAAGCCTGATTCAGTTCAAACAGGAACATCGCACCAGGACGGGTTTCCATCTGAGAAACAGAGAACAGACGGCCGTTAATTGGCAGCAGAGAAGTGTGCTCGTTCGCATCAGTAACACGCTCAGCACCATCTTCTTCCTGAATAGCGTTACCGTCCTGATCAACAACCAGACCGAAAGGAACACCATCAATAACGTCGCCAGAGCGCGCCAGAGTGTTGTAAGAACCGCCGAATTCTTTATCACCAACAGTAGCTGAGGACGCAAGAATTGCGCGTTTTTCAGAATCAGTGGCAGGCGCATCTACACCAGCGAAGGTCAGTTTTTTAGTTTTATCATCATCACCGCCACAGGCTGCCAGACTGGCCGCTGTTGCAACGATCATCGCCTGCACCAGGCGCTTCTTGCTGAAAAGTTCCATTGCTGCTCTCTCATTAGCATGAATAAAGGTTTTTACCCGGCGGAAAAACTAAATGAGAAAGATGACAGTCAGGATGCAGTTAGATGACAAAATAATTAACTGAAGTTTTATGAGGATTTTTAAACAGAAATAAAAAAGGCGCCGAAGCGCCACTAGTGTCCCACAAATTTTCATTTTAACTTTTGTGGGATATTCCGGGCCCCTTGTCCTCATAGAGGGGCCTTACCCCTCTCGCCGGACGGGCTATCTCCCCGCTTCGCG
>NZ_JAEDAH010000002.1 GCF_020320395.1 Thalassolituus marinus | reverse complement strand
AGTTCCCCTGGTAGGCAATAGGCACTGCGGATTTAAAAGTCGTTTATAGAAAACAGATACCTTTAAAACTGTGGGACAGCAGTGCGCATCAGCGGCTTTTTTTACGTCTGTTATCAGCTGGCGCCGAGAGTGCCCTTAACGGAACTCAGCCACCCTTCCAGTACCGGAGAGCGATACAGACCAATCAGTTGCTGCAGTTCACTGTTTGGCGTGGTGCGGTGAACATACAGCAGAAATTCCTGCACATGCGTTTGCACATCGGCCTGCCAGTTCTGTGGCGGCTGCCAGTCACTGAGCACCGCCTGCAGTTGTGGATAAACCTGCTGACGAGTCAGCAGCAGCAGCTCAGAGAACTTCATCGCACGGTCCAGTTCTGCAATCAGCGCTACCCGCGCCGCTGGCGGTGGTTGAGCACGCAAGCGCTGCACATAGCTCTGATAGCTTTCTGACGACTGATCAACAATCGCAGACTGCTCCTTCTGACGCGCACGGGTCAGCGGCTGAGCCGACAACTGCTGCAGTAACTCAAGCCTCTGCTCTTCCGCCATGGCCGACACAATGGCATCAAGACGAGCCTCTACCGCCGCTGGCGACCAGCGTGCACTGAGACGATCAACCACGTCATACTGCTGGCCGATCAGAGCGTTCTGTTCCAGCAGTACCTGTTGCGCAACATTGCGCGCCTGCTCGCTTAAGCCGGTGATGCCGGATACCAGAATGATGTCACGTATCTGCTGTGCCAGAGCTTCGGCTTGCTGTACTGCCTCGTCACTGATTTCTGTCTCAACCGCGTCTGCGGGAATATCGGTCGCCTGAGCACTGGCCAACGGGGCCAGACACATCATGGCAGTCACCAGAGACTTTCTGATCACTGCTGCTCTCCTGCCTGAATATTGTTGTAGGTTTGTTTATCGATCGCATTTTCACTGTTAGCAACCACGACCGAGACCATGGCGTCGCCGGTGACGTTCACCGCCGTGCGCATCATATCGAGAATACGGTCAACGCCGATAATCAGGGCGATACCTTCCACCGGCAAGCCAACCTGCTGCAGCACCAGCGCCAGCGTGACCAGACCAACTCCCGGGACACCTGCTGTACCAACCGATGCCAGCATAGCGGTGAGAATGACCGTCAGATAGTCCAGCATACTCAGATCCAGCTGAAACGCCTGTGCAATGAAGACCGTTGCCACGCCCTGCATAATAGCCGTGCCATCCATGTTGATGGTTGCTCCCAGGGGCACAGCAAACGCCGCCACGCGATTTTTAACGCCCATGCGTTGTTCGACTGCACGCAGGGTCACCGGCACCGTCGCCGTGCTGGAGGCGGTACTGAAAGCGAATAACTGTACGTTGCGCATTTTACGCAGGAAGACCGTTGGCGACAGTCCCGACAGGGTTTTCAGTAACAGTGGATACACCAGCAGACCGTGAACCAGTAAAGCCGCAACCACCGTCAGCATATACACCGCCAGATCGCCAACCTTGCCAATACCCTGCTCGGCAAACAGCGTAAACAGCAGGCAGAACACACCATACGGGGCAAAACCCATCAACAGCGTGACCAGCTTCATCAGCACTTCATTCCAGTCATTGAAATGTCGGCCAATGCGCTCACCGGGCTCACCACTGCGACCAATGGCAACGCCAATCAGCAGAGCAAAAACAATCACCTGCAGCATCTTGCCCTCGGCCATGGCCTGCACCGGGTTAGTCGGGAAAATATTCACCAGTACATCAATCAACGGCATCGCTGGCGGCGGCGTATAGCCACCATCAACGGTCATGTTCACTCCGGCACCAGGCTGCCACCAGCTCGCCAGTATCAATGCGATGGTAATGGCTAATCCGGTGGTCGCCAGATACAGCGAAATGGTTTTCAGGCTCAGCCAGCCCAGTGAGCTCTGGTCGCGTAAATGGCAAACGCCACAGACCAGTGAAACAAACACCAGCGGCACCACCAGCACCTTCAGACTGGCAACAAATAACTTACCGCCAAGCAGGAACAGCCCCTGACTCAGCAGATCATGAAACACGTAGCGCAACGTGCTGTCTGCGCCAGCTTCGGCCAGTAACGTCTGCGCCAGACTGCCCAGCAGAATGGCTGCGATCATAGCGATCAGAATTTTCCGGGTGAGCGTCATGAGGGTCCTTTCACTGGGTTATAAATGATAAAGCCCGCAGGGTGCGGGCTTTATCATAACAGCTAAATGAATCCGGTCACCCGGACACTGCCTCCTGTCGGCGGCAATGATCACTTTTTCTTACGTGGCTTCAGGTATTTGCTGATGCTCTGGAACCACATCACTTTGGACAGGTCACCAGAGATTTTAATGTCCTTATCCTGAATGCCTTTCATAAACGCATTCTTATCCTTAGAGGTCAGGATACGCAGACCGGTAGCCGCATCGGTGAAGCTGATGGTAAATGCCGGGTCTTTGTGAGCCTTACCTTTGCTGCGAATGCTGTTGTTTGCGATCACAAAGTGACGGGTCACTTTGCCATCTTCAGTCTGCAGCTGGAACGCGAAGTTTTTACCTTCGAGTTGCTTGGTGAAGTCCGGGTTCTTGCGCGCTGCTTTTTTCATCAGCAGTGCCAGAGCCCAAAGCAACAGTTGGAACTTAATCATGGAACTTCCTCTGGGTTGTAAAAGGTCTTCCGGAAGTCCGGTTGTACGGGGTATCACTTTGCCCGGAAGAGGCGCGATTGTGCCAGAGCGGGCATCCTTTGTACCAGTCCTTCCTTGCCTAGACGGCGCATATGCTGGCGGTTTCGTTCCGGAATACGCTCCGGATAACGGACACTGGCCAGTGCATTTTCAATATCATCCTCGCGGATAATATGCAGCATGGGGAATGGAGAACGGTTGGTGAAGTGGCTCATGTCCTCTTCATCCTCGCCCTCGAAAAGATAATCAGGATGAAACGTCGCCAGCTGTAACAGGCCTTCGTAGCCCATCTGCACCAGCAGGTTGTCGCAGATCAGCGACCAGTTCCAGTACTCATCGAAATCATCAAACGCAGCGGGCGTAACGAACAGTGCAGTAGGTAACTGCTGAGAATCGGCTTCAGCGACGTTTTGCAGCACCCGGATAAAATCCATGGTGATTGTGTCTGCATCGGGGCTGTCACTAACGTGAATAAGCAGAGTATCGAAAACGGGGTGGGCGAAGGGACAGAGCCCCTCGCCAATAACCAGCTGCCTGACCCATTCCCGGGTCAGCAGCTCAGGCGTACTTATTGTACGGCCTCTTTCAGCGCTTTACCTGGCTTGAAAGCCGGTACTTTGGCTGCAGCGATAGTGATCGCTTCACCAGTCTGAGGGTTTTTGCCCTGACGCTCTGCACGGTTACGTACTTCGAAAGTACCGAAACCGATCAGGCTCACAGAGTCACCTTCGCTCAGGGCTTTGGCGATCTGATCAGTGATGGCATTGATAACTTCAGAGGCTTTTTCTTTGCTCAGATCGGCTTTTTCCGCGATAGCCGCAGCCAGTTCTGGTTTACGCATGGATAAATATCCTTAACTTTAGGAGTTGTATAAACCCCCGATCCCCGGGGGAGTGTCTCGTCCTGTAACGCCTGGCGCACAGTCAGAGCTGAGGCTTAAGGCATAATCGCCGGCAGCTCTTTGTTGAGTGCTACTTTATTCATAACCCTGGCTCCGGTCAAAGCATACCCGAGCAATTCGCCACTTTCGCCACGGAATTCGGCCTGAATATCGGCACCTTCGCCATCGATTGACCAGTTTCCACTGCTTCCGGCAGCCGGAGGCGATACCACCACAGGTACTACAGGTGTTTTAACCGTCACCGGCATCACGCCAAAACTGGTGTCGGTAGCTTCGCCAGCAAGCGTTTTCGCCAGTGCGCGGGCCGAAGCCATCAGCGGCAGAACATACAGCAACACTCGTCCTTCGATTTCAGCGCAGTCGCCAAGAGCGTAGATGTCGGCTTCGCTGGTCTCCAGACGACGATTAACCAGAATGCCCTGATTAACCTGCAGACCGGCCTTAACCGCCAGATCCAGTCGCGGGCGCAGACCGATTGCAGAAACAACAACGTCCGCAGCAATGGTTTCACCGTTGGTGAGTGTGGCACGAACCCCCTCACCTTCCCGCACAATGCGGTTAACCAGCGGGCCAAGGTGGAAGCGAACGCCCAGTCCTTCAAGACCAGCCTGAACGGCATCGGCAGCCGCCGCAGGCAGTAACGATGGCAGCAGATGCTCACACGGGGCAACGACATCGATATCGAAGCCACCAGCAGCCATATCATTGGCGTATTCAGCCCCAATCAGACCCGCACCCATGATAAGAACTTTCTTCTTACCATCCGCCGCCTGACGGAAAGCCGCGTAGTCCTGCAGGTCGTTGATGGAGTAAATCAACTCCTCCGCATCGCCTTCAACGCGGCTACGGATTGCTTCAGCGCCCCAGGCCAGTACCAGCTTGCTGTACTCAACCGGCTCCTCACCGATAAAAATACGATGTGCTGCCGGATCAATGTGCGTTACGCGGGTATTGGTACGGATCACAATGTTCAGCTGCTCTGCCATGTCGGCAGCAGATGCCATCGCCAGTTCGTCCGCCGACTTATTTTTGCCAAAGCCGGTGGATAACATCGGCTTGGAGTAGTTGCGGCCGTCATCGGCAGTGATCATCAGAATCGGTTGTTCCGGTGCCAGCTTACGCAGTTCCTTGACCAGGTTATAACCGGCGAGGCCTGTGCCGATCACCACAACAGGAGCGGTATCTTTCGTCATAATTCAGTCCGGGGTAAAAACAGAGGGGGAGCAACGCAGAGGATTTCTGCGTTGCGGCAGGCGGCGAGTCGACTCAGATTTCAACCATTTCGAAATCGTCTTTACCTACACCACAATCAGGGCAGATAAAGTCAGCCGGAACGTCTTCCCAGCGAGTACCAGGAGCGATGCCTTCTTCCGGAGCGCCCAGCTCTTCATCATAAATCCAGCCACAAACTACACATTGCCACTTTTTCATTTTCACTACCTGTCTATGTCACATATTCTGAAAGGCGCTAAAACTACTCAGCAGGCCCCGGAAAATCAACGGTCAATTCCGGGCATTTCCGCACCGCCCTTGCCTGATCTGCACTTTTAGCGCATCCTGCGCGCCTGCAGGCGTGGCCTGCTATCACGTTTGAGCACGTCACGGAATTTCATGAAATTTCACGCCCAAAGTGGCCACAGCCGCCATCATTTTGCCAGCATTATGCACCCTCCGGCCCCCGGCTGGTCAGACCGCAACACAGTACCGGCATGGCAATTACCGCGTTTCTGGCGTGACTGGCTGCTGGATCAGGGCTCACTGACTGCCCGCATAAGCGCACTGCGTCCCGGCACCTTCAATGTTCAGGTTGTGCAGCAATACACTGGCCGACCAACCACCGTTGAACAGCAGGCGCTGAAGTTGTCCGCCCGCCAGAGTGTCTGGGTCAGGGAGGTTATTCTGCGCCTCGGCGATACACCACTGGTCTACGCCCGCACCGCCATCCCGCTGTCCAGCTTACGCGGTGACGAGACCCGCCTGCGCCGCCTGGGCAACCGTTCGTTGGGCAGCTACCTGTTCCGTCAGCCGTCACTGCGACGGACTCCGCTGCAAGTCAGCCACTGCAGAGCCAATGATCTGGGGGTACAATGGTCGCGCCGTTCAGTATTTACCCTGCACGGCAAACCACTGCTGGTAACGGAAGCCTTTGCCTCCGAACTAGCCGATTTCGCCTGCTAACCGCAACAACCGGATACCCGCATGACCGCTATCACTGATCTGCTCAACCGTCACTGGCCGCAGTGGCAGGACTGGATTGCGATTACCCGCCTGGATAAACCTGTTGGTTCCTACCTGCTGTTATGGCCAACCCTGTGGGCACTGTGGGTCGCGGCTGAAGGCCGACCAGATTTTGCTCTGGTGGTGATTTTTATACTCGGTGTGTTTCTGATGCGTTCGGCCGGCTGCGTCATCAACGACTTTGCCGACCGTAAGGTGGATGGCCATGTCAAACGCACCGCGGATCGCCCGCTGGCGACCGGACGCCTGACCTCACGCCAGGCACTGACTGGCTTTGGCATTCTGGTCGGACTGTCATTTCTGCTGGTACTGCTGACCAACACCTACACTGTTCTGCTGTCCTTTGGCGGTCTGTTTCTGGCGGCGCTGTATCCCTTTATGAAACGCCACACGCACCTGCCGCAGGTGTTTCTCGGCGCTGCTTTTTCCTGGGCCATTCCGATGGCGTTTGCCGCACAAAGCAATGAAGTGCCGGCGGTAGCCTGGCTGCTGTACGCTGCCAATCTGTCCTGGACCGTAGCTTATGACACCATGTACGCCATGGTAGATCGTGATGACGACCTGCAGATCGGGGTGAAATCCACCGCCATTCTGTTCGCTGATCTGGATATTTTCATGATCGGGGTGCTGCAGGGCATTGCGGTTTTCTGCCTGCTGTCTGCCGGGTCACAGCTGGCCCTGAGCTGGCCGTTCTGGCTGGCGCTGAGCGCCGGCTCCTTGTTTTTTACCTGGCAGCTATGGTCCATCCGCTCGCGTGGCCGCGAAGAATGTTTTACTGCCTTTCGCCAAAGCCACTGGTTCGGGCTGATCATCTGGATCGGCATTCTGCTCCACTACCTGCTCGCTCAGTTCAGCTGAAAGCCCCCTCTGATCAGGCGCTTTATCAGCTATTCGTGCGGTAAGGCGTCTGCTGTCACATCCCTGTAACAAATCACCAGTGTAATACGTCCGCAATATAGGATTATGACACTTGCGTGACGACTATGAGTAAAGCAGGTAAGACGGTACTGATCGTCGATGATGAAGCTCCGATCCGGGAGATGATCGCAGTAGCTCTGGAAATGGCTGGCTACGAGTGCCTTGAAGCAGCCAGTACCCAGGAGGCTCACTCGCAGATTGTTGACCGTAAGCCCGATATGATTCTGCTCGACTGGATGCTGCCAGGCACCAGTGGTGTTGAGTTTGCCCGCCGCCTGAAGCGCGATGATCTGACGGCAGAAATGCCGATCATCATGCTCACGGCCAAGGGTGAAGAAGATAACAAGGTGCAGGGGCTGGATGCCGGTGCGGATGACTACATCACCAAACCCTTCTCGCCACGCGAGCTGGTCGCACGACTGAAAGCCGTGCTGCGCCGTGCAACCCCGCAGGGTATTGAAGAGCCGATTGAAGTCAGCGGTCTGATGCTGGACCCGGTCTGCCACCGCGTCACCTCGAACAGCAAGCCGGTTGAAATCGGTCCGACGGAATACCGTCTGCTGCAGTTTTTCATGACCCACCAGGAACGCGCCTATTCTCGTGCGCAATTGCTGGATCAGGTCTGGGGCGGCAACGTCTACGTGGAAGAGCGCACCGTGGATGTTCATATCCGCCGCCTGCGCAAAGCACTGGGCGAAGCTCATGACCACCTGATTCAGACCGTACGCGGCACCGGCTACCGCTTCTCAACCAAAGCTTCATGACACAGGTATGGCGCAGGGAATTGCGCCGCCTGAGTTACCTGATCGTGCTGGCGCTCAGCGCTGGCTATGTTCTGCACCAGCCCGGCTGGATGCTGGCACTGGTGCTCTGCGGCTATCTTGGCTGGCAACTGCTGCAACTGTCGCGCCTGCATCGCTGGTTGCGTTCGCCGCAAAACGCACCGTTACCGTCAACGTTCGGAATCTGGGGTGCGATCTTCGCCGAAACGCGGCAACTGCAGCAGCGCACCCTGCGCTACCAGCATAAACTGCAGTCCGTTATTAACCGTATCCAGGATTCCACCGCAGCGTTACAGGATGCTGTGCTGATGGTCGACAGCCATGGCAACCTGGAATGGTGGAATCAGGCAGCGCAGGAGTTTCTGGGGCTGCGTTCACCCGTCGATGTCGGCCAGCCAGTGACTAACCTGATTCGGGACCCTGCCTTCAAAACGTATTTTGACAAGGCCGACTATCAGGACGCGCTGACCATTCCGTCGCCAGTGAATAAAAACCAGCATCTGATGTTCAGTATCACATTGTTCGGCCGCCGCGACCGGCTGCTGCTGGTGCACGACGTCACTCGCCTGAAACAACTGGAAGAGATGCGTAAGGATTTCGTTGCCAATGTCAGCCACGAACTGCGCACGCCGCTGACGGTATTATCCGGCTACGTTGAAACCATGGGCATGGCCGCGGAGATGCTACCGCAACGCTGGCAGAGGATGTTGTCGCAGATGAGCGAACAAAGTCAGCGCATGGAAGCCATTATTAAAGATTTACTGGCCCTGTCTCGCCTGGAAACAACCAGCAAGCAGCAGCCGCTGCCGGTTGCAGTAAAGCCGTTGCTGGAGCAGATCTGCGCCGACGCCCGAGCTCTGAGTAATGATCGCGGTCACCGCATTGAACTTCAGTTATCCGGACCCGCAAACATCGCCGGTTTCAGTGATGAACTACGCAGTGCCTTCTCTAATCTGATTTTCAATGCCGTGAAATACACACCCGACGGTGGAGAAATTCACGTTGAATGGGTTGAGCAGGACAAACATGCCTGCCTGACAGTCAGAGACAACGGTATTGGCATTGCCGCCCACCACATTCCACGCCTGACCGAACGCTTCTATCGCGCCGACCCGAGCCGCAGCAAAGAAACCGGAGGCACTGGTCTGGGACTGGCCATCGTCAAACACGTGTTAATGCGCCATGGTGGCGATCTGCAAATAGACAGCGAAATGGGAAAAGGAAGCACCTTTGTGTGCCGTTTTCCACTGTAACGTATGGGTTCGCGCTTAACGTACTTTGGCGATAAAACGGGATAAGGTCGCCAGCTTCTCCGGGTCGTCATCCACATAACGGATAATGATCTGAATGGTTTCGGCTTCCGGGTGCGGTTCCTGCGCCTGCATCATGCGTACGTAACCATTGATCCGGGCGACGTCGCCCGAGTCCTGATCAACAATATCCAGCACCACCTGCTCAAGCAAAGCGGGCGGCGGACCTTCACGGCGGAAAACACCGATCAGCTCCTGCAGGCTGATATCCTTGATGACCAGTTTCGCCGTGCCGCCGGAACCGAAGCGAACACTCGCCAGCCCTTTGGCTCGTGCCGCAGGTTTAGCTGCAGCTTTAGCGGCAGGTTTTTCCGCCTGGCCACCCATCAGTACACTGGCGCCGCCCATATCCGCTGACGCTTTAACCTGTGGGGGCGTTTTTGCCGCAGCCCCCATCAGCACCGAAGCCCCACCCAGATCTCCAGATGCCGGCTTGGTGCCTGCCTGTGTCGCCCCGAGAACACTGGCAGCTCCCGCCGCTCGAGGATCTTTACTCTCAGCCTGCGAGGGTTTTATTTTCAGGTGCTTCCACACCAGCTTGGTGATTTTGCCGACGAAGTGTTCGCGCGTGAAAGGCTTGCCGATGTAATCGGATACTCCGGCTTCAACGGCTTTAACCACGTGGTCGCGCTCACCGCGACTGGTGATCATCATGAAAGGAATGGCTTTATAGCGCTCATCTGCACGCATCCACTGCAACACCTCAATACCGGATACCTCCGGCATTTCCCAGTCGCAGAGAACCAGATTGATATTTTTGCTGTTCATCAGTGAAATGGCCTTGCGACCATCCACTGCTTCAGAAATATCACAGCCCGGGTAAGTATCCCGCACCGCTTTTTTTACAAGGTCGCGGATAAACGCTGCGTCATCCACCACCAGAACGTTCAGAGCTGCCATGCATCAGCCTATTTGGGTCAGTACTGATTTCAGCATAGTCGCTTCCTGCATCTTTGCCCGTTCCATCAAACGGGAAGCGCTCCAGTCTCATCAGTGTTGAGCCGATGACCGCCGCGGGCATCACAAACCAGTTAACAACAGGGATCATCATCAGAAACGCCACCAGTCCGCCAAAACCAAGCGCGGTAAAGCTTTCCTGCCCCACCCGTCGGCGGGTATCAGTAAACGCGACGCGATGATTATCGTAGGAATAGTCGACATATTGCAGGGCAACGACCCAGCTGCCGAACCAGAACCACAGCACCGGGCTGGCGAGATTAACAACCGGAATGAAACTCAGCACCAGCAAACCGAAATAGCGCGGCAACAGATACAGCAGCTTGGTGAGCTCGCGCCCAAAGGTACGTTTAACCGTACTCATGATCGATTCATCGGGTATCAGGCTGCCGTTCATGGCTTCCACCCGCTCGCTGAGTAAACCGTTAAACGGACTGGCGATCACCACCAGAATGGTGCTGAAAAAATACGCCAGTACAAACAGTAGCGTCAGAATTGCCACTGGCATCAGTAACCAGTAGAGCCAGGACAACCAATCCGGCAGCCAGTTCGTCAGTTGTTCAATCCACAAGCTGATCTGCTGCCCGCCCCACCAGGTTGCAGCGCTCATCACCACAATATTCAGTAACAGGGGTATAACAACAAACATCCGTAATCCGGGCTGATTCAGCATACCGAATCCGCGCCAAACATAGTGCCATCCGGCGAAAGGGTTGCCTTTCATGGCTGTCTCCGTGCATCAGGGGGAGGGCTTTTATACAATGCCCGCCGTTCAGGGCCAACCGCCCACCAGGTATTAACCAGTCATCCGGGGGATTATCCGTGACGCCGCAACGTCTGCAACGCATTGTACAAACACTTAACCTGCGCCAGCCGGATCTTACGGTGGTGACGGATGAAGTGAAAAAAGAGCACAACCTGTCCGCCATCGTCCGTAGCTGTGATGCGTTTGCCATACCGGAAGTTCACTGTGTATGGGCCGGAGAGAAATACCACGTGCGCCGCAATCAGGCCGCCGGTGCCGGCAGCTGGGTCGATGTTAAAACCCATGACACCATCGCCGATGCTATTACTAATCTGCAGGGACAAGGCTTCAAAGTCTGTGCCGCACATTTCACCGATCGGGCTATTAACTACCGCGACTACGACTTCACGCAACCAACCGCAGTTCTGCTGGGGACTGAAAAAGAAGGTGTCAGTGATGTTGCTGCGGAAATGTGTGATGAGCACCTGATCATTCCGATGCACGGCATGACCAACTCATTTAATGTATCGGTTGCCTGCGCTCTGATACTCAGTGAAGCCCAACGTCAGCGCGAACTGGCCGGCATGTACGAACAGCGCCGCCTGCCAGATGCGGAATATGAACGCCTGTATTTCGAATGGTGCCAGCCGCAGATCACCAGAATCTGCAAACAACACAACCTGCCGTATCCGCCACTACGGGATGATGGCGAACTTCTGGACCCTCAGGCCTTCTCTGAACTGGTTAATAACCCAGTCTGAAACTGCCAGCGCATACCGATATCTGCAGCCTGCATGGTTGCTACAGGGATGCGCTGATAGCGGAAATCCTGTCGCAGCATTGCCCCCAGCTCAGTTCTCAAGCGGTTACTGACGCCGCTGCCAATCAGAATGCGTCGAATGGCATGAGGCGGAATCCGTAGTAACCAGTGACGCTGCCCCGCGACCTCAACAGAGGTTGGAACAGACTCCCGGGGCAGAATCACGCGCCCCTGCATCAGCGCGGCTCGCTGCGGGCTATCAAACAGCAGCCTTTGCGGAAAGGATGCAGGCCAATGCTCAGTGTACTGTATGGGCTGAACATCGGCCTCTGGCCAGCGCTGTTCATCAATTGCCAGCCACACACTATCAAACCCGGCAACACTCCAGGCCAGCGCGCTGTCAGCATTGCTGTACATAGTCAGCCACAGCCAATCCTGCGGTTGACCGGCATCCAGTTGCTGAGCCTGCTCTGCAGCGGCACTGATGGCACGTTCAATATCTTTGCGTTTCTGTTGCGCCTGCTGCAGGAACGCTTCAAAGGTCAGTAAGCCAGCCAGCTGCGCTGGCAGTTGTGCATAACTGTTACGCATATGACGAAGGTATTGCTCATCCGTCACCTGCACTCCGCCTGGCTTCAGTGAACGGTAACCGGGCAGGCTTGTCTCTTCTGGCGCCGAAAGTGGCACAAAGCCCTTCTTCAACAGGGTCACGACCTCGTCTTTTAACGGCAAATAATACACAGATACACCTTTGTCTCTTCCTCTCTGGTACTTCTAACCTATTCCAATAATCCCTGCTTAAGAGAGATTCGCCAGGGCGCTTGTGAGATATATCGCACAAGCAGGTGCGAGATTTAGGGAAAAAGGCTACTGAGATAGGGATAATCCACCAGAGATTATTCCCAACCCACTGATTTTACTGGATTTTTCAAATTACAAACGCTGACATCTGTTTGTAAGTATAGGTAACAGGCGGTTGGCCGCAGGGCCGATTCTGCTATCTTTAATTCCACAGGGACGGACGCACTGCACGGATTGCAGTGATCAGGATGATGACGCTACGGATAGCGATCATGGATGAATAAATCAGCAGGATGCTGACAGGGAAGTACAACCGCGAAGGATCGCGGCAAGGAAGAACGAAAATCTAGATAGCCAGGATGGCGCTAGGGTGCTGCGGCGGCCAGAACAGGATGTTCTGGCCGCCCGATTTTTTTGTAGCGCCGAAAAACCCCCTCAGCGGCTGTGATAGCGCTCTGCAAGAACCCCCACCAGAACAAACGCCCCTGCCACCGTTGCCAGAAACGCTCCGGCCGACAGTGTACGCAGATATTGCTCCAGCACCGGCGTCAGCCACACCGACAGCGCCCCGTAACCAAACGTGCACAAGGCGATGAATACCAGCACCCGAGCCCAGACCGGCTGCTTACGCACAACATGCCGGGCCAGATCATTGATGGTATCGCCGAAGATAACCAGCAAGGTTGCCACCAGAGCCAGCGCAATGTCATCGGTGTGAGGCCGAACATAGGCCGCTATCTCATTGAAAATGTTCATGATTTCCTCCTGTAACGAAGCCAGATTAGCTGTGCCCCCGAGCCACTGCCAGCACGGTTACGAATAAAAACCAATTGTTAAGCAAAGCAACTGGCTTTCTGTTACACCTGTGCCATTCTGGAACAGTGAGTTCTGCAGGAGGAATACAGGATGACACCACTGCCACATCAACTGGGGCAATTACTGCTGCGCCGTGGAAGTATCAATGAGCAACAACTTCTGCAGGCCCTGGCTCTGCAGGCACAAGAACCACAGCCCATCGGTCAGGCGTTAATTTCCCTGGGGTATCTGGACGAAAAAACACTGAAGCGTACCCTGCGTCAGCAGCGCTGGCTGCGTCCGTGTGCCGCCTGTTTTGCCATGATCGCCCCTTTTTCCGCAACCTATGCCAGCCCGGCGAATGACTCAGACCTGCCGGAAAACTGGCTGCAGAAAAGCAGCTGGATGATTCAAACAACGCAGGACCATGTGGGTGAAGATACCCGTAGTGTAGACCTGGTTAAGTTTGCCGCCCTGACCGCATGGGATATTTATCAGGGCACGCCGGAAGCAGGCGAGATGCGCTTTAATCTGAGCCAGACCGGCAAGGGAAGTTACGAATTACAGATGACGATGCATTTCTGAGCATCTGAAAAAGAAAAAGCCCGTCCATAAGGACGGGCTTTTTTGTATGGTGCCGGCACCAAGAGTCGAACTCGGGACCTACTGATTACAAGTCAGTTGCTCTACCAACTGAGCTATACCGGCAAGTGGTGCGGGATATTAATGGCACGTCCGGCAGTCGTCAACACTTTTTCTCTAACTCTCTGAAAATTATCGTTTTTACGAAAAAGATGGCTAAGTTTGCCGGAGAATAGCTCCATCAACTTCACAAAAGTGTCACAATTAGCGCTCTGTGTTTGCCGTAAAATCGGGGGCCCTTGTGAGTGGTGGCTACATCCTCGTCGTCGACGACGAGCCTGCAATCTGCGATATGATCCAAACCTGTCTGGAATTAGCCGGATTCAAAGTCCGTCTGTCCGCCAATGGTGCACTTGCTCACCAGATGATTATTAACGACCGCCCGGACCTTGTTATCCTCGACTGGATGATGCCAATGATGTCCGGACTGGAGCTGACACGTCGTCTGAAACGCGAAGATGCCACGGCCGATTTACCGGTGATAATGCTGACCGCCAGAACGGAAGAAGACGACCGTATCAATGGTCTTGAATCTGGTGCCGATGACTATATTTCCAAACCGTTTTCTCCGCGTGAGCTTGTTGCCAGAGTAAGGGCTGTGCTGCGCCGCACAAACGCTCTGGTCGATGACGTACCCCTGACCGTTGGCCAGCTCAGTCTTGATCGCTCTGCGCAAACTGCTGCAATCGCTGGCCAGGCTATCAGCCTGGGGCCATTAGAATACCGCTTACTTGAGTTCTTTGTTCTGCACCAGAATCGTGTGTTCTCCCGTGGCCAGTTACTGGACCGGGTCTGGGGTGGCAACGTATACGTCGACGAACGAACCGTCGATGTCCATATCCGTCGTCTGCGCAAAGCGCTGGCACCGGAACAGCAGGACGAAATGATTCAGACCGTGCGCGGCGCGGGCTATCGTTTTTCTCCTGTTGATTCATCTGCTAAGGAGTCGTAAGTGCAGCAGATTGCATGGCAACGTGAGCTGGTCCGCATCAGTATTGTCGTCGGTACCGGATTGGCTCTTGGCTGGTCAGCTGGCTTTGCCCTGTGGGGCTTTATCGCTGGCCTGACAATCGCACTGGCCATGTATGTGAGGGCTATGCAGACTCTGTATCGCTGGAGCTTCCGCCAGGGGCCTCCGCCGCAGGATTCCGGTCTTATTGGTTACAGCGTGGATAAACTTATCCGCCGCGAAAAGAATCTGAAAAACAAACTGGCACTGCAGGCATCGCAACTGCAACGCTATCGCCAGGGGATCGAGTCCTTGCATGATGGCGTGGTGATCATCGATCAGGATGGGCATATCACCAATTTCAACAGCTCCGCCACGCGTCTGCTCGGACTGCGTAAAGAAGACGCCGGGCAACACATTACCAACCTTGTACGTACACCGCGTTTTACCCGCTATTTCAATGAGGGTGACTACACCTCATCGCTGCAGTTCGACGTCAATCACCGCAAGCAGTACAGCCTGCAGGCACAGATCACGCAGTTTGGTATCGATCAGAAAGTCATGCTGGTGAAGGACATCACCGAACGTAAGCGCGTGGAAACCATGCGTCAGAACTTTATTGCCGACGTTTCCCACGAGTTACGCACACCGCTGACCGTGATTAACGGCTATCTGGAAATGCTGCAGGATATGGAGTTACCGGCGGCGCTTGAGCGCGCGATCAAACAAATGAACAACCAGGGCCAGCGCATGACCGGCCTGGTGAATGACCTGATCCAGCTTTCGAAACTGGAAAGTGCCAACAGCGAACAGCGCGGCGACTGGTTTGACCTGCAGCAACTGGCCTACTCCAGCGTTGATCAGCTGCAATCGATCAGTGATGGCCGCATAAGCTATCGCTGTGACACGCGTATCGAAGTGCTGGGCTTTGCCGATGAACTCAGCTCTGTGCTCAGCAATCTGCTCACCAACGCAGTGAAATATGGTGGTGATGGCCCGATCGAATTCAGCATTCGTCCGGTGTATGACGGTATCAAAGTGTCAGTAAAGGATCAGGGGCCGGGCATCCCGCCAGAACACATTGGTCGCCTGACCGAGCGCTTTTACCGGGTGGATGATTCCCGCGAATCATCCATCGGTGGCTCAGGTCTGGGCCTGGCCATTGTGAAACATGCCCTGGAACACCACGACTCGGTACTGGATATCAGTTCGACACTGGGACAGGGCAGTACTTTCAGCTTTGTCATCCCGGAAGATCGTAGCCGCGTTGAAAGTCGCGACTGATCTTTATATTTTCAGGAAGGCCGCACTCAGTTGTGTGAGGCGGCTGACCGCGCCACGATTATCTGCTACCGCCTGCAAACCTGCGCGCCCCATTTTCTGGCGCGCTTCACTGTCCGACAAATAGCCCTGTAATTGCTCCTGTAACTGCTCAGCCTGATCGCTGACAATCTGCAACGCACCGCGCTGCACCAGCTCATCGGCAATCACGGCGAAATTCATATGGTGCGGTCCAAGCAGGGTGGCTTTGCCCAGCGCCGCTGGCTCGATCGGATTGTGGCCGCCGTGTGGAATCAGACTACCGCCCACCAGCACCAGATCAGCTGCCGCCAGCAGTAACAGCATCTCGCCCATAGAGTCTGCAACATAGACCTGGGTATCGGCACTGACATTCCCCAGACTGCGACGCGCAACAGCGATTCCCCGTTGCTGAGCCGCGGCCGCTACCGCATCAAAACGTTCCGGGTGGCGGGGAATTAACAGCAGCAATAAACCCGGGCAGGCCTGTTGTAATTGTGGATACAGGTCGAGTAGCAATTCATCTTCGCCAGCATGACTGGAAGCCAGCGCCAGCACGCTGCGCTGTTCGCCCCACTGCTGACGCAGGCCCAGGCCCTGTTGCTCAATATCAGCGCCAATCTGCACATCAAATTTCACTGAGCCGGTTACTTCGAGGCGAGACTCCGATAGCCCCAGTGACAGAAAACGCTGGCCATCGGTTGCGTTCTGCACGGCCACCAGCGACAGGCGTTTCAGCATCGGAGCGGTGAGTGCGGAAAACTTCGCGTAGCCGCGGGCAGACTTTTCAGATAAGCGCGCATTGGCCAGCATCACCGGAATATTCCTGCGCTCACAGGCCGCCAGCAGGTTGGGCCAGAGTTCAGTTTCCATCACCACCAGCAATCCCGGCGCGAGGCGCTTAAGGAACCGCTGCCAGATCCAGGGCAGGTCATAGGGCAGAAAAACATGGAATACATCATCGCCAAACAGACGGCGTACCTGATCGGAGCCGGTTGGCGTGGTGGTGGTCACCGTCACCGGCACATCCGGATAGTGCGCACGGAAATCGGCAATAAACGGCGCGGCAGCCAACGTCTCACCCACCGATACAGCATGTACCCACAGACCATTCGGCCGGACGTCGCCAATCAGACCAAAACGTTCGGCAATACGCTGGCGATAGCCCGGATTGAGGCGGCCACGCCACCACAAACGCGCCACGATCAGAGGAATAAACAGGCTGTAAATCAGGGTATAGAAAAAGCGTGCCACAGCAGTCCGACCAGCATTCAAAAGTGGTCGGCATCATAGCACAGGCCCGACCTGATTCAGCGGCTATCGTCTGTGCCGGGCGGCGACTGGCTGTGTTAAACTCCCGGCCAGTTTTTATACCAATCGAGTGATACCGATCCATGAATGTGACTTTGCCCGACTTTCACCGCGCCCGTGTACTGGTATTTGGCGATGTGATGCTGGATCGTTACTGGACAGGTCCGACCTCCCGTATATCTCCGGAAGCCCCGGTGCCAGTGGTCAGAATTCAGGATATTGAAAATCGGGCCGGTGGTGCTGGCAACGTGGCCCTGAACATCGCCACCCTGGGAGCGGATGTCGACCTGATGGGCATCGCCGGTAACGACGACAACGGCCGAGTACTCGCCGATATGCTGCAGCAGTCACGGGTCAGCTGCCACTTCCTGCAACACCCGACGCACCCGACCATCACCAAGCTGCGCATCATGAGTCGTCATCAGCAGCTGATTCGTCTCGATTTTGAAGAAGCCTTCGATGCCACGGACCTTAGCGAGCTGTACGGCAACTTCGATCAGCAGGTAGCCAATGCTGGCGTGGTCATCCTGTCCGACTACGGCAAAGGTGCACTGAGCAACCCTCAGCGTCTGATCGATTCCGCCCGCCGCTCATCGGTACCGGTACTGGTTGATCCTAAAGGCACCGACTTCGAACGCTATCGCGGTGCGACACTGATTACGCCGAATCTGAGCGAGTTTGAAGCCGTGGTCGGCCCTGCTCAGGACGATGAAACGCTGGTAACCAAGGCCCGCAGCCTGATTGCCGACTACGATCTGCAAGCCGTACTGGTTACCCGCAGTGAGAAAGGTATGACGCTGGTGCAGCGCGACCACGCCCCTTTCCATCTGCCTACCCGTGCGCGTGAAGTGTATGACGTGACCGGTGCGGGCGATACCGTGATCTCGGTACTGGCTGCCGCTCTGGCTGCTGGTCAGGACATGGGGCAGGCCACTGTGCTGGCGAATACTGCCGCGGGCATTGTGGTCGGCAAACTGGGAACGGCAACAGCGTCCACTGAAGAGCTACGCGCTGAGCTGCGCAGCGAAAACCAGCTGGGTGCAGGTATTTTCGACGAGCAAAGCCTGCTGCTGCTGGTGCAGGAAGCCCGCGCCCGTGGTGAAACCCTGGTAATGACCAACGGTTGTTTCGACATCATTCACCCAGGGCACGTGCAGTATCTGAAAGAAGCCAAAGCACTGGGCGACCGCTTGTTAGTCGCCGTTAACAGTGATGAATCGGTAGCACGCCTGAAAGGGCCAACCCGTCCGGTGAACCCACTGGATCACCGTATGGCAGTGCTGGCCGGACTGGCCAGTGTCGACTGGGTGGTACCGTTCGGCGAAGACACCCCGGAACGTCTGATCTGCAGTGTGCTGCCGGATATTCTGGTGAAAGGTGGCGACTACAAAGTGGAAGACATTGCCGGCGGCCAGTGTGTGCAGGCCAACGGCGGCGAGGTGATTATCCTGAGCTTTAAAGACAACTGCTCAACCTCAGCCATTGTGAAGAAAATTCAGGAGAGTGAAGCATGATTATTGTTACCGGCGGCGCTGGCTTTATTGGCAGCAACATCGTTAAAACCCTGAACGAACAGGGTCGCACTGACATTCTGGTAGTGGACGATCTGAGCGACGGCAAACAGTTCTACAACATCAGCGACTGCGACATTGCCGATTATCTGGATAAGGACGATTTTATCGCCCGGGTAAAAGCAAACGACGGCATTCTTGATAACGTTGAAGTAATTTTCCATGAAGGCGCCTGCTCTTCCACCACCGAGTGGGACGGTAAGTTCATGATGGAAAACAACTACGAATATTCTAAAACTCTGCTGCACGCCTGCCTCGAAAAAGGCATCGCTTACCTGTATGCGTCCAGCGCATCGGTTTACGGTGGCAGCGAAGTGTTTAAAGAAGAACGTCAGCATGAAAAGCCGCTGAACGTTTATGGTTACTCGAAATGGCAGTTCGACCAGTACGTGCGCAATCTGCAGGCAACCCGTCCGGAGCTGTTTAAAAGCCAGGTCGTTGGTTTCCGTTACTTCAACGTCTACGGTCCACGTGAGCAGCACAAAGGCTCCATGTCGTCCGTGGCCTTCCACTTTAACAATCAGCTGAAAGACAACGGTATCTGTAAGCTGTTTGGTGGCAGTGGCGGTTATGGCGATGGCGAACAGCGTCGCGACTTTGTCTATGTTGCAGACGTCGTCAAAGTGAACCTGTGGTTCTGGAAGAATGCTGACAAGAGCGGCATTTTCAACCTCGGTACAGGTCGCTGCCAGAGCTTTAACGATGTGGCAGACGCAGTTATTGCATGGCACGGCGAACGCGGTCTGGAAGGTCGCAAGGAATATATGCCGTTCCCGGATCACCTGAAAGGTGCTTACCAGAGCTTCACTGAAGCGGATATTTCTGCACTGCGTGCAGCGGGCTACAACGAGCCCTTCTTCAGTGTTGAGGAAGGCGTAAAAGACTACATGGACCAGCTGAATGGCTGATACAAAGATACCACCGTTACCGCGCGAACTGCTGCACCCTAAACACTGGCTGGTCTGGGCTGGCGTTGGCGTATTAATGCTGCTGACCCGTCTGCCTTATCGTGCACAGCTGCAGCTCGGCAAAGGCCTTGGCCTGCTGATGCACAAACTGGCAGTCAGCCGTCGTCACGTTGTAGAGGTCAACATCCGTCTCTGCTTCCCTGAAAAATCAGCACAGGAGCAGACTGCTCTGGTGCGGCAGGTGTTTATCGACAACGGTATCGGGGTGATGGAAACCATGATTGCCTGGTTTCGCAAACCTGATTACCTGCTCAGCCGCACCACTTTCCATGGTCTGGATAAAGTTAAACAGGCTCAACAACAGGGACAGGGAGTGATGCTACTGGGCGCCCACTACTCTATGCTCGACCTGGCTGGCTCGCTGATCAGTAACCGTTTACGCCTAAACGTAAGCTATCGACCACAGAACAATGCGGTGATGAACTACATCATGGAGCGTGGCCGTGATCGTCTGTACGACAAGTGCTTCACTCGAAAGGATATCCGCAGCTTTATCCGCACCCTTAAAAACGGAGATGTCCTCTGGTATGCCCAGGATCAGGACTTTGGCCGCAAAAACAGCATATTTGTTGATTTCTTTGGTATTCCCACAGCCACCATTACTGCCACCTCGCGTATTGCTAAGGCAGGCAAGGCACTGGTGATGCCGATCACCTATTTCCGCCGCGCAGACCTTTCAGGTTATGACATCACCATTCACGAGCCGTTAGCGATTCCCGGAGAAAGCGACGAAGCCGATGCCCGGATTGCCAACACCTTTCTCGAACAGCAACTGCGCCAGCATCCGAGTCAGTATTTATGGCTGCACAAGCGCTTTAAGACACGACCTGATGTGACGGAAAAGAAAGGCTTGCTCTACAAGCGGAAATAAAAAACGCCGGCAATTGCCGGCGTTTTTTTATGCTTGTTCGTTCAGCATTCAGACACCCGAGAGCTGAGCGACCCGCACATAGGTTTCCTGCAGCACCTGCACATCGTTCGCAGCGCGATGACGATCAATGTGCATTTCTGACCACAGCGACTTTTTGGTGTCGTGCCAGGCTTCCATCTGTTCAGCCGTCAGTAATTTATTGATGGTCTCGATACGGAAACGCTGTACCAGCTCCGCCTCGTCGAACAGGCGACCAATCCATGAACTGTCGAAGCTCCAGGCATCGGAATAGAGAGTCTTACCACGCAGAATATCATTCAGTTTCAGAGCCACTTCGCGCGGTGTAAGCCCGTCGTTGAGTAACATTTCGCGCGAGATACCATGAATCTTCTCGGCATCATCGCTCCAGTGCAGCCAGGTCGCTGCCGGTTTGATAAGAAAACTGTGCACTTCCCGATCTTCCAGCGCAAAGCCAACCTCAATAGGGTAGCTGCCGCGGCCAAAGCCCGACGCTTCGAGGTCAATGATGGGAGGTACGCTGGTATTCAAACTCTGAGCCCTTATCGGTTTTTATTCATTCTGCAGTAAGTTTAGCCGTTCCCGGCCATGCACTCTATGTACCAGTTGTCAGAATTTGCAACCGGACGTCAGCCACGCCCCAACGGCGCCACGCGCATCACCTCAGCAATGGTGGTCATGCCCGCTGCGACTTTATGCGCACCGCTGAGTCGCAGGCTGTGCATGCCCTCTTTCATTGCTGCCTGACGCAGCTTGGTGTGGTCCATCTGATCGTGAATCATCGGCTCCAGTGATTCCGTCACCGGCATCACTTCATAAATGCCCATCCGCCCCAGATATCCGGTACCACGGCATTCCAGACAGCCTTTGGCTGAATACACATGCTCTGGCGCTTTCACCAGCCACGGCGCGGTCAGCTGCTTCCACAGTTTTTCATCCACAGCTTCCTGCACTTTACAGTGCGGACACAGGGTCCGTACCAGACGCTGCGCCATCACCCCCAGCACACTGGAACGAATCAGATACGCAGGCAAGCCCAGCTCCAGTAAGCGGGTGAAGGCCGATGGTGCATCATTGGTGTGCAGTGTCGACAGCACCAGGTGCCCGGTCAGTGCAGCCTGCACCGCAATTTCTGCCGTTTCCAGATCCCGCACCTCGCCCACCATGATGATGTCGGGGTCCTGACGCAGCAGAGCGCGAACACCACTGGCAAAGGTCAGATCGATACCGTGGTTCACCTGCATCTGATTAAACGCACCTTCCACCATTTCGATCGGGTCTTCGATGGTGGAAACGTTCACTTCCGGCGTCGCCAGCTGTTTCAGCGTTGAATACAGCGTGGTCGTTTTACCCGAGCCGGTCGGCCCGGTAACAAAAATGATGCCGTGATTATTACGCGTCATTTCGTTCCAGCGACGATGATCTTCCTTGCCAAAACCCAGCTCAGAGAAACTGCGCACCAGCACCTGCGGATCAAAAATACGCATCACCAGCTTTTCACCGAACGCAGTTGGCAGGGTCGACAAACGCAGTTCAACTTCCTGGCCAGACGGTGTCTTGGTTTTCAGACGACTGTCCTGTGGGCGGCGTTTCTCGGCAATGTTCATGCGCCCCAGCGACTTAATCCGCGCGATCACAGCGATCGCCACCTGTGCTGGCAGGTCGTAAACGTTATGCAGCACACCATCGATACGGAAACGCACATGGCCGACTTCGCGTCGTGGCTCGACATGGATATCACTGGCACGCTGGTCAAAAGCGTATTGCAGCAGCCAGTCAACGATATTGATGATGTGCTCGTCGTTGGCATCCGGCGCCCGCGCCTTCCCCAACTCCAGCATAGATTCGAGATTCTGAACCCCGGATGCGCCCTTATGGCTCTGACGCGCACGGTTGACGGAGGTTGCCAGCTGATAGAACTCAACGCGGTAACGCTCAATGTCACCCGGTGCAGCCAGTACACGCTTTACCTGACGCCGGGTGACGTGTTCGAGGTCCGGCACCCAGGCTTCGATATCGGGCTCGGCACAGGCAACGATCACGGTATCGGCAGTCACTTCCACGGCCAGAATGCTGTGACGTTCAGCAAAGGCATAGGACATCACATCAGTGACCGCCGTCACATCCACTTCCAGCGGATCGATCTGCACGGTACCCATGCTTCGCTGTTTTGCCAGCCACTCAACTAACACGTGTTCGGTGAGCGCCTGACCACTTTTCAGTGCGTTGGCATAGTTCTGCCGTCCGAGCAGGGTCAGCACATGCAGTTTGTTCTCATCCGCTTTGCGGCGGATGCTCATCGCCTGCTGGTGATCATCATCACTCAGCATACCGTCGCGGCGCAGCCCTTCGATCAGAGTCTGCAGCGATAAGTAACGTTCTGCCTGTGCCTGCATATTCAGAAGTCCTCGATGATTCAGCGACTTATAATTGATGTCCCAGCGATTTCAGGTGTTCCAGCGCCCACTCACCATATTCGTCCGGTGAACGCAGAGCCTGATCAGCAGCCAGCATCCACGGACGCTGCAACACCAGTCCCGCACCCAGCATATCACTGAGTACGCGCACGCTACCGGCGGCGATACCACCACCCTGCACACCCAGTCCACGAGCTGCCGCAGGCAGGTCCTGTGCGTAATCCGCGCACTGACGCAGTTGCGTAATCGCTGGCATACGCCCACGCCATTGCTCAGCTTCCTGAGGACGATGACGCTTAATCTCTTCCATCAGACCGGCGCGCTCAGCCAGCAGATGACGCAACCAATGCAGCGCCGATTCTTTGCCATGGCTGAATTCCTGCAGTCCGAACAGAGCGCTGGCTGCAGCCAGTACCGCCTGTGCCAGCGACTTATCACTGCGCAGCGATTTACGCAGGGTTTCCGCCTGAGTACGCAGAACCTTAAGCTCCGCCCCGACCATGCCCGCATCGTCAGCCGCCTGCAGATAGCCCTGCAGCTGCTCCGCCAGAGCCAGAGCCTGCAGCGGTGCTATCAGAGCATCCAGTGCTGTACGGAGTTCCCGCGTCTGGCGACGCTTAATTACTTTGCCCGCCAGATTAGGCAGGGTTTTTAACGCCTGCGCATGTTCCGCTGCATCCTGCGCACACGGTTCTCCGTCCCACAGACTGGCTTCCAGCATGCGCTTCATCGACAGCAACTCGTAGTGCAACAGCTCTGGCAGCACTTCGCTGACATCGGCATCGCCCTTGATGGCCGGGCGAACCTGCCAGGCATTACTCAGACCGGCCAGACGATAACCACGTTCTGCTTTGCTGATATCGCTCAGCCACAAAGCAGCACTCTGCGACAGCTCTGCAGCCATTGCCCATAAACAGGCGGCATCACCACTGCGCAGTTCCAGTTCGACTTCACATAACGGCAGCGAGCGGCCAGCGGCTTCAATACGGCCCTGATCGATTACGATTTCCGCTTCGCCACCATGAGCGGAATAGATCCAGCTCTGACGTTCGAAATGGGTGGTAAACACCTCACCAAGCTGATCCGTGGCGATGGCAGCGGGCCAGTGCTCGGCTACCTCTGCTGACGCCAGTAACGACAGATCGGCTTGCGGACTGGTCAGTGGCCAGTTCCACTCACCGCGCACCTGCATACCCGCCACGCTCTTGCCGCGGGTTTTCAGGGTCTGTTCGTAGCCATCGCCTTTCTGACGAATGCGCAGCGCTGCACGGTGCGTCGACAGTGCAGCGTCAGGCGTATCGAGGTACCAGTTTTTCAGCGTAGAATGAGTCTGCGGAACGGCATCCGCATTAAGACGGCTGACCAGCGCCGGAATATCTTCCGGATGGAGCCTGAGTTTGAGTTCGGTTTCTTTAGTCATGGCGTCATTGTCCGGGGGCGTCTGTCATTAAGCAAGGAAAGTTATGAGTCATCCAGCACTGCCCAATCTGACCGAACGCCTGCGCGAACTGATCGCTCTTAACAGCATCAGCGCCGTTATCCCGGAATACGATGAAAGCAACCTGCCTGTCATCCATTTGCTGGCCGAATGGTTCAGCGCGCTGGGCTTCCGAACGGAAGTGGTGCCAGTGGCTGATTTTCCTGGTAAAGCCAACCTGATTGCCACCCTCGGCCAGGGCGATGGCGGCCTGGTACTGAGCGGACACACCGATACCGTACCCTGCAACCCGGAACGCTGGCAGTCAGATCCGTTCACCCTGACAGAACGGGACGGTCGTTTTTATGGCCTCGGCACCTGCGATATGAAGGGCTTTTTCTCGCTGGTGATCGAAGCCGTCAGCCATTACCTCGATCAGGACTTTAAACAGCCGCTGATTGTGCTGGCCACCGCCGACGAAGAAAGCTCTATGTGTGGTGCCCGTGCGCTGGCCGAGCAGGGAGCCCTGAAAGGACGCTATGCCGTGGTTGGTGAGCCCACCAGTCTGCGGCCAATTCGTATGCATAAAGGCATCATGATGGAGAGCATCCGCCTGATCGGCCGGGCGGGACATTCCTCTGATCCGGCGCTGGGCATTAACGCTATGGACGCCATGATTCCGGTGATGCAGGAGCTGCAGGCACTGCGCCTGGACCTGTCGCAACGCTATCAGAATGCCCACTTTGCGGTTCAGTCTCCGACTCTGAATCTTGGCTGTATTCATGGCGGCGACAACCCCAACCGCATCTGCGGCAGCTGTGAGCTGGCATTTGATCTGCGCACCTTACCCGGCATGAGCAACGATGACCTGCGTGACGAGATTCGCCGCCGCATCAACCCGATTGCCGAACAGAACCGGGTATCACTGGAATACGAAGCGCTGTTTCCCGGCGTCGATTCCTTTGCCACCGAAGCCAGCAGCCCACTGGTACAGGCTGCCGAGCGGCTGACCGGCGTTAGCAGCGAGGCGGTTAACTACGCCACAGAAGCGCCATTTCTGCAGAAACTGGGGATGGAAACCATCGTCCTCGGCCCCGGCAGTATCGATCAGGCACACCAGCCGGATGAATTTCTCGCTGCCGATCAGATAGATCCCTGCGTGCACATTCTGCGTCAGCTGATCGAAGACTTCTGTCTGGCCCCGGCCCGTGATTAAATCGACCTGTTATTCAGCCCAGCATAAGGAACACGCGTGAACCCGACCGACTACGTACAATGGTTCCGCCAGTCATCGCCCTACATTAATGCGCATCGTGGCAAAACCTTCGTCATCATGTTCGAAGGTGACGCCATTGCCGATGACAACTTCACCAACGTGGTGCAGGACATCGCACTGCTGAACAGCCTCGGCGTGCAGCTGGTGCTGGTGCATGGCGCACGTCCGCAAATCGATTCCGTACTGAGCACGCTGAATATTCAGAGTCAGTTTCACAACGACCTGCGCGTCACCGACGCCCAGGCGCTGAACGCCGTAAAAGCCGCCGTTGGCATGGTCAAAGCCGATGTCGAAAGCCGCCTGTCGGTCGGCCTGCCTAATTCACCAATGCATGGCGCCCGTATCCGTGTGGTCAGCGGCAACTTCGTTACCGCCAAACCGCTGGGCGTGATCGACGGTGTCGATTTCCAGCACACAGGCGAAGTACGTCGTATTGAACATCAGGCCATTGCTGAGCTGCTGGCGCAGCGCAATATCGTGCTGCTGTCCTGCGTCGGTTATTCGCCATCCGGCGAGATGTTCAACCTGTCGGTGGAAGATGTGGCTCAGCATGCCGCGGTCAGCCTGCGCGCCGACAAACTGATCATTATGGGCGCTCGCGCTGGCCTGCCGGACGCCGATAATGACACCATTAAAGAACTTACCTGTGTAGACCTCGAACAGCATATTCACAGTCTTCAAGGGGAGCCGCGCCATCATGCCGATGCCGCGCTCAAGGCCGTGCGTCAGGGTGTGCCGCGAGTACATCTGCTCGGTTACCAGAACGACGGAGCTCTGCTGCAGGAACTGTTTACCCGGGAAGGTACCGGCACTCTGGTCAGCCAGTACGCCTACGATCAGTTACGCGCAGCGCGCAACGACGACGTTGCCGGCATTCTGGAGTTACTGCGTCCACTGGAAGAACAGGGCATTCTGGTGCGCCGCTCGCGTGAGCTGCTGGAGAACGAGATTCACCGCTTCTATGTCATCGAACGCGACGGCATGATCACCGCCTGTGCTGCCTTGTATCCGTATTCCGATGACCAGGCCGAGCTCGCCTGTGTGGCGGTGCATCAGGATTACCGTGGCACCAACCGCGGCCAGCGCCTGCTGGAGCAGATCGAGCAGGAGGCTCGCCGCCGCAGCTATAAACAGTTGTTTGTGCTGACCACCCGCACCGCTCACTGGTTTGTTGAGCATGGCTTTGTCGCCGGTGCAGTGGAAGCCTTACCGCAGGAGCGTCAGCGTCTGTATAACTGGCAGCGTAACTCCAAAGTCTTCTTTAAGCCGCTCTGATGGATCTCGCCGGACTGGCCCATCTGGGCCGGGAACTGCATCGTCGTTATGACGAATTCGGTCCCTTGCTGGTGTTCGACGATGGCAATAAGCGGTACCTCAGCTTCGGTACCGCCGACGAACAGAGCTGTCAGCTGAAGTCAGCTCCCACCGTTCTGCAGCATGAATATGCGCGTGCCATGGCGGCGGTGCTGATCCAGTTCCCGGACACCGCGCCGCCACAGCAGATCACGCTGCTCGGTACCGGTGCGGGAACCCTGGCAACAGCGCTGCACCAGCAGCTGCCAGCCAGCCAGATTCAGGCGGTGGATGTTCGTGCGGCGGTATTTCTGCTCGCCCATCAGTACTTTGCATTGCCACGCACACCGTCTATTACCACCCATACTGCCGATGCCGGCGCATTCCTGCGCAACTCGGAGCCTGGTCAGTGTGACCTGCTGATCTGCGACCTGTATCTGGCCGATGGCCTCGACCCGCTGGTTCTGCAAGCCGACTTCCTGCAGGCCTGCGCCCGTCATCTGAGCGAGCGCGGCTGGCTGGTACTCAATCTGTGGAAAGAACACCGCGAGCAAAGCGATTGCCTCAATGTACTGAAAACACTCTTTCCGCAGCTGCTGCACAGCACCACGCACGACGGTAACTGGGTCATCTGGGCCAGTCGCGAATCGCGGCAAATAAGCCGCAGTGACGCCCGTGCACGCTGTAAGCAATTGGCGCCTCAGTGCGGCTATAACCTGTGGAATGCCAGCAAAGGCTTCTATCGCCACGCGTGATACACGCTTAACAATTGGCACAATGGCCTGCTTGCCCATTCCTGATTTCTGTTAAGGTATCTGTCAACTGGTACAGCTGCGGCGGTGTCGAGCCCCGACATCCGCCTCGCCAGCAAAACAATAACAACAAGAGATATCCGCTATGCTACTCAGCCTTATTAAGATTGGACTGCCGGTCGCACTTATCCTGATTATGGTGGGTGTCGGACTGGGCCTTATTCCGGATGACTTCCGCCGGGTGTTCCGCCAACCCCGCGCGTTTATTATCGGTTTTATCTGTCAGATGGCCTTTCTGCCACTGATTGCCATGGCCATTATTGCTGCCACCGGTCTGCATGGTGAACTGGCGATCGGCCTGTTTATCCTCGCCCTGTGCCCGGGAGGAGTGACCTCCAACCTCTATACCATGCTGGCCAAAGGCGACGTTGGTCTGTCCGTATCCCTGACCGCTGTGATTGGCTTTATCACCCCGTTCACTATCCCGTTGCTGGGCGTGTGGGCCATCAATTACTACAGCGACGCAGGCAGCCACTTTGAATTACCGCTGGTGAAAACCTGGCTGCAGCTGATCATTATTACGGTTATTCCGGTGATGGTCGGTATGGCTATTCGCGCGAAATGGTCGGCTTTTGCCATGCGTATGGAGCCCATTATCAGCCGTTTCTCGGTAATCGTTCTGGCACTGGTGATTGTTTCTATCTCCTTGAGCCTGGGTAGCCGTCTGATTGATTACACCATGCAAGCCGGACCGGCAGCACTGATTCTGAACCTGACCACCATGGGCCTGGGTTATGTGGTTGGCCGCTGGCTGCTGCACAGCGAAGCGCAGGCTCGTACTATCAGTCTGGAAGTCGGATTACAGAATGGTACTCTGGCGCTACTCATCACCACCGGCCTGCTCAATAACGCAGCCATGTCAGTTGCACCGAGCGTATACAGCCTGATTATGTTCGCGACCGCGACCCTGTTCACCCTGTGGGTGGGTCGCAAGGGCGCTAAACAGAACGAAGCCACTGCCTGAGATCAAGACTCAGACAGGTCTCCGGGCAGAGCCGCCAACCCCTTGCTATAGTTAGGGCAGATTGCGCCGGAATTGAATTCCGACGCCTGCCACACCGGGTGAGAGGTTCTGCCATCCATGATTGCGCTGTTTCCTTATTTACGAGCAAAGCTTGCTCTGACTCTGCTGCTCATGTGCAGCGTTACGCCTGCGCTGGCGCTTGAGCTGAACGGCAGTGCTGAGTACCGTCAGCTGACCCGTGATTTTTACACCGGCGGCCTCTACCTGCCCCAGCCCAGCAGCGACCCGGCCTACATCCTCGCGCCATCGACAGCGAAAAAGATGCAACTGGTGGTTACTATCAACCGCTGGTCACCGCGCAAATGGTCACGCCAATGGCAGAACAACATCTCCATCAACAACGATATTGGCAGCACTTCAAGCGCCGTTCAGCAAGCGCTGATGACCTTTACCCAGTTTCCCAAAGACGACATCGTGCAGGGCGATGAAATTATCATCGACTACCAGCCCGGAGGTAACAGCCGGGTCCTTCTGAATGGTGACCTGATCATCGAAACGCCGGGCAGTGAGTTATTCAATGCACTGGTGAATACCTGGATCGGTAAGCTGCCACCGTCGCGCGAATTCCGCCAGCAGATGCTTGGCCAGTCCGATGGCAGCCTTGCCGCACGCCTGAGCAATCACTCCGTCCCGGTTACGCGGCGTGGAGTGTATACCTCCTGGCTGGCAGCCGACCGGGCAGTGGAGGAAGCACGCCTGCAGGCTGAGCGTGAAGCATCCGCACAGCGAGCCAGAGCACAGCAGGAACAACAACATCAGGCTGAGATGGCTCGCCTTGAAGCAGAAGCCAGAAAACGCGAGCAGGCGCGCCAGCAGGCAGAAGAGCAACGCCTGATCTCTGCCCGCAATGAAGCGGAACGTAAAGCGGCAGAGCGCGCAAAAGCGCTGCGTGAAGCCCAGAAAAAAGCCGCTCAGGCGCAAGCGAAAACCCTGGTTGGTAAAACCAGCAATGCTCTTGGTCAGCGTAAAACCGCGGCGATTCTGGCAGAAGAACAACGCTACTATCTGGAGTTGCTGCAATGGCGCCTGCAGCGTGAGGTAAACGCGGAAGTCAGTTACCCCGCCTGGGCGCGCCAGTTTGGTCAGGAAGGGACCGCCCAGATCGACTTCACCCTTAACCGGGAACGCAAAGTCAGTAACGTGATAATCCGCGATGAACTGGTATCCGATCTGCTGACCGGTGAACTACAGCGCGCGCTGGAAAAAACCGCTGCGCAGACCAATATTCCACCTGCGCTGAACGGCGAGCAATGGCCTCTGTCAGTGTCATACCGCTTCGCACTGGCGGCAACTGAGCAGCCCCTGGCGGCGATGCCGGAACCGCCGCAGTCCATCTCTGCGGCACCGCTGTCTGCGCAGCAACAGGAACAAGCCCGGGCGGAGTACATCGCCGAGCGCCAGAAGGAAATTACTGCGCGGGTTGAGTACCCTGCTGCGGCCCGTATCCTGCGCAAACAGGGCGAGGTCGAACTGGAAGTGGATATCGCCCGCGACGGCTCACTGAAAGCCATCCGCCCTCTGCATCCGTCATCCCATCGTGAGCTGAACGACGCCCTGCGCGACGCTATTCAGCGCTCTGCTCCGTTCGCACCGTTTGCGGACGGCCTGAACGATAAGCAGATGACGATAACCGTCAAACATACCTTCCGCTTGTAGTTACATCACCAGGGCAGAGGCTCGGCGACCTCTGCCCATGCCTGACGCTGATGAATATCTGCCAGCGTGTCAGCCAGGCGTTCACACTCTGCCACCGCCGTATTCCAGCGCGTTCGACGCTGGCCGTAGTCCGGCAGATCATAGAAATCCTGCAAATCAGGGATACGTCCACCCGGCAGCGTCGCAGCAAATTCCCATGACGGCGCAACAATGATGGTGCGACGGTAATACTCGCGCGATGCTGTACGCCATTTCAGCTTTTTGTCGAACCAGCCGCCGATCGGTGGTCGGGCAAAGTAATGCGGATACAGCACATAGCCGTTCTCCGGCATCACCGGCAAATCAAACTGGTAGTCGGTGATACCGCCATCACGGTAGGTACCGCGTGGCGCTCCCGGAATATTGCGCACCCCACTGATCGCCAGAGGAATGGCACCGGTGGCCAGTATCGCCGGCCCGATATTCTCTTCAGTCAGTGCCACATGCTTAGCTGGCAAGTGAGGAAAATGGTCAATCGGTGGCTTTTGCGGATGGTGAAAAAAGACCCGCTCGACCCACGGGCGCATTGCTGAGCGAGCAATCAGGTTCGACCCCATCGCACCCGCCATGCCAATGCCCTGCAGCACCTTATTCTCAGAGCCACCCAATCCGCGGCAGCGTGCCACCAGCGTGTTATAGCGCATCACCGGGTTGTGGATAATTTCATGGGCACCGTTTGCGCCAAGAATCTCACTGAGGATATGCCGACAGCCTGCCCCGACTTCGAGTGCGTCGGCTTTTTCAGAATAGTTCTGGCCCATATAGGCTTCCTGAAAACGGGCATGCGCTTTCAGTGGTTCATTCTGGGCATAGCAGGCCAGACGCCAGCCACCGGCTGATGTACCAAGCAGATGCAGAGGTCGCTGGCGCTGCTGAAACCATTCGCTGATCAGGTAGCGGTCGATAGCCGCCAGAGACAGCCACTTCGGACCACCGGACGCACCCAGCACCATTTCAATATCGTTCGGGCTGAGGCCGTTTTCACGAATATGGGCCAGTGCATCAGCACCGGCAAAAATTTTCAGGGCAGGTTGCATGCCATCTCCGCTGCGGTGGAAAAGGGCTTTTTACCTTGTCTGCAGGGCAGAAATAAGGGGCAAAGGTGCTATCAAGGCTTCATTGCCCGGCGCTCAACAGCGCCGGTTTTTTTTTACGGCGATAGAGCTCAGGCGCGCTGATAGACAACAAAGCTGTAATCGTAAGGGTTACCGCCTTCCGCGGCGAAGTCTTCACGCGCAACGGCCTGCCACTGGCTACGGTCGAATTGCGGGAAATATGCATCACCATCCACCTCGGCATGCACCTCGGTGAGGTACATACGATCAACCAGCGGCAAAGCCTGTGTATAAATTTCCGCACCGCCGATGATCATGGCTTCATCCTGGCCATTGATCACCGCCAGATGGCCAGCCAGCTCCTGCGCCGCCTGCAGTGACGACACGACCTTCACACTGTCGTTGGCGCCCGGTGGCTGATAATCCGCCTGACGGGTAATAACGATATTGATACGGCCCGGCAGGGGCTTACCGATACTCTCGTAGGTTTTACGTCCCATGATGATGGTCTTACCCATAGTGACCTGTTTGAAATACTTCAGGTCATTAGGCAGATACCAGGGCAGCTTATTGTCGATACCAATCACATGGTTCTGGGCCAGCGCCACAATCAGGGAAAGTTTCACAGCGGTTATCCATCAGGTTTAAAGACCCGATGATAACAAATCCGCGGAGTCAGGCGCAGCGTTGCGCCGCAGCGGGTAGTTCAGCTGGCGGCAGAGGACGGGAGAAAAAGAAACCCTGGTACTGATCACAGCCCAGCAGATTCAGCAGATCGAGCACTTCGGTGTTCTCAACCCCCTCGGCAACCACACTCAGGCCGAGATTATGGGCAAGGCTGATAATCGAGCTGGCAATGGCCGCATCATGGGCATTGCTGACGATATCCTTAACAAACACGCGGTCGATTTTCAGGTAATCAATGGGCAGATCTTTCAGATAGGCCAGCGATGAATAACCGGTACCGAAGTCGTCGATGGCAATCGACACACCCAGAGCCCGCAGTTCATGCAGCTGCTCCACACTCTGCTGCATATTGTGCACCAGCGTGCTTTCAGTAATTTCCAGCGTCAGCTGACTGGCAGGTAATCCGGATCGGCTTAACGCCCCACTGACCTGTGCCACCAGATCCGGCTGGCCGAACTGACGCGGCGACAGGTTCACCGATAAACGTGCCGTGGAAGGAATCTCCTGCTGCTGCAACCAGTCTGCAAACTGCTGCACCGAATGCTCCAGCACCCAGCGACCGAAACTGGCGATCAACCCGGTTTCTTCCAGTACCGGTATAAACACCACCGGAGACACATCCCCCAGTACCGGATGATGCCAGCGCAGCAACACCTCAACACCGGTAAAGTGACCACTGCTGATATCCACCTGAGGCTGATATACCAGATTCAGTTCGTCGCGTTCCAGTGCATGGTAGAGTGCACTTTCCAGCCCGGCCCGCACGCGGTCGACCGGGGCCTGCTGATCGTCATACAGCAGATAACTGCGGTGATCATCACGCCGCACCTGATGCATCGCCAGCTCGGCATGGCGCAGCATATCGGCGGCGTCACTACTGACCCGGGACGACAGCTCCATACCAATGCTCAGGCTGAGAAAGATCTCGGACCCGGCACAGTGAAAGGGCTGCAGAAACGCCTGGCGTACTTTATCGGCGGTGCGGCTGAGAATCTCTTCATCAGGAATATTGTCGAGCACGACGGCAAACACATCGCCGCCGATTCTGGCCAGCGTGTCCGAACGTCGCAAAGTCCCCTGTAAACGGCGGGCGCAGGCGATCAGCAGCTCATCGCCGGCGGCGTAACCATGTAGCTCATTCACCACACGAAAACGCTCCATACCAATGTACAGCAGACCGGTATGAGTTTTATGGCGCAAGCCCTGCACCAGTGCGTGGTCGAGTCGGTCGAGAAACAGGCTGCGATTGGCCAGACCGGTCAGTGGGTCGTGATACAGCCCACGATTACGGTCTTTTTCACTGCTGGCGCGAATACGCGCACGCTCAGCCGTGCGCTGCAGGTCGTCATTCAGGTTCACCACAACTTCCTGTACGCCCAGGCCGATAAGCATCAGCTCTTGCGCTTCACTGGCTTCTGCAATCAGCGCAGCCTGGGGGATAACCGCCCGTATCTGGCCGATCAGCGCTGCGTAGTCACCGCTTTGCTGGCGACCAACAACGACAACCCCCTGTTCATCCGCCAGCCAGCGATGCACCAGATCATCGACAGACGCGCACAGACATACCTCGAAGCCACTGCAAGTCACTCCTGCAGCGGTATTCTGAGTCAGAACCAGCAAGCGCGGCATAGCCACGGGAAGCACCTGATTGTCTGGCATAGCGACCGTTCATGAAGATATGAAGATATGAAGACTCAGTATAGTCAGCCGCGGCCAAAGGTCGCTCAGGTCAGAGGGAATTCATAATAAATGGCAAGAAAGGAAAGGACACTCCCTGCCGGAGTGCCCTGATTGGCCGGATTCAGACGGCGACCGGCGCCTTGATGTGCGGATGAGACTCGTAGCCTTCGATTTCAAAGTCTTCGAATTTGTAGTCAAACAGGCTGTCCGGTTTGCGCTGAATTACCAGCTTCGCCAGTGGCAGCGGCTCACGACTGAGCTGCAGATCGGTCTGCTCCAGATGGTTGGCATAAAGATGCACGTCACCGCCGGTCCAGACAAAGTCACCCACTTCCAGATCACACTGCTGCGCCACCATATGCACCAGTAATGCGTAACTGGCGATGTTAAACGGCACGCCAAGAAAGATATCAGCACTGCGCTGATACAGCTGGCAGGACAGTTTGCCATCGGCAACGTAGAACTGGAAAAACGCGTGGCATGGAGGCAGTGCCATGTTGTTCACTTCTGCGACGTTCCAGGCACTAACGATCAGACGGCGGGAATCCGGATTGTTCTTAATCTGGTCAACCACCTGAGTAATCTGATCAATATGACCACCGTCCGGGGTTGGCCAGCTGCGCCACTGAGAGCCGTACACCGGACCAAGGTTACCGTTTTCGTCGGCCCATTCGTCCCAGATGGAAACGCCATTTTCTTTCAGATAACGGATATTGGTATCGCCACTGAGGAACCACAGCAACTCGTGAATAATCGAGCGCAGGTGCAGTTTCTTGGTGGTCACCAGCGGAAAGCCTTCACTCAGGTCAAAGCGCATCTGATAACCGAAACAGCTGTAGGTGCCGGTTCCGGTACGGTCTTCCTTGAAGATGCCGTTTTCGCGCACATGGCGCATCAGATCGAGATATTGTTTCATGCTTTGCTTTCCCCATTCTGTGGGCTGCGATAGGCAATGACCAGCAGCACCACACCAAAAATAATCATCGGCAGACTCAGCAGCTGACCGCGGCTCATCCAGCCGAACAGATCGAAACCAATATGAGCGTCCGGTTCGCGGAAGAACTCCGCAATACTACGGAAAACGCCATAGCCGATCAAAAACATTGCGCTGACAGCCTTCTGTGGGCGTGGACGCGACGAGTAAAACCACACAATGACAAACAGCAGGAAGCCTTCCAGCGCTGCCTGATACAGCTGTGACGGATGACGAGGCAACTCCCCGGCACGCGGAAACACCATGGCCCAGGGCACTGACGCCGGATCGGCCACACGCCCCCACAACTCACCACCGATAAAGTTTCCGAGGCGTCCGAACATCAGCCCCAGCGGCACAAACGGCGCGCCGAAATCGGCGATCTGGAAGAAACTCTTTTTGTACTTATGGCCGAACCAGGCAATCGACAGCACGACACCGAGCAGACCACCGTGGAACGACATGCCACCTTCCCAGACCCGCAACAACCACAGAGGATCTTCCAGAAACTGTGGGAAGTTGTAAAACAACACGTAGCCACAGCGGCCCCCCAGAATGACCCCCATGGCGCCGAAGAAAATCAGATCGGAGACCTGCTCTTTGGTCCAGCCAGACCCCGGCTGTGACGCGCGGTAATTGCCCAGGCCCCAGGCCGTACCAAACGCCAGCAAATACATCAGGCCATACCAGTGAACCTGCAGCGGTCCGAGGCTGATGGCAACGGGGTCTATATCGGGATAGGTAAGCATCCGGTCTTCTTCCTTGGGTTACTACGTGATGGGCGCAGGGATACCACGCCCGGATTAATGCCGTATGACAACGTCAGAACAGTAAAAATTTCAGGCCCACAACGAACAACAGCAAAGCAAAGCCTTTTTTGAGTTTTGCCTGATCCAGTCGGTGGGCCAGACGAGCGCCGACTTTCGCGAACGGCACGCTGGTCAGCACAATACCGGCAATCGCTGGCCAGTAGAGAAAGCCGGTCGTCCAGGCAGGTAAACCTTCAGCGCTCCAGCCAGCAAACACGTTACTGACTGCACCGGTAATCGCAATTGGTAAGCCACAGGCAGCCGAGGTCGCGACGGCCTGACGCATAGGCACCTTCATCCAGGTCAGGTACGGCACCGTAAAGGTGCCTCCACCGATGCCAAACCAGGATGAACCGAAGCCAATCACACCACCTGCAGTCACCAGCCCCGTCGTACCCGGGCGTTTGCCATCACTGCCAGGTTCAATGCCAAAGAACATTTTCACGGCCAGCAGCAAGGCGAACACACCGATAATATTCTGCAGCACAGGGCCCGGCACCGAGGTGATCAGAGATACGCCGATAGCCGTACCAACCACAATACCGATACTCAGCATCGCCACCAGCGACCAGTCGACAGCACCATTGCGATGATGCTCGCGTACCGAACTGATTGAGGTAAATACAATGGTCGCCAGCGAAGTAGCGACAGCCATATGGGTCAGCACGGCTTCACTGATCCCTTGCGCAGTGAACGTCAGAACCAGTACCGGTACGATCACCATGCCGCCCCCGATACCAAACAAACCAGCCAGCACGCCAGCCAGTGCACCCACTGCGAGGAAAATAAGAAAGGTAAGCATTCACTCTGCCGCGTTAAATTTCCGGGCAGGCATTATGACCCAATCGCGAGCGGAAAGCAGGCTGCCTTTACCCACCTCTGCTTTCGGGCTACCGTCTCCGCTCCTGCACCGGAAGCGGTGCACAAGCATTAACTGGAGAACCGCAGAGTGTGCCTGATCGTTTTTGACTGGCAGCCGGGTCAGCCCTGCTGGCTGCGAATGGCCGCCAACCGGGATGAATTCCACCGTCGTCCGACAGCACCATTACAGCCCTGGCAGGATAATCCTGCCATCGTCGCCGGACGTGATCTGGAGCAGGGTGGCACCTGGCTGGGCGCGTCTCATCAGGGCCGGATTGCCGCACTGACCAACGTCCGTGCACCGGGAGCCGGCCCCCAACAGCCGCTGTCGCGGGGCTTGCTAGCCAGCCGCTGGCTTGGCGGCCACGGCAGCGCCGAAACATTCGTCAGCGAACTGATCGATAACGCCGGAGAATATGCGCCGTTCAATCTGTTAATTGGTGATCAGCAGCAACTGCTATATGTCACCAACTACCCAAAGCCACACTGGCAGGTCGTCAGCCCCGGCGTACACACCATGAGTAACGCCGCACTCAATACACCATGGCCGAAAACTCGCCTTGCCAGTAAACAGATACTGCAGCTCGACCAGTGTTCAGCACAAACTCTTGCCCATCTGCTTGACCGGCGCCAGCCATGGCCAGATCAGGAACTGCCCGCAACAGGAGTACCGCCGGAATGGGAACGCATGCTGTCGGCACAATTTATCGTTTCGCCGGCGTACGGTACTCGCTGCTCCACCGGCCTGGTGGCAACAGAACAGTCGATCACCCTGCATGAAATCAGCTGGAATGCCGCTGGCGAACAACAGGCCAGCAATGAGCAGCAGCTGGCACTGTTAAAACGCGACAATCACGCCGATTCCGGGGGCTGACAAAAAGCCGTCAGCCCCCGGCCAGTTACAATAAAACGCGATAACTTACTGTTTTATTTACAGTCTGTTTTCCGACGCCAATTCTGGTTGCACTCGTTTACAAAATTCTTAGAAAGGTAGCGCGATTCGCGTCACATTTTTGCGAATCGGCGTCCATACTTTTCTGCATGAACAGAGTAAATCCGTCTCAGAAGCCGCAACGCGTACTGACTATGACCAGCGTCATCGCCCTGGTCTGCATCGGTCTGCTGTTCGCCGCTCTGGCTGCCAGCATCAATACCAAGCCGTATATGCCGCCCAAGGTGGCGCAGAAATATATGGAGCAGTGGTTAATTGAATCTGCCCGCCACGTTGCCGGCGAAGTGCGACTCAAGCATGTTCAGGCCATTGAGCCTTTCTACCTGCGCCGCGACTACCAGCCGGTGTGGATGAACAGCTATGAGCTGACGGAAGCGGGCCATGAGTTACTGCAGGTGCTGCGTGAAACCGCCGCCGATGACTGGCGTAACTATGGTTACGAGCTGGCCACGCTGGAACGCGAAACCAATCGTCTGTCCAATATTCCCAAGCAGGCTACCGCAGTTGAAGTATTGCTGACTGACGCCTTCATTACTTACGCCCAGCAAGCGCTGAACGCTGAGCTGTTACCGGATACCGGAGAAGGTGATCACCCATCGATTCGTAAAGTAGCAGCGACCCATTCTGGTAAAGACATCAGCGAGATCAATGAAGAAGACATTGTTCGCCTGCTGAGTGACTCGGTACGCCGCAACGAGCTGTCAGCTCTGGTCGAGAAGCTGACACCATCTCACCCCGGCTATCGCAAGCTGCGTAAGGAACTCAACCGGTATCTCAGCATTGCCAACTCGGGCAACTGGTACCCACTGCCGGATGAGATGACCATCAGCCAGGGCGAGCGTCACCGTCTGGTGCCACATTTGCGCTGGATGCTGAGCCAGTACGGCGATCTGCAGAAAGGTGCACTGTCGTGGCTGTTCAAGGACGCCGAAGAACGCACTCGCGCACCTGCGGAACATGAAACCTATGACCTGAACCGGGCCGAATTCCTGTTCGATGACAGCCTTGCAGAAGCGCTGCGTCATTTTCAGCGACGCCACAATCTGGAAGTCAGCGGCAGCCTGAATACACAGACCCTGACCTGGCTGAACATTCCGCCTTACCAGATGGCTCAGAAGATAGCGCTTAATATGAAACGCTGGCGTCATCTGCCATCCGAGCTGGGTGAGCGCCATATCATGGTTAACATGGCGGACTACCGTCTGCAGCTGATGAATGGCAACTCCGCTGAGTTGGATATGAAAGTAATCATCGGCAACCTGCAGCGCCGTACCCCGGTAATGGCACAGAAGATCAGTACCCTGGAGCTGGCTCCGACCTGGTCAGTGCCACGCCGTATTGCCGTATCCAGCCTGCTACCGAAGATTCGCCGCAACCCGGGCTATCTGGACGAGAAAGGTTATCAGGTGATTGGCCGTGTCGGCGGTGTAGACCAGTACATTTCGCCGAAAGACATTAACTGGAAGAAACTCAGTGCATCCTATTTCCCATACCGGCTGGTGCAGAAGCCGGGCGAAGATAACGCACTGGGCACCATCAAATTCCTGTTCCCGAACGACAAGGATATCTACCTGCACGACACCTCTCAGCCTCAGCTGTTTAACCTGGACAAACGAGCGCTGAGTTCAGGCTGCGTACGTGTTGAAAAACCGAGATTACTGGCCGAGAAATTACTGCGTGGCCAGCAGGGCTGGACACGTAATCATATCGATTCGGCCATCGACCAGAATCGCACCACACGCATCCGACTGCAGGATGAAGTACCGGTTTACCTTATGTACTGGACCACCTGGGTTGACGAAGAAGGCTCTCTTCAGGTGCGTGAAGACGTTTACAGCCGCGATCTGATTGCCGGTTTGCCGCCGGTAAACCCTGCCGTCAGCCTCTGACGGCACATCTTTCCTTCATTTCACGCCACAAAAAGTCGGCGTTACATAAATCTGTATGACTTATGTAACGAATTGCACGAAGCGGAACTGTTGCCAATTCCTTCTGGCAACGTTTTGGCATACTCCCCGCAATGATCACGAAACAGACAATAAATAGTCATTGGGGAACTGAGTCATGCTGGACCGACGTCACTTTCTGAAACAGGCTGCCACACTGGGAGCAGCTGGCGTAACAGCCCCTTTGCTGTCACCCGTCGCAAGCGCAGCACCAGCTCAGGGAGAACGCACCCTGCGTGTTTACAACATTCATACCGGCGAAACTGTCACCAGCACTTTCTGGGCTGAAGGTCAGTATTTGGACGATGGATTACAGGCACTGGACTTCCTGGTACGCGATCACCGCACCGATATGGCGATGGCGATGCAGAAACAGCTGTATCAGAACATGTACCAGTTGCAGACCCTGTTTGACAGCCATGAGCCACTGTATGTGATCTCCGGCTACCGGGCACCGGCGTCAAACTCCAGCCTGCGGGAACACAGTGCCGGCGTTGCGGAGCACAGTCTGCATATGCAGGGCCGGGCGATTGATATCCGCATTCCCGGCGTTTCGCACCGTCACTTACACCGGGCCGCACTGGCCATGGAAAGTGGTGGCGTAGGCTACTACCCGAAGAGTGGTTTTATTCACATAGACACCGGCCGCGTCCGTCACTGGACTGCCTGACAGAACGCAAACAGGCTCCCTCAGGAGCCTGTTTTTTAAGTACCCGCGTCAGGTACGCAATGGTCCGATAATACGCCCGAAGCCAGCCTTCTCCAGCGCCAGCTGAACCATAGAAGCAATAACCGGCGCACTGTCGATACGCAACACATCATCCACCAGCGTCTCTGCCCACTGCTGGCTGACGCCGCGAATCACTGACTTCACTTTTGGCAGGTTGGTGGCATTCATCGACAGCATGTCGTAGCCCATCCCCATCAAGAGTACCGCTCCCAGCGGATTACCCGCCAGTTCGCCACAGACACTCACCGGTTTACCGATGCTGCTGGCAGCATCGGCAATCATCTTCAGTGCATTAAGTACCGCCGGGTGGAATGCCTGATAGAGGTCAGCTACGCGAGGGTTATTGCGATCTACCGCCAGCAGGTACTGAGTCAGGTCGTTACTGCCAACGGACAGAAAATCTACGCGCTGACCGAGATCACGGATCTGATATACCGCCGCAGGGACTTCAATCATCACCCCGACCTGAGGCATTTCAATCTTATATCCGTCTTCCAGCAGCTCCGCATGGGCACGATAAACCAGATGCAATGCCTCATCGACCTCACCAACGCTGGTGATCATCGGCAGCATAATGCGCAGGTTGTTAAGACCCTCACTGGCTTTCATCATCGCCCTCACCTGCACCAGGAAAATTTCCGGGTGATCCAGGGTGACACGAATACCACGCCAGCCAAGGAATGGGTTCGCTTCGCTGATCGGGAAGTAAGTCAGGGCTTTGTCACCACCAATATCCAGGGTGCGCATGGTCACCGGTGCCGGTGCAAAGGTCTCCAGCTGGATACGGTAAATATTCTGTTGCTCGCTTTCACTGGGAAAACGATCCTGCATCATGAACGGCACTTCGGTGCGGTACAGGCCTACGCCCTCGGCACCGCGCTCAAGACTGCGCACCGCATCGGTGATCAGGCCGGTATTTACCCACAGTGGGATACGGTGACCATCGGATGTTTCTGCCGGCAGGTTACGCAGGCCCTCAAGATCTTTCTGCAGCGCCTGTTCTTCTTCGTAAATCGCCTGATACTGCTCTCGCAACTCATCATTCGGGCTTGAATACATGTGCCCGCGATAGCCATCAACAATGATATCCAGGCCGTGTAACTGCGCATACGGGACGTCGACCACCCCCATAACCGTCGGGATACCCATCGCCCGTGCCAGAATGGCAACGTGGGAGTTAGACGAACCTTTCACCGAGATCAGGCCACGCAGTTTCTGCGGCGGCACTTCACCCAGCATCGCCGGTGTCAGCTCCTCACTGATGAGGATAGTGTCGTCGGGAAAGTCATACTCCTCAGCGACCTCATCATTGCCCTGCAGGTGCGCCAGAATACGCGTACCGAGGTCAATAATGTCGGTGGCACGCTCACGTAGATAGACGTCTTCCATCATCTGGAAATGCCCAACGTACTGCATCACCACCTGACGCAACGCACCCTGTGCCCAGTTGCCTTCTTCGATCCGTGCCCGCACTTCCGCGCCCAGCGCCTGATCATCGAGCATATTCAGGTAAACATCGAACAGCGCCATTTCTTCCGGACGCAGTTCGCTGGACAGTTTTTTACCCAGTACGCGAATCTCGTTACGCGCCGCTTCCAGTGCGGCCTCAAAGCGCTCGATCTCTTCGTCAATAGATTCGGCTTCTTTATCCACGACGGCCCCCAGATCGGCCGCTGGCGTAATAACAAAAGCGCGGCCCAGTGCCACTCCGGGGGAACCCGGCGCACCGGCAAAACGGGTGCTCTTTTTACGCTCTGTGGTTTCAGGAATTTCGAGGATATTGCCGGTCGCTTCAGCATGGGCAATAACCCCCGCCAGCTGCGCCGACATCGTCACCAGAAACGCTTCTTCGCCAGTATCAAACTGGCGGCTGTCACGCTGCTGAACAACCATCACGCCCATCAGACGCTTGTGATGAATAATGGGCACACCGAGGAAAGAGAGAAACGGGTCTTCGCCAGTTTCTGACAGGAAGTGAAAACGCGGGTGCTCCGGCGCATTATCGACGTTAATAGGCTCTTCACGGGAGCCGACCAGACCGACCAGACCCTGCGAAGAGCTGAGGCTCACACGGCCAACAGCCTCCTGCTTAAGACCCTCAGTTGCCATCAGCACATAGCGCTTGGCATCCGAATCGTACAGGTAGACCGAACACACCTCAGTGGCCATGGCTTCGCGAATACGCGCCACCACCACTTTAAGTGCATCGCTGAGATCAGTGGCAGCACTGACCTCCTGTACGATCCGTCTGAGAATATCGAGCATTCGTTATCAGCCCGCCCTTCGTTGCAGTTTCGCTATCCGAGGTGCCAGTTCAGTCATGGCGCGACGGTATACATCCCGCTTAAAAGCCACTACGCGACCCAGCGGGAACCAGTAACTTACCCAGTCCCAGCCATCAAACTCCGGCTTATCACTGGCTTTTACATTAATCCGCGACTCATCGCTGACCAGTCTGAGCAGAAACCATTTCTGTTTCTGACCAATACAAACCGGCTTATTGTCATGACGTATCATACGCCGCGGCAAGCGATAACGCAGCCAGCCACGGGTACAGCCAAGGATCTGAACATCCCTGGCTTCCAGTCCGATTTCTTCCATCAGCTCGCGATACAGAGCTTTCTCAGGGGACTCCCCCTGTTTGATTCCCCCCTGGGGGAACTGCCAGGCATCCTGACCAATCCGCCGTGCCCAAAGTACCTGTCCTTTGTCATTACAAAGGATGATTCCGACGTTGGGGCGGTAACCATGTTCGTCAATCACAATGCCGTCCACTAACTTGTTTCTGGTTCAAACCTTGCCGATTTCAGGCAAAAGGTCAAGCAGACAGCAACGCACTGCGGCTGTCTGACTGGTCCACAGCCGGGAAGTTACGCTTCCGGTCTTAGCACTTAGAACCAATCGTCTGCTTTTTATCTGTAGTCAAAACTCAGAATTATAAGGAAAGTATGCGCTGTTGCCCTTAGAATAGCGACTAAATTTCTAACGATTCTGACACTAAGGCGGACTGCCGTGGCACTGGCGATTTTTGATCTTGACCACACCCTGCTCGATGGCGACAGCGATCATGCGTGGGGGCAGTATCTGGTCGATGCTGGTCTGGTTGATGCTGAGGTGCACAAGCACCGTAACGACCACTTCTACGAACAATACAAAGCCGGCACGCTCAATATTCATGAGTACCTGGAGTTCGCTATGAAGCCACTGACACAGTACTCACTTGAAGCCATGCTGGCGGAACGGGAGAAGTTCCTGCAGCAGCGTGTTGTCCCGCTGATTTCACAGAAAAGCCGTGATCTGATCGCGCACCACAAACGCCTTGGCGATACCCTGCTGATCATTACTGCGACCAACGGCTTTGTCACCTATCCGATTGCTGAGTTACTGGGTATCGATCACATTATTGCTCCGCACCCTGAATTCATTGATGGTGGCTATACCGGTAAAACCGTCGGCACCCCAAGCTTTCAGGGTGGAAAAGTAGTTCGCCTCAATGACTGGTTAAGCGAGCAGGGCTACGAGTTGCAAGACAGCTGGTTTTACAGTGATTCGCACAACGACCTGCCACTGCTGGAGATCGTCGACCATCCGGTCGCCGTCGATCCGGATGACAAGTTGCGGACGATTGCCGGACAGCGAGGCTGGCCGGTTATTTCATTGCGAGACGACGCGTAACAGGGAGACGCTGGCGTGAAGCACCAATCCATTATTCTGTTATCCGCACTGCTGGCGTTGACGGCCTGTGACCAGAATAAGCAAACGATGACCCCGGTCACGACCAGCAGTAAGACACCGGTAACCACTGCGGCGCTGGATTCCGATGAAGCTGGCGCCTACACCGCGCAGCTTGGCCTGCGTGCTTACACCAGTTACTCAGCGGCGGCGCAGAAAGCTCAGGCTCTGGACAGTCGCTTGCAGTCCTACCTGTACCACCCGAACCCGATGTCCCAGGCAGAAGTGCAGCAGGCTTGGCGCGACGCTTACAGCGCCTATCTGCACACCCTGGTTTTCACCTTTCTGCCGATTAATGATCCACCGGACTGGTTCAAGCAAAACATCGATCTGCAGCACACTCTGGTGCTGCTCGACAGCTGGCCAATTGAAGGCGGTTACATTGATTACCTGCCGGGCTACCCGTTCAGCGGCATCGTCAATGACCTGACCCTTGAGCTGAATGAAGAGTCAATGCTGGCCCAGCATGGTTTTTCCGATCCGAGCTACGCCAGCCTGGGTTATCACGCCTACGAATTCATGCTGTGGGGCGCCGATGGCAAACGCTCACCGCGTGATTTCTTCCCGCAGGAAAACTCCGCACCTGTGGTCATTCCCAGCGAAGGTGGCCACATAGCAGACGATGCAGAGCAAACCGCAGGGGAGTCAGGCGATGTCGCTGATTCCGCTGCTGCCGCATTAACCGTCGAGGTGCAGAACCATAATCGCCGCCGTCAGTACACACAGCTGATCAGTGAGCAGGTCCAGAAACACCTGCATCGCCTGCAGCGCCGCTGGGAACCAAGCAATGGCTACTACGCCACTCTGGTACAGCGCTCAGAGCCGCAACAGGTGGTGGCCGCGACCCTGATGGCAGCCCAGTCACTGCTGTCAGAGGAACTGCTGGGCAAACGCCTGCAGGGAAACAGCAGCGAGTTCAGCCAGACCACCTCGCAGGATATTGGCGCCCTTACTGAAGGCATTCGTCAGTTGTTTCTGGCCAGCACTGATGATCTGCCATCCGGCCTGTCGCTGTTACTACCAGACGATGCCGGAGCGCCATTACAGCAGGAATGGCAGGACCGTTTTGTCGCGATCGAAAGTGCTCTGCAGGCCTGGAGCGAAGAAGACAATCAGAGCAACCGTCAGCAATGCCGTGAGCGTCTGATTGAGCTGATGTCGGTAGTGAAGAAGACCGCCAGCCAACTGAATATCCCATTGGCTGGCGACTGAGCCAGCCGTTAACGGGTCGGCAGTACGCGGGCAAAGACAGCTTTCAGGTAGCGGGTTTCCGGAATAGCCGGAATCACAGGGTGATCTGCCCCCTGACTGCCCACGTGCTGAATCAGAACTTCGCGATCCAGCTCTCGTCCCAGATTACGCAGCATATCCGGCAGACGATCTTCCGCCAGGTGCATCGAGCAGGAACCACTGACGATCAGACCGTCCTTACTCAATAAGCGCATAGCAATCTGATTGATGCGCTTGTACGCCTGTTCACCAGCCTTGATATCCTTACGACGAGGAATAAAGGCTGGCGGATCAACGACAACGACATCAAAACGTTCACCGTTATCGCGCAGCTGCTTCAACGCGGTGAAGGCATCACCTTCCCAGCAGTGCATTTTCTCCTCAACGCCATTCAGTGCCGCGTTCTGCTCAACCCAGTCCAGCGCCTGGCCAGACGCGTCCACACAATGCACTTCAGCAGCACCGTGATTGGCAGCCTGTACACCCCAGCCACCGATATAGCTGAACACGTCCAGCACACGCTTACCTTTTACCAGGCGGTTAAGCTGCGCACGATTCTCGCGGTGATCGTAGAACCAACCGGTCTTCTGACCATGGATGACCGGAGCCATAAAGCGCGTATCGTTTTCCACCAGTGGGGCGCAGTCATCTTCAAGCTCCCCCTGAATAACGTCGACGTACTCAGGTAAACCTTCCACCGCCCGTAACTTGCCGTCGTTCTTGAAAACAATGCACTCAGGTTTCACCACTTTATTGATGGCGTCTGCGATGTCCTGACGGCGCAACTCCATCGCCACACTGGAAATCTGAACCACCACCACATCACCAAAACGGTCGATGACCAGACCCGGCAGGCCGTCACTATCGCCATAGACCCAGCGGTAGCAGCCATGCGGGTACCACAGCTCCCGGCTGCTGAGGGCGATTTTCAGACGGTGAACAATCTGCGAACCATCCAGACGAGCACTGGCATCGCGACTGAACAGACGTGCGCAGATCAGCTGTTCCGGGCTGGCAACCGCCACGCCCAGCGCTTTACCGGCTGACGTTTCGATGATCACTTCACTGCCGGCCGACACGCTCTTCAGCGGCGTCTGGGCGGTATCCACCTCATTGCTGTAGACCCAGAGGTGCCCTCCTTTAAGGCGACGTTCGGCTTTGGCTTTTAAACGCAGGACAGGCAGCATCTGGAGATTCCCCGGGGATGGTTACAAAAGAAGCGCATTATACGCATTATGCGCCCGGCATACTGAAAATCAGCTGCTATTCTTAGTGAGTTGCTTTCATTACCCGGCCGCTATCTACCCAACTGACTGCCTATGACTCAAGAGCTATCCGAAGAACAGGTAAACCGCATCCTGCAGGGCATTAAGATCCCTCCGCAGCCACAGATACTGGTGGACCTGCAAATGGAGCAGATCATGCCGAACCCGGATATGAACCGGATCTCCAAACTGATCAGTCAGGACGTTGGCCTCGCCGGTACCATTCTGAAAGTGGTGAACTCACCCTTCTACGCACTGAAAAACCGTATTACGTCAGTGCAGCAAGCGGTCAGTCTGATGGGGCTGAACAGTGTCATTAACATCATCAATGGCTTATCCATCAAGAGCCAGATGAGCGATGAAACCATCGTTAACATGAACCGTTTCTGGGACACCGCCAACGACATTGCTCAGGTGTCTATGTCGGTTGCTAAACAGGTGGGTTACCCCAACCCGGATATGGCCTATCTGCTGGGGCTGTTTCACAACTGCGGCATTCCACTACTGATGGCGCGCTTCGATAATTACCTCGAGATAATGGAAGAGTCCTACGCCCACCCGGAGTTGCGTGTGGTCGATGTCGAAAATCAGCGCATGAACACCAACCATGCGGTGATTGGCTACTACACCGCCAAGTCCTGGAACCTGCCGAAGCTGCTGTGTGATGTGATTGCCGAACACCACAGCGCCACCCGCTACTTCGCCACCAACGATCATCGCGACTCAGAAGGCAAAACCCTGCTGGCAATTCTGAAACTGGCTGAACATATTTGTGGCAACTTCCGTATTCTCGGCAAGCAGGCCGAAGATCTGGAGTGGCAAAACATCAGTGCCGAGGTAATGACCTATCTGGGGCTGGGTGAATACGATATTGAACAGATGGAAATGAACTTCGCCGAAATGGGCATCGGCTATCAGAATTATCGGTATTAGTCGGACGTCGGACGTCGGACGTCGGATGTCGGAAGCTGAACGTCGGAAGCTGAACGTCTGACGTCAGACCTCCGACGTCAGACGTTCACCACATCAATCGCGGGCGTTAATGTAAGCCTGCTCGCTCACCGCATGATAGGCGCGGACTTTATCGCGGAAAGTACGGAAGGATTCATACACCTTGCGTGTCATGTCATCGGTTTGTGCTACTTCTGCCACCACTTCATCAGACAGCATCTGCAGCTTCTTCAGCACTTCATCCGGGAATGGACGAACGTCCACGCCGTGTTTTTCTTTCAGTTCAACCAGTGCATTCTGGTTACGCATGGTGAACTCCGACAGCATGTCTTCATTGATCGCTTTGGTCGCTACTTTCACGATGGCCTGCAGATCCGCTGGCAGTTTTTCGAATGCCGGTTTGTTAATCACGAATTCCATCATTGAGCCCGGCTCGTGCCAACCCGGGTAGTAGTAATGCTTCGCCACTTTATACAGACCAAACGCGAGATCGTTGTATGGGCCAACCCATTCGGTGGCGTCGATAGCACCGGTCTGCAGTGAGGTGAAAATTTCACCGCCCGGCAGAGTCACCGGTGTGCCACCAGCACGCGCCAGCACTTCACCACCAATACCCGGAATACGCATTTTCAGACCTTTCAGATCTTCTACGCTGTTGATCTCTTTATTGAACCAGCCGCCCATCTGTACGCCAGTATTGCCACCCGGCATTGGCAGCAGGTTGAACGGAGCGTACACCTCTTCCCACAACTGCTGGCCGCCGCCGTATTCCATCCAGCCATTCATTTCCTGTGCGGTCAGACCGAACGGAACTGAGGTAAAAAACTGCGATGCTGCCGTTTTACCTTTCCAGTAGTAAGCACCACTGTGGCCCATTTCAGCAGTACCCTGTGACACTGCATCAAACACCTGCAGAGCCGGTACCAGTTCGCCCGCTCCATACACTTTAATCTGCAGACGACCGCCGGACATGTCGTTCACCAGGGTAGCGAAACGCTCAGGTGCGGTGCCCAGACCCGGAAAGTTTTTCGGCCATGAAGTCACCAGTTTCCATTTAATGGTTTCCGCAGGAGCAGCCGTTGCTGTCGCGGTGGTGGTATCACAGTCCTGCTGACAACCAGCCAGCATAGCGGTGGCGGTCAGAGCCAGCAGCCAGCGTGAAAAACGTCTCATTTCAGGTTCCTTTTTATTGTTAACGTAATTACAAAGCGTCGAGTTTTGCGAAGCTCGCCACCAACCATTTACTGCCGGCGTCATCGAAATTCACCTGCACACGCAGGCCGTTACCCTGGCCTTCATATTGCAGCACTGTGCCTTCGCCAAACATTTCGTGATACACACGCTGCCCCAGCTGATATGGCACGTTGTCCTGTAACAGCTGACGACCAGTCATAATCTTTGGTGTCGTGCGCGCACTAAGCGGGCGACTGATGGTGTTTTTCAGTCGTACTTCGCTGATCAGCTCCGACGGAATTTCGCGGATAAAACGCGATGGTGTACTGAAGTTTTCCTGACCGTGCAGACGGCGGCTTTCAGCATAGGTGATGATCAGTTTTTCCATTGCCCGGGTAATACCGACATAGGCCAGCCGACGCTCTTCTTCCAGACCATCGGCATCGTCCATCGACATTTTATGCGGGAATAAACCTTCTTCCAGACCCGCCAGAACCACCTGCGGAAACTCCAGCCCCTTGGCCGAGTGCAGGGTCATTAACTGCACCGCATCTTCGTATTCATCGGCCTGGGCGTCACCGGCATCCAGTGCGGCACGATCGAGGAACATCGCCAGTTCATACAATGGGCTGTCTTCGTCGTCACCGTCATCGGCCACTTCATCCGCATCAAACTGACGCGCGGCGTTTACCAGTTCTTCGAGGTTGTCGATGCGCGCCTGGCCTTTCTCACCTTTTTCCTTACGGTGGTGATCAATCAGGCCGCTTTGCTCGATGGCGTGATTCACAATCTCGTGCAGTTCAAGCTCGTCGATGCCGACACTCATTTCATCAACCAGATCGAGGAAGCTTTGCACCGAGGTGGTTGCCCGTTTCGGTAGTGCGCCATTGCGCACCGCCAGGTGCGCAGCGTCCCACAGGGAGCAACCCTGATCACGGGCAAAGGTGCGCAGCAGGTCGACGGTTTTTTCGCCGATAGCACGCGCCGGTACGTTTATCACACGCTCTACCGAGCCGTCGTCATTGCGGTTCAGCAGCAGGCGCAGATAGGCCAGTGCATTTTTAATTTCCAGCCGTTCGTAGAAACGCTGGCCGCCATAAATACGGTAAGGAATGCCCGCCCGCAGTAACGCTTCTTCCAGCGTGCGTGACTGTGCATTGGAGCGATACAGAATGGCCATTTCCCGGCGTTCGCGTCCGTCGCGCGCCCAGGCATCGACCTGATCGGCGATATAACGCGCTTCATCCTGCTCGTTAAAGGCGCTGTACAGACTGATGGTTTCGCCTTCCGTGCCTTCGGTAAACAGGTTCTTACCGAGGCGGCCACCGTTGTTGGAAATCACCGCGTTAGCCGCACCAAGAATGGTTTTGGTCGAGCGGTAATTCTGTTCAAGCTTAATCAATTCGGCGCCGGGAAAATCCTGCTGGAAATCACGAATATTGCCGATGTTGGCACCGCGCCAGCCATAAATAGACTGGTCATCGTCGCCTACGGCCATCACCGAAATATGCTGGCCCGCGAGCATACGAATCCAGGCGTACTGAATATTGTTGGTGTCCTGAAACTCGTCCACCAGAATATGGCGGAAGCGCTGCTGATAGTGCGCCAGCAGATCCGGATGATTGAGCCACAGCTCATGGGAGCGCAGCAGAATTTCACCGAAATCCACCAGACCATTCTGCTGACAGGCCTGCTCATACAGCTCGTAAACATCGCGCAGGGTACGGGCAAACGGGTCGGCGGATGGAATAACGTGCGCCGCACGACGGCCTTCGTCTTTCTGCTCGCTGATGTACCACTGAATCTGCTTTGGCGGATAACGGCTGTCGTCGATGTTGTTTTCTTTCATTACGCGCTTGATCAGGCGCAGCTGATCATCGCTGTCGAGAATCTGGAAATGCTGCGGCAGACCGGCTTCACGCCAGTGTAGTTTCAGAAAGCGATGGGCCAGACCGTGAAACGTCCCCACCCACATACCATTGGCGGGAATATTCAGCAGCTGTTCGAGACGACCTTTCATCTCTTTCGCCGCTTTATTGGTAAAGGTTACCGCCATCAGCGCGAAGGGCGACACACCCTCAACCTGCAGCAGCCAGGCAATACGATGCACCAGTACACGGGTCTTACCCGAACCGGCCCCGGCCAGCACCAACTGATGACGGGAACTGGCCGCCACGGCGTTGCGCTGACCATCATTCAGTTGATCAAGAAGCAATGAAATATCCATGCGCCGCAGTCTACCAAAGGGCGCAGGAAAAGACTGCTTTTTTGTACAGTAGTCAGCAGCAAAGCGGGCCAGTCGAGGACTGAGATGGCCTTCTCAATGAAAACGCTTTTATAATCAGCGGCTGTGTCCCACAAGGAAACCTGCTGTGAAAAACAGTCCTATTCTCTCCGAGATCGCTGCGGCCATTCCCGGCCTGCGCAAATCGGAAGTTAAAGTGGCCGAGTATGTACTCAAGGCGCCACAGCAGGTTATGCACATGCGTATTGTCGACCTGGCTCAGGAAGCGCAGGTCAGTGAGCCCACCATCGTCCGTTTCTGTCGCGGCATTGGCTGCAACGGCTTTCAGGAATTCAAGGTCCGTATCGCGCAGGAAATGGCCATTGCCAATAACATTGGTCAGTTCGCTATCGCCGAAGACGACAGCATCGAAGACATCTGCGACAAGATTGCCGACACCACCATTCAGCGCCTGCATCAGGTGAAAACACAACTGCGCTATGCTCAGGTTGCTGCTGCTGCTAACGCCATCAGCTCTGCCCGACGGGTAGAGTTCTATGGCTTTGGTGCCTCCGGTGCTGTGGCCATTGATGCTCAGCACAAATTCTTCCGTCTGCAGGTGGCCACCGCAGCCTACAGCGACCCGCATATGCAGGCCATGTCTGCCGTGACACTCAGCGATGAGGATGTCGTGGTAGCGATCTCCCAGAGTGGCCGCACCAAAGATCTGCTGCATTCAGTCGAGTTCGCACAACAGCACGGCGCAAAAGTAGTCAGTCTGGCGCCAGCGAATACGCCACTGAGCCAGGCCGCCGATATGCCTATCTTCATTAACATCGAAGAAGACACCGAGCAATTCACGCCGATGACTTCCCGCATCGCTCACCTGATGGTCATCGATATGCTGGCCGTTGCCGTCACTCAGCGTCGCGGACCGGAGTTTGCCGAGCACCTCAATGCCATCAAGCGCAGCATTAAATCTCTGCGGGTCGATTCCGGACGGCACAATTAGTCTGAAGTAACCGGACCATTTGCGCCATCAGAGCATTCTGGCCAATGGATAGTTTTATTAATTTTATCGCCAACATTGTCCTATACGGCCACACGGCACAAAGTTCGCGGCCTGCAGGCGGACATCGGCATCTGCTGGCCAGTGAAAGCATCTTGGTTAAGACCTTACGAAGTGTCATTCTTTTGCAACGAATAAAAAGAAAAATCGCAGCAGGATTTACTGTGATCAACCAGAGGGAAAGATAATGGAAGCAGCAATGAAATTCGAAGCCCACGAAGAAGTTGTCTCCTTTGATCAGGAAGGCAAAGTCGTTGTTAATAAAGACTCCCAGATGTCAAAGAAACTGATGGCACGCCGTGCTATTGAAGCCCACCTGGAACGTAAGCGACTGGAACGCGATCTGGAAGATTTCTACGCCGAAGAAATCTGACTAAAAAAAATCCAATAAAAAAGCCGGTCAGTTTCCTGACCGGCTTTTTTATTTCGAGCGCCTCATGCCCCATCCAAATGCAAACAAGACCAATAAGAAAGAATATTCAACAGCACCACCAGTGTCTGTTGTTGTTACTTCCTGGGTCGTTACTGAAGGACCTTCATCCTGAACAGTTTTTATAATCCGGTTAACGAGATCTGTTTCTAATATGTCTGCAACTAGTCCTGTCGCTATATCTGAAATAGCATCTCCGGCAACCGTCGCATCAGTATTCTGTGCAGAGCCTGCGGCAGCGACGCTGGTCGTTTCTTCACCAGCTTCAAGTGTCACCCTCAAGCCAATATGAACCCCTTCATCATCAAACGTGCCTTCACCATCATAAGGTGAAGCAAAAAAACTGTTTAATCCTGCTCCAGAACTAATACGGAAAGGGCTACCTGCAGCAAGCGTCATACGAGAATCTGTTGTGCCAATCATAAACGTCAAACCTGATTCACTTACAGCCTGTGCTACACGAAGTCCACTAAATGTCACAACATCATTATAAGTTTCATATCCTCCACCAGAAACGATCCCCTGATCAGGGTCGAAGGTTTCAAAGACGGATATTTCAACAGGATCGAAAAGATCGTTATTCGTCAGAACATAAGAAAACAACATCGCATTTTGGCTATCAGACACTTTTATTGAACGTACGAAGCTAACGTTCTTCCCCGCCCAATTAATAATACCGGTAACATCAACCTGATTAGCAGAAACCTTCGTTACCGATACAGGAATAGCAGTACCGCCATTTGTATAGTTAATCCGGAAAGTGGATGTATCACTGCCAATCTGAACCCCCCAGTCGGATACATGTGCTCCCTGCCCAAAATAATCCACACCATCCATTACATAAGAATCTATTGCTCCATTATCATTTCTGATAGTAATGGTAAGGTGACCATTAGTAATTATTTCTGCCTGGGCTGAAAAACCAAAAATCAGCACAACTAAGGCCACTATTCTTAGCATATTGAAAGTCCTGTTCCGTTATATATCCATTCTTTGCAAAATATTCTTCTGAAAAATATTTTACAAAAAATAGAAAAGCGGTCTGAAAGACCGCTTTTCATAAGCTCCCTTACTGAGCAGTAATGTCATTCAGTGTAGTAATGACAGGATCATTGCTATCCCATTCGCTTTGGATAGTTCCACCAGTCAAACCAAAGGTATCGCCAGTCGCGATTGGGTCGCCTACCACAGCAACGGTAACCGTTAAAACACGGCCAGTTGGATCCAGTGAAGCACTAGTCCCATTGGCTGTATTAATAATTCCAGTGCCAGCTGTTGTCAGTGTAAACGCCAAGTCAACCTCTGCACCGGTCATAGATGAAGCAGAAGCGGCACCGAAAGAGTTCTGCAAATCAATACGGTGAGAGAACCGATATACAACAGAGAAACCTGTTGCAGCGTTGGCAAAACCAGTTGGTAACGGGGTAGAAGTTTCAAAAACGCCTGCATCATCACGGATCACAATACCCGGAATATCAACCAAGCCGGCACCACCATCCCAGTTCGCCCAGGACACACCACGCAAATCTTCTACATCACGAGTCAGGACAACGCCGTGAGCTGCATCTGCATTGGTATTATCGTCATCATGGTCATACGTGCCACGATCAAACAGTTGTTCACTGTCGATATCACCGAAGACGCTGCGAGGAATTGTAACAGTAGCACCAGATACCGTGACATCAGCGGTATCAACAGTGAAGGTTTTATCGCCTGATAAGCCATCAAGAATAAACTCGGTACCATCAACAACCGATACGTTCTCGTTATAAGTCAGAATGATCTTCTCACCGTTATAGACAGCAGATACCGGCATCGGTGGCATCAGATCGTTTACAACCACTTTCGGATTGTTCGCTGCTGTTGCAGTATTACCACTGTTGTCGGTGATATTACCGGTAAAGTCGATCACACTGCCATGGTCAGTATTGGCAAAGGCAATGACATCAGGAACCGTCACATTAATCAGATCAGCCGTTACCGGATTATTCTGATCATTAACGACGACATCATTCTGGACTTTCCAATCCGACAGAGACTGGCTGGCATTATGAGTCGGGGTTCCTGTCAGAGTGACATCTTCAGACATGGCGATACCAATCTTACGATCACCCACAGCCCATGCAGCAAACGCTTTGGCGTCATACGCAGTGGTACCGAACGGCAAGCCAGAAGTATCGACCTGAGCGTTGCCATTTGAGTCGATATCCATCAGATCGCGAACAGCAGTCCAGGTATCACCAACCGGTAGCGCCGGAGTTTCACCCACCTGAGGCGTTAACAGACGCGGGGTAATATTCAACAACGGCGTACCAACCGTTGCCGTAGTGATGTCAGACAGCTCACCACCGTTACCATAATTCAGACCCACAACAGAAGTCGTACTATCACCAGCACCATAACTGTTTTGCAGTACAGTGGTCGGTGCGAGCTGATCGGTCAGAACCACAGAGGCAATACCATCCTCAGAACCAAAATCGGTGAGCGAAGCGATGCTCAGTGTCCAGCCGGGCTCCACACTTTCTGCCAACAGATCTACCACTCCCTGGAAGCCATCGTTCAGAGTCAGGGTTACTGCCGTGGTGCCATTGTTGGCCAATGTGCCGACCAGCGGAGATACATCCAGGGTCAGGAACTGAGCAACGCCCAAGGCATTTTTCAGTTCTAACTTGTAGGCACTTGCCTCAGTTGTACCATCAATAGTGAACTGCACACGAGCCACATCGGCTGCCACTGCAACCGGGGCGCCAGCTAAGCCTGCTTCACCGTATGTAGCATCTGATAATGCTTTGAGACGGTCTTCACTTTCCGGTTCATTCAGTTGTTCTATCGAGACATCACCGCTGCGCAGAGTACCTGTATCGACATCAATAAAGGTCGAATTCAGTCCCTGCAGAATTTCAAATGCGCTATCGCCACCGTCTTCCAGCTGCTGGGTCAGGCCAACCACAGCACCGGCCTCAGTAATGGGGTCGGCAAAAGTTTTCAGGGTCAGTTTCAGCGAATTGCTGTTGCCCAGGGTTACGTTCGCATCATATGCGGGAGTTGGCTGACCTTTAAAGGTTCCGACCACCCCAGCATCCAGTGCATTACCAGCAATGTCCTGAAAATCCATTTTATTCAGATAGATTTCAAAGGTGTTATTAGCCGGAATGGGGGATGCAGTAGTAATGGTAACCGAACGACCATCTGCACTCAGCACCGGCTGGCCCTGTAACGCCACTGCCGCCTTGGCAGTCGTGTTATAAACATAAACTGAATTACTGTCGACGAGGCTCTGCAGAGGCTCAGAGAAATGTACAGTCAGGCCCTGAGTACCGTCCAGATCATCATTCAACAGACCTGTTACTGCGTTAACCACAACGCCAGTCACAGAAGTAACAAATGGCTCAATATCATCCTGAGATGTGATCAGATCCGCGTACACAGTACCGATATTCTGTACAGCGACTTCAGGGGTTGTGGCAAACTCACCGCTATTATTGTTACCGACATTGCCACCGGTTAATGAATCAAGTATCCAGCCGTTAATAGCAATATCAAAATCCGTATCAACCGGCAGATTTTCAAATGTGAAACGTCCTTCTGCATCAGTTGCTGCCTGGTAAATACCTACACCGTAACTGGTACCACCACCATTACTATTCTGTACTTGCTGCTGGTTTACACCATTAACTTCGAGAACTTCCAGACCAATAACTGCGTTCGCCACAACCTCACCGGTCGCATTATCACGTAACACACCCGTTACTGTGGATTCAAGGGCAGGAATAACAGTCACACCCGCAGACACTGCTAAGCCATCAGTAGTAACAATAGCTAGCAGAGCGTCTTCAGTATTGGTGTGATCACCATCAACCGTTTGAATAATAGTGCTGGCCTGTGGGGTTACAGAGACCGTTGCCGCTAAATATTTAACACCCTCAACACTATTAGCCGGCACAATCGAAACCTGTATTGGCTGCGCATTAGCAGTGTCTGCATTACCGGTAAATCCTGTTACCGCTACATTAGGAATCGAATACGCACCATTAGCATCTGAAATGGCAGATGCACTACCAATACTTACCCTGGCGCCCGCAACAGGATTGCCGTTGGTATCCTGCACGATACCCAGAATTTCAGCTCGAGGGGTCACCTGATCGGTAACCGAAATGCGGCTGGCGTCTTCCTGAACGGTAGTTGATGTTGTTGTAGATTTATCACCATCGACCAAACAACCTGTCATCAGCGTTGTAGAGGAGACAAGAGCAATAGCAGCAGCCAGCTTGGCTTTTTTAAAAATCGAATGTTCCATCGGTTCCTTCCTAAGCAGAGAGTAAGCCATGGGGTATGGCGAATCAGAATGAAATCAGGGAAGGACGCTGGAGTACGCAGATGCGAAGATTCCATTGCGCAGCAAAAGAGACCATCCCTGTTCTCAAGAGCGGGTATTCTTGCAAATGACTGTCACGATTACGACATACCAAATGCCAAATACAGCACTTTAGCATTAGTTTTTGTCACAGAATGTCTGATGTAGTTCACACTCTGTTTTCGTCCGGGTTTATTGCTCCCAACAAAAAAGCCGGCCCACATCAGGGCCGGCTTTTTTATTTCAGCTTTGGCTGAGACCAATTATTTATTGGTGAACTCTGGGTACGCTTCCATACCACATTCGGACAGATCCACACCTTCGTACTCTTCCTCTTCGGAAACACGCAGGCCCATCACAGCTTTCAGAACCATCCATACGATGAAGGAAGCTACGAATACCCATACGAAGATAGTGATTGCGCCAACCAGCTGACCTACGAAGCTTGCATCGCCGTTAGTTACTGGTACTACCAGTACACCGAACAGACCAACAACACCGTGAACAGAGATCGCACCTACCGGATCATCGATTTTCAGTTTATCCAGAGTCAGGATAGACAGAACAACGATCAGACCACCAACCATACCAATGATGGTTGCTGCGAATGGAGTAGGAGTAGAAGGCTCAGCAGTAATCGCTACCAGACCAGCCAGAGCACCGTTCAGAGCCATAGTCAGGTCCGCTTTGCGGAACAGGATGTAAGCCAGAACCAGGGCACCCAGCAGACCACCAGCAGCCGCTGCGTTAGTGTTGGTGAATACAACCGCTACAGCGTGAGCGTTAGCGATATCACCCAGTTTCAGTACAGAACCACCGTTGAAACCGAACCAGCCCATCCACAGGATGAAAGTACCCAGGGTAGCCAGTGGCAGGTTTGCACCAGGGATAGCGCGAACTTCACCGTTAGGGCCGTATTTGCCTTTACGGGCACCCAGCAGAATCACACCAGCCAGAGCTGCAGCAGCACCTGCCATGTGTACGATGCCGGAACCTGCGAAGTCTTTGAAACCAAAACCAGCAACAATTACTTTATCAGCCTCATCTTTAATATCATCTCCCAACGCGTACAGGCCAAATACACCCATCTCCCCCATAGAACCTTCAACACCGTTACCCCAGGTCCATGCACCTTCCAGTGGGTAGATAACGCCAGTCAGTACTACTGCGAAAGCCAGGAAAGCCCACAGCTTCATACGCTCAGCAACCGCACCAGATACGATAGACATAGCAGTTGCTACGAACACTACCTGGAAGAAGAAGTCAGAAGCACCTGAGTAGATAGAACCGCCCTGGAAACCGTCTTCACGAGCAGCAAAGTCAGCCAGAACAGCTGCGGAATCAACTTCAGTGATACCCGCCAGGAAGTAACCGCCGCCGTACATGATCTGGTAACCACATACCAGGTACATGGTGCACGCAATCGCGAACAGGGCAACGTTTTTAGTCAGAATTTCAGTAGTGTTTTTAGAGCGGACCAGACCCGCTTCCAGCATGGCGAAACCAGCCGCCATCCACATTACTAATGCGCCACACACCAGGAAATAAAAGGTGTCCATGGCGTACTGGAGTTCAAAAATATTGTTTTCCATTCTAAGCCCCCCGCATAAGGCTCGAGTAATTTACTGTGAAAGAATCAGATCGCGTCTGCGCCGGTTTCACCGGTACGGATACGAATGATTTGTTCCAGATTGGTAACGAAAATTTTGCCGTCGCCGATCTTGCCAGTGTTCGCTGCTTTGGTGATTGCTTCGATAACCTTCTCAGTCAGGTCGTCGGCAACCGCCACATCAATTTTTACTTTTGGCAGAAAATCCACCACATATTCAGCACCACGGTACAGTTCGGTATGACCTTTCTGACGACCAAAGCCTTTTACTTCAGTCACTGTGATGCCCTGAACGCCAATCTCAGACAGTGCTTCACGCACGTCATCCAGTTTGAATGGCTTAACCACAGCAGTAATGAGTTTCATAGAAAACCCCTTTTCTAAACGCTAGGAATTAGGTGTTATTTACAATGGCCCATGCGGGGGCATGGGCCATTGTATGCTTTTTACATCTCGATAGGCAGGCTGTAAGAAACAACCAGTTTCGGAGACATATCCATGGAGTCTTCGATTTCTTCGTCAACGATCTGGCTCAGAGTGAACGCTACGTTGTCGTTGAAGGCGTAAGTTACGTCCAGGTGAGTGTAGTCACCGCCGGTATCCAGCCAGGTACCTACAGCTACAGAGAAAGAAGAAACGTCAGCAGACGCAACCAGGTACATGCCATCTACGTCAGAATCGCTTGATTTGTACGCGTACAGGCTGCCTGCCTTGTAAGACAGACCCAGGTAGAATTCAGCAACGTCGTCGATGCCATCTTCATCCGCACCTGGGTAGATGTAGGTTGCATAACCCAGATCTACACCCAGATCACCGGCTTCCAGAGCGTAACCTGCATACAGGTCGTACTCAGTGCCCAGACCTGAGTCACCGGAAGAAATCCAGGTGCCTGCGTACAGGCCAGACTCGTGTGAATAGTCTAGGCTACCGGAGAAAGCTGCGTCGCCGTTGCCCAGAGTGGTACCACGCCACAGGTACTCAGACGCGATAGAAGCGGAAGCGGAAACTTCTGCCTGTGCAGCTGGGATACCAGCCAGGCCTGCAGTCATAACACCAGCAACAACGATAGCTTTAGTCAGTTTTTTCATCGTTCTTTTCCTTCATCAGTTAGCGAAAGCTTTTCAGGTTTCGGATTTAAGTGTCTACGCACTGTTTTATTTCGGATGAAACCTGGTAACTCACCTATAGCACTGCCTGTGCCAACTTTTAAAAAACACTGATTTTCATGCACTTAGCCCAAATATGCGGATTCGGGCGCCAAAAACCGTGCTTTTTATGGTGCACAAACCACTTTAATGCACCTTTCCAGGGCGCACACTAAAAACATGAGGCACCACACTGAGGCACAACTAAAGCAGTGGCGTGATTTTGGGGCGCCGTGCTCTCAACGGCTGCAGAACGCGGAAAGGAACGTGATAAGATGGTGCGAACAGAGACTGGAGAAGACCATGCTAAAACCCGATCAGATCCGCACCCGAATTGAACAGATGCTGCAACAGGGGCCTTTTGCCGGCCTGTCCGATGATCTGCGCCTGGCCATGCGTAGCCAGCTCAACGCCCTGTTAACCAGTGCAGATATCGTTACCCGGGAAGAATTTGAAGTGCAGGCCGAAGCACTGCGTCGCACCACTGCCCGTCTGGCAGAACTGGAGGCGATCGTCGCCAGACTGGAAGCCGCACAGCATTGATTGAGCGGCACCTGTAAAAAAGGGCAGCCAGTGCTGCCCTTTTTTGTTTCAGATTGCGAGTAAACGTCGTGCTTCTTCCGACGATTTGAGTTCTGCCCCCTCACCCGAGGCGACCACCCGCCCACGCTCAAGAATCACAAACTCATCCGCCAGCTCGGCAGCAAAATCCAGATACTGCTCTACCAGAACAATGGCCATATCACCGCGGTCTCGCAGTAGTTTAATAACATTGCCAATGTCCTTAATAATGGACGGCTGAATACCTTCGGTTGGCTCATCCAGAATCAGCACCTTCGGTCGCAACAGCAACGCCCGCGCAATGGCCAGCTGCTGCTGCTGACCTCCGGATAAATCACCACCACGGCGTTTCAGCATCTTTTGCAGCACAGGGAACAGAGAATACACCTCGGGGTCGATAAAACGCTGGCTCTTTGGCAGCGCCGAAAAGGCCGTCTGCAGGTTCTCCTCAACCGTCAGCTGGGCAAAGATATCCCGCCCCTGAGGGACATAGGCAATGCCTTGTTTCGCCCGATCATAGGGCGCCATGCCTTTAAGACTTTTTCCCTGCCACTGAATATCACCAGCACGGGGTTCCAGATGGCCCGACAGACTTTTCATTAATGTGGTTTTACCCACGCCATTACGTCCCAGCACACAGGTTACCTTGCCCGGCTGAGCCGACATCGATACGCCGTACAGCGCCTGACTGGCACCGTAGGCGACATCGAGTTGATTTACACTTAGCATCGTATTTCTCCCGACTCAGCGACCCAGATAGACTTCGATTACCTGCTGATTAGCCTTCACTGTTGCCAGCGAACCTTCGGCCAGCACATGACCTTCGTGCAGCACAGTAACCTTACAATCGAGCGCTTCAATAAAGTCCATATCGTGCTCTACCACCACCAGTGAATGTTTTTGCGCGAGGCGCTTAAACAGCTCGGCGGTTTTCATGGTTTCCTCATCGGTCATACCTGCCGCCGGCTCATCGATTAATAGCAGATCCGGCTCCTGGCCGAGCAGCATGCCGATTTCCAGCCACTGCTTCTGGCCGTGCGATAAGCTGCCGGCCATCCAGTCGCGCTTGTCAGACAAATCAATCATGTCGAGTATTTCATCGAGCTTGGCCGCACGTTCAGGTGTCAGCTTGTGCACTAACGCTGCCCACAAACCGCGGCCGCCTTTTAACGACATTTCCAGATTTTCGAATACCGTCAGACTTTCGATCACGCTGGGCTTCTGAAATTTACGTCCCACACCCAGATTCGCCACATCGGCTTCGTCAAAGCGCGTGAGATCGTATTCCTGCTGATGAGTATCAGTGAACAGGATGGTGCCGCTATCGGGTTTGGTTTTTCCGGTAATGACATCCATCATGGTGGTTTTACCGGCGCCGTTGGGGCCGATAATGGCGCGCATCTCACCCGGGGCAATAACCAGCGACAGTGAGTTCAGAGCCTTAAAGCCATCGAAGCTGACACTGACTCCGTCCATGTACAGGACGTATGGGTTCTCAATATGTTTTGGAATGGCGCTCATGATACGTCTCCCTGAGCACTGGCATTAGCAGCGGCAGATCCTGCTTTGCGGATTTGCTGTTTCTCTTTGATCTGCGCCCACAGGCCAACAACACCTTTAGGCAACCACAGGGTAGTCAGCACAAACAAACCACCGAGCATAAACAGCCAGAGTTCGGCAAAGGCTCCGGTGAAATAGGTTTTGGCGTAGTTCACCAGCACCGCACCAATGACAGCACCGTACAACGAGCCACGACCACCAACTGCCACCCAGATAATAATTTCGATGGAATTAATCGGTGCAAATTCACCCGGATTAATAATGCCCACCTGCGGTACATACAAAGCACCAGCGACACCAGCAAGCATGGACGACACCACAAACACAAACAGCTTGTAGTATTCCACACGGTAGCCGAGGAAACGCGCGCGGGATTCCGCATCACGAATGGCCACCAGTACTCGCCCCAGTTTCGAGGTGACAATAAAGCGGCTGATTAAATAACCGATGATGACCGCCAGTACAGAAGCAATAAACAACGCCGCGCGCGTGTTATCCGATTGCAGGCTATAGCCAAGAATATCTTTAAAATCAGTCAGACCGTTGTTACCGCCAAAGCCCATATCGTTACGGAAGAAAGCCAGCAGCAGGGCGTAGGTCATGGCCTGAGTAATAATAGACAGATAAACGCCGGTTACGCGCGAACGGAATGCCAGGAAACCAAACACAAAGGCCAGAATGCCCGGCGCCAGCAGCACCATCAGCATGGCAAACCAGAACTGATCAAAGCCAAACCAGTACCAGGGTAATTCCTGCCAGTTGAGGAACACCATAAAGTCCGGCAGCTCGGCATTACCGTATACACCCCGATCGCCGATCTGACGCATCAGGTACATACCCATGGCGTAACCACCAAGTGCAAAGAAGGCGCCGTGACCCAGACTTAAAATACCGCAATAGCCCCAGATTAAATCGACAGCAATGGCCAGCAAGGCATAGCACAGATACTTGCCCAGCAACGTCATAGTGTAAGTAGAAATATGGAAGAACGAATCCTGCGGAAACACCAGATTGCAGAACGGAATAATCACCGCCAGAGCTACCAGCACCATCAGTAATTTGCGTCCCTGCGCATCATTCATCAGCAGGCGGGTCAGAGGTCCCATGTTGTCATTACGAGTCATAAATCCTCCTTACCCGTTCTCAACTGCACGACCTTTCAGCGCGAACAGGCCGCGTGGTCGTTTCTGAATAAAGAGAATGATGAATACCAGCACCAGAATTTTGGCCAGTACCGCACCTGCGATGGGTTCGAAAATTTTATTAGCAACACCCAGCGACATAGCCGCAACCAGTGTTCCCCACAAATTACCAACACCACCGAACACCACCACCATAAAGGAGTCGATAATGTAGGCCTGACCCAGGTTCGGACCTACATTAGTCAGCTGTGATAACGCCACACCGGCAATACCAGCAATGCCCGACCCCAGACCAAAGGTCAGCGCATCGACCCAGCCGGTACGAATACCCATAGAACTCGCCATCGGACGATTCATGGTCACAGCACGCATCTGCAGACCAAACAGCGTGCGCTTAAGCACCAGCGCCAGCGTCGCCAGTACCAGCAGACTGAAGATAATGATGTACAGACGGTTCCAGGTCAGTTCCAGTGCCGGGTTCAGCATAAAGGTTCCGGCCATCCAGTCCGGCGTTGCTACCTCGCGGTTCAGCGGGCTGAAAACAGAACGCACAGCCTGCTGCAGAATTAAACTGATACCAAAAGTCGCCAGCAGTGTTTCCAGCGGGCGGCCATACAAATGACGAATAACACCGCGCTCAATGGCGACACCCACAGCCCCCGCCACCAGGAAGGCTGCCGGAATCGACACCACCAGCGACAGGCCTGTATGATCAGGCATTAATTGTTGCACCACATAGGTGGTGTAGGCGCCGAGCATAATCATTTCGCCATGAGCCATGTTAATCACGCCCATCACACCAAAGGTGATGGCCAGACCAATGGCAGCCAGCAGCAATACCGCCCCCAGAGCTAAACCGAAATACAGGTTTTCGATATAGCCGTTCATTTCCACCAGGGTTTCAATAGAAGCCAGTGATTTTGTCGCGGCGGTGTATTCTGTTTTCCTGGTTTTAATTTCTTCTTCAGAGAATCCGCTAATGAATTGATTGAGGCTGGCACGCACCTCCGGATAAAGCGAACCATCCAGCAACTCAAGTGCCGTAATGCGTTCAGCCTGATCTTCTGATTTTAATAAAATCAAGCCACGCACCAGCGACAGAATATCTTTCACATCGCTACTGGTTTCTTTCGCCAGCGCTTCGTTCACCAGCGTCAGCTCAACATCGGCACTGTTTTTCAGCAGATTAGCGGCAGCGTCCAGGCGCACACTTTCTTTACGCGAGTTAATCTGCGCGCGAGCAATCAGGCTGCGTAACTCGCCACGCAGGGAGTTGTTTACACCAATTTTCTTTTTATCGCGTTTGCCGGGCACATCAACTGCGTCGCCAGAAAACGCATTGTTAATGGCATCGCCCTTAACAATCAGAATCTGTTCATCATCTTTTTTATAGAAAAGCTCACCTTCCAGCAGCGCCGATAAAATGGGCAACACCCGCTCATCATCAAGGGCTGCAATCTGGCCGGCCAGTTGTTCTTTTTCTGCATAATTTGCCGCAATCAATTGCGACGTCAGCGCTTTGAGATTGTCTGCATCCTGTGCCGCCAGCACTTGCCCGGTAAACGACACGAGCAGGGCCAGAGCCAGAAAAATCTGTCTGCAATACATCCGCATGAGGTACATCCTATCTGGGAAAGAAATCCCCCGCGAACGCGGGGGACAGATCAACCTTATTCGGTCGCTACCGCGCCGCCACAGGTTTTGGTCACTACGTTGTAGTTGCCGCAGCTTACCGGGGCAGTCCAGTCAGAGATCAGGTTTTTGCTTTCTGGCAGGAAGTCTGTCCAGGCATCACCCGGCACAACACCGTCGGTTTCCCATACGATATCGAACTGACCATCTTCCTGAATTTCACCGATCAGAACCGGCTTGCTCAGGTGGTGGTTTTTGTTCATTTTCGCCATGCCGCCAGTCAGGTTAGGAACCTCAATACCGATCATCGCAGCTTCAACTTTTGCTACATCGGTGGTGCCGGCTTTTTCAACGGCTTTCGCCCACATTTCGAAACCGATGTAGGTTGCTTCCATCGGGTCGTTGGTTACACGATCTTCGCTCTTGGTAAACTCGTGCCATGCTTTAATGAACTCGTCGTTTTCCTTGCTGTCGGCACTCATAAAGTAGTTCCATGCAGCCAGGTGACCAACCAGAGGTTTGGTGTCAAAGCCAGACAGCTCTTCTTCACCAACAGAGAATGCAACCACCGGAATGTCTTCAGCGCTTACACCCTGGTTCGCCAGTTCCTTATAGAAAGGTACGTTGGCATCACCGTTAATGGTTGAAACCACGGCAGTTTTCACACCAGCGCCACCGAATTTCTTGATGTCAGACACAATTGTCTGCCAGTCAGAGTGACCGAAAGGCGTGTAGTTAATCATGATGTCTTTTTCGGCAACGCCTTTAGACTTCAGATAGCTTTCCAGAATTTTGTTGGTGGTACGCGGATAAACATAGTCGGTACCCGCCAGCACCCAGCGCTTAACGCCTACTTCGTTCATCAGGTAATCAACCGCAGGAATGGCCTGCTGGTTTGGCGCAGCACCAGTGTAGAAAACGTTGTAGGAAGACTCTTCACCTTCGTACTGAACCGGGTAGAACATCAGACCGTTCAGTTCTTCGATCACCGGCAGAACAGACTTACGGGACACAGAAGTCCAGCAGCCGAAAATAACGTCGACTTTATCTTTCTCCAGCAGCTCTCGGGTTTTTTCTGCAAACAGTGGCCAGTTAGACGCAGGGTCAACCACAACCGGCTCCAGTTTTTTACCCAGCAGACCACCTTTCTTGTTCTGCTCTTCCACCATCATCAGTACGGTGTCTTTCAGCGTGGTTTCAGAAATAGCCATGGTCCCTGACAGTGAGTGCAGCACACCAACTTTAATAGTGTCTGCTGCATTAGCGAGACTGACACCCGCCGCCAGTGCGGTCATTGCCAGTACTTTTCCTGCTTTGCTCAGGGAGTTTTTTCCGAATGTTTTCATGGAGTCTTTCCTTCTTACTTATGATCGTTATGCCCACTGCCACTCAAGGTCTGGGGGATTTGAAGAAGCTTGCGACCATGCTTTCAGCAAGGGGTGTACCAAGTTGGAAAAGAGTGCATAAAAACCGCTTTTTACCCACGGTTCTCATGCAAAAGCGCCAGTATGGCCTGTATCGCCGCGCCCGAATTGCACAGATATAAATCACCAGGCACCAATTGAGGGCGCATCCTCCCCGAACCGTAATTCGGTAAAATCAGAAAATAAATTCGTCGTTTAAATATGCACATAAAGGCATGTCACGAAGCATTCAATTCAAAGGCCAGGCTGTCGGTAATGAGGATTTATCCACAAAGCATTTGTATCTCACTGCCTGACTGAATCTGCCCGTCGCCGATAGTGCTCTGCCAGACATTCGGAGCCAGTGGATAGAAGCAAGAACAGGGCGACAACCGTCTTAACCTTTGTGCTCGCCGAGACGGCCAACTCCGCCTGCCAATGCCGTATACGACAGGCATAAAATGAGAAAAACCAATAAAATCAGTCGGTTATATTTATTATCAGCTAGCAGCAACTGAGCCTGCTGCGTATTTAAAAGAATCAATCGGCCCTGTTAAAAATCTAAATTAGTCTCATTTATACCAGATCTTATAGTGTCGGAATCGGGCCCGCTGATGCTGCCGGAAGGACAACGGACAGCTGACAGACAATAACCTGAAGAGACTTGCACAATGAAAAAGATGACCAAACTGGGTAAGGCCATTTCGGTACTGACCCTGTGCGCGGCGGGCGTTGCTCCGTTTGCCAGCGCCGACGATATGCGCGACAACGACTACTGGTGGCCAAACCGTCTGAGTCTGGAACCACTGCGTGATTCCAGTGCATCCGCCGACCCTATGGGTGCCAACTTCCGCTATGCCGATGCATTTAAAGACCTGGATCTGGACGCGCTGAAAAAAGATCTGGCTGATGCAATGAAAACCTCACAGCCATGGTGGCCAGCCGACTACGGTCACTATGGTCCGTTCTTTATCCGTATGTCCTGGCACGCTGCCGGTACTTACCGTGCAATCGATGGTCGCGGTGGTGCAGACGGCGGTATGCAGCGCTTTGCTCCTCTGAATGCATGGCCAGACAACGCCAACCTGGATAAAGCTCGTCGCCTGCTGCTGCCTATTAAGCAGAAATACGGTAACGCTCTGTCCTGGGCTGACCTGCTGGTACTGGCTGGCACCGTCGCCATGGAAGACATGGGCTTTAAAACCATTGGTTTCGCCTTCGGTCGTGCCGATGAATGGGAACCGGAAGAAGTGAACTGGGGGCCAGAAGGCGAATGGCTGACCGACGCTCGTCGCGCTAAAGACGGCAGCCTGAAAGGTCCGTTCGGTGCTACCGAAATGGGTCTGATCTACGTGAACCCGGAAGGTCCCCACGGCAACCCGGATCCTCTGCTGGCAGCCCGTGATATCCGTGAAGCATTCGGCCGCATGGGTATGAACGATGAAGAAACCGCCGCACTGGTCGCCGGTGGCCATACCTTTGGTAAAGCACACGGTGCACGTAAAGTGAATAAGTGTGTTGGCGTTGACCCCGAAGCAGCAGGCCTGGAAACCCAGGGGCTGGGCTGGATGAACAAATGCGGCACAGGTAATGGCGTGGATACCACCACCTCCGGACTGGAAGGAGCATGGACCGTCAGTCCGGCACAATGGACTCACAACTTCCTGCAGAACCTGTACGCGTTCGAATGGGAACTGACTAAGAGCCCTGCCGGCGCTAAACAGTGGACACCGAAAGATGGTGCTGGTGCCGGTATGGTGCCGGATGCTCACGATCCGTCCAAACGTCACGCTCCGATGATGCTGACCACTGACCTGGCACTGAAAGTCGATCCTGCGTACCGCAAGATCACTCAGGACTGGCTGAACAACCCGGAAAAATTTGAAGACGCCTACGCTCGCGCCTGGTTCAAACTGACCCACCGCGATATGGGCCCATCTTCCCGTTATCTGGGCAACTGGAAACCAACTCAGAAATTTATCTGGCAGGATCCGGTTCCGGCGGTTGAAGGTAAGCTGATTTCAGAAAAAGACGCGAAGAAACTGAAGAAAGATATTCTGTCTTCTGGTCTGAGCGTACAGCAGCTGGTAACCACAGCCTGGGCTTCAGCTTCTACGTTCCGTGAAACCGATATGCGCGGTGGTGCGAACGGTGCGCGTATTCGCTTGGCACCACAGAACAGCTGGGAAGTTAACCAGCCGGCTGAACTGAAAAAAGTGCTGAGCAAACTGGAAAGCATCCAGAAGTCGTTCAACAAATCAGCTAAAGCCAACGTTTCTATGGCTGACCTGATTGTACTGGCCGGTTCTGCTGCAGTCGAAAAAGCCGCTGCGGATGCAGGCGTTAAAGCAGAAGTACCATTCGTTGCTGGTCGTACCGATGCGACTCAGGAAATGACTGACACCAAATCCTTTGCTCTGCTGGAACCAAAGGCCGACGGTTTCCGTAATTACCTGAGCGACAGCTTCCCACGTCCACCGGCGGAAGCCCTGATTGAGAAAGCAGCGCTGCTGGATCTGACCGTACCGGAAATGACGGCTCTGGTAGGTGGCATGCGTGTACTGGGTGCAAACTACGATGGCAGCCAGCACGGTGTGTTCACTGCGCGTCCTGGCCAGCTGAGCACTGACTTCTTCGTTAACCTGGTAGATATGTCTACCGAGTGGAAGAAGTCTGGTACAGCCGGTATTTACGAAGGTCGTGACCGCGACAGCGGTAAAGTGAAATGGACTGCAACGCCGGTTGATCTGGTATTCGGTTCTAACTCTGAACTGCGTGCGATCGCTGAGTTCTACGCCTCTGACGACAGCAAAGAGAAGTTCGTAAATGACTTCGTTGCTGCCTGGACTAAGGTAATGAACGCAGACCGTTTCGATCTGCTTTAATAACGCCAAAGCGTTAGCGCTTTAGCGAAAAAACGCTGCCTCAGCAGCGTTTTTTTATGCAGCTCGGTTAACCGGCCAAAGTCAAAGCTGAGCGTAATCAAACGGGTCGGATAAATCCTGCTTACCATATTCGCTTAGCCAGCACAGGAAGGCGTCATTGGTTATCGCTTTCGACCACAGATAACCCTGCCCCTGATGGCATCCCAGCGCCAGTAATTCACGCACCGTTTCATTGTCCTCCACCCCTTCGGCCACCGCTTCCAGTCCGAGGCTGTCGCACATCTGAATAATCGCCCGCACCAGCGGTTTGTCCTTAGCTGCACCACCCATATCCATAACAAAGGATTTATCAATTTTCAGGCGAGTGGCGCTGAAGCGACGCAGATAACCCAGATTGGAATAGCCGGTACCAAAATCATCGATGGCAAAATTCACACCCATTGCTCGTATAGCAGCGATCTGCTTCTGAATGTGCGGACTTTCGCCAATCAGCATCGACTCGGTCAGTTCCAGCTCCAGTGCTTGTGCTGGCAGACCAACTCTGTCCAGTGCTTTGCGCACCCGACATTCCAGTTCACCATCGCGGAACTGCACATACGACAGGTTGACCGACACTGACATATGCGTAAAACCAGCCTGACGCCAGCCCGCACAATCACGACAGGCCTCGCGCAAAACCCAGCAGCCGATATCGGCAATGATGCCGCTGCTCTCTGCCAGCGGAATAAATTCATCCGGCGGTACAAATGAACCATCACGACGTTGCCAGCGAATTAATGCTTCGGCGCCGCACACCTGGCGCGATGCCAGATCAATCTGCGGTTGGTAGTAAACCTGAAATTCTTTATTTACCAGCGCTTCACGCAGGTCAGCCATCATACTCAGCTTGGCCGCACTGGCTTTGCTCATTGAGTCGTCATAAATGCGATAAACATGACGACCATCTTCTTTCGCCTGATACATAGCGGCGTCTGCATGACGACATAACTCGGAAAAGACATCGCCATGCTCCGGAGCGATGGCAATACCAATCGAACCCGATACCTCAATGCGTGTGCTCTGGATGTAAAACGGTATCGATGCTGCGGCAATCAGCTGGTCAGCGAGGTTAGTTACGTAGCCCTGATCGTTGCTGGAGAAACAGGTCAGAACCAGAAATTCGTCGCCACCAAAGCGGCAGAGAATATCGTCTTTGGCCACCACGGTTTTCAGACGATCGGCCAACTCCCGCAACAACAGGTCACCCGCAGCATGCCCGAGGGAATCGTTTACCGGCTTAAAGTTATCGAGATCGAAAAACAGTAACGCCAGACGCCCGTCACCGCACTGACACTGGTCGGATAACTCGCTGAACACGGTCTCGGCAAAGCGACGGTTGTACAGCCCCGTCAGCTGATCCTGATTCGCCAGATCGCCAATCAGTAACTCCCGCTCTCGTACCCGAAAGTTTTCTTCTTTCAGATTGACCAGCAGCTTACGTTGATCGCGCAGCAGCATGTAGACGCTGAAGCCAGTGAGAATCAGAATAACGTCGGTAAATACAATATGGCGCGGTGCGAGTTCGTAGTAGTAAGGTTCGTGCCAGCCACTCAGCGACAACAAGCCCACGATGGTGGCAAAGCCAACCATCAGCGTCAGCAACGAAAAGAACAAGGCTTTAGAGCCAAGGATGGCAGCAAAAATCAAAACGCTGGGGTAGGCCAGCAGAGACATATCGCGTACGCCCTCAGACACCCAGGCAATGGACGACAGCATCATGGTCAGACACCAGAGAAACACCGATGCGGCTTTCTCCGGGTTGCGCTGTGCAGCCAGCCATAACACGGCAATCAGGGTCAGCCCACCAAGCATCAGGAACGGGCGAATGCGGTCGTCTGCCACCAGAATAATCAGCAACAACCCCACCAGAGTGATGCCACTGATCTGCATCAGACGACGAGATTTGAGCGCCGTATTGTCATATTCGAGCAGAGGTGACCTTTCTTTTCCTTTAACCATACTTACCGTAATTCTTGCTGTCGGAACGTCAGGGTTAATTCAACCTGTGGAGCTATAACCATAGACTGATTTTCTTACGACGGATGGCTTATGCACTCCAGCGGGCCCAACAACGCTACTCTTTGTCGATAAAGATCACAATAACAATATTTTTCGTAAGGGATTACTCTGAGGGCAGTGCATTCTTTTTAAACACGTCTATCATTAAGAGACGACGGACAGGCCCCCAGAATGAATCTGAAACCCCGATTTTTACTGCTCACATCGATCCTCCTGGCACTGGCGTGCTCGGGAATCTGGCTTGTGGGTCACAGCGTGACACTGAACATCGCTGAACAATGGGCCATCCGTCAGTTCAGCACTCAGGTGCGGCTGGAAAAAGAACGCTCACTGCAACCCATCATTCGTGAGGTTGCGCTGGCCCGACAGTTCGCTGAATCACAGATAATCCGCGACTGGGCACGGGACGAAGATAATCCGGAAAAGCTCGCCCGCGCCCTGACCGAAATGGAATCCTTCCGCAGTAATTTTGCCGACCAGAGTTTCTTTGTTGCACTGGCCGGCTCTGGCCGTTACTTCCACAACAATGCCAGCAACCAATACGCCGGCAATGAGTACCGCTACACACTGAAAGCAGATAACCCGGACGATCAGTGGTTCTACTCCATCATTGCTCAGAACCGCGATATGCACCTCAACGTCAATCCGGACATCCCGTTGCAGGTGACCAAGCTGTGGATTGATGTGTTGCTGCGCGATGGAGACCGCATACTGGGAGTGGTGGGCACCGGACTCGAGCTGACTGAATACATCCGCCAGATATCCACCACACCGGAGCCCGGTGTACATAACTTTTTAATTGATCATCTGGGCGCCGTGCAGGTGTCCAATGATCTAAGCCAGATCGACTTTGCCAGCATTACCAAAACCGCTCCGGAGCAGAAAACCATCTGGCAGATGTTCAGCCGAGAGGATGCCGCGAACCTGCAACAAGCCATGAGTCACGCTCAGCAAACGCCCGGGGATGTTGTCAGTTTACGTCTGGTCTCCGACGGTGATGACCATCTCGCCGGCATCATTTATCTGCCGGAAATCGACTGGTATGTGCTGACCCTGGTTGGCTTCGACACCCTGATGCCGACCGACGCCTTTGTCCCGGTGTTCATTCTGGCCGGACTGTGCGTGGTGTTCGCGTTGCTGGCGTACAACATCGCCATCAACCGCTTCATTCTTTATCCACTGTCACGTCTGTCGACCACCATGGATGATCTGCGGGCCGGACAGAACACCACTCACGAGCGCTTACACCAGGGACGCGATGAGATTGGCCGGCTTATGGGGCATATGCAGTCCATGGCCGATCAGGTACAGCAATCCCACGATGAGCTGGAAGCCCGGGTTCGTCAGCGAACCCGGGAGCTGGAAGAACAAACCCAGACTGACCCATTGACCGGGCTGCTCAATCGCCGCGGTATGATGCAACGGCTGGAGCTGGAAATGGAGCGCCATCGCCGTGAAGGCGATACGTTCGGTATTATCTGGCTCGATCTCGATGACTTTAAACTGGTTAACGACGATTTTGGTCACGGTACCGGCGACCGTGCGCTGGAAGCCACCGCGGCTCACATTCGCGCCAGCCTGCGCACTTACGACTACGCCTCGCGCTGGGGCGGCGACGAGTTCCTTATTCTGGTACGCACCGATCAGCCCGACATTATCAACGGCCTTGGTCAGCGCCTGTGTGAAGGCATCCGTGCGGTTGACGTCAGTGGCTTACCACAGCCGAATCATCTGACTGTCAGCGCAGGCAGCTGCATTCTGCGTGGTGACATGGATCTGAATCAGTTACTCGCCTGCGCCGATAAGGCGCTCTACTTTGCCAAAGGTGCTGGCCGTAACCAGTACCACCCGGGCTTAAGCTGCCACAGCTGCCCCGGTTGCGAGCACGATGGTGAGCCACGCCAATCGGATTAACCATAACTAAGAATAATAGTTTGGTATTCAAACCATTCATTTCATAGATACAGAAGATCTCTCTACACTGGATCCATAACGTCACCCAATGAGGTCATTATGGATTTTCAGCATTCCCCTAAAGCGCAGGAATACATCAAGCGCGTTAAAGAGTTCATGAAGAATGAAATCGAGCCGGTAGAAGAAGACTACCTGCGCGAGTTGCATAGCCTGGACAACAAATGGGTTGTGCTGCCAATCATTGAAGAGCTGAAAGCAAAAGCCAAAGCTGCCGGCCTGTGGAACATGTTCCTGCCGGATGAGCACTTCGGCGCAGGCCTGAGCACGCTGGAATATGCTGCTATTGCCGAGCTGACCGGCCGCTCTTTTATCGCTCCGGAAATCTTTAACTGTAATGCGCCAGACACCGGCAATATGGAAGTGCTGGAAAAATACGGCACCCCAGAGCAGCAGGAACAATGGCTGAAGCCACTGCTGGCCGGTGAAATCCGCTCTGCGTTCTGCATGACCGAACCGGGTGTCGCCTCTTCCGATGCCACCAACATGGAAGCCACCGCCATCGTTGAAGGCGATGAAGTGGTACTGAACGGCCGCAAATGGTGGAGCACCGGTATTGGTCACCCGAACTGCAAAGTCGGTATTTTTATGGGTCTGACCAACCCGGATGCACCACGTCATCAGCAACATTCCATGGTGCTGTTCCCGATGGATGCCCCGGGGGTAAAAATTGAGCGCATGCTGCCGGTGTTCGGTTTCTATGACGAGCCATACGGCCACGGCGAAATCAGCTTCGACAACGTGCGCGTACCGCTGAGCAACATGATTGCCGGTCCGGGTCGTGGTTTCGAAATTGCTCAGGGACGCCTTGGCCCTGGCCGTATTCACCACTGCATGCGTCTGATCGGCATGGCGGAAAAAGCGCTGGAACTGATGTGCATCCGTGCCGCTGGTCGTACCGCCTTCCACAAGCCATTGGTTAACCTGGGTGGCAACCGCGACATCATCGCCAATGCCCGCATGAACATCGAACAAGCGCGCCTGCTGGTATTCAAAGCAGCGTGGATGATCGACAAAGTGGGCGCCATGGGTGCCATGAGTGAAATTTCTCAGATCAAAGTGATCGCACCGAACATGGCCCAGCAGATCATTGATGCCGCCATGCAGATGCACGGTGGTGGTGGTCTGTCGGAAGACTTCCCGCTCACTGGCCTGTTTACCGCCGCCCGTGCTCTGCGCCTGGCTGATGGTCCGGATGAAGTACACCGTGGCCTGATCGCTAAGATCGAGATGATGAAATACAAGAAGTATATGAAGGACGTATGAGGCTGCCTGCGGCCGTCTGACGTCTGACGTCTGACGTCTGACGTCTGACGTCTGACGCCTGTCACAATAGCCCCTTAACAGGCCAATAGTTACAAGATAATAATTGAGCGGTCTTATAAGCCGCTCTCTACGTTTTTGAGGTTACGCAATGAAGAAGGTTCTGATTACTGGTGCCGCCAGCGGCCTTGGCCGTGCCATGGCAATCCGCTTTGCCCGTGAGGGTGCTGATATCTGCATCGCCGACATCAACATGGGGGGCGCTGCCGAGACCCTGAATATGGTCGAGCAGGCCGGCGGTAAAGGCTGGATCCATGAACTGGACGTGCGCAGCGAAGACGCCTGGAATGCATTGCGTGAAGAAGTTAACAACCGCTGGGGCGGTATCGACATCGTCATTAATAATGCCGGTGTTGCCACGGGTGATCGCATCGACGCGGGGGACTGGGCCTGGTGGGACTGGATCATCGACATTAACTTGAAAGGCGTGGCACTGGGTTGTCGTACCTTCACCCCTATGATGAAACAACAGGGCAGCGGTTCGTTTGTTAACGTCGCCTCTCTGGCCGGCCTGCTGAAAGCGCCGTCCATGTCATCGTACAACGCCACCAAAGCAGCGGTCGTTGCGATCTCCGAAACCATGCATTACGAGCTGAAGCCTTATGGTATTGGCGTAACAGCACTGTGCCCGGGGTTCTTCCGCACCAATCTTAACCACGGCATGAAAACCTCCGACCCGGATATGCTCAAGTTTGTGGATAAAGTATTCGAAGCGTCGGCACTGGATGCCGACGATATTGCCGAAGCCGCCTACAAAGCCGTGCAGAAAAACCAGAAAATCTGCAACCCGCACCCCGCTGGCCGTCGCGCGTATTTCTTCAAGAAATATCTGCCATTCCTGTTTGATAAAGGCATGATGCAGATGGCGCAGGGCCTGAAAAAACGCGAAGATCAGCGTAAAGCCTTTAAAGAAGGAAAGGACGCCTGATATGAGCGAGCAGTTTATTGACCAGGCCAAAACGCTGCGCGACAGCGACGCGTTTGATATTCAGGCCGTTCACGACTGGCTGAAAGCGCAGGGCAATGATTACGGCGACGACCTGCCGGAAGTAAAACAATTTTCCGGTGGTGCCTCGAACCTTACCTACCACCTGAAGTACGCCGACCAGTACGACAACAACGATCTTATTCTGCGTCGTCCACCCGCCGGCCACAAAGCCGCTGGTGCGCACGACATGAAACGCGAATACAGCATCATGGCGCGCCTCAAACCGGTGTATCCGTTCGTACCGAAAATGATCGCCTTCTGTGACGATCAGAGCGTAGTCGGCAGCGACTTTTATGTGATGGAACGTATGCGCGGCATTATTCCGCGCGGCAACCTGCCAAAGGGCATGACGCTCAGCAAAGAGCAGGCACGCGAGCTGTGCATTTCCGTATTCGACAAACTTATCGACCTGCATCAGGTGGATTATCAGGCCAATGGTCTGGATGATCTGGGTAAAGGTGCTGGCTATGTTCAGCGTCAGGTCGAAGGCTGGAGCGGTCGTTACACCAAATCGAAAACCTGGAACGTACCGGGCTTTAAAAAGACCATGGCGTGGCTGCAGCGCAATATGCCTGCCGATGTGAAAACCTGCATTATCCACAACGATTACCGTATGGATAACGTGGTACTGAACCCGGATAACCCAGGTGAGATCATCGGCATACTGGACTGGGAAATGGCCACCCTCGGTGACCCGCTGATGGACCTGGGCGGCGCGCTGGCGTACTGGGTGGAAGCTGGTGACGATGCCTTAATGCGCTCTATCCGTCGTCAGCCAAGTCATCTGCCGGGCATGCTGACTCGTCAGGAGATTGTCGACTATTACTGCGACAAGATGGGCCTTGATGCGAAGCTGTGGCCTTTCTACGAAGTGTTTGGTCTGTTCCGCTTAGCGGTAATCGTGCAGCAGATTTACTACCGTTATCACCACAAGCAAACCGACAATCCGGCGTTTAAAAATTTCTGGTTCTTCGTGCATTACCTGAACTGGCGCTGCAACCGCATTATCAGAAATGCGCGTAACAACGGTTTTAAATAATGGCCAGCATTTATCTGGTACGCCACGGTCAGGCCGGCTTCGGTAAGCTGAATTACGATCAGCTGTCGGACACCGGCCACCTGCAGGGCGAACTGGTGGGCAAATCACTGGCGCTGCGCGGTGTTGAAGCCGGTATGGTGGTTCATGGCGCGATGCAGCGTCACCGCGAGACCATGCAGGGTGCACAGAAACACTGGCACGCTTTCGGACCGGTGAGCGAAATGGCCGGGTTTAATGAATTTGATTCCGACGACGTCATCGCCTGCGCTTATCCGCAGTTTAAAAACAAAGCGGTTCTGGGCGCGTGGATTCTGGCGCAGCCGAACAAGCGCAAAGCGTTTCAGGAGTTATTCGCCAACGCCGTCGAGCGCTGGACCCGTGGCGAAAACGACAGTGATTACATCGAGTCGTGGACTGCATTCACCGGCCGGGTAACCCAGGCGCTGGCGGAATTGCTGCAACGGGCCGATGGCAAAAATGTGGTGGTATTTACCTCCGGCGGTCCGATTACCGCCGTTGCCCAGCAATGCCTCGGTCTTAGCCATGACAAAGCCTTCGACATGAACTGGACGCTGCTGAACGGCGGCATTACCCAGCTGTTATACAACAGCGGTGGCAAGGTCAGCCTGGCATCGTTTAATGAACAACAACATCTGGCTCAGGCCGGAAAACATTTTCTGACATACCGATAACAAATCAGGAGCTTCCTTATGAACCCGCAAGAACTGTTTAACCTGTCCGGCCGAGTTGCACTGGTGACTGGTGCCAGCCGTGGTATCGGTGAAGCCATCGCCAAACTGCTGGCTGCCAGCGGTGCTCACGTGATCGTATCCAGCCGTAAAGTAGACGACTGTCAGCGTGTCGCGGATGAGATTAAAGAAGCTGGCGGCAGTGCTGAAGCACTGGCCTGTCACATTGGTGAAATGGATCAGATCGAAGCCTGTTTCAAAACCATCGAAGAGAAACACGGCAAGCTGAATATTCTGGTGAATAACGCAGCGGCCAACCCTTACTTCGGCCACGTACTGGATACCGACCTCGGTGCCTTCCAGAAAACTGTCGACGTAAACATCCGTGGTTACTTCTTTATGTCTTCCGCTGGCGCCAAACTGATGAAGAAAAACGGTGGTGGCTCCATTATCAACGTGGCGTCTGTTAACGGCGTGATTCCGGGTGATATGCAGGGTATTTACTCCATCACCAAGGCATCGGTTATTGCTATGACCAAGACCTTTGCCAAAGAATGTGCGCAACTGGGTATTCGCGTGAATGCTCTGCTGCCAGGCCTGACCGATACCAAGTTCGCCAGCACCCTGACCAGCAACGACGCTATCCTGAAAATGGCGATGATGCATATTCCGATGAAGCGCGTAGCCATGCCGGAAGAAATGGCCGGCACTGTGTTATATCTGGCGTCTGACGCATCCAGCTACACCACTGGTGCTGCTATCAACGTCGACGGTGGTTATCTGCTGGTGTAAGCCAGCAGCCGCACCAACGTAAGACAGAAAGGTGGGCCATGCCCGCCTTTTTTATTTCCCTTCGCTGCACCGAGCCCGCCCCCTCCCAAGCGGACGACACTCAGGACAGAGCAAACTGGCCATTGCCGTCTCCTCCTCTGATATTTCCCGCACCTGCGCCACTGCTGTCCCACAAATTTTTATTTGAACTTTTGTGAGATATTCCTGGCCCCTTGTCCTCATAGAGGGGCCTTACCCCTCTCGCCGGACGGGCTATCTCCCCGCTTCGCGCTGTTCTGGCTCGTTTACCC
>NZ_JAEDAH010000098.1 GCF_020320395.1 Thalassolituus marinus | reverse complement strand
AACGATACTTCCCTTAGGAAAATCAAATTTTCGTCCTTCTATCATGTCGTTTTCATTGCCATCACTAAGCGCCACGAACTCTGGTATCAGAGTGCCATGATTCAGGCCGACACTCAGTTTCACGTTCGCAGTGTCATCCCGGTGTGCGGCCCATGGAAAGAGATTCAACGCCAGATCAATCGCGCTGGCATCCAGCGAATAGAGAGGATTCTTGAACCGGAATTTGTGTTTTCCCGGTGTATTTTTACAGCGGGCAAGCAACTTTCCGAACAGTCCCTGATAAAGCTCTGCCGGCTGCTTTTCATTCAGCCGGGCGAGTGTAGAGCGAGCAATTGGCTTAGCTCCAAGGTGGTAAAGCTTGTGGCGTTGAGCTTCCAGGTTGGCGTGTATGTCCCTCAAGCTCTGCCGATCAGAAACCTGAGATATGAACATGCCAATGAACTGATCCCACCGCGTAGCAGAGCGCAGCTTCTGGCCGGAATGATGTATTTTTGCGAGGGACTCAAATTCATGTCTCGAAACAGGTTTGAGCAACTGATGAAAAGCGGTGTTATGATGTGACAAAGCCTGGTTCCTTGTTTTTTCTGGTGTGTGGTAACAACAGAATAACACTCGGAATCAGGCTTTTTCATTTGCTGTCCCAAACTGTGGGACAGCAGTGCACCGTAAGGTGGCTTTTTTATGGTTCATCGCACTTTACCGGGAAACGCCGCTTTGATTTTCAAAAAGAAGTAGTCGTTGTCCCGGTACCCATAC
>NZ_JAEDAH010000097.1 GCF_020320395.1 Thalassolituus marinus | reverse complement strand
CGAGAGGGGTAAGGCCCCTCTATGAGGACAAGGGGCTATGAATATTTCACAAAAGTTCAAATAAAAATTTGTGGGACAGCAGTGCGGTATTCACCGGCTTTTTTATGTCCGCAGCATCAATTCAGCGGACGTGCGATTTACCGGTTATCTGACCGATATCGTCAGTATCGGCGATTACCCGGTTGCGGCCCAGATGCTTGGCCTGATAAAGGCTTTTATCCGCTCGCTGCACCAGGGTTTCCATTGAATCGTCCAGCGACATGGTGGCACAGCCAATGCTGGCGGTAATTTGCAAGGGACCTTTCTCACTATCGAATTTCAGGGCGGCGATGCTCTGACGAATACGCTCGGCGATACGCAGTGCCCCGGCACTTTCGGCATTCGACAGCATGATCAGGAATTCCTCGCCACCATAGCGGAAGCACATATCAGTCTGGCGAATGCAATTCGCCATACACAGCGCAGCTTCTTTCAGAACTTTGTCACCCATGCTATGGCCAAATTCATCATTGACCAGTTTAAAGTGATCGAGATCCAGCATGAGAATCGACAACTCCTGGCCATGACGCTTTGACAGCTCAATCTCACGATTCAGGGTTTTGTCCAAGGCGACCCGATTGCTGGCACCGGTCAGGGGGTCGCGGAAAGCTGCCGCCAGCGCTTCGTGGTAACGTAAGGCATTGCGAACCGGATAGACCAGTGTCGTGAGCAGACCTTCAAGGTTTGCCAGTTCATGCTCACGAAAGCGGGTAGAGCGGTGGAAGTTAATATCACCCATATAGTCTTTGTGGGACTGCAGGCGATAACTTGCCGTGTGCACGCTGGTGCGGCCGATACTCATCAACAGGTTGCTGGCTGTGTGTGAGTAACTGATGCCATCGACCAGAACCGCATTCTGGATTTCGTTAAAGAAGATCTCCATCAGCTGGGACAGCTCAAGGGTCGTCTGCAGCTTGCCAGAAAGCTTCAGTAATAATTCCGGGCGGATATCCGGGCGAGCGGCCAGGTCTCCAAAGGAGGTGATGACCTTATCATCCTGTAATTCTGCACCGCCGTTGCTGTGTAACGGACTGACCATATCTACCTCGTCCAGGTAAAAAACTTCTTGGGAGGTAGAAAGCGATTTCTGTGCCAGTTTTGATGTTTGCTAAAAGTCCTTTTAAATCAATGATTTGTGATTTTCTTGGGCGGAATTTCGGCGGATCGTTGACTATTTGACGAACGAATGTTTTTTGCATTCGCCAAAAATATGGCTGAAATACGAGAGCCGGACGACGGTCGACCGGCACTCTGGAGCCGTCAGGCGGTAAGTTCGCCAGTCAGAGCGCGTGCATCCAGTGCCTGGCCATGCAGGGCGGCAGAATCTGGCCCCATCAGATAAAGGTAGGCAGGCATGATGCTTTCCGCTTCCGGTACATTGGCGGGATTCTCTGCGGGGTAGGCCGCGGCACGCATTGAGGTGCGGGTACCACCAGGATTGAGGCTGTATACACGCACATTGCTGGTGTTTTCCAGTTCTTCTGCCATGACCTGCATCAGGCCTTCGGTGGCAAATTTGGAGACGGAATAGGCTCCCCAGTATGCGCGGCCTTCACGACCAACGCTGCTGCTGGTAAAAATCACGGCAGCATCTGGCGCTTCGTTCAGCAATGGAAGCAGGTGCTTCATCAGTACAAATTGGCCATTGACGTTAATCTGCATGACCTTTTGCCAGGTGTCCCAGTGGTAGTTGTCCAGGGGGGTGCGCTGACCCAGCACGCCGGCGTTCAGCAGTACGCCATCCAAACGGCCGAAGTTGTCGGCAATCACCTGAGCCAGTTGCTGGTACTGACTTTCATCTTTTTCTTCCAGATCAAAGGGAAGTACCGCAGGTTGCGGAAGTCCTTCGGCTTCGATCAGGTCGTAGGTGTCGTTCAGAGCTTCCTGAGTACGGCCAAGCAGAATGACGGTTGCGCCAGCGCGGGCGTAGGTTTGCGCTGCTGTCCGACCAATACCATAGCCTGCGCCTGTCACTAAAATGACGCGACCATCAAGAATCTTTGCTTCGTTGCTCATGTTTTTACCTTTGCGGCTGGTGATCTGACTCCCGCAGCCGGTTTTCTCGTCAGTTAAACGGCAACGGCGGCAATTTCTGTTTGCCGCTCTTGCCGCTGATGGTTCATTGAATCAGGCTCAGCAGATCATTCGCTGAATGAATCTGGTAATCGGCCTGCCAGTTATCCGGGTTGTCGTGTGTCTCGATATAGCCATAGCAGGCAGCAATGCTGGTCATGCCTGCAGCCTTTGCTGCTTCGATATCGCGTATGTGATCGCCCACGTACCAGCACAGGCTGGCTTCAGTGTTCAGGTGTTCGGCAGCTTTCAGCAGCGCATCTGGTGCTGGTTTGCGATTGGCGACATCTTCCGGGCAAATCACGACTGGACTGTTGATGCCCTGGCGATGCAGAAACAGATCGGTATACAGGCGTGGTTTGTTGGTCACAACGCCCCAGCTGATGCCGAGCAAGCCGAGTCGTTTCAGCAGTTCATCAAAGCCTTCGAACAGTTTTCCGCTGAAGCCAACCACCTGCTCATACTGATCCAGCAGTTGCTGGCGGCGCTGCGGGAATTGCGGATGGTCATCGTTGATTTCCCAGGTCAGGCGGGTGAGGGCTGCGCCGCCGTTGCTGACCTGCTCGCGGATGGTTTCATTGCTCAGCCTGGGCAGGCCGCTTTGCTCGCGTAGCCCGTTGACGACGTCAAAGAAGTCTGGGGCCGTATCGGCCAGGGTGCCATCAAGGTCGAACAGAATCGCGGCAGGAATTACGCTGCTCATACGGCCTTACGCGTCGCCATCAGATAGTTAACGCTGACATCCTGATCTTTCAGGCTGTACACCTTGGTGATTGGGTTGTAGACCATGCCGGTCATATCTTCGGCCCGCAGTCCGGCTTCACGGCACCAGCGTGTCAGCTCGCTGGGTTTAATAAACTTGTGGTAATCGTGGGTTCCGGTCGGCACCAGACGAAGAACGTACTCAGCACCAATAATGGCGAAGGCGTAGGACTTGGGGCTGCGGTTAATGGTTGAAAAGAACACCTGGCCACCGGGTTTTACCAGCTTATGGCAAGCGCGGATGATGGAGGCCGGGTCTGGCACGTGCTCCAGCATTTCGAGGCAGGTGACTACGTCAAAGCTTTCCGGTTGTTGTGCTGCCAGTGTTTCGACGGCGATGCACTGGTAGTCAACTTTTACGCCGCTTTCCAGAGCATGCAGTTTGGCGGTGGTGAGGTTAGCTTCGCCCATATCGATGCCAGTCACATCCGCGCCGCGCTGGGCCATGGCCTCACTCAGAATGCCACCTCCGCAGCCAACATCGAGCACTTTTTTACCTGCCAGTGGCGCCAGACTATCGATATAGTTGGTGCGCAGAGGGTTGATGTCATGCAGTGGTTTGAATTCGCTTTCCATGTCCCACCAACGGGAGGCGAGGGCTTCAAACTTGGCAATTTCGCTCTGATCAACGTTGTTTGCCTGAATATCTGTCATTCTGGTTTCCTCTGTGGGCCTCAGGCCTCACGAATTCGGTTAAGCCACTGGTTGGCGTTAAAACGGATTTTATCTTCATCCAGTGTGGTCAGTTCACCATTGTTCAGTAATTGGCGGCCGGCGACCCAGACATCCGTGGTGTAGCGACTGCTGTCGGTATAGACCAGTTGTGATATCGGGTCATATACGGGCTGCTGTGGCAGCTGACTAAGATTGACTGCTTGCAGGTCAGCCCATTTGCCGGCTTCTATCGAGCCGGTCTGATCATCAATGCCCAGTGCTTTCGCGCCACCAAGTGTTGCCATGTGAAGGGCCTTACTGGCGGGAATCGCGGCAGCGTCAGCCGCAACGGCTTTGGCCAGCATGGCGGCTGTTTTCATTTCACCCTGAATGTTCAGGTCATTGTTGCTTGCGGCGCCGTCTGTGCCAATGGCAACGTTGATGCCGGCACTGGTCAGCGCATGAGACGGGCAGAAACCGCTGGCCAGCTTAAGGTTTGATTCCGGGCAGTGTACGACAGACGATCCGCTGTGCTGCAGGATGGCAGTATCTTCGTCGTTGATTTGCGTCATGTGGACACAGCTCACGCGCTCGGTAAGAAAGCCCAGGTCTGCCAATCGACGGCTGGGGCGGCAACCAAACTGCTCGATGGATTGCGCCACTTCAAAGGCGGTTTCGTGCAGGTGAATCTGAACCGGCAGGTCCAGCTGGTCGGCCAGTGTAGTGATCTGGCGTAACGGGCCATCACTGACGGTGTACGGGGCATGGGGCCCAAGGCCAAAGGTCAGCAGATCGTGGTGCTTATGGGCGTCGTGAACGGCCAGTGCTTTGCGTATGTACTCGTCGGCGTTCTGGGCGAAGTTGGTCGGAAAATCGAGGATTGGGGTAAAGCAGACGCTGCGTATTCCCGACTCAAGCACGGATGTGGCGGTGCCTTCAGGAAAGAAATACATATCGGCAAATGTCGTGGTGCCGCATTTCAGCATTTCGGCGATTGCCAGGCGGCTGCCGTCAGCCACAAAGGCCTGGTCAACCCATTGTCCTTCCGCGGGCCAGATGTGCTCCTGCAGCCACGTCATTAGTGCAAGGTCATCGGCCATGCCGCGAAACAGTGACATGGCGGCGTGGCCATGAGCGTTAACGTATCCGGGCAGCAGGGCGTGATCTGGCAAGTCGCGGATTTCGCTGGCGGTTCGTGTGGTTTCGCTCTGTGGTTCTATCGCCACTATGCGCCCGTCTTTCACGAAAACGGCATGCTGATCAAGGATGCTGGCACCCTCGTTGGTCATGGGAATTACCCAGCGTGCGTTGATCCTCAGATCTGCCTGCATTGAGAACAATCCTTCAGCTGAACGTAAGGCGTGCATTATAAACCGCCACATCTCCTGCGTCTTGGTGAAATAGCGCCGGGTAAGCGTTGCACTCGCTAGGTATCCTGTTGATTTATGGTATGATTCGGCACTTTATTGGCAGCCCCGTCCTGGCCTGGTATGTGTTTTGATCAGGCCGACGGCAGGCGACCAACCACAAGGACAGAGTCACCCCAAAATGACCATAACAGGGTGATCCGTACAGTACAGGCCGAGTATCTATGGGTGAGTTAGCCAAAGAAGTTCTTCCTATTAACATCGAAGACGAGCTGCAGCAGTCGTACCTCGATTACGCTATGAGCGTGATTGTGGGGCGTGCACTACCGGACGTGCGGGATGGTCTGAAGCCAGTTCACCGTCGGGTTTTGCATGCCATGAACGTGCTCGGTAACGACTGGAATAAGCCTTACAAAAAATCTGCCCGTGTGGTCGGTGACGTAATCGGTAAATACCACCCGCACGGCGATTCCGCTGTATACGACACCATTGTGCGTATGGCGCAGGATTTCTCCATGCGTTACACCCTGGTCGATGGTCAGGGTAACTTTGGTTCTGTGGATGGCGACTCAGCCGCGGCTATGCGTTACACAGAAATCCGTATGGAAAAAATCAGTCACGATATGCTGGCTGATATCGATAAAGAAACGGTCGACTGGGTGCCTAACTACGATGGCACCGAACAGATTCCCGAAGTGTTGCCAACCCGTGTACCGAACCTGCTGGTCAATGGTTCCTCAGGTATTGCGGTCGGTATGGCGACCAACATTCCGCCGCACAACCTGACTGAAGTACTGACCGGTTGTCTGGCGTTGATCGACAATCCGGAGCTGGATGTCGATGCGCTGATGGAATACATCCCGGGTCCGGATTTTCCGACCGGGGCTTTCATCAATGGTCGTGATGGCATTGTTGAGGCCTACCGTACCGGTCGCGGCCGTATCTATCTGCGTGCCCGCCATCATTTCGAAGAAGATGAGAAGAACGGCAAGGTCTCGATCATCTTCACCGAGATTCCTTACCAGGTTAACAAAGCAAGGCTGATCGAAAAGATTGCTGAGCTGGTAAAAGAGAAGAAACTCGAAGGTATCACTGAACTGCGCGATGAGTCTGATAAAGACGGTATGCGTATCGTGGTTGAGCTGCGTCGCGGCGAAATGCCAGAAGTGGTTCTGAATAACCTGTTTGCTCAGACTCAGTTGCAGGGTGTATTCGGTATTAATACCGTCGCTCTGGTGGATGGTCAGCCGCGCACCCTGAATCTTAAGCAGTTGCTGGAAGCCTTCGTTAAACACCGTCGTGAAGTGGTTACCCGTCGTACTATTTACGATCTGCGTAAGGCTCGCGAGCGTGGTCATATTCTTGAAGGTCTGGCGCTGGCGCTGGCTAATATTGATCCGGTCATTGAACTGATTAAAAAGTCTCCGACCGCTGCTGAAGCCAAAGAACGCCTGATTGCAACCGCATGGGCGCCAGGCGATGTGCTGGATATGCTCGAGCGTGCGGGTGAGGATGCCTGTCGCCCGGATGACTTGCCGGAAGAATTTGGTTTCCGCAATGGTATGTACCATCTGTCACCGGTTCAGGCACAGGCCATTCTGGACCTGCGCCTGCAGAAACTGACGGGCCTGGAACATGAAAAACTGATTGAAGAGTATCAGCTGAAGCTGACTGAAATCGCAGAATATCTGGAGATTCTGGCCAGTGCTGAGCGCTTGATGGAAGTGATCCGTGAAGAGCTTGAAGCGGTGCGTGCTGAATACGGCGATGAGCGCAAGACCGAAATTATTGCTCAGAAGCGCGACCTGACTATGGCCGATCTGATTCCGGAAGAAACTCTGGTTCTGACTCTCTCACATGGCGGCTATGCCAAAACTCAGCCGATGGATACTTACCAGGCTCAGCGTCGTGGTGGTAAGGGTAAGTCTGCAGCCTCTGTAAAAGACGAAGATTTTATTGAGCGTATGCTGGTAGTGAACAGCCACGATACCGTGCTGTGCTTCACCGACGCCGGTAAGGTTTACTGGCTGACGGTTTATGATATTCCACAGGCTAGTCGTAACGCCAAAGGGCGCCCGATTGTTAACGTCCTCAATCTGAGTGAAGGCGAACGTATTACCGCTATTCTGCCGGTTGATGAATACCGCGATGACCGCTACGTCTTTATGGTTACCGCAAAGGGGACCGTTAAGAAAACGACGCTCGATCAGTTCAGCCGTCCACGATCCGTCGGTCTGATTGCATGTGAGCTGGACGATGGTGACCATCTGGTCGGTGTGGCCATTACCGATGGTACCAAGGATATCCTGATGATGTCTGACGCTGGTAAAGCGGTCCGCTTCAAAGAGTCCGACGTGCGTGCTATGGGACGTGGTGCCCGGGGTGTGCGTGGTATCAAGCTGGCTGACGATCAGCGCGTTATTTCCCTGATCGTACCGGAAGAAGGCGGAACGATTCTGACGGCTTCAGAACGTGGTTACGGTAAGCGTACCGAGGTAACCGAATTCCCGACCAAAGGGCGTGGTACTCAGGGTGTTATCGCTATGGTGGTTAACGACCGCAACGGCGCTTTGGTGGGCGCTGTGCAGGTATTCAATGGCGATGAAGTGATGCTGATCAGCGATCAGGGAACACTGGTACGTACCCGGGTTGATGAAGTCTCTGTGCTGGGCCGTAATACTCAGGGTGTTACCCTGATTAAAGTCGACAGCAAAGAAAAACTGGTCGGTGTTGAGCGTATCTGTGACGCTGAAGAGTCTGAAGAAGACGGATCTGAAGAAGGCATTGAGGAGTAATAGCAGGTGAATGCTGTAACAGAACGTCCTGTGGATGATGAGATTGATCTGGCAGTAGTTGGCAAGTTACAGCGTAAATCCCTGAAAGCTGTTGGTTAATCAAGTGCAGGGATCGGTCGATCCCTGTTTTTGCTGATATCTGAGTGCGATATTAAATGACACGAGTATATAACTTCTGTGCGGGCCCTGCGGCCTTACCTACTGCTGTGCTTGAACGTGCTCAGCAGGAAATGGCTGACTGGCATGGCAAAGGCCTGTCTATTATGGAAATGAGCCATCGCAGCAAGGATTATGTTTCTGTAGCGGAAAAAGCCGAGCAGGATCTGCGTGATCTGTTGGCTATCCCGGATAACTACGAAGTCTTGTTCATGCAGGGCGGTGCAAGCAGTCAGTTTGCCATGATTCCAATGAACCTGTTTCGTGGGAATTCCGCCGAGGATTTTGTTGCTGATTACCTCAATACCGGGCAGTGGTCGACCAAAGCTATTAAAGAAGCGCAGCGCTACGGTCGGGTAAATGTTGCTGCAACAACAGAGCATAATAACTTCACCTCTGCACCATCCCAGGCAGAGCTGAAGCTCAGCGCAGAAGCGAATTTTGTTCACTACACTCCGAACGAAACGATCGGTGGCGTGGCTTTTGACTACATTCCGGATGTGGGTGATAAGCCGCTGGTCGCGGACTTCTCATCATCAATTCTGTCCGAGCCTCTGGATGTGTCTAAGTTCGGCCTTATCTATGCGGGTGCGCAGAAGAATATCGGCCCGGCTGGTCTGTGTGTGGTGATTGTGCGTGAAGACCTGTTGGGTAAAACCATCCCGGGTACGCCAACTATGTTCGACTACAAGGTCGCCGCGGATAATGCGTCTATGTACAACACGCCGCCAACCTATAGCTGGTATCTGGCTGGCCTGGTGTTTGAGTGGCTGAAAGAGCAGGGTGGCCTGACGGCTATGGCGGCAGTTAATCGCCGCAAAGCGGAGAAGTTGTATGGCTTTATTGATGCCAATGATTTCTATGCCAATCCGGTTGCTATCGCTAATCGCTCTATTATGAACGTGCCATTTACGCTTGCGGATGACGCGCTGGATAAAGTATTCCTGGCAGAAAGTGAAGCGGCTGGCCTGTTAAATCTGGCTGGTCATCGCAGTGTTGGCGGTATGCGTGCATCGATTTATAACGCGGTTGAAGAGCAGGCCGTTGATGCATTGATCGGCTTTATGGGCGACTTTGCCCGTCGTCATGGTTGATTCCATTGTAATTCTGAAGAAAGCAGGCAGCAGATGAGTGAAACACAGGAGCTTGATCAGCTCAGACAGCAGATTGATAGTCTGGATCAGCAGATCCAGCAGTTGATCAATCAGCGTGCCCGTTGTGCGCAGCAGGTTGCGGAAGTTAAGCAAAAGTATGCGCAACCGGGTGAGAGTGTTGTGTTTTATCGGCCCGAGCGTGAAGCTCAGGTTTTGCGCAAAGTAATGGAGCGTAATGAGGGGCCTCTGCCTGATGAGGGTATGGCTCGCTTGTTTCGCGAGGTGATGTCACAGTGCCTGGCGCTGGAAGAACCGCTGCAGGTGGCTTATCTGGGGCCGGAAGGCACCTTCACCCAGCAAGCTGCAGTAAAACACTTTGGGCATGCTGTGCAGTGTCGCGGTCAGGTTTCTATCGCAGATGTATTCCGTGAAGTTGAAAGCGGTGCGGCGCATTACGGTGTGGTGCCGGTTGAGAATTCAACGGAAGGTGTTGTTACTCATACCCACGACAGCTTTCTTGAGTCAGGTTTAAAAATCTGTGGCGAAGTGACGCTGCGTATTCACCACCATTTGCTCAATAAAAATACTGATGCTGAAATTACCCGTATTTACTCGCATGCTCAGTCGCTGGGGCAGTGTCGCCTTTGGCTGGATCAGAATTATCCGAATGTTGAACGGGTGGCGGTAAGTTCTAATGCTGAAGCTGCTCGTCGGGCGAGTCAGGAAGACGGTACTGCAGCAATTGCCGGTGAAGCGGCTGCCGAGCTGTACAATCTGAATGTGGTGCGGGCTAATATCGAAGACCGTCCGGATAATACGACGCGTTTTCTGATTATTGGCAGCCAGGAGACCCAGGCCAGTGGTGAGGATAAATCATCGATTCTGGTTTCCAGTCGTAATCAGCCGGGTGCTCTCTATCAGGTGTTGGAGCCATTCCATAAAGCCGGTATCAGTCTGACGCGAATTGAAACCCGTCCGGCGAGAACCGGAGCCTGGAGTTACGTGTTTTTCATCGATTTTGAAGGACATGTGAATGACGAAAAAATTGCTCCGGTGCTGAATGAGCTACGCCAGGTAGCACTGGACTTTAAATGGCTGGGTTCCTACCCGAAAGCTGTTCTCTGATTCCTTCAGCGCGCTTTGCGCGCTTTTTTCTGAGGCATGGTTATGTCTGTGAATTTTAAAGATTTAGCGGTTGCTGGCGTACAGACTCTGCATCCTTATCAGCCAGGTAAACCGATTGATGAACTGGCACGTGAGCTGGGGCTGAATGAAGCTGACATTGTTAAGCTCGCCAGTAACGAAAACCCTCTGGGACCGGGTCCTAAGGCGTTGGCTGCTGTCGAGCAGGCAATTGCAGACATAACCCTGTACCCGGATGGTTTTGGCTTTGATCTGAAAAAAGCATTGTGCGAGAAGCTCGGCGTTGAAATGAATCAGATCACTCTGGGCAACGGTTCCAGCGATATTCTGGATTTTATCACCCGCGTTTTTGTCAACGATGGTGATAACGTCGTGGTATCTCAGCATGCCTTTGCGATTTATGGCATTGTGGCGGCTATGGTGGGGGCTGAGTGTATTCAGGTGCCGGCAGTTGATTATGGGCATGATCTGGATGCGATGGCTGCAGCCATAAATGAGCGTACCCGCGTCGTATTTGTTACTAACCCGAATAACCCGACCGGCACCTGGGTTGGTCGTGATGCGCTTGTTTCATTCCTGAATAAAGTGCCTGACAACGTGCTGGTGCTGCTGGATGAAGCTTACTTCGAGTATGTTCACGAAGCTGACTACCCGGATGGTATTTCTCTGCTGGCAAATTACCCGAATCTGGTTGTGACGCGTACCTTTTCAAAGGCCTATGGTCTGGCGGCGTTGCGCGTGGGTTACAGCGTTTCCAGCCCGGAACTGGCTGATCTGCTCAACCGTGTTCGTCCGCCTTTCAATGTTAACTCGGCTGCGCTTGCCGCAGCCGCAGCCGCATTGAGTGATGATGAATATGTTGCCAGCAGCATTGCCGTTAACGATGCCGGTATGAAGCAATTGGAGCAGGCGTTTAACGCCATGTCGCTGTATTTTATTCCATCGGTGGGTAACTTTATCGCATTCCGTGTTCCGCAGGGTTTTGACGCTGCTGCTGTGTATCAGGGGCTGCTTCAGAAAGGCGTGATTGTGCGCCCGGTGGCTAACTACGATATGCCGGGTTTTCTGCGTGTCTCTATCGGTACAGAGACCGAAAATAAGGCCTTTATTGATGCGCTTACAGCGGTGTTGTCTTGAGTCTGGCAAGTAACTATGTTGTGCCACGTATTGCCGTTGTCGGCCTGGGGCTGATCGGCTGTTCGTGGGTGAAAGGTTTGCGCGACCGTGCGGCAGTAGCGACGGTTGTCGGCTATGACCGTAATCTGGATTCGATGCAGGAGGCCCTGCGTGTTGGTCTGATTGATGATTTCAGTACGGATATCCAACAGGTTGTACGCGATGCGGATCTGGTCATTTTGTCCGTGCCGATTCTGTCGATGCGTCAGGTGCTGTCTGACCTGAAACCGGCTCTGAACGATAAAACTGTACTGACTGATGTCGGTTCGGTGAAAGGGTCTGTTGCTGCTGATGTCGGTGAGGTGCTTGGTTTCGGTTTTTCGCGCTTTGTGCTGGGCCATCCTATAGCTGGCTCTGAAAAGAGTGGCGTCGCCGCCGCCGATGGCAACCTGTATGTGCGTCATAAAGTTATTCTGACGCCGGAAGAGCATACCTCTCCTGACGCTGTGGCTCTGGTACGCGCTGCCTGGGAAGTCGTGGGCGCCGATATCGAAGAAATGACGGTGGAGCATCACGATGAAGTGCTGGCTGCCACCAGTCATTTACCGCATTTGCTGGCCTACTCGCTGGTTGATACGCTGGCCAACAGCCACGAAAACAAAGAAATATTTAACTATGCTGCTGGCGGCTTTCGCGACTTTACCCGCATTGCCGCCAGTAGTCCGGTGATGTGGCGGGATATTTTCTCAGCCAATAAAGGGCAGATTCTCAAAACTCTGGATCTGTTCAGTCACGATCTCGCATTTCTGCGCCATGCCATTGAGCAGGACGACACGACCACCGTGATGGGTGTGTTAACCCGTGCTAAAGTGGCTCGCGACCATTTTTCTAAAATTCTTGCCCGCAGGGCGTATGTTGATCCTATGAAAACAGCCACTGTTAACTACATTGCGTCACCGTCAGGTGCTCTGTCTGGTTCCTTCCGTGTTCCGGGCGATAAATCCATTTCTCATCGTTCTATCATGCTGGGCTCTCTCGCCAATGGCACGACTGAGGTTACAGGTTTCCTTGAGGGTGAAGACAGTCTGGCAACTCTGCAGGCGTTCCGTGATATGGGTGTAGTGATTGAAGGCCCGCATCGTGGTCGTGTAACCATTCATGGTGTTGGTCTGAATGGTCTGCAAACGCCACCGAATACTCTGTATCTGGGTAACTCCGGTACCTCTATGCGTTTGCTGGCTGGCCTGATGGCGGGTCAGACCTTTGATGTGGAAATGAGTGGCGATGAATCCCTGTCCAAGCGTCCGATGGGACGTGTGGCTGATCCACTGCGTTTGATGGGTGCTCAGGTTGAGACGGCAGAAGGTGGTCGTCCACCAATGAAAGTATTTGGTGCCAATAAGCTGTCTGGCATTCACTACGATCTGCCAATGGCCAGTGCTCAGGTTAAGAGCTGTGTGTTGCTGGCTGGCCTGTATGCCGAAGGTGAAACCTCGGTGACTGAGCCAGCTCCGACTCGTGACCATACCGAGCGTATGCTAAAAGGCTTTGGCTACGATGTGCAGGTAGAGGGCAGTACGGTACGTATTAAGTCCGGCGGTGAACTGACGGCGACCAATATTGATGTGCCTTCGGATATTTCCTCTGCTGCCTTCTTTATGGTGGGGGCAAGCATCGCCAAAGGTTCTGACATTACACTGGAACACGTGGGCATTAACCCGACCCGTATTGGTGTGATCAATATTCTGAAAGCGATGGGTGGCAATATCGAGGTGCTGAATGAGCGCGAAGTTGGTGGTGAACCAGTGGCTGATATCCGTATCCGCAGTGCTCAGCTGAAGGGTATTCATATTCCTGAAGATCAGGTGCCGCTGGCCATTGATGAGTTTCCGGCGCTGTTTATCGCTGCTGCCTGTGCCGAGGGCGAAACGGTTCTGACCGGTGCTGAAGAGCTGCGGGTAAAAGAAAGTGACCGCATTCAGGCCATGGTTGATGGTCTGGTAGCATTGGGTGTGGATGCCAAAGGCACCGAAGATGGCGCCATCATCCAGGGTATGGGTGCGGAAGGCCGTTTTGCCGGTGGCGATATTGTGACCCACCACGACCACCGTATTGCCATGAGCTTTGCGATGGCATCGCTGCGTGGTTCTGCTCCGATCCGTATTCTGGATTGTGCAAACGTCGCAACCTCATTCCCGGGCTTTGTTGAGTTGTCCAATTCGGCGGGTCTGAGCATTGAGCAGAAGGAAGGTTAATGATGTCTGCACTGGTGCCTGTCATTACCGTTGATGGTCCTTCCGGGGCTGGCAAGGGAACAGTATGTGCCCGCATTGCCGCTGAGCTGGGCTGGCATTTGCTGGATAGTGGTGCGCTGTATCGTATCACCGGTCTCGCAGCTGACCGCCGTGGTATCAAACTGGACGATGAATCTTCAGTTGCCCAGGTGGCGGCTGGGCTGGATGTGCGCTTTCAGCCAACGCCTGACGGTGTTCTGACCATTCTGGAAGGTGACGACGTTACCACCACTATCCGAACAGAAGAGGTGGGTAGCCTGGCCTCGCAGGTGGCGGCTTTGCCTGCAGTACGTGAAGCGTTGTTGCAGCGTCAGCGGGATTTTCGTAGTTCACCCGGTGTCGTGGCTGACGGTCGCGATATGGGGACCGTGGTTTTCATTGATGCGCCGGTGAAGGTGTTCCTGACTGCCAGTGCCGAGGAACGCGGCCGCCGTCGCCATAAACAGTTGACTGAAAAAGGCATAAGTGCTAGTTTGCCCGCCCTTATCGAAGACATCCAGGCTCGCGATGAGCGCGACAGCAACCGTGCTGTAGCCCCATTGAAGCCCGCACAAGATGCACTTCTGATCGATAGCACGTCGATGACCATTGACGAAGTCTGCGACCAGATTATGACTCTTGTCCGAACTGCAGGACTGATCTGAGATGGAACTGGCACGCTCGCCGGCTTGAGAAGTTTTAAGAAAGCGTGCTTGGTTTTTTGTCTGACTAACCCCGAATGTCTGGCCATTTGGATAGCGCTACCCGGATAGGGAGCGTATTAACGAACAGGTGTATACCCATGAGCGAAAGCTTTGCAGCATTATTTGAAGAATCTCTGAAAGAACTGGACATGCAGACTGGTTCTATTGTTACCGGTACCGTTGTTGATATCGACAGCGACTGGGTAACTGTGAACGCTGGTCTGAAATCAGAAGCTGTTATTCCACGCAGCCAGTTCCTGAACGAAAAAGGTGAACTGGAAGTTGCTATCGGCGACGAGACTCAGGTGTCTCTGGAAGCGGTTGAAGACGGTTTCGGTGAAACCAAACTGTCCCGCGAAAAAGCCAAGCGCGCAGAAAGCTGGAAAGAGCTGGAGAAAGCCTTCGAAGCTGACGAAATGGTTATGGGTATCATCAATGGTAAAGTCAAAGGCGGCTTCACTGTTGATCTGAAAAACATCCGTGCGTTCCTGCCAGGCTCTCTGGTAGATGTACGTCCAGTTCGCGACACTCTGCACCTGGAAGGTAAAGAACTGGAATTCAAAGTTATCAAACTGGACGCCAAGCGTAACAACGTTGTTGTTTCACGTCGTGCAGTTCTGGAAGCCGCTAACTCTCAGGAACGTGAAGAGCTGCTGGCTAACCTGCAGGAAGGTCAATCTGTTAAAGGTATCGTTAAGAACCTGACCGACTACGGTGCATTCGTAGATCTGGGCGGTGTTGACGGCCTGCTGCACATCACTGACATGGCTTGGAAGCGCATCAAGCACCCAAGCGAAATCGTAGCTGTTGGCGATGAAATCGACGTTAAAGTTCTGAAATTCGACCGTGAGCGCAACCGCGTATCTCTGGGTCTGAAGCAGCTGGGCGACGATCCATGGGTAAGCATCAACGACCGTTACCCAGAAAACGCTATCGTTAAAGCGCGCGTTACCAACCTGACTGACTACGGTTGTTTCGCTGAGCTGGAAGAGGGCGTTGAAGGTCTGGTTCACGTTTCTGAAATGGATTGGACTAACAAGAACATCCACCCATCTAAAGTTGTTCAGGTTGGCGACGAGATCGATGTGATGGTTCTGGATATCGACGAAGAACGTCGTCGTATCTCTCTGGGTATCAAGCAGTGCACCATGAACCCATGGGAAGAGTTCGGTACTAAGTTCAACAAAGGCGACAAGATCTCCGGCAAAATCAAGTCTATCACTGACTTCGGTATCTTCATCGGCCTGGACGGCGGCATCGACGGTCTGGTTCACCTGTCTGACATCAGCTGGAACGATACTGGTGAAGACGCGGTTCGTAACTACAAGAAAGGCGACGAACTGGAAACCGTTATCCTGTCTATCGACCCAGAGCGTGAGCGTATCTCCCTGGGCGTTAAGCAACTGGAAAGCGATCCATTCTCTGAGTTCGTAGCTGAGAACGACAAAGGCGCTATCGTAACTGGTAAAGTTGTATCTGTTGATGCAAAAGCTGCCGTTATCGAACTGGCTGCTGGCGTAGAAGCTGTTCTGAAAGCGTCTGACATCAGCCGTGACCGTGTAGAAGATGCACGTAACGTTCTGAACGAAGGCGAAGAGATCGAAGCAGTTATCGTAACTGTTGATCGTAAGAACCGCGCTATCGCACTGTCTGTTAAAGCGAAAGACGACGCTGCTGACAAGGCTGCTCTGAAAGAACAGCGTGCTAAAGCAGAAGCTGAAATGACTGGTCCTACCACTATTGGTGACCTGATCAAAGAACAGCTGGGTCAGAAAGACTGATTTCTGATTTGTTCTGAAAAAACCCGCTTCGGCGGGTTTTTTTATGTCTGGCGATATTAAGGCTGCTCTGACCTCTGACCTCTGACCTCTGACCTCTGACCTCTGACCTCTGACCTCTGACCTCTGACCTCTGACCTCTGACCTCTGACCTCCGACCTCCGACCTCCGACCTCCGACCTCCGATATGACACAAATGTTGCCTGTTGTTGTTAAATGTTGCGCAAAAAACAAACATCGCTTGCAAAAGGGTTGAGCTAACTGCATGATTTAGCTAGGTTTATTGCCAGGCTTCGTTCTCAAGGAGGGAAAGGCTATGACAAAATCCGAGTTAATCGAGAAAATCGTCACCCGACAGCCACAGTTATCATCGAAAGATGTCGAGCTGGCGGTGAAGACATTGCTTGATCACATGTCTCAGACGCTGTCCTCTGGGGACCGTATTGAGATTCGTGGCTTTGGTAGTTTTTCACTACATTACCGGGCGCCGCGTGTGGGGCGTAATCCTAAGACCGGTGAAACAGTAGATCTTAAAGGTAAATTTGTACCGCATTTCAAGCCTGGTAAAGAGTTGCGTGACCAGGTGAATGACGCACTTGACGATGATGATGAGCTGTAAGCGGAGTTAGTTTTCTATGAAAAAGATCAGGCTTCTGCTGATTGTTATTCTGTTTATATTGGTGCTGGGTTATGCACTGGTCTTTGCTTCTGCTAACTCTCAGGCTGTTGCTATTGATTTTATAATTGGTTCTCCGGTATCTCTGCCGGTTGCCCTCTGGCTTGGACTGGCTCTTATGGTTGGTGTTGTGGCGGGAATGCTGACGGGTATGCTCTCCTCTGCGCGACATCGGGTTTCGCTAAGGCAGCTGAGGAAGGAGCTTGGCGATACGCGCCAGCGTCTCAATAAGTTACCCTGATCAACACTATGATGGATTCTGCACTGGTCTATGTGCTTTTACTGGCGGGGGTCGCAATTGGCTGGACTCTGGGGTTTCGCTTTGCACGCCAGGCTAAGAAATCCACTCCTGATGACTGGATTCCCAGTGTTGAATATCTTCTGGCCGAATCCAGTGATGCTTCACTTGAGCGATTGCTCTCTGCGTCACAAATGGATGATGACTCGATAGACCTCCTGCTCAAATTGGGGCGAACTTTGCGCGAAAAAGGGGAGGCTGATCGGGCTATTCATCTCCATCAATCTCTTTTTGCTAGAACCGGCTTGCCGAGGTCTGCCCAGGTACAGCTGGAGCTTGAGTTAGCTATCGATTATTACTTTGCTGGCTTGTTAGACAGGGCTGAGAGGCTTTTTCTCGAATTGCTGGATGCCCGGGGGCGTACGCAGGAAAGTGCTGCTCGCTATCTGATTGAACTCTATGAGGATGAAGGAGAGTGGCGGCAGATCCTTGAGCTTTATCGTAAGAAAAAACTTCCCGGATCGGCAGGGATGGATAAGAGGGTATCGCACGCGGCCTGTGAGATAGCGGAGATAGCTGCCAGGCAGGGCGATTACCTTGAAACGCAGCAGCTGTGCCGCCAGGCGTTGAAGATTGATTCGGCTTGTTCGCGAGCGTATGTGGTTCAGGGGAATCTGGCTTTTGATCAAAAAGAATACCGCGAAGCTATTCGTTGTTATTTGAAGGCTGTCGATATTGATGATCAGGCGGTTGTCAGTCTGCTGGAGCGACTGGTGGTCTGCTTTCGTGAAGTCGGAGACCTTAGTGGTCTGATGGTGCATCTCACGCGGCACTGGCAGCAGTCACATTACGTCCCTGCTCTTGTCGCTTCAACCGGCTGTAAAGCAGAGCAGGAAGGCGGGGAGGCTGCTGCTTCTGAATTGCTTCAATCTCTTGTTTCATCCCCTTCGAATCAGGGTTTCTTCGCGCTGGTTGAACTGGTTGTGAAGCACAAACTACAGCTCGATAAGTCGCAGTTGCTGGTGCTGTATGGTATTCTGCGCGACATTGTAAATAGCGAACCTAAATTTGTCTGTAAGTCCTGTGGCTTTAAGGCGAAGGAGTTTCAATGGCGCTGCCCAAGCTGTAAGGACTGGTCATCGGTGACGTCCTTTACGCCGGTCATGGCGAAATCGAAACTCGATCTGTAATGGAAGAATTCTTATGACCTCGGAAACAAATAAGGCCTCTCCTGTCATCTCCCCTATCGTCGTTGCCCTTGACTACCCAACCAGACAACAGGCTATTGATATGGCTGCCGCGCTGGATCCGGATCTTTGTCGGGTGAAGGTGGGTAAAGAGTTATTCACTTCAGCAGGACCTGCTGTCGTAGACGATCTTCAGTCGCGCGGATTTGATGTATTTCTTGATCTCAAATTTCACGATATTCCAAACACCTGCGCTAAAGCAGTAGGTGCTGCTGCGGATCTGGGCGTGTGGATGGTTAACGTTCATGCATCCGGTGGGAGACGTATGATGGAAGCGGCGCGAAATGAGATAGAGAAAAAATCTCATAAGCCACTGTTGATTGGTGTAACCGTGCTGACCTCGATGGAGCGCGAAGACCTTGCAGGTATTGGTCTTGATGTTGAGCCGCTAGAGCAGGTCAGACGACTGGCGGCACTAACACAAAACAGCGGCCTTGATGGCGTAGTCTGTTCAGCCCAGGAAGTCGCCGTTATTCGTGATGTTTGTGGTAACGATTTTCTTACCGTGACACCAGGTATTCGCCCGGTAGGCTCTGAGGTTGGCGATCAGCGTCGCATAATGACGCCAGCAGAAGCAATGAGCGCTGGTGTCAGTTATATGGTTATCGGCCGCCCGATTACACAGGTTGCAGACCCGGCTGTTGCTTGTGCAGAGATCCTGAAAACTCTTTAAAAGATCAAGAACATGGATGATCTTTACTGGTATTTAGTTCAGACAAAGCCGCGGCAAGAATTAAAAGCGGCGGCCAATCTCGAAGCTCAGGGAGGAGAGGTTTTCCTACCCTTTGCTCCCCGGGAAACCATTCGCCAGGGGCGGCTTAAGCTAAAGGAAGAGCTGTTATTTCCGGGATACCTTTTTCTCGGTCTTCCAGCGGCCAGCTCGTTATTGTCCAAAGTACGTTCAACCTATGGTGTTAACCAACTTGTTCGTTTTGGTGCCGAGCCGGTGATTGTGCGCCCGCAGCTGATTGCTGATTTGCGCTCTCGCCAGCAGGCTGAGCAACCTCCGCTGCATGATAAAGGCCAGGCGGTACGACTGTTGAGTGGGCCTTTTAAAGATTATGAAGCCATCTTCGATACGTATGAATCGGATCGCAGGGCTATGTTGTTGCTGACGATATTAGGTCAGCAAGTGGAGCTTATCGTTGCGCTGGACGAGATACAGGCAGCGTAAATAAGCGAGATACAATACGAGATAACAAGCGACCTGAGGGATTGTTCGCGTCTAACCCTGGGGCGGTAGCGTGTCTGTTGAAAGTAGCTTCCCTGATATCATTTGGTGTGCTGTCAAAGCTGACGAATATGCTGGGGACATTGATATGTCATACAGTGCAGGTAGGGTTGATAACGTCTCTCACTAAATTTATAACTAAGAGTTTCTGATATGCAAAAAGTTACTAAAGCGGTTATTCCAGTTGCAGGTCTGGGGACCCGAATGTTACCGGCCAGTAAAGCCATCCCTAAAGAAATGCTGACTCTGGCAGATAAACCGTTGATTCAGTACGTCGTGAACGAGTGTGCCGCTGCAGGTATTACAGAGATCGTTCTCGTTACCCATTCTTCCAAGAACGCTATTGAAAACCACTTTGATACCTCATTTGAACTGGAAACCACTCTGGAAGCACGTGTTAAGCGTCAGCTGCTGGATGAGGTTCGCTCCATCACTCCGCCTGGCGTTACTATTATGCATGTTCGTCAGGGGCTGGCTAAGGGGCTCGGTCACGCTGTTTTGTGTGCTAAGCCGCTGATTGGCGAAGCGCCATTCGCGGTTGTCCTGCCAGATGTGCTGATTGATGACTCATCAGCCGATCTTGAAAAAGAAAATATGGCGGCAATGATCAGTTCATTTGAGGATAGTGGTGCGTCCCAGATCCTGGTTGAAGCGGTTGCCAAAGATCAGACCGATAAATACGGTATTGTTGACCTTGATGGTGCTGAGATAGCGCCAGGAGAAAGTGTGAAGCTCACGGGAATGGTAGAAAAACCACCGGTGAATAAAGCGCCATCCAATCTGGCTGTTGTCGGACGTTATGTTTTACCGGCCAAAATCTGGTCGATCCTTGAGCATACGGCTCCGGGTGCTGGAGATGAGATTCAGTTGACGGATGCGATTGCAACCCTGATGGAATCTGATCAGGTTAATGCTTTCTATATGACCGGAAAGTCTCATGATTGTGGTGGTAAGCTGGGGTACATGAAAGCCTTTGTCGAGTACAGCATGCGTCACGATAAAGAAGGTGAAGCGTTCACCGCCTGGATCAAATCCCTTTGATTTCAAAAATCTATAGAATCAGCGGGAGGTGCATCAGTACCTTCCGCTTTGTTGTTTAAGGCAAGTCTGCATTTGGATGGAATAATGAAAATTGCTATTGCTGGTACCGGTTACGTAGGTCTTTCTAATGCAATGCTTCTGGCTCAACATAACGAAGTTGTAGCAGTTGATATCATCGAAGATAAAGTTGAAATGCTCAATCGGAAGGAATCCCCGATTGTCGATGCAGAAATTGAAGACTTCCTGAAGAATAAAGAACTGAACTTCAGAGCTACACTGAATACGGATGAAGCATATACGGATGCAAGCTTCGTCGTTATTGCAACGCCAACGGACTACGATCCGCAAACCAACTACTTCAACACCAAAAGCGTTGAATCGGTTATTAAAGATGTTATGGCGATTAACCCTGCTGCGGTAATGGTGATTAAATCGACCATTCCTGTAGGTTATACCAAGCGACTGAAAGAAGAGTTTGGCTGTGACAACCTGATTTTCTCGCCGGAATTCCTGCGTGAAGGTAAAGCTCTGTACGATAACCTGTACCCATCACGGATTATTGTGGGTGAGCAAAGCAAGCGCGCAGAAACCTTTGCAGGCTTGCTGAAGCAAGGAGCGGTTAAGCAGGATATTCCGGTTCTATTTACTGATAGCACTGAGGCTGAAGCAGTGAAGCTGTTTTCGAATACGTATCTTGCATTGCGTGTTGCTTACTTCAACGAGCTCGACACCTATGCCGAAACCCATGGCCTGGATGCCAAACAGATTATTCAGGGTGTAGGCCTCGACCCGCGTATTGGCAATCACTACAACAACCCATCCTTTGGATACGGTGGTTATTGCCTGCCGAAAGATACCAAACAGCTGCTGGCCAACTTTGATGATGTACCCAATAACATTATCCGCGCCATTGTAGACTCCAATACCACCCGTAAAGACTTTGTTGCCGACTCCATTTTGCGTCGTAACCCTAAGGTGGTTGGCATTTATCGTTTGGTAATGAAAACCGGCTCAGACAACTTCCGCGCTTCGGCCATACAGGGTGTGATGAAACGCATCAAAGCCAAAGGTATTGAAGTGGTGGTGTACGAACCTGTACTGGAAGAAGAGCGCTTCTTTAACTCCCGGGTAATTAAAGATTTAACGGAATTTAAACAGATTGCAGACGTTATTGTGGCAAACCGCCCATCAGCAGAGCTGGAAGACGTAGCTAACAAGGTATACACCCGCGACCTGTTCGGCAGTGACTAACCAACACCGCGCAGCGCCCGACCCGGAACGCCTAACGGATCTATTGTAGGAGCGACATTTTTGTCGCGATGAATTGTGAGCGTGTCATCCCCGTAAATGTCCGCTAGTCGAGTAGCGGATAAATGAATTTGTAAAAATCAAAGGATCAATTAAGTGAAAGTACTCACCGTTTTCGGCACGCGGCCGGAAGCCATAAAAATGGCACCACTCGTTCATGCATTGGCTGCCGATAACCGTTTTACCGCAAAAGTCTGCGTTACCGCACAGCATCGTGAAATGCTCGATCAGGTGCTGGAATTATTTGAAATTAAGCCAGAATATGACCTGAACATTATGAAACCGGGTCAAAGCCTGAATGATGTAACTACCGCTATTCTGACTGGTATGAAACCAGTGTTGGAAGAATTTAAGCCTGATGTTGTACTGGTTCATGGCGATACAGCGACTACCTTTGCTACTGCGTTAGCTGCCTACTATCAACAAATTCCGGTAGGGCATGTTGAGGCGGGGCTCAGAACAGGCAATATCTATTCTCCTTGGCCTGAAGAAGCCAATCGAAAGCTGACTGGTGCTATTACCACTTATCACTTTGCACCTACAGAAACCTCGAAGCAGAACTTACTGAACGAATCTATTTCCCCTGCCAATATTACCGTAACGGGAAATACGGTTATTGATGCATTGTTCTGGGTGCGTAATAAGATTGAACAGGATCAGGAATTAACAGAACAGTTGTCTGGTCAATATCCTTTCCTCGATGCAAACAAGAAACTCATTTTGGTTACTGGCCACCGTCGTGAAAGTTTTGGTGGCGGTTTTGAGCGTATATGCGAAGCGCTACGCCAGATTGCAATTGAACATCCTGATACCCAGATTTTGTACCCGGTGCATCTCAATCCTAACGTACAGGAACCGGTGAATCGATTGCTTAATGGAGTCACTAATATTTTCCTGATTCCACCACAAGATTACCTGCCGTTTGTGTACTTAATGACCAGGGCAAATATCATATTGACCGACTCGGGTGGAATACAAGAAGAAGCACCTTCATTGGGTAAACCCGTATTGGTCATGCGCGATACTACCGAACGACCAGAAGCTGTAGCTGCCGGAACAGTTGTTTTGGTTGGGACTGATGTAGAAAAAATTACCAATCAAGTAAAAACCTTGCTTACCGACTGTGCCGCCTATGAGCGTATGAGTAAAGCCCATAACCCCTATGGTGATGGGCAAGCTTGTGGTCGTATTCTTAACGCATTGATTAACGCCTGATTGTCTAAAAAATCTCCACTTAATAGTAAAGAATTAACTATGAACACCAAAACTGTATCCGTTATTGGTCTGGGCTACATTGGCTTGCCTACAGCTGCTGTTTTTGCTTCACGCAAAGTAAAAGTGATAGGTGTTGATGTAAACCAAAAAGCGGTAGACACCATTAATCGTGGCGAAATACACATCGTAGAACCTGATCTGGACATCGTTGTGCGCGCAGCAGTGACTGAACGTTACCTGCGCGCAACCACAGTTCCGGAAGCCGCTGATGCCTTCTTGATCGCTGTTCCAACACCATTTAAGGGTGACAATCACGAACCGGATCTTAGCTACATTCAATCGGCCAGCAAGGCAATTGCGCCTGTACTCAAAAAAGGCGACTTGGTGATTTTAGAATCGACTTCACCGGTGGGTGCTACCGAACAAATGTCTGCTTGGTTAGCAGAAGCCCGTACGGATTTAACGTTCCCTCAAACACACGGCGAACAGTCTGACATCCGCATTGCCCATTGCCCCGAGCGTGTACTGCCAGGCCATGTTCTCCGTGAGTTGGTGCAAAACGACCGCGTTATTGGCGGTATGACTCCTAAATGCTCCGAGCAAGCAGCTGCCTTATACAAAATATTCGTAGAAGGTGAATGCGTAATTACCAATGCCCGTACTGCCGAAATGGCCAAACTCACTGAAAACAGCTTTCGTGATGTAAACATCGCTTTTGCTAATGAGCTTTCTATTATTTGCGACAAGCTGGATATTAATGTATGGGAACTGATTGCACTGGCTAATCGACATCCACGAGTCAATATTCTGCAACCAGGGCCAGGTGTTGGTGGTCACTGCATTGCTGTAGACCCATGGTTTATCGTCAGCAAAACTCCGGGTGAAGCCCGTTTAATTCGTACCGCGCGAGAAGTGAACGATAGTAAGCCTGAGTGGGTAATTAACAAGGTCAAGCTTGCTGTGGCTGAATATCTTCAAGAAAATCCTGATAAAACAGCCAAAGATGTAACGATTGCTTGTTATGGTCTTTCTTTTAAACCCGATATCGATGACTTGCGTGAAAGTCCAGCCTTGCAAATTGCAATTGATATTTGTGACTGGCATGAAGGTATTGTTAATCTTGTTGAGCCTAATGTGGAAAGTTTGCCAAGTGAGTTTGAAAAGAGAGCAAATCTCGTTAGCTTAATCAATTCCATTGATAATTCAGATATTAACGTAATTCTCGTAGATCATAAGGAGTTTTTAACTAGTGTAGAACTTTTTAAAAAAAATACATATTTGATTGATGCAAAAGGCATAGTTTGAAGGTGGTGTTGTGAAGGTTTCAATTTTTCACAAGTCTATTGCTATGCTGCTTTCCGGTACAGCTATGTCACAGTTAATAGGCATTGCAACATTACCGCTTCTGACTAGATTGTACAGCGCTGATGAAATGGGGGTATTGGCCATATATACTTCTGTTGTGACGACGCTGTTAACTGTTGTTTGTTTGAGGTTGGAGTCAGCTATACCTGTTCAGAAAAGTGAAGAAGATGCAAAAGAAGTCCTATTTTTATGCATACAGCTCGCCGCCATAGTTTCTATGGTGGTTTTTCTGTTAACGATATGTGCATTCTCGTTTGATGTCTTGCCAGAAAATATGCTCGAGTATATTTATTTTATACCTGTTGGAGTTTTTTTTGGTGGGGTTTATGTTGCACTAAATGCGTTTGCGTTATTTAAGGGTGGATTTCAGTATATTGCTAAATCAAGGATTATCCAAGCGGTAAGTTGTGCTGCGGTCCAAGTCTCGGGCGCTTTTTTGTATCAATCTTCGGTATGGTTAATAGTAGGATTTATTCTTAATCTAAGTGCCGGGATTAACTACTTAAAAAAAAGATTGAACCTTAAAAGTGTTTTTTTCTTCTTGGATGTTAGAAAAAGTAAGCAACTTATTCAACGCAATAGTAGTTTTCCAAGATATTCAATAATTGAATCTCTTTTTAATACGGCAGGGGTTCAATTTCCTATATTGGTTATCGCATATGGTATGAGTGTTTCTGAAGCTGGGCTTATATTCTTGGCTATGAAGTTAATTCAAGCTCCCATGGCTATGCTGGGTACCTCGATAGCTCAAGTTTATTATTCTCAGGCTAGTAAAAAATTTGCTGATGGTGAAATATCGCAATTTACAGCCGATGTTTTGAAGATTGCACTCAGATTAGGAGTAGGACCAATAATAGGACTTTCTATATTGGCGCCATTAATAATTAAGTACTTTCTTGGTTATGAATGGGAGCAAGTAGGTCATTACATGTTGATTATGATGCCATGGTATGTGATGCAGTTTATATCGTCCCCTATGTCGCCAATTATGTATATCATGGAAAAGCAAAAGCTATTTATGTATATAACTATCTTTGGTCTATTTTGGAAGTTATCACTTGCATTTATTGGTGTTTTTGTTATGCATGATGCCGTTCAAATGTTGGTGATTGGGAATGTCATCTTTTATTTTTTATGCTTTTACACTTTTTTAAAGATTTCAGGTCTTTCTTTTTTTGCTGTTGCTGATGTAATAGCCAATTCTTTTTTTATTATATCGATTTGGGTTGTCGTTGCTTTATTGCTTAACTTTTTTCTCGAAGAGGTAGTTCGGAATGTTTAGGAAAATATTACGGCCTTTTTTAAGGTTTCTTCTGAGTTGTTTTTTTGAAGAAAAATATCTTAGGGGGCGATATTTTACAGAAAACTATATTGGTTATGGATGGGCATTGAAGTCAATATGGTTAAGGAATGTCCTAAGGATATATCGTCCAGTAGGTATTCCAATTTCGTCGAGTTGTATAGTTTCAAATCATAAAAATATGATTTTTCATCCGGATGATCTTCATATATTTCAAGTTCCTGGTGTTTATTATCAAAATTTTGATGCGAAGATAGTAATTGGTAAAGGAAGTTATATTGCACCTAATGTGGGTATAATAACGGCGAACCATAATTTAGTTGATCTTGATTTGCACAGTCCCGGTAAAGATGTTGTTTTAGGTGAGAATTGTTGGGTCGGTATGAACTCCATGATTCTACCTGGGGTTGTGTTAGGTCCGAGGACTGTAGTCGCAGCAGGTGCTGTTGTCACTAAGAGTTTTATTGAAGGTGATGTTGTGCTAGCTGGTGTTCCCGCTGTTGTAGTGAGTGAAAATTAGGAATGCTTGTGAGAAAAATCTATCTTGTTTGCCCTGCTAGTTTGAGCCAGATGCCTTATGTTCAAATATATATAAATACATTAAAAGAACTTGATATTGACTATGATATAATATCTTGGGATAGAAGAAGTGAACTCCAGGGGTTAAAGAGCAATACTTTTACTGATAATAATTCCTCGCTAAGAAAAGGTTTCTTAAGTTATTACCTTTTCTCTAGATTTTTTAAAAAAAAAATTGGCAAACATAAAAATTGCATTGTTGTTGCATTTGGAATACCTGTTTTTTTCTTTATGGGAAGGTCTTTTCTAAAGAATCATTCGGTGATACTCGACATTAGGGATCATCATAAGCTGCGATACATTTATCCTTTTTTATATCGGGATTTAAATCTATCTGTACTTAATGTTATCTCATCGAAAGGTTTCTGTTCATGGTTGCCAAAGAGTGCACGGTACACAGTAAATCATAATTTTATTTTGCCAGATGGCAGAATTCCATCTCCTAAGCCTATGGATTCCAATATTCACGTTATTTCATGCATTGGTGCGCTAAAAGATTTTGAAATTTTAAGCGAGCTATTGGTTTTCGCAAAAAACTTAGATGAAGCAAGAATTAAATTTAGCTTTCATGGTGAGGGCTTGATTAATGAGCAACTCAAGCATTTGGCAAGTGATCTTTCTACAGTTAATATTGAGTTGACGGGAGCGTATAGTAAAAATGATGAATACTATTTTTACGAGAAATCCGACTGGATTAATATGTTTATGTCGCCAAATAGTTTGAATAATAAAACATGTCTTTCAAATAGGCTGTATAATGCTGCGTATTTTGGGAAGCCATTATTATGCTATAGCGGTAGCTATATTTCTGAAGTTATTGAAAAATTTAATCTCGGTATCGTTTTTACCAGTGTGGATGATTTTTTTGATTCGTTTTTTGCTAAAGCTGCTGCTTTTGATTATGAGAATTATAATATTGGTAGGCAAAAATTTTTTGAATGGGTGTATTCAGAAAATCTAATTTTTGAGAAAAGGTTGAAAGCTATTTTGGGTGGTTCATAGCCATGGTGGAAAATTTTAATGATCGTACTGTTGCCGCTAAATTTATGACATTGGTTGTTGTTTTGGCTCCGATGTTTTTGCAGTATACAATTTTTTTTCCTTTCCTTCTTTTTCCTGAGTTTTTTTTAGTACTATTTTCAGCTTATTTTCTTTTGGTTAATAGAAGGGTTGATTTTTTCTACTCTGCTGTTGTTTTTTCTTTTTATGTTTATCTGTTGAGCATTACAATTATTTATTACTACTCTTATGGGTATCTGGATCTTTTTCTGAGTATTGGCACTTCTGCTAGATTCTTGCTGTATTTGTTCGTTGTTGTTGTTTTGTATCGTAATTTCAATCGTGATTTAGGTGCTCGTTTATTGGTTTATTTGGCTATTTTTAATAGTTTGTATGGCTTGGCTCAATATATTTCCTATAACTTTTTTGGTATTACATTGCCATGGTATTTTTCGTTCCTCAATATACAGTACGGCTCTCGTCTGATTAATGAGCAAGAAGATATATTCAGTGAATTTGGTTTTAGATTCTCAGGGCTTTTTTCTGAACCGGCTCATTTTTCTCAATACGTAGGTTTTGCTTTGTTGGTGGTTAATTTTTATAAGCCAAGTTTGGTTTTCTCAAGACGTTTTGCTATTTTCTCGACATTGTTGTTCGTCTTTGTGCTACTGCTTAGCTCATCAGGCACAGCTTTTATACTAGTTCTTTTTTTTATGTTGGTGTTTTTTTACAGAAATATTTTTGTAAGATTTTCATATTTAAAATTTGTAAAAATTCTCTTATTATCAATCTTTGTGTTTCTTTTGTTTTTCACTACTTCAATTGATGGGTTTTTCTCAGGGCTTGATCGAATTTTGAGGTTTGGAGAATCGTCCACGGTTTATGTTAGAGTTGTCCGGCCGATCGATGTTTTTTTGAATATTGATATTATGCGTAAAATATTCGGTGTTGGGTACGGAAATTTTTCAGTCTATTTAGATAGTATTGGAGGGTTTAATGATTATGAGCAGTCGCTTGGATTTGCTTGGACAAATTCACTTGGAGTTATGTTGGTAGGGGCTGGTCTTGTTGGTACGGCTTTTATTGTGTTTTTTTATTTGCGTGTGTTTTTAAAGTCTGATGCCTTTGGGCGAATAGTAGTTCTTTTTATACTTATTCATTTCTTTTTTTCGGATCTGCCTCATAATATGTTCTTTGTGTCATTTATTCTTTTTGCCCTTTCTCATGAATCTAGGTCTAAAGAAACTCTTGAGTGTTCTGCCCAATTTTCAAGGACAAATCTAAAGATGGCATAATCTGCCTGTGAGGAGTGTTCATGACCAAAGTAAGAAAATTCAATCCAGAGTTCAGAAGATAGGCTGCCAAGCTGGCCCTGCAGGCGGGTATCAGTTGTAGTCAGATTGCTCTCGAAATCGGTGTAGCCCCAAACCCCCTAAGCCGGTGGAGGCGTGAAGCAGAAGCTATCAGCGACAAAGCCATTCAACGCAGTGGAAATTCGCGGGTGAGAGGCTGCGCGTCTTAAACGCAAACTCGCATGACTCACCATGAAAAGAGATTTTTTGCGGGAAGCTGCAACGTACTTCGCCAAGGGCTAGACCTAAAATGCGAGTATTAGTCCCTACGCCTTATGTTGATGCCTGAAGGTATCTGTCAGTGATTATTGCGACTGGGAATTACGTATGCCAAGCAGGCTCCTGGCTGAGAATGGACGTATCACTGTTTGGATAAAGGACATTCATGCTGACAGTGGCGGCCGACAGCTGCTACCCGTATGCACGAAGATCTGCAGGCAGAAGATGAAAGGCTGAGCTTGAACCGTGTTCAAGGTTTATGGTTAAACATGGACTACAGGCTTGCCGCGCAAGAAAGGTCGTGGCTCAAAGCGTTAATCCGTGCCCCGCAGTGGTGTACGGAATCACCTGAAACGGAACCTCGGGGCACAGGAGCCAGACAGCAAACGGGTTACTGACATTACGGAAGTCAAAACTCAGCAAGGCAAATTGTATCTGTGCGTGCTGCTGGATCTGTACAGCAAATTGGTTGTAGGATGAGCGATTCATCACCGGTAGGACCGGAAAGTGGATATGAGAACCGTTGAGATGGCCGTCTGACAAAAGCAGAACGGCGGTGTATCAATCCGGCATTCAGATCGTGGTTCACAGTTTTTCAGTGGCGACTATCAGCGATTACCGAAGCAGCATGACCTGATAAGCAGTATGAGTGCTGTTGGCTATTGTTCTGACAATGCGGCTTGTGAAGGATTTTTGGGCGTTATTAAACGAGAACGGAGCAACCCCAAAGATCACCGCACTCAAGATGAAGCAAGATCGGGTATTTTTGGCTACGACGAACGTTTCCATAACCCGAGCATGAGAAGTAGACTGGCACCACAGTTCCAGAGATTTAGTGCTTTATTAAATCGTCCATGAAAATGGGGTATAACGCTTAGCGCTGCCCTTGATATTACATTCTTTAATACGAGTATTTTTAATGAGAGTTTTGTATCTGACTCCAGCTTGGTTTGGATTTGATAAATTTATTTACGAAGGCGCTCAGAATGTTACGGGCCTGCCTTCTTTTACGTACCCTTTGAAAGCTTTGGTCGAATCAGGTGTTTTCGTTGATATGGTTATTATTTATACTGATCAGCCGCGAGATTATAATATTCAGTCTGATTGGGTTAAAAAAATTACCTTCATGCATCAGTTTAAATATAATTTATCGTTACCTAAAAAGATTTTTTCTATTTTCCGATTTAGAAGACTAGTGGCTAGGCTGCTTGAGGAAAATGATTACGACTTTGTTTATGTTCACGGTTCTTCACCTTCTGTTGCTAATGATATTGTAAGAAGTTTTGGGGTTCCTTTGGGGCAACGACTTTACGGTACCTTTCTTTGGGATAAGGTGAAAAGAAACGGTGTGCTTAAAACAAAATTAAAGCATTTGGTCGAATATTTAAGTTTTGTTACAAAGAAAGAGTTTTTATTGGTAACGGATGATGGCTCGGGTGCAGACAAGTTAAAGAATACTATATTTCCAAAGGGAGATGAGCCTTATGATTTTTATTATTGGAAAAATGGTGTTTCTAGAATTTTCATCGAAAAGGAATACGAAAATTTTTTTATAAATAATTTTTTGCCAAAAGAGCAATTTATTTTCTATTGTGCAAGGTTTGATGCTTGGAAACGGCAGGATCGCGTTTTAAATATATTAAGTTTTCTTAAAAAAGTAGATGTCACTATTAAAGCTGTATTCGCAGGGCCTTTTGATACCCTGGGTATTGACTATTATAATGAAGTGGTCGATTTGGCAAAAGACATGGGTGTTTTGGATCAGTGTATTTTTCTTGGCTCTGTAAGTAAGGAAGATATATATCTTTATAACAAGTATGCTCTGGCGTCCTTGAGCCTCTATGATGTATGTAACGTTACCTCGGTATTTCACGAGATGATGACTTCTGGTGCCCTGATTATAACTAAGGATGAGGATGATGTTAGGCACTATATATCTAATGGTGAAAATGGTTTTTTAGTAAATGATGATGAGGAGTGTGCATGCTTAATCGAATCGATATATAAAAGACCGAGTTTATTTTCCCATGTTCGCGAAGGTGCAAGAAACACTTCGCAGAGGTTGACGATGGAGTGGTCAGAGCGTTCGCAGCATGAAGTTGAATTGATAAAAAAGTATATCAATTAAATATCAGGATTGATTATGTTTGTAAAGCAAAAATTGATGATAACCGGGGGCACCGGTTCATTTGGCAATGCCGTTCTTAAAGGCTTTCTGGATACCGATATTGCCGAAATTCGTATCTTCAGTCGCGATGAAAAGAAACAGGATGATATGCGTAGAAAGTACGCGAACCCGAAACTGAAGTTCTACATCGGCGATGTGCGAGATTATCAGGCAGTGCTGAATGCGACCCGTGGTGTGGATTACATTTTTCATGCAGCGGCATTAAAGCAGGTGCCATCCTGTGAGTTTCATCCAATGGAAGCGGTGAAAACTAACGTACTGGGTACTGAAAACGTATTGGAAGCCGCCATTCAGAATGAAGTGAAGCGCGTTGTGTGTTTAAGCACCGATAAAGCGGTTTACCCCATTAACGCCATGGGTATTTCAAAGGCGATGATGGAAAAAGTAATGGTCGCTAAATCGCGTAACGTAGATTCCACCAAAACTGTTATTTGTGGTACACGCTACGGTAACGTGATGGCGTCCCGTGGTTCGGTGATTCCGCTGTTTGTGGACCAGATGCGTGCTAATAAGCCCTTGACCATTACCGACCCGAATATGACCCGCTTTATGATGACGTTGGCCGATGCTGTAGACCTGGTGTTGTACGCCTTCGAGCACGGTAATAACGGCGATATGTTTGTGCAAAAAGCTCCGGCAGCGACGGTAGAAGTGCTGGCACAGGCTTTGTCAGATCTGCTCGGCAAGCCCGGTTACCCCATTAATGTAATCGGCACCCGTCACGGCGAAAAGCTGTATGAAGCCCTGTTAAGCCGGGAAGAAATGGTATGCGCTGAAGACCTGGGGGGGTACTACCGCGTCCCGCCAGACCTGCGCGATCTGAACTATGGCAAGTTTGTGGAGCAGGGCGAAGAGAAAATTTCTCACACTGAAGATTACAATTCGCATAATACCCAGCGTTTGGATGTGGCAGGTATGCAGCAACTGTTGTTAAAGCTGGAGTTCATTCGTGAGCTGCGTGATGGCCGTTACGTAAACCCCGAGGAGTAAGCCATGCGCGTATTGGTAACCGGCGCCAACGGCTTTATTGGTAAAAACCTGTTGGTGCACCTGGCGGAACGTAAAGACATTGAGGTTGTGTGTTTTACCCGCGAACATTCAGCGGCAGAATTGCCGGCCATGTTGGATGGTGTGCAGTTTGTATTTCACCTGGCCGGTATTAACCGCCCGCAAGATCCGACAGAGTTTACCACCGGGAATGCGGGCTTAAGCCAGCAGTTGGCCGATGCCATGTTGGCAACGGGTTGCAAAGCCCCGGTGGTGTATACCTCTTCCATTCAGGCCGAGTTGGATAACCCTTATGGTGTGTCTAAGCGTGCGGCGGAAGATGCCTTACTGGCCCTGCGCGAGAAGGGCGTGCCAGTTTCGGTTTTCCGCTTGCCAAATGTGTTTGGCAAGTGGGCCAAACCGAACTACAACTCTGCCGTGGCAACCTTTTGCCATAACATTGTGAATGACTTACCGATTCAGATTAACGACCCGGCGGCGGTGGTTAATTTGGTGTACGTCGATGATGTGATTGAGCATTTTTTGGCGCTGCTGGATGCTAAACGCACGGGCGAAGCCTTTGAAACAGTACAGCCGGTGTACCAAATTACTGTGGACGAACTGGCGCAGCAGTTATATCGCTTCCGCGATAGCCGCCAAAGTTTAATTACCGAGCGCGTGGGCACTGGGTTGGTTCGGGCCTTGTATTCCACCTACCTCAGCTATGTGCCGAAAGAGCGCTTTACCTACGAAGTGCCCAAATACGGTGATCCGCGTGGTGTATTTGTAGAAATGCTGAAAACACCTGATGCCGGTCAGTTTTCTTACTTCACAGCGCACCCCGGTATTACCCGTGGCGGGCATTACCACCACACCAAAACCGAGAAGTTTTTGGTGATTAAAGGCAAGGCCAGCTTTAAGTTCCGCCATATGCACACCGGTGAGTTTTACGAGCTGGAAACCACTGGTGAAAAGCCGGAAATTGTGGAAACCATGCCGGGCTGGACACACGACATTACCAATATTGGTGATGATGAAATGATTGTTATGCTGTGGGCGAATGAAATTTTTGATCGGGAAAAGCCGGACACCTACGCTTGCCCGTTAACGCCTGTGGATAAGTGAAACGCCTGTGGCTGAGTAAAACGCCTGTGGCTAATAAATAGTTGGGTACTTTGTTATGACAACCGTTGTTAAAAAATTAAAAGTGATGACCGTGGTGGGAACCCGCCCGGAAATTATCCGTTTGTCGCGCGTAATGGCCAAGCTGGATGAGCACTGCGAACACATTCTGGTACATACCGGCCAGAACTACGATTACGAACTGAATGAAATTTTCTTTCAGGATTTAGGCATTCGTAAGCCAGATCACTTTTTAAGTGCTGCCGGCAGCACCGGTGCAGAAACGATTGGTAATGTAATTATTAAGGTTGACCAAGTTCTGGCCGAAGTTAAACCCGAAGCGGTACTGGTGTTGGGCGATACCAACAGCTGTATGGCCGTATTGCCAGCCAAGCGCCGTAAGATTCCGACCTTCCACATGGAAGCCGGTAACCGTTGTTTTGATATGCGTGTGCCGGAAGAGATCAACCGCCGTATTGTTGACCATACCGCCGATATCAACATGAGTTACAGCACCATTGCGCGGGATTATCTGGTGGCGGAAGGGTTACCGCCGGATCGCATTATTAAAACAGGCAGCCCGATGTTTGAAGTGCTGAATTACTACCGTGAAGGGATTGAAGCCTCTACTGTGCTGGAACGGCTGAACCTGAAAGAAGGCCAGTTCTTTGTGGTGAGTGCACACCGTGAAGAAAACGTCGATTCCGACAAAAACTTTTTGAAACTGGTGGATGTGCTGAACACTGTTGCGGCGTATTACAACTTGCCGGTGATTGTTTCTACCCACCCGCGCACCCAAAAGCGCGTCGATGCTATGGGTGTTACCTTCCACCCGAACGTGCAACTGCTGAAACCGCTGGGCTTTAAAGACTACAACAAGCTGCAGTTAAGCGCGAAAGCGGTATTGTCGGATAGCGGCACCATTAACGAAGAATCATCCATTCTTAACTTCCCGGCCCTGAATATCCGTGAAGCACATGAGCGCCCGGAAGGTATGGAAGAAGCGGCTGCTATGATGGCCGGCCTGGAAGTGGAGCGTGTAATGCAAGGCCTGGCCATTCTGGAAACCCAAGCCCGTGGCGAGCAGCGTGATTTACGGTTAGTGGCTGACTACAGCATGCCGAATGTGGCTGACAAAGTGGTGCGCATTATTCACAGCTACCGTGATTATGTGATGCGGACGGTGTGGAAGCAGTACTGATGCGAATTCTCTTTATCAGCCAGTTGTTTGACCCAGAGTATTCAATTAAAGGATTGGGGTTAATGAAGCACTGGGTAGAACAGGGGCATGAAGTTGAAGTAATAACAACGTTCCCAAATTATCCTACTGGGCGTGTTTTTCCTGGCTATAAGCGCAAACTGAAACAAGTTGAAGTTATCGATGGCGTTAAGGTGGTAAGGCTTTGGAGTCATATTTCACACTCCAAATCCAAGCTGTCACGTGCGGCCACCTACCTTAGCTATACTATTCTGGCACTGTGTTACGCGTTGTTTAGTAAAAAACCAGACGTTGTTTACGCGTATCATCCTCAGGCAACTACTGGCTTGATTGGAATAATTTTAAAAAAACTGAAAGGCGTTCATTTTGTAACCGATGTTCAGGATTTGTGGCCCGATGCACTGGTAGCTACCGGCTTAAATAAGGCAGGGTTGGTTGTCCGGTTAATAGATCGTTGGTGTCGGATTGTATACATGCAAGCTAGCGCCATTGTCGTGCTGTCTCAAGGCTTTAAAACAGCTTTAGTTGAGCGGGGAGTGCCTGAAAGTAAGATACGGACTGTGTATAACTGGTGTCCGGAAGAATTGCACATTAGTGAAGCGCTCGACGGTCAGAATAATAAGGTGGCAGATCAAAAAACGAAAGCTCGGGTTGTTTATGCTGGCAATATCGGTGCTGCTCAATCACTTGCATCTCTTGTTGATGCTGTTGGTACCTTTCCGGATCCCACTGTTGTATTGGAACTCTATGGGAATGGGGTGGAGAAGGAAGAACTGGAAACACTGGTAAAATCTAAACATTACGGAAATGTTATTTTTAAAGGCTATGTGTCATCTTCTGATATTTTTGATGTTTTAATCGGTGCAGACATACTGGCAGTACATCTTCGTAGTGATCCTTTATTTAAAATTACAATCCCATCAAAAACACAGTCCTCCATGGCGGTAGGGAAGCCGATACTTATGGCCGTTGGAGGTGAAGTTAATGACTTGGTGATGCAGGCTGGTGCAGGGGTAACGGCTGAGCCACAGTCTGTTGAATCCATTCAGAAAGCCTTGGGATTGTTGTTAGCCAGGAAGTCTGATTGGGAACAAATGGGGCAGTCAGCTCGTGATTTCTATGAGCAGAATTTTTCTTCGCGAGTAAATTACCAAAAACTCGATGATGTTTTGAAGGACGTATCTCATGACAATTCGTGATGCCACTGAAAATGATTTGCCACAAATTGTAGCTGTTCATCAGAGAGCCTTTGATAGTTTTTTTTTGACTAAATTAGGCCCAAATTTTCTTCATCAATTATATGATGCTTTTGCCTTTCGGCGTGGTGGTGTCTTAAGAGTTCTTTGCAACGAGGATGGGCGAGTAGTTGGCTTTGCTGGTGGGGCTATTGATCCTGATAGTTTTTTTCAAGGGTTAAAGAAAGAAAAAGGATTCGTTTTCCTTATTCGTTCAATCCCGGGGTTATTAAAAAACCCTATCTTGGTATTGAAAAAGCTTTGGTATGCTGTCTTTTATAAAGGTGAGGTGCCATCAACATTATCGCAGGCTGCTCTTTTAAGTAGTATTGGTGTTGAACCTGAAATGGTGGGTAAGTCTTTGGGTAAGAAGCTGTTAGCTGATTTTGAAGAAGTGGTTCATAGCAGGGGAGCGAGCTCGCTATATTTAACTACCGATAAACTTGGAAATGACAATGTAGTCGCTTTTTATATTAAGAGCGGCTACAAGATTGAGTCTGAATTTGTACAAGCCGATGGTCGTAATATGCTACGGCTTATAAAGATTTTTAATGGTGCCTCTAATGAGTGATGTAAAGTTTCTACCATTTGCTTTGCCAGAGATTGGTGAAGAGGAAATTGCTGAGGTTGTTGATTCCTTGCGTTCTGGCTGGGTTACTACTGGCCCAAAGGCAAAAAAATTTGAAGAACAGTTTAGTGAGTTTTTAGGTGATGCTTCACTACAGTCCATCTCTGTAAACTCCGCTACTTCTGGGTTGCACCTGGCACTGGAAGCGTTAGGGGTTGGCCCGGGGGATGAGGTCATTGTTCCTGATTACACCTTTACTGCTACTGCAGAAGTGGTGCGCTATTTAGGTGCTACGCCTGTTTTTGTTGATGTTGATTCAGCAACCTTCAATATGTCTGCGGAATCCTTTGCTGCGGCCATTACCGATAAAACCAAGGTGGTGATGCCAGTTCATTTTGCCGGGCTGGCATGTGATATGGATGCCATTATTAAAGTTGCCAAAGCGCATGGTATTCGTATTGTTGAAGATGCAGCTCATGCATTGCCTACCCATTACAATGGCAAGCTGATTGGCACTTTGGATTCTGACTTCACGGTGTTCAGCTTTTATGCCAACAAAACCATGACTACTGGTGAGGGTGGTATGGTGGTAACCCGTGACGCAGAGCTTGCCAAGCGTTGTCGAATTATGCGCTTGCATGGCATAAGCCGGGATGCCTTTGATCGTTATACATCTACTAAGCCGGCTTGGTTTTATGAGATTGTTGCACCGGGCTTTAAGTACAATATGCCCGATATTGCAGCTGCCATTGGCATACATCAGTTAAAGCGATTGCCAGCATTTCAGCTGAAGCGTAATGACATGGCAGGGTTCTATAACCAAGAGTTATCAGGGTTGCCTTTGGTGCTACCTGCATTACCTGGTACTGGTTCTGAACATGCATGGCACTTGTATCCCATCCGTCTTAAGCCTGAAGCAGGTATTGCGCGGGATGAGTTTATACAGAAAATGGCTGATGAAGGCATCGGTTGTTCGGTGCATTTTATTCCTCTGCATTTACAGCCGTACTGGCGTGACACTTACTCTCTTACTCCTGAAGTGTTCCCAAATGCGCATGCCGCTTATGAGACGGAAGTTTCTTTGCCCTTGTACACTAAGATGACGTGTTCAGACCAGCAGCGTGTTGTTCGTGCAGTCAAGAAGGTGCTTGGTTGTGATTAAGCGGCTTTTAGATGTGCTGGCATCTTTTTTCGGGTTGCTGATTCTTGCCCCTTTTTTTGCCCTGATTGCAATATGGATTAAGTTGGATTCAGCTGGCCCTGTTTTTTTCAGGCAGAATCGAGTCGGTCGTTTTGGCGTGCCATTCAAAATCCATAAATTTCGTACCATGCGTGCGGATGCCGAAAAATCAGGCCGTTTGACGGTGGGAGCAGACTCGCGCATTACTCGTTCGGGGCATTTTCTGCGTAAGGCAAAAATTGATGAACTGCCACAGTTGATCGACGTTCTACTGGGGCGAATGAGTCTGGTCGGGCCGCGTCCGGAAGTTCAGGAGTTTATTGACTGTTATCCCATTGATGTTCGGGAGAAGGTGTTGTCTGTCAGGCCTGGTATCACAGACAAAGCTTCTATTGAAATGGTCGATGAAAACGAAATCCTCGCGAAATATAATGATTCAAGGCAGGCATATATCGATATCATTTTGCCGATAAAGCAATCTTACTATTTAGAATATGTTGATTCGAAGAGTCTGTGTCTTGATCTTAAATTGATTTTTCTGACTCTTAAAAAGATTATCACTCGTTAATTTTAGGTATTTTGAGATTTGCATGACTGGTTTTTATTCTCAGCACTTCTAATTCTAAATTTCACAAAGAGTTTATGGTTTATCTTGGTTTAGAAAACCCCAAAGATGCCGGTAACGTCGGTTCGGTTTTACGGGCGCTGGGGTGCTATCAGGCTGATGGCATCTTTTACACCGGCAGCCGTTATGACCGTGCCGTAAAACACAGTACCGATACGCGTAACGTGGCAGAAAAAGCGCAGATGTCTCATGTCGGGAGTCTGCTTCTGGTTAAAGAGCAATTGCCAGATGATACCCGCCTGATTTGTGTTGAGCTGGTTGTCGGTGCAACGCCGCTGCCGGAGTTTGAGCATCCTGAGCATGCGCTTTATGTGCTCGGCCCTGAAGATGGCAGTATTCCGCAGGATATTGTCAGTGCTGCCGATGAGGTGGTTTATATCCCTACGGTGGGGTGTATGAATCTGGCAGCAACGGTTAATGTTGTGCTTTATGACCGCCTGACAAAGCTTGGCCCGGCAAAGGACATTAAATCAGGGGATGTGCTGATAAAAAGCAGTCGGGATAACCGCAACAGGTTAAGGCGTTGAGGGTTTGACGTTCTGCGTGCTCGGTGTGTAGGAGCGGCCCATGGCCGCGAATCGGGTTGTTAAATCCGCTTATGCAGCGTTCATTGGTGGGCATCGCGGCCATGGGCCACTCCTACAGTAATAATCCCGTAACGTTTGCAGCGCATCCGAAACATGCCTGATAGGTTTGGGTTCAGGGGAATGTCAGCATACTGATGTGGTTATTGCAGCATTTAAAAGGATTTTTATGTTTGAAATACTTCATCATGGCGCGGTTAATGGTGTAACCGGTTCCTGTCATCAGCTGAAACTGGCGAGCGGGCTGTCGTTGTTGGTTGATTGCGGTTTGTTTCAGGGGGCGGAGTCCATTGACCGGGAAAGCGGAAACGAAGATTTTAACCGCAAGCAAATCGATTTTCCGCTGGCAGGTATTCAGGCTTTAGTGGTTACCCACTGCCATATTGATCATGTTGGGCGTATCCCTTATTTATTGGCGGCGGGATTTAACGGCCCGGTGTATGCCAGTGAGGCAACGGCACAGTTACTGCCTCTGGTAATTGAAGATGCTATTAAAGTAGGCGTCAGTCGTGATGAGCGGTTAATCCGCTCGGTGTTGCAGAAGTTGCAGTCGCTGTTGGTGCTGGTGCCTTATAAACAGTGGTTTGATATTGCGGGTATCGCTGGTTTAAAGGCAAAGTTTCATTGTGCAGGGCATATTCTGGGTTCTGCCTATGTGGAGTTTGATCTGGCGGCCGCCTCTTCGGCAGAAAAGCATGGTCGGAAAAAGTCCCATAAAATCGTATTTTCCGGTGATTTGGGTGCTCCGTACTCGCCGTTATTACCAGCACCAAAAGCCCCGTATCGTGCCGATACCCTGGTTATTGAAAGCACCTATGGTGACAGGGTGCATGAATCGCGCCGCCAGCGCCGCGCACAGTTGCAGCAGGTTATTGAAAAGTGTCTGAAGAATGGCGGGACGGTATTAATTCCGGCATTTTCGATTGGCCGTACGCAGGAGTTGTTGTACGAGCTTGAGGAGATTATTCACCGGGTTGGTGCGGCCAATACCCGTAACAGTGGCTCTGACAATGTGTGGGAGCATCTGGATATTATTGTCGATTCGCCGCTGGCTGCTGAATTTACCGCCAGTTATCGCGCATTAAAGCATCTGTGGGATGCTGAGGCGCGCAATAAGGTAAGGGCAGGGCGGCATCCGCTGGATTTTGAGCAGTTGCTTACTGTTAACCGCCATGCTGATCATCTGAATACCGTTGCTTATCTTAAAAAGACCGGCCGTGCGGCTGTTGTAATTGCCGCCAGTGGAATGTGCAGCGGTGGTCGTATTCAGAATTATTTAAAAGCCCTGCTGCCGGATGAGCGTACCGATGTGATATTTGTTGGTTATCAGGCGCGTGGTACAGCGGGGCGTGATATTCAGCAATATGGCCCGCGTTTCCGCGAGGGTAAATCACCTGGTTACGTGGTGCTGGATGGTCAGCGGGTAGATATTAAAGCGGGTGTGTATACGCTTGGTGGATACAGTGCCCATGCCGATCAGCGCGACCTGCTTAATTTTGTCAAACGTATGCGCCATAAGCCGCAGCATATCCGTATTGTGCATGGTGATGATGAGGCGAAGCGTGAGCTGCGGCAGCTCTACCGGGAGATGTTACCGGATACCGATGTGGTGATTGGCTAGGAGCGGCCCATGGCCGCGAATCGGTTTTTTAAAGTCGCTATGCTGCGTTGATGTTTATCGGCCCGCCGTTGGCGGGCATCGCGGCCATGGGCCGCTCCTACACAAAACGATGTATCACGGCAGAAATTCCGCTCTTACGGTTTCATCGCGAAAACAAAACGATGTATCACGGCAGAAATTCCGCTCTTACGGTTTCATCGCGAAAACAAAACGATGTATCACGGCAGACATTCCGCTCTTACGGTTTCATCGCGAAAGATATGTCACTCCCGGAGCTCCGTGTTACAGGAGCCACTCATGCTATTATGGGGCCATTATCAGAACACCAAAAATGAGGATGCGTGTGTGATTCAGAATTTACCGGATGCTTTTTATGCGATTAAACCAGACGCCTCTGTCGCGGCACAGCGTGTTGCTTTTGGCACATCCGGGCACCGTGGCTCTGCATTAAAAAGTACCTTTAACGAGTGGCATATTCTGAGTATTGCTCAGGCTGTGGCCGATTACCGCGCTCAGGCCAATATTGGCGGGCCACTGTTTCTCGGCCAGGATACTCATGCTTTGTCACAGCCTGCCTGGGAAACCGCTTTGCAGGTGCTGGCTGCTAACAATATTGATGTGCGTATTGCCGCGGGTGGAGAGGTTACGGCAACGCCGCTGGTCAGCCGTGCCATTCTCAGTTTTAACGCGTCTGAGCCGGCAGGGCAGGCCGACGGTCTGATTATTACGCCTTCGCATAATCCGCCGGAAGACGGTGGTATTAAGTACAACACCCCGGATGGCGGCCCTGCCGATAGTGACGTTACCGGCTGGATTGAACAGCGTGCTAACGAATATCTGCATAATGGCTGCACGGATGTGAAGCGCCTGGATATCAGTACGGCCAGCACGCAGGCGCAGGAATACGACTTTGTTGCTGAGTATATTGCCCAGCTGGGTCAGGTTGTTGATTTGCAGGCTATCCGTAACAGCGGGCTGAAACTGGGTGCTGATCCTATGGGCGGTACTGCGCTGCCGGTGTGGCAGGCGCTGGGCGCTGAAGCCGGTATGAATATCAGCGTGGTTAATCAGCAGGTTGATCCGGCATTTGCTTTTATGCCGCCGGATCACGATGGCCGTATCCGTATGGATTGTTCCAGTACCGCTGCGATGGCGAATTTGCTTAAGGTCAGAGATCAATTTGATATTGCCTTTGGTAACGACCCCGATGCCGATCGTCATGGTATTGTCGATTCTGCAGGCTTAATGAATCCGAATCATTTCCTGTGTGTGTGTTGATTATTTATTAACCCATCGTCCACATTGGTCAGCCACTCTGAAAGTGGGTAAGACCCTGGTTACCAGCTCCATGATGGACCGCGTGGTACAGGCGAATAACCGTGAATTGTACGAGGTGCCGGTCGGGTTTAAATGGTTTGTACCAGGGCTGTTTAATGCTGAGCTGGCATTCGGTGGAGAAGAGAGCGCTGGTGCCAGCTTTTTAACCCTGAATGGCAAACCATGGTCTACCGATAAAGACGGCATTGTATTGTGCCTGCTGGCCGCAGAAATTATGGCGGTAACGGGTCTGAAACCATCGGAATATTACGCCAGGCTGGTGCAGCAGCATGGTAATCCTGTTTATCGTCGCATCGATGCGCCAGCAACCCCGGCACAGAAAGCGGCTTTTAAACAGCTGACCGCCGACCGCATTCAGGCTTCACAGCTTGCCGGTTCTGACATTACCGCGGTACATACCCGTGCGCCAGGTAACGGGGCAGCTATTGGCGGAATTAAGGTGTGTACAGAGCAGGGTTGGTTTGCGGCACGTCCGAGCGGGACGGAAGATATTTATAAAATTTATGCAGAAAGTTTTGTCGGTGAAGAGCACTTAGGACAGTTGATTAATGAGGCGCAGAGTTTGCTGAGCGCGGTGCTCTGACAGGAGCTTCGCTTTTTAAAATCATCTGGCTTCCACGCTCTGCGTACATCTGGCTCCCACGCTCTGCGTGGTAGCCCTTGCTTGTACAGTGCATTCATACATGGAGCGTAGGAGTTGCATTCCCACGCGGAGCGTAGGAACGAGAAGCTTATTTAAGTGTTTTTGATGCATTTAAAGATGCATTTAACACCCAGTCCGGTGATTCTCCCTGCTTACTGTAGGCAGCCGGAGCTTCGAGTAATAGGTTAATCACGTCTTCTACGCGGAATTCATGACAGGCTTTATCCAGTCTGTTCAGTAAATTGTGGGTTTCAGGCCAGGACAAGTGCACTTCATTTGCAGTCATAATACGTGGGTGATCAGTGCCTTCTACATTGTCGCCAATCAGCAGCTCTTCGTAGAGCTTTTCGCCGGGGCGCAAACCGGTAAATTGCAGTTCAATATCACCATGCGGATTCTGCTCGGTTTTTTCTGTTAAACCTGATAGCCGGATCATTTTCTTCGCCAGGCTGGTAATTTTTACCGGCTCTCCCATATCCAGTACAAATACGTCGCCACCTTTACCCATGGCGCCAGCCTGAATGACCAGCTGCGAGGCCTCAGGAATGGTCATAAAGTAACGGATAATATCCGGGTGCGTAACCGTAATGGGGCCGCCTTCTTTAATCTGTCTGCGGAATAAGGGCACAACCGAGCCGGATGAGCCCAGCACATTGCCAAAACGTACCATGCAGAACAGGGTATCGCGCTGGCGTTCAGCCAGTGCCTGTAAAATCAATTCGGCCATGCGTTTAGATGCGCCCATTACATTGGTCGGGCGTACGGCTTTATCGGTAGAAATTAATACAAAGCGTTCGACACCGGCGGCGATCGCAGCCTCTGCACAGTACCAGGTGCCGAATACATTGTTGCGCACGCCTTCGACAACATTGTGCTCTACCATTGGTACATGCTTATACGCAGCGGCGTGATATACAGTTTGTACCTTAAATGTGCGGAAAATTGTTTCCAGTCTGTTCTGTTTCTGTACCGAGCCTAAGATTGAAATAATCGGGATACCAGTATCTTGAATTGTATTCAATTCATTCAGTTCTTGCTCAATAGAGTAGAGGCTGTATTCATTCAGTTCTAACAGGATTAGCTTGGCTGGCTTCTGCGCCAGTACCTGGCGGCAAAGCTCAGAACCGATTGAGCCACCGGCACCGGTAACTGCTACGACTTTGTCTTTAATGTTACTTTCAAGAAGACCTGTATCTGGGTTTACACACTCGCGTCCAAGTAAATCTTCGATCTCTACTTCACGCACTTCTTCAATTCTTGCTTTGCCACTGATAATGTCAGTTACAGAGGGAGCCGTAAGTATTTCAAGATTTTTGTCTGCAAGGGCTTCAATTAACCGTTTTCTTTGGCTGGTTCCTGTCCTGCCAAGCGCCAACAGGACTTTTTTTACATCAATTGATTTGCAGATCTCGTCGATGCTATTAGCGGGTAAAACTTTAAGTCCCTGAATGCTTGTTTTTTGTTTCTGGGGAGAGTCGTCAACAAATGCACATGGGCGGAATGACGTGCTGCTCGCCAAAGCCTGTGCTAGTGCAATCCCCTGCTGGCCTGCACCATATATAATGACTGGCTCAGCCGCTATTTTACCCAGCTGGGATACAATGCTGCGGATAAAGAGTCTCGGGGTACCTAGCAGCGCAAAAGCGGTGAAGAAGTAGATAATGACACTGGAACGTGGGATGGCGGCCGGAACGAGAAATGACATGGTCGCGAGTGTTGTCGCGGATATTGCAATTCCAATAGCTAAGGTGGTGAAAGCTTTGCTCGTCATAAAGCGTACGACGGCGCGATACAGGCCTAGCTTTATGAATACACCAATAGTTATAACCGCGGTGGCCATCGTTGCGATGTATACATTTGTTTCAATCGGGGGGGTAAATGTCCCGTGACGCAGAGCCATTGCCATATAAACGGCTGCTGGAATAGCTACCAGGTCGTATACAACAGATATGAATCTCTTCAGCGGACGTGATGCATTCAGAAGGATATTGATCATTCGCCGGAGGACTCCTGTCTAACTAATAACTTCAACCAGAACGGAAGAAAGTATAGTAGATTTCTCGTCCTGAGATGAATAAAGCAAGGGAAAAGGAAGAAGTGGCTCCCCGAGCTGGACTTGAACCAGCGACCAACGGATTAACAGTCCGCTGCTCTACCGACTGAGCTATCGGGGAACATCTAAGCAAGTGATGCGCATTATGCTGATGCAGATTTTCTCTGTCAAGCATCTGTTTGATTTTGTTGGCTTTTAATTTTTAGCGTCAACAGTGAGAAGGCTGATTGCAGGGCGATTAACAACCTAGGAGATGCTTTATCTGTCATAAATTTAAGGTATTCTTGGCGATCAGATTTCGCTTTAGTGCAATGGAGCTCGTATGAACCAGCAATACCCCGCTAATTCTGCGGTTTCGACCCCTGTCGTCGGCCCGGACGATGAAATTAATTTGACGGACCTGTTCCGTAATATCTGGCGTCAGCGGGGACTGGTGATCGGAGTTGCCTTATTTGTGGGATTGGCTGTTGTGGCATTCCATTTTTCCAAGGCGTCTTTTTCTGTATCGCAGCAGGTTGAATACCCCATTGCACTGACTTTTTTGAGTGGCGGTAAATACCCGAACGGAACGGTATTCAGCCCCCGTGATGTTATCGCCCCGGCGGTGATTAATGCGCTTGTCGCACAGGGCAAGATTGGAGTATCGGCTGACACATTGGTGAATGCGCTGAATGTTTCCTACTCTAACTCCCTTTACCAGGAGAGTGAAGACAAGCTGAATGCGTTATTGGCTAACGCCAAAACACCGCAGGAAATACGAGCTGCTGCCGATACGGCTTTGACTGAACTGCACGATAAATCCCATGGCTTTCTTACCCTTAGTCTGAATCTTCAGAAGGCTGGGCTGACTGCGGCGCAAGGTGCAGAGGTACTGACTGATGCTGTGGATACCTGGGCACAGCTGTCGATTGAGCGTGGCTTAACGAATGTCGACATTGACCGGCCTTTGGTTGCTTTCAGTGCGGCTGAAGGCATGAATCTGATCGACGTCTACGATGGTGCCACCACCTATCTGGAAGCACTGCGTTCTGCGGTAGGTAAGTTGTCCAAAATGCCTGGTTCCGGCAGCATGGTTGTCGATGGGCGGACTCTGAATGATATACGCCGCCAGTTGGTGATGCTGGAGGGTAGTGATATCGGCCCTTTGCGTGAGTTTGCCTATTCAAATTCTTCTGAACTGGCTGCGAAAGATCCGGCAATCATGGTACGTCTGTTTTCCCGTCAGCGTTTGTTGCGTCTGGAGCATGAGCGATTAACGAAGTTAGTTGCTTCCTACGATTCCGCACTGAATCAGCTGTCGAGCACCAGCACTCAGGTCCTGAATAAAACCGCTGGCAGTAATGAATCTTCCGGGGCGCAGTTTGACCAGTCATTTTTAGACTCTCTGCTGGTGTTGGGTAATAAACTGGGTGGTGTAGAGATGCGTCAGGATTTGTTCAAGCGCCGTACAGCTGCGACCGAAGAGTTGCTGGAACTTGAGAAAGAGATTGCGATTCTGGCGGGATCCGATGACAAGACCTATGGCAACCTGGATTCACAGTCAATTTTAAAGGCTGCTTTGGAAGGAGTTGAGACCAGTCTGAACACGATTCAGCAGCAGCTCGATAATTTTATCGGAGCTTATCGCGAGCAGACATTGCAAAGTGGTGGGCAATTGTTTGTGGCAGATGCTGCGCCGGTAGTGCGTGGTGGAAGCTTTCAGATGGGGCGGAAAATGGGGCTGCATCTGGCGCTGGGAATTATTCTTGGTGGCATGCTGGGTGTGATGCTGGCACTGATGCGTGCGGCGATGATTTCCAGCAGAAATAATAACCGCAGCTGAACAGCATAAAAAAGCCCGGAATTTACCGGGCTTTTTTATGCGTGTTGCCTGAGAATCAGTCCTTCGCTATGCGGCTGAAGGTGGCGCCTTTCTGGTCGCGGTATTTGGCATTTTCGCGTTTGTTATAAGGGCGCAGTGCCGGGCTTGAAAGCATCTCAAACGACATGGCGCAGATCACCATCCCCGGACGCAGCGCCAGTGGCAGTTTACCGTTGTTATAGAACTCCAGCACGATCTGCCCCTGCCAGCCCGGATCGATACGGCCGGCGGTTACGTGAACCATAAGGCCAAGGCGGGCAAGTGAACTACGGCCATCCAGCCAGCCAACAAGGTCGTCGGGAACGGTCACGGATTCCATGGTGGCACCAAGAATCAGCTCGCCGGGGTGGATGTACAGGGCTTCGCCTTCTTCGATTTCGATTTCTTTACTCATGATGCGATTAATATCGCGTTCCAGTTGCGCGCGTTCGCCGGACAGGTCCAGGTGCGTTACGGAATTGTTGTTGAATACGCGGAAGCGATGATCCAGACGGAGGTCAACGCTGATGCCGGCGATGGCGTCGTCAGCAGGTTGTGGCTCAATCACAATACTGCCATCGGCAATGCGTTGTTCAATATCACCGTCGCTGAGGCGCATAGTGGCTTCCTTCAATGAGTAAAAATCTGGCGCAGAGTTTACCGGAGCAGGGGGGGAATTGAAATCGGCGGCTCAGTCGCTGAGCGCGCTGATATCAATCTGGTAGCGTTTGCGCCCATCCTTTTTATCGATGAGGCGGACCAGCTGGTAATGATGATCTTTGGCGAACCAGGCGTACAGTTCTCGCCGGTTATTCTTGCGAATCTGTTTAACCTTTACCGCCTTCAGTTTACCGATACTGGTGTCGATGGTTTCTTCACCAATCACTTCAAACCTGAAAGGTTTGCTGCGGTTCTTCTCGAACACTTCATATGTCAGTGTCGTATCACCTTGTGCCAGATCGATACTCGCCTGCAGCATATAGCTCAGGTTGTCCTGGATTTCGGTTTCCCAGGCGTTGGTGTACGTCTGTTTGTTATCCAGGTCTTTAACCAGTTTTAACGGGTGGGAGAACAGCAATGCACGGTCAGGCTCGTTGAATAAGCCCGAAGCGTGGTACTGATATTCCTGTGGACGAATCTGTCGTTCGATTAAGGAGAACTCTGAAGTTTCCTTCAGGCTGGCGGCGCTGGTTTCAGCCTCGAAGGTTAGCAGCCAGTTTCCGTCTGGTGTTTTCTGCAGGGTGCGGGTGGCTTCAATGTCCAGGGTGAACCAGCCCAGGCTCCATTCCGTAACGTAGCTGGCTTTGAAAGGCGCAAGTAATTCATCCGTTGCAGAAGCATGCGCAATGACGGACAGACACGTAAAGGCTGCCAGTACAATCTTTATCAGATAGGCGCTGGGGTTCATCCCTGTGAATCGCATGTCCAAAAACCTGATGGTGTTGAGGCGAGTATACAGATGAAGACACGAATGGCTATGAAAAGATCCCGCCGCATCGGGCGGGATTTTTAGCAGAGGTCCGGCAGAGGCTCAGCTTTTCAGCTGCAGGCCATGCTCAGGCAGAGGTGTGCCATCAAGGCGCGCTTCGTTGCCGTGCATGTTAAGGCGACCTTCAACAAACCACTTAACGGCAATTGGGTAAATGACGTGTTCCTGGATCTGCACGCGTTTCTGCAGTGTTGCTGCATCATCACCATCATACACAGGCACAACCGCCTGAATAGCGGTTGGACCACCATCCAGCTCTTCGGTTACGAAGTGAACGGTTACGCCATGTTCGCTATCACCAGCATCCAGAGCACGCTGATGGGTGTGCAGGCCCTGATATTTAGGCAGCAGGGAAGGGTGGATATTCAGCATGCGGCCATGATATCGACGGGTGAAATCCGGCGTCAGGATGCGCATAAAACCTGCCAGTACCACCAGGTCGGGTTCATAGTCATCAATCATACGCATCAGCGACACATCGAAGGCTTCGCGTGAGTCGTATTCTTTGTGATTCAGAACGGCAGTTTCGATGTCACGGTCGCGGGCTTTCTGCAAGCCGGCAGCATCAGGACGATTGCTGATCACTGCAACGACTTCGGCATCAATATCGCCAGATTTTACCGCATCGGCAATGGCAACCATGTTGCTGCCGCTGCCGGAAATCAGAATAACGATGCGCGGCTTTTGCGGCGCATCGTTGCTCATAGGCTGGCTCATACGGTCAGATTACCAATGAACTCAACCTGAGCTTCACCTTCGTTAAGAGGTTGGATATCGCCGATGATCCAGGCTTGTTCGCCTTCAGCATTCAGCAGCGTGACGGCGGCGTCGGCCTTTTCTGCCGGTACAGCCACAATCATGCCTACACCGCAGTTGAAGGTGCGGAACATCTCAGCAGTCGCGACATTGCCAGCTTCCTGCAGCCAGTTGAATACTGCGGGCCACTGCCAGCTGTTAGTGTCGATAACGGCTTTGGTGCCTTCAGGCAGAACACGTGGGATGTTTTCCTGGAAGCCGCCGCCGGTTACGTGACACAGAGCGTGTGCTTCAGAAGCGTTAATCAGCTTCAGGGCAGACTTCACGTAAATACGAGTCGGTGCCATCAGTGCATCGGCCAGCGGCTGGCCATCCAGTTCCTGGCTCAGATCTGCACCGGAAACTTCGATGATTTTACGAATCAGCGAGTAACCATTCGAGTGAGGGCCGGAAGACGCCATGGCGATCAGCTTATCGCCCGCCTGAACTTTAGTGCCGTCAATGATCTGCGACTTCTCTGCGATACCCACACAGAAGCCCGCCAGGTCGTAGTCTTCGCCTTCGTACATGCCAGGCATTTCAGCGGTTTCACCACCAACCAGGGAGGCGCCAGCCTGTTCACAGCCTTCGCCGATACCGGAAACTACGGCAGCAGCAACGTCAACGTTAAGCTTGCCGGTTGCATAGTAGTCGAGGAAGAACAGTGGTTCTGCACCTGCAACCACCAGGTCGTTTACACACATGGCAACCAGATCGATACCGATGGTGTCGTGTTTTTTCAGGTCCATGGCCAGACGCAGCTTGGTACCTACGCCATCGGTACCGGAAACCAGTACAGGCTCTTTGTAGCCCTGAGGCAGCTCGAACAGTGCGCCAAAGCCGCCAAGGCCTGCCATCACTTCCGGACGGCGGGTGCGTTTGGCAACGCCTTTGATGCGTTCAACTAATGCGTTTCCGGCGTCGATATCAACACCAGCGTCTTTGTAGCTCAGGGATTGTTTGTCAGTCATGCCGTTGTCACAGATGGTGGCCAATGGAAAGACGCGTATTCTAACGATTTGTGCGTCGACCTGCATCATGCAAATACATAAAAAGACTGGGTATTTATTGACCACTCGGGCAGCAATTACAGCCCGGGGCTGCTTATCCACTGTGGTCGTGGCACAATACCGCCGTTTCATACCATATTGTTAAGGAAATCATCCGGTGCGGGCAGTCATTCTGGCAGTGTTGCTGGGGCTGAATATGTTCAGCCATGCGGTCATCGTCTCTGATTTGTATCAGGTGCGCATCAGCGTGACTGACCAATCTGAGGAAAGTCGGCAAACGGCTATTCAGGAAGCTCTGCTGCAAGTCGTGGTGAAGGTTTCGGGGCAGCGGGATAACGCGCAGAACGAGCAGGTTCTGGGTGCAGCAGCAGCGGCTGAGCGCTATATCCGCTCTTTCCGTTATATCCGCGATGATTCGGAAACCGGGCTGCGCCTTGAGGTGGATTTTGCTGCCAACCTGATTGATCAGTTGTTGCGTAGTGGCCAGCTCCCGGTCTGGGGTAAGAGTCGGCCACTGGTTCTTGTCTGGCTGGGTGTAGAAGACAACCTGCAACGCATTCGTGTGACTCCGGCAGTGGATGTCTGGCATTCGGCAATGGAGTCTGCTGCCAATGAGCGCGGTATTCCTTTGTTATGGCCTGCTTATGATCTCGAAGATGATGTGGCCTTGCCGGTGGAATCACTGTGGGGGATGTTTAAAGCGGATATCCTGCAGGCCTCTCAGCGTTATATGGCCGATGCTACTCTGGCTGGACGTCTTACACCTGATGGACAGGGTGGCTGGCAGTTTCGGGGGTTTCTGCAACATAAGGGAGACAATCTGGAATTGACGGCCAGTGCAGAAGAGCACGCCGTTGTTCTGCGTCAGGTGGCTGATCAGGTCGCGTCTTTTATGGCTGCGCGTTATGCCGTTCTTAACGACGGTACATCTGGTGGGTATCAGTTAATCATCGATGGCGTGGCTGATTTCCATGCGTATCAGAATATTCTTACGTACCTCAAAGCCAATGTGGCCATCAATGATGTAAAAATTATCTCGGTCAACGGACAGACCCTGACGCTGGAGCTCGATCTGGCGGCCGAATGGAATCAGGTCTGGACGACGCTGGCACTGGATAAGCGTCTTCTGCCAACAGAACAAGAATCGATTTATCACTGGCGCCACTGATGCAGACTACAGAACCACAACAGCAGCTCACTCTATCGGTATCGGTGCGCGATGACGCCCGTTTTGCCAATTACTACGCTGGCCCTAATGAGCAGATAGTGCAGCAGCTGCAGCAGCAATGGACCACCCATGGCGAGCCCTACATTTACCTGTGGGGAGCAGCCGGTGTCGGTTGCAGTCACCTGTTGCAGGCGGCCTGTCACTACGCGGAAGGTTTGGGTCATCAGAGTGTGTACCTGCCACTGGATGAGCTTATTGAATACAGCCCGGCTGTGCTGGAGAGTATGGAGCAGCTGCCGCTGGTCGCGTTAGATAATGTGCAGGCTGTGGCTGGTAGTGCGGAATGGGAAGAGGGCTTGTTCCACTTGTTTAACCGTATCCGTGATCGTCAGGGGCATCTGATTATTGCCGGTAGCCAGGCTCCGGGGCATCTCGGGGTTCAGTTGCCCGACCTGTCATCACGCCTTAGCTGGGGGATGGTGTATCAGGTTGAGCCGCTGGAAGATGACGATAAAATTCTGGCCCTGCTGCTGCGTGCCCGTCGCCGTGGTCTGAATATGAGCGATGAGGTTGCGCGCTACATTCTCACTCGCGGTCCAAGGGATATGCAGGGGCTGTTTGATGTGCTCGATGTGCTTGATCAGGCATCGCTGTCGGCACAGCGTAAGCTGACGATACCCTTTATCAAAACAGAAATGGGTTGGTAGAGCTGGGGCGGTCTCTCAGGCTCTTCGCAAACCATAAAAAAACGCCACATGATAGTGGCGTTTTTTTTATCGGCGTTGAGCTGAAAGATCAGGCCAGGGCTTTGTCCAGGCGGCTGATGGCATCTTTCAGAACGTCCAGGCTGGTAGCGAACGACAGGCGCATATAGCCTGGCGCACCAAATGCAGAGCCCGGAACCAGAGCAACGCCGGTTTCGTTCAGCAGCTTTTCGGCAAACTCAACATCCGATTCAATGCCGGCTTTTTTCATAGCTTCTTTCACGCTAGGGAAAGCGTAAAACGCACCATCACCTTCAATGCAGCTGAAGCCCGGAAGCTCGTTCAGTGCTTTAATCAGGTAGTCGTGACGCTCTTTAAAGGCAGTAACCATCGGGGTTACGCAGTCTCGACCGCCATTCAGGGCTGCTTCTGCTGCGACCTGCGAGATGGAGGTCGGGTTTGAGGTGCTCTGCGACTGAATCTTTTTCATGGCGCCAATCAGTTTGGCCGGACCTGCCGCATAGCCGATGCGCCAGCCAGTCATGCTGTAGGCTTTTGATACGCCGTTCAGCACGATGGTGCGGTCGTACAGTTCAGGACATACGGTCAGAATGTTCTCGAATGCGAAGTCTGCCCACCAGATGTACTCGTACATATCATCGGTAGCAACCATGACATTCGGGTACTTTTTCAGTACTTCTGCCAGAGCGCGAAGTTCATCTGCGGTATAGGCAACACCGGAAGGGTTGGATGGGCTGTTCAGTACCACCAGGCGGGTTTTGTCGGTGATGGCGGCATCCAGCTGCTCAGCGGTGATTTTGAAGCGGGTGCTTTCGTCGGTTTCGATAACCACCGGCACGCCTTCAGCAATCAGTACCATATCAGGGTAGGATACCCAGTACGGTGCAGGGATGACGACTTCGTCGCCCGGGTTCAGCAGAGCCAGGCTCAGATTGAAGAAGCTCTGCTTACCACCACAGGAGACCAGAATCTGGTTGGCTTCATAGCTCAGACCATTGTCTTTCTGCAGTTTGTTGATAATGGCTTTTTTCAGACCAGGAGTTCCATCCACCGCGGTGTACTTGGTGAAGCCGTTGTTAATCGCCTCAACCGCTGCCTGCTTAATGTGTTCCGGTGTATCAAAATCCGGTTCGCCTGCACCCAGGCCAATAATGTCTTTGCCCGCCGCTTTCAGTTCTGCAGCGCGGTTGGTCACCGCCAGAGTCGGGGAAGGCTTGATCTGGTTAACGCGATCAGACAATTGCAGGTCCAATTTGTGTATCCTCAATAACGCGATGGATGTTGGCAGAAATTCACGGAAGTCCGCGTCCTGCCGGTCAAAAAAACCGTATAATGCTACCTGATTTAAGCACTGACTGGAATCCTGATGAGTAAGGCTTTTGACATATCTGCAAAGTATCCGCCCGCCGGCGATCAGCCGGAAGCCATCCGTCAGTTGGTGGCTGGTGTTAATGCCGGCCTGCTGAAACAGACGCTGCTGGGGGTAACGGGTTCAGGTAAAACCTACACCATGGCGAACGTGATCGCTCAGTGCCAGCGTCCGGCCATTATCATGGCGCACAACAAGACACTGGCGGCGCAGTTGTACGGTGAGTTCAAAGAGTTTTTCCCGGATAACGCGGTTGAGTACTTTGTTTCCTACTACGACTACTACCAGCCCGAAGCTTACGTTCCCTCGTCGGATACCTTTATCGATAAAGATGCGTCGGTAAACGAACATATCGAGCAAATGCGTCTGTCAGCTACCAAGGCGCTGATGGAGCGGCGTGACGCGGTGATCGTAGCCACCGTGTCGGCCATTTACGGTTTGGGCGATCCGGACTCCTACCTGAAAATGATGCTGCACATTGTGCGCGGTGACAGTATTGATCAGCGCAGTATTCTGCGTCGTCTGGCTGAGCTGCAATACACCCGTAACGATGCCGATTTTCATCGTGGTACCTATCGTGTACGTGGTGAGGTTATCGATATTTTCCCGGCGGAAAGTGACGACGAAGCCGTACGGGTTGAACTGTTCGACGACGAAGTGGAACAGATCAGTACCTTTGACCCGCTGACCGGAGAAATACTCAGCCGCCTGGCACGGGTAACCATCTATCCGAAAACCCACTATGTGACGCCGCGCCAGACTATCCTCGATGCCATTGATGGCATTAAAACCGAGCTGGAAGAGCGTCTGGCGTACTATCGCGAACACAATTTGCTGGTGGAAGCGCAGCGTCTAGAGCAGCGTACCCGCTACGATATCGAAATGATGCAGGAGCTGGGTTATTGCTCAGGGATTGAGAACTATTCACGCTACCTGTCCGGACGGGAAGAAGGAGCGCCGCCTCCTACTTTGTTTGATTACATTCCTGATGACGCACTGGTGTTTGTCGACGAATCACACGTAACCATTCCGCAAATTGGCGGTATGTACCGTGGCGACCGTTCGCGCAAGGAAACATTGGTACAGTTTGGTTTCCGTCTGCCGTCGGCGCTGGACAACCGGCCGATGCGTTTTGAAGAGTGGGAAGCCATTGTTCCGCAGTGCATCTTTGTCTCGGCCACACCGGGCAACTACGAAAAAGAGCATCAGGATGCCGTGGTTGAACAGGTGGTGCGTCCCACCGGTCTGGTTGATCCGATTGTGGAAATCCGTCCGGCCACCGGTCAGGTGGACGATGTGCTGCATGAACTGCAGGAGCGGGTTGCCATTGGGGAGCGTGTATTAATTACCGTGCTGACCAAGCGCATGGCGGAGGATCTGACGGACTTCCTGCTGGAACAGAATGTACGGGTGCGCTATCTGCATTCAGACATTGATACCGTAGAGCGGGTCGAAATTATCCGTGATCTGCGTCTTGGCGAGTTTGACGTACTGGTGGGGATTAACCTGCTGCGGGAAGGCCTGGATATTCCGGAAGTGTCGCTGGTGGCGATATTTGATGCCGATAAAGAAGGCTTCCTGCGTTCCGAGCGCTCCCTGATTCAGACCATCGGCCGTGCAGCTCGTAACCTCAACGGTAAAGCTATTCTGTATGCCGATAGAATTACTGATTCCATGAATCGTGCGATGGACGAAACTGAACGTCGTCGTGAAAAGCAGGTGGCCTTCAACGAAGAACATGGCATTACCCCGCGTGGTATCACCAAGTCGGTGGAAGATATCCTCGAAGCCGCTCCGCCGCCGGGTAAAAAAGGCAAAGGTCGTGGTCGTACTCGTAAGGTTGCAGAAGATCATGCCGGCTATGACAGCGACTGGCGTGTACTGCCATCACAAGAGCTGGTGAAGCGCGTCGCTGAAGTAGAGGATCAGATGTTCCGCGCAGCGAAAGATCTGAACTTTGAGGAAGCCGCACGCCTGCGTGACCTGCTGCATGAAATGAAACAAAAGGTCATAGAAAACAGCTGATAGCCGACACAGGTCACGAAAGTTCAGCGCTGGCCTGTCTGGTTCACTTGTCTCGTGCGGTTCTGGTGATTATATTTAAGTTCATCAACAGAACTGAATTCGGCAGAGTGGGTGAGGAATGCATGGGGCGGTATCAGCATAGTCTGCTGTTCAGTCAGGCAGAAAGCCTGTCAGATCGGCTGCAGGATATTCACAGCAATATTCTGGCGGGCATTCCGGCGGTCGATCGCATATCCTGCGCGCTCTACGATCCAGCCACCGATCTGGTAAAAACCTTCATCAACAGTACCCACGAAGGGCACGCGATTTCTGGCTATCAGTACCAGCTGAAAGACAGTCGTTCTTTGTCGGTGCTGGCCGCCAGCGGCGATTACCGGGTGATCGACGATATTCGTATCGACATTCAGCCGGGCAATCAGCACTCCGACTGGTTGCTGGAGCAGGGCTATTCTTCCTCTTTTACCATTCCCATGATCAACGGCGGTGAGCTGCTGGGCTTCATTTTTTTCGACAGTCTTAAGGCTGGCGTTTTTACGCCTGAAGTTCAGCGTGATCTGCTGGTGTACTGCAACGTCGTTATGATGGTAATCGTATCGGAGCTGGCGGCGGTGAATACCTTGCTGGCCACGGCAAATGCAGCACAGGACTTTGTCCACGTACGCGATTTTGAAACCGGGGCCCATCTGCAGCGTATGGCGCGCTTATCGCGCCTGATTGCCCGAGCGACAGCAACGGATTTTGCTGTCAGTGACGAATTTGTTGAGCATGTGTATCTGTTCGCACCCTTGCACGATATTGGCAAAATCGGTATCCCTGACGAAATCCTGCTGAAGCCGGGGCGGCTTTCGGAAGAAGAGCGGCAGATTATGCAGGGACACGTTCAGAAAGGTGTGGAGCTGATTAACAGCGTGATGAAAAACTTCCACTTAAGCCACCTTGTGGATTCAAAAATCATGCTCAATATCGTTGCCTGTCATCATGAACTACTGGATGGCAGCGGTTACCCGCAGGGGCTCGCTGGTGATGATGTGCCTGCGGAAGCGCGCATTGTCGCAACCGCCGATATATTCGATGCACTGACCAGTTTCCGGCCCTATAAGAAAGCCTGGTCGATTGACGATGCGCTGGCAGAGCTTGATCGCATGGCGCAGGCCGGAAAGCTGGATACGCGCTGTGTACAGGCGCTGTATTCGCAGCGTGCAGAAGTGGATGAAATCGTTAGTCAGTTGGTGGGCACGGATCTGCCGGAAATGGCAGGTGATTGATTTTTAAGTAGTTATCGCAGCGCTGAGGTGCATCCGGGGTGTAAAAAGTGCTTGCGCGATAATCCCGGCATCGTTAAGATACGCGCCAATTCAGGACTATAGCTCAGTTGGTTAGAGCGCTACCTTGACATGGTAGAGGTCCCCAGTTCGAATCTGGGTAGTCCTACCAAATTTAAAAAAGCCGCATCTGCTGATGCGGCTTTTTTTATGCTCCGGACTCAGTGTTTTACTGAACTCTGCCTGCGTAGCTAGCGGCAGACACTACGGTTTCTGCCGGCATTTTTGGCCTTGTACAGTTCGGCATCAGCATCGGCCAGCATCTGGTCGAGCCTGAGTTCGTCGCATTCAGGATCGCAGCTGATAACACCAAAACTGGCCGTTGTGGTTATCCCCTGACCTTTGATGTTCACTGTGTTATTCATCAACGTCTGTCGTAAGCGTTCGGCTAGCTGACCTGCCTGCTCCAGATCTGTTTGTGGCAGTAATATGGCGAATTCCTCGCCGCCAATGCGGGCAACAATGTCTGCCTGACGCACGGTTTCTCTGGTCAGGCGGGCGATATGGAGCAGTACTTCATCACCACTCTCATGTCCAAACTGGTCATTAATCTGCTTAAAGTGGTCGAGATCAAACATGATCAATGACGCTGGTTGTTTAAAGCGGATGGTCTCTTTCAGTAACTGATTACCAAGATCTGAGAAGGCACGGCGGTTGTTCAGGCTTGTCAGTGGATCAATGCCAGCCAGAAATTCAGCTTCACGCCGAGCTGCATCCAGCTCGCTTTCCATCTGCTTGCGCTCGGTAATATCGGTGGCAATTTCAATGCGTACCAGGCGCCCGTCTGGCCAGTAGATGGCTTCGTCACGGCATTGAAACCAACGGTTGGTAACCGTATTTCTGAATTCCCACACGTACACGCCTGTGGGCTTAGCCTCGTCATTCCTCAAATGCTTGTTCGTGCAGAATGTACAGGGGCCAGACTGATTCTTTTGTAAATACTCCCAGCACCTGAGTTTGCCCGGGTCCCCCCATTTCTGGCGACCATATTCGTTTACAAACAGCAGCTCGTAGCTATCCATATCCGCAACATAAATAAGAGCATCCAGACTGTTCACAACGGTGAGCAGGGCGGGGTATGCGTCATTTGACTGCTTGTCAGGCTTCTTGTTCATGTCGGAATAATGGCTGAATCTCCCGTTAAGGGTAGACTCGTTTCGCGCACCGGGCAATCTGACAATATGTCGGGAAATGTCCGGTGGCGAAAAGGATGCTTGTTAAGCTTCTGTCGGGTTCAGAACTTCGAAGGTGAGCCCCGCATTTGCGGTCAGGCGGTCGATATAGCGGTCGTCAAATACCGATGCCGGTGTCCAGAAACCACCGCTTCGATGGTTTTTATTGCCATCCTGGTCGTGCAGGTCGCAGGCCAGGCTGATAATCGCTTCACCAAGGATCTTAGCGGTTGAGCCGTAGCCAGGATCTTTGTCGCCGGTGACTCGTGTCAACAGAGTCTGGTTGTCGTCTGTACGGCCGATAAAGCGGATATCGTAGTACCCAGCCTCCTGGGCTGCGGGAGACGGGCCTTCGCCCGGCTTTGGCAGGATGAATTTTTCCAGCAGGGCTCTGGTTGGTTTCATCGCAGCACCCAGCATAAATGCTCCCATGGCGCCGACCAGGGCAGCACCGGTCAGCCAGCCGCGCATACCGCGCCCGCTGAGCATAGATTCTTCATAGCGGAAGTTTTCACCGTAGGCGTGCTGACGTAAAGCATTCGAGCGATGAACGATACGGGTATTAATGGCGGCCATGATAAATGGCACCGTCCAGCTGTTGAGATCGGTATCCTTATCGACGCCTTTCTGATTGTACTGGCGGGTTTTATACGGGTGGCCAGTTGGACACAAAGCGTAGGGGTTGGCCAGTAGCTTTCTCAGCGATGGTTCGGCAATTACCTCTTTGGTCAGCTCAATGATACTGGCAATGGTGCCACCGGACATGCCGCCTTTCGCCGCTTTTACCCGCATATGCACATTCGTCAGCGGTTGTCCGAAGCGCTTCCCGGCCTGCTGCTGCAGGAAGTACACGCCCATATCCGATGGCACGGAGTCAAAGCCACACGAATGCACGATACGTGCGCCTGAAGACTGAGCTGCGCTTTCGTACTTATCCAGCATACGGCGAATCCACTGTGGCTCGCCGGTCAGATCGCAGTAGTCGGTACCGCTTTCTGCACACGCGCGCACCAATGGTTCGCCATACAGCGCGTAGGGACCAACGGTGGAAACAATGGCTCGGGTTTGTGCACACATGGTCTGCAACTGAGCATCGTCAGCGGCATCGGCAATCAGCACCGGAAGGTCGCTGGCAGCCTCGCCGAGAGAGGTCTTCAGTTCATTCAGTTTGGCGGACGAGCGTCCGGCAATGGCCCAGTTAATTTCCTGGCCGACACCGCAGCTCTGCAGCAGGTAGCGGGTAAGAATCTGACCAACAAAGCTGGTGGCGCCAAATACGACAAAGTGAAATGCAGGTTGTGACATAGCGGGGTCCGGTTTGTTATTGGTTTACCTTGGTCCTGACACTACCGTGCAAAAGCGGTCACGGTAAGGTGCATTTGGGCTATTTTCAGGAAAAAATTGTATATATGGAATTCCATATATACTATGCACCTCATGAAACCTCTTACTCTGTTTAAGTGCCTGTGCGATGACACCCGCCTCAAGCTGACCTTGCTGCTCAGTAACGGCGAGATGTGCGTATGCGATCTTATGACGGCACTGGACCTCAGCCAGCCAAAAATTTCACGCCACCTGGCACTGCTGCGCGAGCAGCAGCTGGTGGTCAGTGAAAAGCGTGGCCAGTGGGTTTACTACCGCTTGTCACCTGAGCTACCCGTGTGGGCGCTCGACATCATCGATCAGGCACTGACTGCCTGTCAGCAGGAAATAACAGCGCTTAAACCATTCAGTGAAGGGCAATGTTGCCGTTGAAGCCTATGTTGAAATTACTCTTTGTTTGTACTCATAACCGCTGCCGTTCGATTCTGGCAGAAGCCATTTGTCGTGATGTCGCTGGGGATGTATTTGACGTGCGCAGCGCCGGTAGCCAGCCTGCCGGTGTCGTGTTTCCCGGTACTCTGAGCTTTTTGCAACAACAGGGCATAAACACCGACGATTTACGCAGCCAGAGTTGGGATGAATTTGCCGATTTTGCGCCGGACGTAGTGATTACTGTGTGCGACAGCGCCGCCGGTGAAGCCTGTCCGTTATGGATGGGCAACAGTATCCGGGTGCACTGGGGGCTGACCGATCCGTCGAAGGAAAGCGATGCAGAAAAGCAGCAGGCGTTATTCAGCGCGGTAGCCGATACGCTGAGTCAGCGTATAGAACGCGTGCGCAAACAGGATTTTTCAGTGCTCAGTGCTGACGATATTAAACAGATTTTTACTCAGGCCGCCGGAGTGTAATTGTGGGGATTTTTGAGCGTTTTCTGACCGTATGGGTTGGCGTGGGCATGATCGCTGGTGTAGCGCTGGGGTTGCTGCTGCCAGATGTATTTAATGCCGTTGCTGCGTTAGAAGTGGCGAATGTGAATCTGCCAGTGGCGGTACTGATCTGGCTGATGATTTATCCGATGATGACGCAGATCGATTTCACAGCAATCCGTGACATTGGCCGTAAGCCACAGGGGTTAGTACTCACTCTGGTGATCAACTGGCTGATTAAACCATTCTCCATGGCGGCTCTTGGATGGTTGTTCTTTCAGGTGTTTTTTGCCGGTATGGTCGATGCCAGTACCGCCAGCGAATACATTGCCGGCATGATTTTATTAGGCGTTGCGCCCTGTACCGCCATGGTGTTTGTCTGGAGTCAGCTGACCAAAGGGGATCCTAATTACACCCTGGTGCAGGTGTCGGTGAATGACCTGATTATGGTGTTCGCCTTTGCACCGCTTGCGGCTTTTTTACTGGGTGTTTCTGATATTCAGGTGCCGTGGGAAACCCTGCTGCTGTCGGTGGTGCTGTATGTGGTACTGCCGCTGGTGGCCGGTATTGTCACGCGTAAACTGTTAACCGCAGACAAACTGCAGTCGTTTTCAGCCGGTATAAAACCGTTTTCAGTCATGGGGCTGATTGCGACCGTCGTGATTCTGTTTGCTTTGCAAGCACAGACTATTGTCGCTAAGCCCTTTGATATTGTACTGATTGCCATTCCACTGCTGATTCAGACTTACGGTATTTTCTTTATTGCCTACTTTATTGCACGCAAAATGCAGCTGGCACATAACATCGCGGCACCGGCCTGTATGATTGGCACCAGTAATTTCTTCGAACTGGCGGTGGCTGTGGCTATTGCACTGTTCGGTCTTAATTCTGGTGCGGCGCTGGCAACCGTGGTTGGGGTTCTGGTTGAAGTGCCGGTGATGCTGTCGCTGGTGGCTTTTGCTAACCGTACCCGTCACTGGTTTAACTGAGGCTGAGTAATGACTGATATCACTGAACCGGCGAACCTGCAGCCGGAATGTTTTAAAGCACCGGATGCCGCAGCCTTATTCCGCTCGCAGCCATCGACACATAAAGCAAAAATTCTGCTGTTGTATGGCTCGTTACGCCAGCGTTCGTTCAGCCGTTTAGTGGTGGAAGAGAGCGCCCGCATTCTGCAGAAAATGGGCGCGGAAACCCGTATTTTTAATCCCAGTGGCCTGCCGCTGCCGGATGACTGTGATGACAGCCACGCCAAAGTGCAGGAACTGCGCGAGCTGGTGCAGTGGGCGGAAGGCATGGTGTGGTGTTCACCCGAGCGTCATGGTGCCATGACCGGCATTATGAAAGCACAGATCGACTGGATTCCCCTGAGCATTGGTGCGGTACGACCAACTCAGGGAAAGACACTGGCTGTAATGCAGGTGTGTGGTGGTTCGCAGTCATTTAATGCGGTAAACCAGATGCGTATTCTGGGGCGCTGGATGCGCTGTCTGACGATTCCGAACCAGTCGTCGGTCGCCAAGGCCTGGGCAGAGTTTGACGATGATGACCGGATGAAGCCATCGCCGTATTACGATCGTATTGTCGATGTGTTGGAAGAGCTGATGCATTTCACACTGCTGACCCGTGACCGCAATGATGTTTTGCTTGATCGCTACTCTGAACGCAAAGAAACGGCAGAACAGCTGATGAGCCGGGTTAACCAGCGCTCCCTATGATGACTTCCGCGGTTGGCCTTGGCGATATCAATGCCCGTTTTCAGGTGTATATCGCCAATCGTCCGCCACTGGCGGAATACCAGGGCTTAACAACGTTGCGTCCGATGCAGCACGGCGAAATTGGCCGCATCGCGGCTGAAACCGGCAATCACTGGCGCAAGATTTTTAATGTCTATGCCAAGTTGCTATTTGCCGAAAATCCGCGTGGCTATGATCGCTGGCAAAGCCTGCGTGACGATTGTCTGTTGCAGGCCAGCAGTGGTACTGCGTTGCTGTTCTCGCCACCACCCTTGCAGGCGCAGGAAGGTTCGGTACGTCTGGTACTGGGCAAGGGCTATGCTGCCGAATGCGGTCTTAATGATGAGCTGCACTGGCTGGATGAGCGCTTTGCCCGGCATAGCAGTGGTCTGCTGGTGTGCCCGTACTTCGATTACCGTCAGTTGTCTGATGCCCGTATTCAACAGCTGATCGGCCTGCTGCCCTGACTGTCGCCTTGGTAAAAATACTCACGTGCCTGCGGGCGAAGCGTATTTATTGGGATACTGAGGCGGTATATCCTAAACTCAGTCTGTTTTTTCACTGCTGAATAAGAGAGCCGCGTAATGCCGGATGTTGTTCTGCTAAACGCAATTGCCCTGGCCTGGTTTATTACCTGCTGGGTTGCCTACACTCAGTTTGCCAAATACCGCGCCAGAACATCCGCATCGCTGTCATCTGTGTTGCACGTTCACCGTATTAACTGGATGCGTCGTTTATTGCAGCGTGACGTGCGCGTAGGAGATGCTGCGTTACTGGCAAACCTTGAGCGCAACGTAAATTTCTTTGCCTCGTCGTCGGTACTGATTCTGGCCGGTTTACTGACGGTCATGACGTCTGTCGATGATGTGCGGGATATGCTGTCTGGCGTATCCTTTGTGATGGCTGACAGCCTGCTGATGCTGGAGCTGAAACTGGCGACGCTGATAGGCGTATTTATCTACGCATTTTTTACTTTCACCTGGTCAATGCGTCAATTTGGTTTCGCTTCCGTACTGGTGGGAGCTGCACCGTTACCAATGGATGAAACCGTCACCGCAGCAGAGCGCCGTAGCTTTTCAATTTATGCCGCGAAAGTGATTGATCATGCCAGCCGCAGTTACAACTATGGCCTGCGTGCATTTTATTTTTCGTTGTCGGCACTGAGCTGGTTTGTACACCCGCTGGTATTTATGCTGACTGCGTCGTTTGTGGTATTTGTACTTTACCGCCGGGAATTTTTATCTAATTCCCTCTACGCCATGATGAAGGTCGAGAACGTCGGCGATAAAGTGTTTAAAGACGATAAGGAACTATCTGAGTAAATCTGCGCCTAGCCGGATTTTTCCAGCCACGCGGCGACATCCTGCGCGATATTTTCCCAGCCCGGCTCACTGATCAGCCAGTGAGCATGGTTCGGGTAACTGCGATATTCTGCATAGCGGTACCGAGCTGCCACTTTCTTATTCACGCTGGCGGGTGTGATGTGATCGTTCTCGCCGCTGATAACCAGCATAGGCTGCGTGACATGGGCCGGATTAACCACGGTGGCTTTGTTCGGGTCAATCAGCCAGAAGCCAATTTCAAACGCTGCCCGACCGCTTTCATAGCGCATTTGCAGATAGGCATCCTGTGCTGCTTGTCCTGAAAGTTTATTAAACAGCGCATAGCGTGCAGCCGCCGGCGATAATTTATTGGCTTTTCGCCAGAAGCCCCAGCGCGCCATAACACCAAAGAAGCTGCGCACGACCGACGGCGTTAATGCGTGAATACCTGCTGGCGATGCCGGGCACAGCAGCACGGCTTTATCGACCAGATTGCGTGCACACAGTATCTGCACCAGCAAGCCCCCCATGGAATGACCAATGACTATGGGTTTTCTATCCAGTGTCCGGATAAAGGCTTCCAGGTCGTTGGCGTAATCCGTAATGCTGGTTGTTCCCAGGCTGTCCAGCGATTGTTGCATGCTTTCATGGCCACGCAGGGCCGGGACATGGCATTCGTAGCCCAGTGATGTGAAGTAGTCCGCATAGGGCTGGAAAACCTCTGGTCCACACCACATACCATGAATAAATACGATGGGAGAACGGCGCTGTTCTGTCATAGTTCTGCTGATTTTCTTATGATGACTTGTTTATATGGTAAGTCATTGTCCGGGTAAAGGTACCAGACGGTCAGTTATCCTGTGATTTGCCCATGATCCCCCATACTGGAGAACACTATGTTTAACGCCATTCTGGTGATTGTGATTGCCGCACTGGTCATTTATGCCTTACGTCGAGCAGGCGTGGGCAGCAAAGGAGCGGATGAAAATATTGCCGCTGGTGAGCACCTGCTGGCGGAAAATGGAAAGCGTGAAGGCGTGCAACAAACAGCATCTGGCCTGCAGTATGAGGTACTCAGCGCCGGTCATGGCAGCGAGCATCCGGGAGCACGGGATAAAGTGCTGGTGCACTATCACGGAACGCTGGCAGATGGCACTGTGTTCGACAGTTCGGTACAGCGCAACGAACCGATCAGCTTTGGTCTGAATCAGGTGATTCCGGGCTGGACCGAAGGCGTGCAGTTAATGGTTGAAGGTGAAAAGACCCGTTTCTGGATTCCGTCAAATCTGGCCTATGGCAACAGCCGCGTGGGCAATATTCCGCCGGGTTCGCTGCTGATTTTTGATGTTGAGTTACTGAGCATCGGCGGCTGATCATATGTTCCGACGTTTGTTCGACTGGATTTATCGTCAGTTAGTAACGCCACCACCACCTTTGCCGCCATGGCAGGGTGAGTGGTCTGACTTTTTGCATGAGCACGTTGCCTTTTACCGCAACCTGTCTGCTGAAGAGCAGGCGGTGTTTAACCTGCGTATGCGCCACTTCTGGTCGACCACACGTATTGAAGCGTCGGATACCATAGAGCTGACCGACGAAGACCGCTTGCTGGTGGGTGCCAGCGCCATTATTCCGGTGTGGGGGCTACCCGACTGGCACTATATGAATGTCGCGGCCGTGTTTTTACTACCGGGGCTGTTCAATAATCAGTTTCAGTGTGGTCAGCCTGATTCGCGTTATTCAGGAATGGTTGGTAGTGGCCCGATGGCGGGAAAGCTGGTGCTCAGTAAGCCGGATCTGCATGCTGGTTTTGCCAACAGCGAAGACAAACGCAACGTCGGCATTCATGAGTTTGTCCACCTGCTGGATATGGCAGATGGCGTGGCCGACGGTTTTCCGGAACGGCTGGCAGCTAACTATGCCTGCAGTAGTCAGTGGTCGGCGCTGATTCAGGACAAAATCGGGGAGATGGGGGAATCACGCATCGGCATTGATAGTTATGCCTCAACCAATCCAGCTGAATTTTTTGCCGTAACCTCTGAATATTTTTTTGAGCGCCCGGAGCTTTTGCAGAAGAAGCATCCGCAGTTGTACCGGTGGCTGGCTGACTTCTATCAGCAGAACCGCGCACAGCAGGTCAGGCAGTTACGTGCCGCAGAAGCCGCTGCTCGCGCCAGTGGCAGAAAAGGGCGGCATCAGCCTGGCGAACGGTCGAAGAAATAACCCCGGAGGTATGGAATGTGCTGCAGGTGCATTCTATTCTGGCTTAATCTTCAGGCCCGAGAGTCGATGATGAAAAGAATCCTCAAGCCCGTTTTGGCCGCTGTAATCTTGTTGCTCAGCTCTGTTGCGTCTGCGCAGGAACCGTTGCGTGTTCAGCTGGGCACATTTCATATTCCACTGCTGGTGGAGTCGGCGACTGAGGGGCGCTTTGTTGATGTTGCGCGGCGAGTAGCAGACGAGGCTGGTGTGGCACTGGAGATCCAGTTTATGCCCACTCAGCGTACTCGTGATGCGTTTTTGCAGAAGGAGCTGGAGGGTTTCTTCCCGGCACTGGCTGGAACCCTGAGTGGAGACTATTCCGCTACGCTGCCGTTCAGTACCAAGCGTATCTATGCCTATACGCTGAAAGACGGACCGCTAATTCACAAAGCCGAAGGGCTGGCGGGGCATCAGGTGGGATTTACCCAGGGCTTTACCTATCCGGCGCCATTAATGTCGGTACCGGGTACTATCTACGAAGGTGTGAATACCGACCCGCAGAATTTACAGAAGCTTCTGGCTGGGCGCATTGACGTGTTTCTCGGTGATGAGATTTCGACTCAGGGCAATATCCGTCAGCTTAATGCGCAGGACGTCATCCTCTATGACGAAGCACGTCCTTTGGCGGTGCTACCGATTTTCTTTGCCTTTCAGGATGATGAGCGTGGACGGATGCTAACCCGGCGCTTCAATGAGGCCATCCGTCGGCTGGAGGCCGACGGCGAGTTGTGGCGCATTATTCACGCGCCCTGAAGAGCTTCGGCTTTCAGTTCAATGCTGTGTTCGTTATTGCCCAGCCACATCACACCATCCTGAATATTGGCCTGCAGGCGCATGGTGCGGTCGGCCAGTTGTTCCAGCTGCTCAATGGCGGCGTTATCAAATTCAAACACCTTCAGGTTGTTAAAGCGGCGACAGGTCGCAGCCATTTGTTCCCACCAGACAGAAAACGCACGACCGTGATAGCCATAAATGTGCACTTCCTTCGAGCGGTTACAGGCTTTGCGGATGCGTTTTTCATCCGGCTGACCCAGTTCAATCCAAAGCTCGATTTCATCGCTCAGGGAATGTGCCCACAGGTCTGGCTCATCGTCGGTACTCAGGCCACGGCTGAATTCCAGATTCTCCTCTGCATTTAATGCAAAGGCAGCGATGCGTACCATCATACGCTCCAGCGTTTCTGACGGATGCTGAGCGATGGTCAGGTTGTAGGTCTGGTAATGATGACGGTCCATATCCGAGACCATCAGTTCCGCTTTATAAATGGTTGCCTTCAGGGCCATGGCGTACTGCTTATCTGAGAGAAAAATAGGGCGCTATTGTACGGGCATTTTTCATTTGGCGGGAAACTATAAAAAAACAGCCGCAATCAGCGGCTGTTTTTTTCAGGATATAGTGCTTACAGCACGTCGCTCAGCAGGGCTTTCGCTTCATCCAGTAGCTTCTGCAGGTGGTCTTCACCGTCAAAGCTTTCGGCGTAAATCTTATAGATATCTTCGGTACCACTTGGCCGCGCTGCGAACCAGCCGTTTTCGGTGGATACCTTAATACCGCCAATGGAAGCGCCATTACCCGGTGCGGTGGTGTGTACTGCTGTGATCGCAGAACCCGCCAGCTCATCAGCCTTAATGCTGTCGGCAGAGAGCTTTTTGAACGACGCTTTCTGCTCTGGTGTGGCCGGTGCATCAATACGGCGGTAAACCGGGTTGCCGTGTTGTTTTACCAGTTTGGCGTAGTACTGCGACGGCTTGAGGCCGGTTACTGCAGTGATCTCTGCCGCCAGTAAGCACAGCAGAATACCGTCTTTATCGGTGCTCCAGGCGTTGCCGTCCAGAGTCAGGAAGCTCGCGCCGGCGCTTTCTTCACCACCGAAAGCCAGTTCGCCTGAGTACAGACCTTTTACGAACCATTTAAACCCGACCGGCACTTCATACAGTTCACGCTGATGAGACGCTACCACACGGTCCATCATCGAAGAGGTTACCAGTGTCTTACCGATTTTCAGTGCGCCGCTCCACTGCGGACGATGGGTCAGCAGATAATCCACGCACACACACAGGAAATGGTTCGGGTTCATCAGGCCGGCGGCATCGACAATACCGTGGCGGTCAGCATCCGGGTCGTTCGCCAGTGCGATATCAAACTGATCGCGGGCATTCAGCAGGTTGGCCATGGCCGCGGTGCTGGAGCAGTCCATACGGATACGACCATCGTGATCCGGTGGCATAAACGCAAAGGTTGGGTCCAGAGTCTCGTTTACCACGGTCAGGTTCAGACGTTCGTCTTTTGCCAGTGCCTGCCAGATTGGCAGGGCAGTGCCGCCCATCGGATCGGCGCCCAGCTTCAATGTGCTGTTGCGAATAGCATCCAGATCGACCACTTGTTCAAGCTGCGCGATGTATTCAGCAACGTAATCGTATTCTGTTGCAGCGGCGATAGCGGCTGGCAGCTCAACGGTTTTCACCTGAGTGCAATCCGCAGCCAGATATTCATTGGCGCGGGATTCAATCCAACCGGTCACGTCACCATCGGCCGGGCCGCCATCCGGCGTGTTGTACTTAATACCGCCGTCTTCCGGTGGGTTGTGTGACGGCGTGATGATCACACCATCCGCCAGACCAGCGGTTTTGCCAGTGTTAGCCTGCAGAATGGCACGGCTGACGAGAGGCGTTGCGGTAACCTGCTTGTGAGCGGCAACGCGCACGTCGACGTCGTTGGCAACTAATACGCGCAGTGCCGTTTCCCATGCCAACTGCGACAGGGCGTGAGTATCCAGACCTAAAAACAGTGGGCCGTTAATTCCGGCCTGGGCGCGGTAATCGGCCACGGCCTGGGCAATCGCCAGAATATGCTGTTCGTTGAAGGTGCTCTTTAACGCTGAGCCACGATGTCCGGAGGTGCCGAAGGTCACCCGTTGCGCGCTGTTGGCAGCATCGGGTTTCTGTTGCTGATAGGCGTCCAGTAAGGTCTTAATCACACTGCTTCCCTCATAAAAGCGGTATTCAAATCTCATATCGCAGGCGCTCCGGCCTGCCATGTGTGAAAACAGGCGCTACATTACCAAATCCATATAACAAAGAGCCACCGCTGCAGGCTATTTACCTGGCTTTCGGTGGTTTGGCACGTCGTTTATTGCCGGATGCACTTTTGCATGGCCAGCCATGCAGTGCATGTGAAGTAATAATGGCTCCCTTTGTAAGAAAGCGGCACCTTAGGCGACTAAGCACTGAGTCGAATAAATAAAAAATCCGGTGCGAGCCACGCTTGCCCGCAACAGAAGGAACTCTATATGACCTCCACCCAGCAAGCTGGTCGCCAGAGCGACGTTGTCCAGCTGAATCCTGGCGATAGCCTGCCAGCATTCTCATTGCCCGCTCTGGATGGTTCAATCTGGTCCAGTCGTGACCTGCAGGGCCGGCGAGCGCTGGTGGTGTTCTTCCGCTTTGCCAGTTGTCCGTTCTGCAACCTGCGTCTGCATCAGCTGATTCAGCGTCAGGCAGAGTGGCCACAAGACTTTACGGTGATCGCTGTGTTTGATTCATCTGCGGCAGAGCTGCGTCCCTACGCTGAACGTCACCATGCCCCGTTTCCGGTACTGGCGGATTACCGGGCAGAGGTACATCGCCGCTTTGGAGTGCGTTACTCCTGGCTGGGCGTAATACGCGGTATGCTCGCGCGCTTACCAACCGCGCTGTATTCCATGCTGGTAAAAGGCTACTGGCCAACGTCGGTTTCCGGTGCACTGCACACCATGCCAATGAACTTTCTGGTAGACGAGCAGGGCACAATCGTGACGGCGTATTACGGCAAGGACGAAGGCGATCATCTGCCTTTGGCAGCTATTGAGGCGTTTGCGCAGGGTGGTGAGGCGTAAGCAGATATTTTCAGGCAATAAAAAACCCGCTTGTCATTGCTGATAAGCGGGTTTTCAGAATTAGTGGTAGCAATGGGCAGACTTGAACTGCCGACCCCAGCATTATGAGTGCTGTGCTCTAACCAGCTGAGCTACATTGCCACTTCACACCTGATTGGCTGTGTGCCTCTCAAGTGGCGCGTATTATGCCAGCATTTTGCGGGCTGTCAAACACTTTTTCCTGATAATTTTCAACGAGTTAGACATTGGCGGAATCTCTGCCGCAAAAGCCTTGTGCGGGCGAATGCCTCCAGCCTCCAGCCTCCAGCCTCCAGCGTCCAGCGTCCGGCGTCCAGCGTCCGGCGTCCAGCGTCCGGCGTCCGGCGTCCGACATCCGGCGTCCGACATCCGACATCCGACATCCGACATCCGACATCCGACATCCGACATCCGACTCAAAACAAAAAAGCCCTGCCGTCTTCGCATAGGGCAGGGCTTCAGGCAGGGTGGGCGTCTCAGATGATGCCCTGTTCCTGCAGGTCGGCAATCAGGCTGTCGATGGTTTCCTGATCGGCGGCGAGACTGATGTCGGCGTGGTCAGCACCACCGGCAACCAGTACCACCAGACCGGCGTTCTTAAGAATCAGTGCTTCGTCGTTGCTGGCAACGGCGGCAACACGGCCCATCTCGAACAGGCGGCGATCCAGTGCGTTAACAATGGCTTCCGGCTCGACCGCGTTCACCGCAACGATGGCTGGCTTCTGGTTGAAGCGACGCGCTTTCTCGTCGGCGGTCACTGCACGGTTGTCGTCAGAATCGCTGGCAGCACCGACGATCATGCCAGCACCAATGGTGACGTTGGTCATACGGTCGATAACGATGAAAGCACCGGTGCCCGGAATCTTGCTGTAGCTGTCGAATGGTACGGCTTTTTCCAGCGATACTTCGACCAGCGCGATTTCGTTCAGCTTCACTTCGTCAGCCTGGCTCTGTTCCATGGTATTCACGTCCACCAGGTGATGGATCTTGCTGAAGGTGCCGGCGGTAGAGCTGGAGGCGAATTTCAGGTCGTATGGTTTGCCCGGAACCAGCGAGGCTTCGGTCATCCATACGATGTCTGCATTCAGTTTTTTACCGACCTGTGGCAGATCGTCGACTTTTACAATCACGTCGCCGCGGCTGATGTCGATTTCGTCTTCCAGAGTCAGGGTAACGGCCTGGCCAGCAAAACCTTCCTGCAGGTCGCCATCGTAAGTCACGATGCGTTCAACCTTGCTGGTTTTCTGCGATGGCAGCGCCATGATGGTATCGCCCGGATGAACGGTACCGGCAGCGATGGTGCCGCAGAAGCCACGGAAGTCGAGGTTCGGACGGTTAACGTACTGTACTGGCAGACGGAAGTTTTCCAGGTTCTTGTCCTTGGCTACTTCTACGGTTTCCAGAATCTCCATCAGAGTCTGACCGCTGTACCAGGGGGAACGGGAAGATTTCTCTACCACGTTGTCGCCATCAAGGGCCGACATTGGTACGAAGTAGATGTTGTCCAGCTGCAGCTTTTGAGCAAACTCGCGATAGTCGGCTTCAATTTTGTTGAAAACGCCTTCGTCGAAGTCTTTCAGGTCCATTTTGTTAACGGCCACGACAACGTGCTTAATACCCAGCAGCGATGCGATAAAGCTGTGACGCTTGGTCTGGGTCTGTACACCGTAGCGGGCATCAATCAGGATGATGGCCAGGTCACAGGTGGATGCACCGGTGGCCATGTTACGGGTGTACTGCTCGTGTCCCGGTGTGTCGGCGATAATGAACTTACGCTTGGCGGTACTGAAGTAACGGTACGCTACGTCAATAGTGATGCCTTGCTCACGCTCAGCCTGCAGACCGTCAACCAGCAGTGCCAGGTCGATTTTTTCGCCGGTGGTGCCGGATTTGGCGCTGTCTTTTTCGATAGCGGCCAGCTGATCTTCATAGATCATTTTGGAATCGTGCAGCAGTCGGCCAATCAGGGTCGACTTACCATCGTCCACGTTTCCGCAGGTCAGGAAACGCAGCAGTTCTTTGTTTTCGTGCTGCTTCAGGTATTCAAGAATATCGGAAGCAATCAGATCAGATTGATGTGACATTAGAAGTACCCCTCCTGTTTTTTCTTCTCCATTGAGCCGGATGAATCGTGGTCAATGGCACGGCCCTGACGTTCGGATGTGGTGGTCAGCAGCATTTCCTGAATGATTTCAGGCAGTGTGGCTGCTTCGGATTCCACCGCACCGGTCAGTGGGTAACAACCCAGGGTACGGAAGCGTACGGATTTCATTTCCGGCACTTCGCCTTCTTTCAGCGGCAGACGTTCGTCGTCGACCATGATCAGCATGCCGTCGCGTTCTACTACCGGACGCTTGTCAGCGAAGTACAGTGGTACCAGCGGAATGCTCTCGAGGTAGATGTATTGCCAGATATCCAGTTCGGTCCAGTTCGACAGAGGGAAGACACGGATGCTTTCGCCTTTGTTTACTTTGCCGTTGTAGATGTTCCACAGCTCAGGACGCTGGTTTTTCGGGTCCCAGCGGTGCTTGCTGTCACGGAAAGAGTACACGCGCTCTTTCGCACGGGATTTTTCTTCGTCACGACGTGCGCCACCAAAGGCTGCATCAAAGCCGTACTTGTCCAGAGCCTGTTTCAGCGCCTGGGTTTTCATCACGTCAGTGTGCTTGGAAGAACCATGGGTGAACGGGCCGATACCCTGTTCGACACCTTCCTGGTTGGTGTGAACGAGCAGCTCCATGCCAATCTCTTTGGCCATTTTGTCGCGGAACTCGATCATCTCGCGGAATTTCCACGTGGTATCCACGTGCATCAGCGGGAAGGGCGGTTTGCCCGGATAGAAGGCTTTACGTGCCAGGTGCAGCATTACGGCAGAGTCTTTACCAATAGAGTAAAGCATTACCGGATTGTCGAATTCTGCAGCGACTTCACGGATGATATGAATACTTTCCGCTTCAAGCTGCTTTAAGTGCGTCAGGTTGTACTCGGTCATTGTGTTCCCATAGCTCCCGGTATGTGTAAGGGGGGCATTCTTAATCGGGCGAAATATAGCAAGATGCCTGATATATAAGAAGGTTGAATTAATAACATTTAGCTATATGTATATGGACATAAAATCCGCTGCGGCATGACCAGGCTGCAAGCCGCTGTTTACCTGCCATGTGGCGGGCTTTTTAAGAGAGGATCAGGCGCTATGGCGCAGGAAGAAAAGATCGTTATTCAGGGGCCGGCCGGTGTGCTGGAAGCCCGTCATCAGCCAGCTCAGCAACAACGACTGGGGCTGTTGATGTGTCATCCGCATCCGCTGTTCCACGGCACCATGGATAACAAAGTGGTGACCACCGTAACCCGCACCGCTGCCGGCCTGGGATTGCCAACGCTGCGCTTTAACTTCCGTGGCGTGGGTAGCAGCGACGGTACGCACGACCACGGCGTTGGTGAGCAGGATGATGTGCTGGCGGCACTCAATTACTGTTATGAAACGCTGGGTTGGCAGGCTGTGATTCTGGCAGGCTTTTCATTCGGGGCTGGCATGGCTTGTCTGGCGTCCTGCCGCCAGCCGCAAGGCATCGCCGCGCTGCTTCTTTTAGCTCCGGCGGTTCACCACTTTGATGCCCCCAACCAGCTGCCGTATGAGTTTGAGACCTATGTCTATATGGGTGATGACGATGAGGTCGTGCCATTTGATGAGGTGGAAAGCTGGGCCGGTTTGGTGGTGCCAACACCGCATTTTCAGGTGTTTGAGCAGGGCGGTCACTTTTTCCATGGTCGGCTGACGGATCTGAAAGCCAGTCTGATGGACGATTTATCGCCGATTCTGAGTGCTCACGGAGTGCTGTAAGACTGTTCAGGATTTGCACTTTGGGCGCCGCTTCGCTACATTTCGCGCCCTGAAATTTGCGTGCTCTGCCTGTTCTGGCGGGGCCGCCGCTCACTTTAGCTCCACTGAATCCGGGAGACTTGCCGTGCCTACGCCTTGGGAACTTTACCAGGAAGATCTGAAACGCGACGACTTTTCGTACGACGCCGCTCAGGAAATGGCTGTAAAACATCTGCAGCGCCTGTTTGATGATCTGGTTGCCGCCGAAGCGCGCCGGGAAAATCAGGGTGTTTTCGGCAAGCTGGCGGGTAAGTTCAGCAAGAAGAAGCCGGAGCCGGAGATGGGCCTCTACTTCTGGGGCGGTGTGGGGCGTGGTAAGACCTATCTGGTTGATACCTTCTATGATGCGCTGCCGTTTAAACGCAAGATGCGTACGCACTTCCACCGTTTTATGCAGCGTGTACATAAGGATCTGACCGGGCTGGCGGGTGAAAAGAACCCGCTGACCATCGTGGCTGACCGTATTGCCGAAGAAGCCATCGTGATCTGCTTTGACGAATTCTTCGTATCGGATATTGGCGATGCCATGATTCTCGGTGGTCTGATGCAGGAACTGTTTGATCGTGGTGTAAGCCTGGTGGCGACCTCAAACATCGTGCCGGACGGTCTGTACAAGGATGGTCTGCAGCGCGACCGCTTTATTCCGGCAATTAAACTGCTGAATAAATTCACCGAAGTGGTCAACGTAGATTCCGGCGTAGATTACCGTCTGCGTACTCTGGAACAGGCCGAACTGTATCACTTCCCGCTGGATGCCGGTGCCGAAGCCAGTCTGCAGAAAAGCTTCGACAGTCTGATTCCGGATGCCCGTCATGTTAAAACCAACTGTGATGTGGATATTCTGGGTCGTAAAATTCCGGTTAAAGCCCGTTGTGACGATATCGCATGGTTTGAGTTTACGGCGCTGTGTGATGGCCCGCGTTCTCAGAATGATTACATCGAAATGGGTAAGCTGTTCCATGCCATTCTGATTTCTAATGTTCCGGTTATGGGTGTTAAGAATGATGATCTGGCGCGTCGCTTTATTAACCTGATCGACGAATTTTATGATCGTGGTGTGAAGGTGATTATGTCGGCCGATGCTGCCATTCCGGATATTTACGAGCAGGGTAAACTGGAGTTTGAATTCCAGCGCACTACCTCGCGTATGCTGGAAATGCAGTCGCACGATTATCTGGCACGTGAGCACCGTGCAGAGTAATGGATTCTGTGCATAATTAAAAAACAGCCTGCGGGCTGTTTTTTTATGGTTTTTTTCCGGATTTTTTGTCAGTTACCAGCATGCAGATTCATTCATTACAGGGCTATATCCAGAATATTTTTCTGGTGGAAGATAACAACCAGCTGATGCTGCTCGATGGCTGCTGCCGTGCTGATGTGCAGCAGGTGTGTGACTACATCCGTAACACGCTGCAGCGGCCGCTGAGTGATTTAAAGCTGATTGTGGTGACCCATATGCATCCCGATCATGCCGGTGGGGCGCACAAGCTGCGTGAACTGACGGGTGCAACACTGGCCTCGCACCCAAATGCACCGCGCTGGTATGCCGGTATTGCAGGGCGCACCGCACATGCAATTGACGTGTTGTTAACCTACTGGGTGGCCGGACGAATGGGTAAGCCGAAAACTCATATCTGGTATAACCCGATTCTCTCGCCGGATATGACGTTAACCGATGGCCAGACATTACCGGGTTTTTCTGACTGGCAGGTGGTGTATACCCCGGGGCATACCGACCACGATCTGTCGCTGTTGCATGTGCCGGAACACAAGATTTATGTCGCCGATTTAATGGTGATGGTTAAGCGTCAGGTTACGGCGCCATATCCTATCTGTCATCCGAACCAGTATCGGGAGTCGTTGCAGCGTGTGCATGATCTGCAACCGGCACAGGTGCTGTGTGCACATGTGCCGCCCCAGCGTGGCGAGGATGTGCCTTTTGCAAAACTGATTTCAGAAGCGCCAAAGACGCCGAAGAACCACTGGTACTCGACTAAAAATCGTATAAGCCGCAAACTCGGTGGCCAGAGCCGCGAGCATTAATCTTCGGCTCATTCAGAGCGGAGATGCGTTATGTCGACCTACTGGCTGCTGACCGCAGCCATCATTGCTGAAGTGATTGCTACCAGTGCGCTGAAAGCGTCGGATGGATTTTCCCGGTTATGGCCATCCGTAACCGTGGTAGTGGGTTATGCGATTTCTTTCTATTTACTCGCCATTGTGCTGAAAACCCTTCCGGTTGGTATTACCTACGCTATCTGGTCGGGTGTCGGTATGGTGCTGGTGGCCGTCATTGGCTGGTGGTTCTTTGCCCAGCACCTGGATGCCGCGGCCATAACCGGTATTGCGCTGATTATGGCCGGGGTTCTGGTGATCAATCTGTTCTCTTCATCCACGCACTGAATCAGGCGCGTTTAAGCGATGGCAGACCAAATTTCTTACTTAAAATCCGGTCGCGCAGAGTAACCGGTAGCCAGCGCGCAATCAGTGGTAGGGCACGGCTACCGTTGCCGATGCGGATGACCGGATCGGGCTTGCTGAGCAACTGCGCGATCAGTTCACTGGCAAATTCAGATGCCGGTGTCGGGTTATCCTGCGAGGCAGTAGCACGCGCTTCCATCTGTTCTTTCAGTGGCGCGTACAACGACTGTGGTGTCAGTTCCTGCGCCAGATTTGCCAGTGAGTTATCCCCGAACTTTGACTGAATAGCCCCCGGCTGCACGGTAATCACGTCGATCGCAAAGGGAGCAAGCTCCATGCGCAGGGCATCGCTGAGTGCATGCAGCGCTGCCTTGGTCGCACAGTAAGCACCGGAAAACGGCGTTGTCAGGATGCCGGACACAGAGCCGATATTCACCACCTGGGAACGCTGCTGGTCGCTGGCAGCGGCCCGTAACGCTGGCAGTAATGCCTGAGTCAGGGCAACCGGTGCATACACGTTGGTGGCAAACTGGCGCTGCAGGGCATCGCGGCTGAGTTCAGCAACCGGGCCCATGGCAGCATAGCCGGCGTTGTTGATCAGGCAGTTCAGCTGACCGCTGGTTTCCATAACGGTTGAGGCGGCACGCGCAACGTCCTGCGGGTTGTTAACGTCCATGGCGATGGTCGTAAGGTTGTCGCTGTGCAGGTTGGCAAGGCTGTCTGTATTACGGGCGCTGGCAAACACGTGCCAGCCCTGAGCCAGATAGGCTTCCGCCAGCGCGCGCCCGATACCGGACGAACAGCCGGTAATCAGAACGGAATTTTTATTCATAGTATTCACCGATGCAGAAAATTAAAGTGTGGCCGTGCGGTCAAACCAGGGTTGCGTCTGTTCCAGCTGTGCTGCCAGTTGAAATAACAATTCGTCCTTACCCAGTGGCGCAATAAACTGACTGCCCAATGGCAGCTCGTCGGCAGTCCAGTAGAGCGGCACAGACATCGCAGGCTGGCCAGTCATATTGGCCAGTTGGGTAAAGGGCAGCTTTTCCAGACTATCCATAGCCATCTGCTTCACCTGGCCGGTTTTCAGCAGCAGGCTGTGCAGGCCGAGGCCATTAATTACTTTCATTGCTGCGCGTTCCCATAGTGGTGGGCGAAAGGCACCGATCTCAACCGGTGCGCTGGCCAGTACCGGGGTGAGCAGCAGGTCATAACGCTGATGGTAGGTCGACATGGTCTGAGCAAACTGATTCCAGCGGCGCAGGGCGCTGACATAGTCCCCAGCGCTGATGGTTTTACCCAGCATTCCCAGAGCCTTGGTGGCGTCTTCCACGTCCAGATTCGACAGGCGGCTGTTCAGCTGCTGGGCAATAAAATCGAGGTCTGCGGCAACCTGGCCGAAGTACAGGGTCAGGTAACTGTCGGCCAGTGCTTCGCCATCCAGCTGCAGTGATACTTCTTCAACCTCATGACCCAGCCCCTGCAGTAATTTCACCGTGTGGGCTACCGCATTCCGCGCGTCGTCTGTGACCTCACGACCGATAAAGGATTCAGCGGTATAGCCGATACGCAGCGGTTGCAACGGGGTATGCAGTGCTTGCAGATAAGAGTCGGCGCGGCGAATCGGGTAGGGGCTGGAGCCATCGGCGCCAGCGATGGCGTCGAGCATGGCTGCGCTGTCACGTACTGAGCGGCTGAGAACATGCTCTGTTGCCGCGCCAGCCCAGTGGTCAGAAGCATAAGGCCCGGTCGGTACCAGCCCACGGCTTGGTTTCATACCAAACAGACCACAACAGGCTGCCGGAATACGGATGGAACCTCCGCCATCGCCAGCCGAGGCCAGCGGGACGATACCTGCTGCAATGGCGGCGGCAGAACCGCCGCTGGAACCACCGGGGGTGTGGTTGGCGTTCCACGGATTACGTGCGGCACCAAAGGCTTCCGGCTCGGTGACACCCATCAGCCCCAGCTCCGGGGTATTGGTTTTACCAAACATTACCAGTCCGGCTTGTTTGAAGCGTCGCGCCAGTTCGCTGTCACTGGGCGAGATACGACCTTTGAGGGCATTGCTGCCATTGCTCATCGGTGTGCCCTGCAGTGAGCACAGCAGGTCTTTGAGGAGAAAGGGAACACCGTGAAACGGCCCCTGTGGCAGGCCTGCCTTAATCTGCTGCTGCGCGTGTTCGTATAACGGCGTGACGATGGCGTTAATGGCCGGGTTTACGACTTCGGCACGATTAATGGCCAGCTCCAGTAATTGCTCCGGTCTGACGTCGCCGTTACGCACTAATTGCGCCAGGCCGAGACCATCGTACTGACGATATTCTTCGAATGAACGGATCATAATGACTTCTGGTTGTTATTATGTGAGCGCGCGTCAGGCACTGACTCATCGCGTATTAATGATCAGAAAGGTATCAAACCGTCGGTGCCGGGTAAACTTACCTGACTTTTATTACTGTTCTGCCGTTGGTCGCAAGGCCTGAGCCTGCATGGCAGTATCTATCAGCAGGGCATGCAGTTGCTGCTGGCGCAACCAGTCACTGGCGGCAGCGCCTTTCAGCATGGAGATGGTAGAGAGACTGCCGGCCAGCAGACAGCTGGGGGCAAGCACGGTAACTGACGCCCAGTGCTCCACCGGGTAGCCCGTGTGCGGGTTGAGGATATGGCAATAGCGCCGGCCGTTGGCCTCGAAATAGCGTTCGTAATCGCCGCTGGTGGCCATGCCGCCACTGTATACCGGCAGTGAGGCAAACGCAGATTGCGCTTCCCGCGGGTGGCGCACGCCCAGCATCCAGGGAATGGCCTCGCCGTTATCAGACAGGCGTGGGCCGATAATATGCAGATCGCCGCCAAGGTCGACGACACCCCAGGCTATACCGTGCTGGCGGGCAATGTTGGCGGCAGCGTCGGCGGCGTATTCCTTACCGATACCGCCAAAATCGAGCTCCATAGTGGCGGGCATGTGCAGCTGGTTGTTGTGACACTGCAGGGCGGCGAAGCCGATGCGTGGCAGCACACTGTGCAGTTGCTCTGCGCTGGGGCAGCGGCCGTCGCGGAAATTCCATACGCTGCGCAGTACCCCGGAGCTGATATCAAACAGACCATCACTCTGGCTGAAGCATACCGAGGCATAGTTCAGCAACCAGGCGGTTTCATCGTCGATGGTTGTTGGCTGACCAGCGTTACGGTTGATGTTGCTGAGTACGCTGTCGTCACGGTAACGACTGTATTTTTGCTCGATGCGGCGCACTTCGGCTTCCATCGACCGGGCAATATCCTGCACACCGGCAAAGGTCGCCGGCAGCAGGAATTTGCATGGCGAAGCCATGGCGCTGAAGCTGTGCTCCAGCAGCGGGGCGGTATTTACAGGGTCAGTATTTGTATTCAATGCCAAGACTGATAATCGAGTAGTCGACCAGAGCCGGAGTTTCATCGTCGGTCGATTGTACCAGAGCGAAGTTTTCACCGGAGAAGTACTGCTGCCAGTCGATGCTCAGCGTCCAGTTGTAATAACGCGCGCGGCTTTCCAGTCCATAGGCAAAGGCTCCGTAGGAGGAGAGGCGGTAGTCCGAGCTGTTGTACTGGTCTTGCGGCGGACTGAATTCCAGGCTGTAAAACTCAGCCGCGGTCTGACGGTAGTAGCGCAGCATTGGCGTCAGCTGAAAACTGAACGGCGCCATATTCAGGTTTTGCGCCCAGCGAGCGGTCAGCGTATGTGATCGGATACCCCAGTTGTCGGAGTAATAGCGGTAATCGCCGTGTATGGCTGCACCGCCCCAGAGCGGCATGAACTGACGGTACTGGGCGGTGACGGTCAGCTGATCCCGTTGCCCCGGGCGGCGGTCTTCCCAACGGTACGGGTCTGACAAATAACCACTGAGGCGGGTATATCCCAGGCCGACCTGAATCACGCGGTTTTTATCAATAATCTGCGTGATGCCTTCGTACAGGGAGACGCTGCGTTTACCGCGACCATCGGCCCGGCTGCGGTCTGCGGAAATATCAGCATCGGTCGGTGAAAGCTCGTCCAGCGACATGCTCAGTGAGCCATTCAGGGTGGTGTGTTTGTTAAATAATTCCAGTGAGCCGTCGACGCCCAGCGCCAGTGAGCGGTAATCGTTCTCGATAGAGATCGCTGCCAGCCCGCCGAGAGTGCCGTCGATCTGGCCATTCATTGCGCCGCTGAAATAGCGTTTGGGTGCGACTTTCAGGTCGTAGCGGGTTTCGTCGATGCTGGCACCGGACATCACCAGTGCACTGCGGCCGTCGGCATTTTCATAAGTGTGCATTGGCGATGCACCGCTGAGGGTTTCGTACTGAAATTCGCTGTTCAGGTACCAGTCATCGGCCAGTGGCCGGGAGTAGCGAAACTGGTGAATATCAATGCTGTAACGCTCTGTCACGCCAGTTTGTGTGCGCTCAAGTGGTGCGTCGGCTTCGTTGTACTGGCTGAAACGATAGGCTGCTACTTGCTCTGTAGGCGCTGCTTCACCGAATGCCGGCATAGTGGCTGCTGCTGCGGCCAGCGCGGCCAGCGAATTACGTGTGGATTTACTCATGATGCCCTCTAGTTACAGCCGCAGCCGCCGCCAGCGGCCTGACCGCCGCCGGAAGATCCTTCTTTGGAGAAATGCACGTGATTATCCAGCGAAGCTTTCAGCGCGTCGCCTTGCCAGGACATAACATCGCTGGCCAGATTACCTCGTTCCCACGGTTTAACTGCTGTGCAGCCGCTGGTGAGCAGCAGGGCGGTCAGCAGTGTGATGGTCAGTTTGTGGTTCATCACTGTCCCTGTGTTATTTGGCCAGCAGGCTCATCACCTGAGCGCGAATCCCGGTGATATCGGAAGGTTTGAATCCCTGGTGTACTGCCTGAAGCTTACCCTGTCGATCAATCAGATAGGATGTTGGCATGCCGCGCACACCAAACAGTTCAGGTGTTTTACCTGTTCCGTCGTACAGCGTCGGGTACGCCACAGGGAATTCTTTCAGGAATGCACGTGCGTCCTTAACGTCTTCGTCGAGGTTGATGGCAACCACCTCAAAGCCTTTGCCTTTCAGCTCTTTACGCAGGGTATTCAGCGCAGGTAAGGATTTGCGACAGGGGCCACACCAGGACGCCCAGAAATCGACATACACCACTTTTCCCTTAAAGGAACTCAGGCCAGCCTGACCCTGCTGGGTCAGTAACGGCAGGCGGAAGTCGGGGACCTTGTCGCCGACTTCCAGAGCGGAGACGTTGTTCATTATCAGGGCCAGAAACAAAGCAGCCAGAACTCGCATTGTGTATTCCTCAGGAAAAAATGTTAAAGCCTTCCACACGCAGAGCATACGTTTCTGCCAGTGGACTCTGATCGACCGCCAGTAATTCGCGCAGCGCCTGATTTACGTGGGCGGGGGTCAGTTTGGCGCCGCCAGCATCCGGTAAACCGGTGCCGCGGTTCAGTGTTTGTGCCATGAAAGCATCCGTCGAACGGCCAAATACTTTGCCGCCGGTTGCACCCGGATGTACCACCATCATGCTGGTTACCGGCCAGTGGTCCTTGCCGTTACCCGAGTTGTAATAGGGGGTGCGGCCGAAGTCGGAGCCAATCACGACAGTGGTCTTGTTAGCGATGCCTGCGTACTGCAGTGCGGCCTGCAAAAAGTGCACACCTTCCAGCAGGTCACCCAGTTGCGGGTAAGCATTGGCGTCGTGATTACCATGGGTATCGAAGCCGCCGATATTGAGGTTGGCGGATGCTGCGAGTCCACTCTTGAACGCTGCGACCACCACTTCTGCCTGACTCTTGAGGCTGTTGGAGCGGCCGGCGTTCCAGTGATCGTCACGCAGCACATTGGCCTGCAGGTCATCCAGAGCAACGGTCAGTCCACCAAGGTTACTGTCTTCACCGCGGATACCAAACAGCTGGCTCAGCTGCTGACGGCGCATCGGCAGGCCTTCGTTCTGAATCTGGCGTTGAATGCGGGCTTGCTGGGCAGCACTGACACGGCTGTACTGGTCACTGCTGCGATCATAGGTACGATAGACAAAACCGCGATCGCCGCTGTAGTTGTTCGGGTCCGCCAGCTGACTGATAAAACCAGCGCTGCTGGCCCGGGCACGTGCGACCAGCGAGTCGGTGTAGTCGTAGCCACCATTGCTGATAAAGGCCATTGGCAGGGTTGGGTTCGTTGCCGCGGCAAAATAGGCGGCCAGGCTCGGGTAACCCAGCTCTTCTTTACCGGACCAGACGACACGGTTTCCGGTGTCGTGGTTGTTGGTGCCGGTATCGATGCCATTGATAATCGTCAGGCGATTACCATAGGTGTTAAAGAAGTTATCGAACTGACCTTCAATACGCGCCAGCACATCGGTATCCGTGGTGAATTCCGGGATCGCACTCCACTGTATATCACCGATGGTTTTATTGGCATCCAGATCCACCGAGTTGGTGGAGCCGTCGTAACGGGTTGACTGCTCAGCGTACAGTCCGTTCAGACCCTTCGGATCGCAGATGGACGTTGGGTCCCAGCCGCCGCTGGCGTTAACCACCACCAGAAAGCGGTCTGGTGCGGCTGCAGCGTGGGCTTTGTGAGCCCACAGTGGCACGTGCGCCGTTAAGCCGGTCGCGGCCATGAGTTGCAGAAATTGACGACGTTTCATGGCTCGCTCCTTATTCGTAAACAAAACGGTAATCAGACATGAGGTAGGTGAGTACGCCGATCCAGGCCCGGATCGCGTAGGTCTCATCCTGTTCAATGCGCATGGCTTCAGGCAGGTCGCCGTCAGTACGGCCATCCGCCTGACGATACCAGCGCGCCCGGCACTCCCATTCCATCCAGCTGCTCGGACGTGGGTCATAGCTGTCGGGATCGGCCAGCATAGCCTGCCCATCCTGAATCAGCGCATCGTACAGCTCGTAGCTGGCGTTGATTTCATCTGAGTCTGTCGCCAGGCGCTCACCCAGTAGCGTCCAGTGCAGGTGTACCAGGTTCTCGCGGATACGTTCTTCACCACCGGCACTGGCGGTGCCGTCGGTGTTATATGGTGTCGTGGTGGCGGCCACTAACGGGAACAGACGACGCTCCCTGACTGGCAGAGTGAAATCCAGTGCCGCCGAGCGACAGGCCATTTCGGTGGCCATGCGCATCTGAATGGCAATGGTCAGACCGCTGGGCTCCATAATGCGCTCAGTGATGCTGTCCGAATCCATACCACCGTACATGATGCGGTTGTTTTCTGTGCGGAATTCATCCCAGCCGAAGCCCAGGGTTGCCTGCAGTTTGCGTTGCATCTGCTCCGGGCTAAGGAACTGCGTGGCTCCGATATGCTCATTGGCAACGACTTTGCCTGCATCAATGGCTTCGGCGCGGAAGTAGGGGCTCATTACGATACCTTTCACGCCAGTTTTGATGTTCCAGCCGTCGCTGACCATTGCCTGACCAATGGTATTGAGAATGGCTCGCTGGCTGTTGTAGGCCGCGATATCTGCCTCACTGGCATCATCGCCCGGGCTGAGCAGTGGTTCCTGACCAATCAGACCTGTGTACAGCGTGCGCATGGTCGCTTTGACGAAGCGGGGATCGTTGGCAATCTCTGCCCCCAGCCATTGCACCATGTTGCGGAAGTAGCCGGTGGTTCCTGACAGTGGAATGGTTTTGCCACCCAGTCCGGCCGGTTCGATGTCGGAGCTGTCCCAGCTGTTACGCGAGGTGCTGCCGGTAACGACGTACTGACCGCGATCAGTGTAATGCTGGAAGGCCGAGGCGACCGGGTCCATCACCTGATGGCAGGCATAACAAGCCGGGTCGAGCAGCGTCGGGTTGGCAGTGCCGGAACCTATGCCATCCCCCGGGCGCTCACCTTCAATCTTGAGAATATCGGTGTCGAGGAAGTAATCGAACACAATGCGTGAACGATGACGATTACGGTTAGTGAAGGTTGTCGGGTAGCGGTTGAGGAACATCGGTGATGACAGTACGCCGGCGTGCGGGAAGCCGCCCAGTTCGTATTCCAGATCTTTGGTCACTCGAGCAGGTTTGAAGTCGGTAGGGTCGTAATACAATTGAATACCGTCTTCGTCACATACCGGTTCGCTCAGCTTGCGGAAGGTTGCCGTGCTATCAACCAGCTCTGCTTCATATACCTGCTGGCTGTACCAGTTCACCATCATGTAGTCTGCGTTCATGTACAGGGTATGTGGTTGTCCTGTCTGTGCGGCATAGCGCACCAGTTCCAGCGGAGCACGCGCAACGGCATCATTGGTGATGGTGCGCACGCAGGCACGGATCGAGGACTCTTCGTCTGCGGCATAAGTGTCGTTGTACCATTTGCGATTCGGGAAATCGTCGCTGTCGAGCAGGTTGATGCCCCCTTCAAACTGATTGCTGCTCAGGTATTTGTCCGTCAGCAATTGCAGGTTGAACATCTCCATCAGGTTGTCGTAGAAAATCTCTTCGTTCATCAGCTGGTTCAGTACCTGGCTGAGACCGGTTTCACCGTTGTTTTCCACGCTGGCTATTTCGGCATCGGTAGGCAGACGGCCGGCCAGTTTCAGAGCTGCACTGCGCAGGGTAACCACCATGTCTTCGTTGGTAACACCATCGAGGGAGGTTGCTGTGGCAGCCAGTGCGTAGTTGTTAAAGGCATAGAGAATGTATTCGGCGGTATCGGTGGCACAGCTGCCGGTACAGGCCGTGGTATTGCCAATCGGCATGGTCCGGCTGATTTCATCGGCCAGTACGCTGAGGGAAGTACAGGTGGCGCAGGCCACCAGAGAAGAGCCATTCGGTGTACCATTGCCATCAGTGCCGTGACATGACGCGCACTGGGCATCGTACTGGCGCTGGCCCTCCACATTGAGGAAGGTAAGGTTGCCATCCTCACCAGCGGATACGCCACCCACGTTGCCTGAATAGCCTTGCTCACATCCTGTCAGCACCAGCATAAAACCAAGCAGCGTCAGCACACTCAGTATCGGTTTCATCGTTCACTCCTGCGCATAGGCACGGTTGTGCTTCCTTACAGCCCATACGGAAGCCAGAGTCGTTGTTATAGTCAGCGCGTTTTATAACAAGGGTGCGGTAAAAAAACTGTGAACAGCTCAGAAAAAGCTGACGAAATCCTGACAAACGGCTGACATTTGACGACCAAGTGAAGCTGTCGATTTGTTCCGTCGTATCCGGGTTGGCCCGATAACAGAAGACGCTTATGAAAAAATGAAATGGGAGAATTGACTGCTAGACTGAAAAGATCAGAAGAAAGGATGGCTTGATGACTCTCTCCCGTTTACTGCCGCTGTTGCTGCTTTTCAGTATTTCTTCCCTGACCTGTGCCGATAATGGTTCTGATGTACCAGAAAATGTCACCTCGTCTCCGGCCTATGTCGTTCCCCTCAGTGATATCCATTCCGGCGAAACCCTCGACCGTGAACTGCAGTATTTTGAAGATACGACAGCCGGATTTACCATTAATGATGCAGGTGGGTTCAGCTGGCAACATCATACTGGCCAGAAAATGGCGTTCGGGTATACGGATTCCGTATTCTGGTTTCGTCTGAATCTGCACAATGACAGTCCACACCGTCAGGAGCGTTTGCTGCGACTTTCATACCCGGTACTGGACGATGTTGCCTTGTATATACGCTCCGACAATCAGACAGAATGGTCGCTGATGGAACTTGGCGACAAACAGCCGTTTTCTGACCGCCCCCTGAAGCATCGTCATTTTGTCATCCCGCTGAGTATGGCTGCGGAGGAAACGCAGGATATTATTTTCCGCGTTCAGACCTCAAGCTCCATGCAGTTTCCTCTGTCGTTATGGGAAGAACGTGATTTCTTTATTGACGATCAGACTCAGGTTCTTGGGATGGGGCTTTACTACGGCATCATGCTGATTATGGTGTTGTATAACCTGTTTGTGTTTATGTCTGTACGCGAAGCTAATTACCTTTACTACGTAATGTATGTGGCCAGCATGGCCGGGTTTCTTGCCAGCTTACAGGGCATCAGCTTTCAGTATCTGTGGCCTGAGGCAACGCAGTGGAATGATCAGAGTATTGTTGTATTTCTGGCCGGTGTTGTGCTTTTTGCCGCTATTTTTACCCGGAATTTTCTGCGCCTGAAAAAAATACTCTGGGTAAATGTGTCATTTAAAATTGTGGCAGCTTCTTCCATTCTGATTGCATTGCTGAGTAACTTCATTGCATACCACACCATGATCCGGGTGCTGATTGCGACGGCGATTGTCGGAATAACACTGTCAATCTCGATGGGGGTCTGGCGCTGGGCTCAGGGTTATTCGGCGGCGCGTTATTACACTATTGCCTGGTCCTCGATGTTACTGGGCGGTGTCATTCTGGCGATGAACAAATTTAATATTATTCCGCGTAATGTATTTACCGAAAATATTATTCAGTTTGGCTCAGCGCTGGAAGTTATTCTGTTGTCGTTTGCACTGGCGGATCGTTTGAATCAGGAAAAGCGCGAACGCTTTGAAGCACAACTGGCGGCCTTTGAGCATGAAAAAGTCGCGCGTCATGCTCAGGAAGAAGCGCTTGAGCAGGAACGTAATGCACGACTGGCACAGGAAAAAGCGCTGGAGCACGAACGTGAAGCGAGGGAAGCTCAGTCTCAGGCGCTGGAAATTCAGAAGCGTGCGACTGAGACACTTGAATTGCGAGTGAAGGAGCGCACGCTGGAGCTGGAAAGTGCCAACCGTCAGCTGGAACTGATGAGTATTACGGATTCGTTGACGAATGTTCGTAACCGTCGTTTTTTCGATCAGATTATGGCGCGTGAGATGTCCCGGGCGCAGCGGGAGCGGGAAAGCATTGCGGTGGTGATGGTGGATGTCGATTACTTTAAGAAAGTTAATGACACTCACGGGCATCAGGCCGGTGACGATATTCTGCGTATTGTCGCTCAGACCATACGCCAGACGGTGCACAGAAATACTGATTTACTGGCCCGCTACGGTGGTGAAGAGTTTATTCTGATCCTGCCAAATACCGAAGTTGATGGCGCCCGTCATGTAGCAGAGTGTATTCGCAAAACGATTGCCAACCTGAAGCTCGACCGTATCGCTGAGGGGCTGAGCGTAACGGTGAGTCTGGGTGTGCATGCTGCCGTACCGAATAAAGATGATAATGCCGATGATTGGGTACGTTATGCTGATGAAGCTCTGTATTACGCCAAAGCTAATGGGCGCAATCAGGTCGTGTTGTATCGCAGCTACGATTAAGCGGACGCGCATAAAAAAGCCAGGCAATGCCTGGCTTTTTTATGCGCGTCATTTTCACTCGCTGCGGTAGCCTACACGGAAGCCGCCCCAGTGTTTGCCGTTTACATAAATCGGTACTGACAGGTCGTGCATAACTTCGCCGGTATCACGTTTGTAAGTTTGCAATAAAAACGGATTGGTGTGACTGCCACAACGGGCACCAGTGCGATCATTAAAGATACGTTTGGTACGGCTGTGGAGCAGATCGACAGCATAATCGCCAGTCATTGGCTGTGCAAACTTGCGGTTGTGAGTCGGGAAGTAGCCATTCTTATCCACCGCACCGGCATATGCGATGAAGCCATTGCGTTCAAGTATTGGTTCCTGAATCGCAGGGAAGGTTTCATCACTGAATGAATCGTAGGCTGTTGTGTATTTTTTAGGATTGGTACCCGCTACAAGCTGGTAGTTGGTATCAAAAACATCGGACTCTTTCAGTTTATTGTTCTGAATAGCTTGAGCCAGAATGCCTCCAATGGCTTCTGCGGCTTCTTTGGCCTCACGGATAACCGTATCGTGCGGCTCGCCCAGCTCAGTTGAGCCAAATGCTTCGTATATTTTTTCTGCCGTCTCTGACAACCCCAGTGAGCGCTCGGACATGGCAGAAATTTCCGCTTCCGTAGCCTGCAGACGCTTGCTGGTTTCCTGAACGATAGAAGAGATGTAACCGATGCTCTGACTGTTGGTCTGGACGCTGCTGGCTAGGTTGCTCACGTTCGCTTCAATAATTTCAGAACGATTGAAAATATCGTTCAGGTGCGTGCTGATCATTTGGGTTGTCTGCACGTTCTTATCGATGGTTACGGTCAGCGAGTGACTGTTCGAAACTGCGTTTTTGATTTCCGTATTGATCAGATTAACGGTGTCGCCGATCTGTTGTGTCGCATCAGAGGTTTTGGCTGCGAGAGCGCGTACTTCGTCAGCAACAACAGCAAATCCGCGGCCTTGTTCACCTGCGCGGGCCGCTTCAATGGCCGCGTTCAGTGCCAGCAGGTTGGTTTGTTCAGCAATATCGCTGATCACACGCGTAACTGCTTTGATCTCTTCGGATTTGGCTTCCAGCTGTGAAATAAGCTCCGCGTTGGTATTCACCTGATTTCGCGTGCCTTCCATTTGCGGAATACTTTCATCCACGGCTTTTTTACCGCTCAGGTTAATCTGTTTGGCTTCCACTGCTGCTTCAGCCGCTTCTTTGGTCTGTGACACCATTTCATCAACGGTTTCATGAATCTGAGAAGCCGAGACGGCAATCTGATTGGTGTCGGTGACTTCTTCGTGAATCTTGGCTTTCATCTGGTCGGCCGCGTAGGACATCTCCGCGGCGGCGATGGCAATTTTGCCGCTGTGTTCTGACAGCCTGGCGCGCAACTCAGAATAAATGGACAGCTGTTTATCGAGTTGCTCCATATCCTCCCGAACGTATTCCGGTAATGGAAAGCGCTTCGGATCATACTGCTGGCTGTGATGGGTAAGCCTGTGGGAAATCTGATGAGACAGAATGATTTGTGGGCGAATAACCATGCGGTACAGCAAAAATGCCGTTACCAGAGTGGCAATCAGGGTGGCGAAAACCGTTTTCAGAGAAATGAGTTCGGGCAGGTTGACTGCCTGCACGGCGACCAGAGCGCTGGCGAGACCGGCCACCGACGCTATCAGAATACGCTTCGCGTGCTTGTTCATTGGTTTCTCCTGAAAAGCTGATACTTCCAGAGTAGACAATCAACAGCAGGAGCGCGGAGAAAATAGTCTAAGAGGCAGGTGTTGCGGACTGATATCAACAGGCGGAGATTCAGCGGCTATGACTTTCGGCATAATGCTGACTTTTACGACAGTGCTTGCCAGGAAAAAGGACGGGGGAATTACTTAGAAGGAATGGTGCCGAAGGAGAGACTCGAACTCTCACGGGCGTGAGCCCACTGCGACCTGAACACAGCGTGTATACCAATTTCACCACTTCGGCTTACTGAATTGCCATTGTGCTTTTCAGCACATTCACCATCTGCCTGAGGAAGGAGATGGTGCCCAGGGAGAGACTCGAACTCTCACGGGCGTGAGCCCACTGCGACCTGAACACAGCGTGTATACCAATTTCACCACCTGGGCAATTCAGGCCGCGCATACTATCACCGGCTTTGGGGGTTGAACAGCTTTTTAGGAACTTTTTTATGAATATTTTTCAGTGCAGCGGACAATGGCCGTATTAATCATCAGCACAACGCAACTTGCGTGTGAATAGCTGTACGTTATTGAAACAGAATATATTTTTGGAGATTTCGTCAGGGAATCTGACTTAAGAATGGTGCCGAAGGAGAGACTCGAACTCTCACGGGCGTGAGCCCACTGCGACCTGAACACAGCGTGTATACCAATTTCACCACTTCGGCTTACCAGATTGTCAGTACCTTGCGATACCGTTCGCCTGATTTCTCAAGCAACACCATTCATCAGAAGAGAAGAATGGTGCCCAGGGAGAGACTCGAACTCTCACGGGCGTGAGCCCACTGCGACCTGAACACAGCGTGTATACCAATTTCACCACCTGGGCATCAGTGCGTGATTAAATCATCGCAACTAACGACTGACCTGCTCTTTTGCTTGGTACCAGAGGCCGGACTCGAACCGGCACACCCGCAAAGGCGGGGGATTTTGAATCCCCTGCGTCTACCAATTTCGCCACTCTGGCGCATCAGTAGCTCGTCAGTGGCGCGCATAATACCCGGTCTATTGTGTCTGTCAACAACTTTTTTCTAATGATTTCCTTAACTTACCGCCTTATCTCCAGTATTCTTGCGCCAGTTTTTTGCTATCACTCCGCCTGACGCTGAGGCTTCGGCCCGTTCTGAGGCACCTGTCTGAACATTGTTATGAAAACCAGTGATTTTTACTTCGATTTGCCTGATGAGCTGATCGCACGCTACCCGATGGCGGAACGCAGTGCGTCTCGTCTGTTATGCCTGAACGGCAGTAGCGGAGAACTCGCACACCACACCTTCCGCGATATCCTGGATATGCTGCAGCCAGGGGATCTGCTGGTCTTTAATAATACCCGCGTCATTCCTGCACGCCTGTATGGTGAAAAAGCCAGTGGCGGAAAGCTGGAAGCGCTGATTGAGCGTGTCACCGGTGAGCATGAGGCGCTGGCCCACCTGCGTTCATCCCGTTCACCAAAGCCAGGCACCCGTATCTTTCTGGAAGGTGTAGAAGTAGAAGTTACTGGTCGCCAGGGGGCGCTGTTCGAACTTAAATTTCTCGACGAACGCCCGTTGCTGAATATTCTGGATGAAGTAGGCCATATGCCATTGCCTCCTTATATGGAGCGCGACGATGCAGAAGAAGACCGCGAACGTTACCAGACGGTTTATGCCGAGAAGCCCGGAGCGGTGGCTGCGCCAACGGCGGGTCTGCATTTTGATGAGCCGCTACTGCAGGCGTTGAAGGATAAAGGCGTAAACTTTGCGTTCGTTACCTTGCATGTCGGGGCGGGAACCTTTCAGCCTGTGAAGGTCGAAAACGTCAACGAACACGAGATGCATGCAGAATACATTGAAGTGGGTCCTGATGTTGTTGACGCCGTTAAGGCGACCCGGGCTGCGGGCAAGCGGGTTGTGGCTGTTGGGACTACTTCGGTACGCAGCCTGGAAAGTGCGAGTACCTCGGGCGAGATCGCTCCATTCTATGATGAGAGCCGTATCTTTATTTACCCGGGCTATCGTTTCCGCAGTGTTGACGCCATGATTACCAACTTTCACCTGCCTGAGTCCACGCTCATCATGCTGGTATCGGCATTTGCCGGTAAAGACAACACCATGGCTGCCTATGATGTGGCTGTGCAGGAGAAATACCGTTTCTACAGTTATGGCGACGCGATGTTTCTGTCGCAGCCGGAATTACCTATCGGGGAAAACGCATGAGCCGCGAATGTTTTATGAAGTTTGACCTGCATAAGCAGGACGAAGACAGCAAAGCCCGTCGTGGCCAGATTACCTTCCCGCGCGGCACCATTCAGACTCCGGCGTTTATGCCTGTCGGTACCTACGGTACGGTGAAGGGCCTGACGCCAGCCCAGATTAAAGATCTGGGTGCTGAGATCATTCTGGGCAACACTTTTCACCTGATGCTGCGCCCAGGCACAGAGATCATCAAACTGCATGGTGATCTGCACGATTTTATCGGCTGGGATAAGCCGATTCTGACTGATTCCGGTGGTTTTCAGGTATTCAGCCTTGGTGATATGCGTAAGATTACCGAAGAGGGGGTTGCCTTCCGCTCTCCGGTGAATGGCGAAAAGGTGATGATGACGCCGGAAAGCTCAATGCAGGTTCAGCGTGATCTGGGCTCCGACATCGTGATGATCTTTGACGAGTGCACGCCGTACCCGGCTACTGAGAAAGAGGCGGCAGATTCCATGCGCCTGTCGCTGCGCTGGGCAAAGCGTTCTAAAGACGCACATGGAGAAAACCCTTCAGCGCTGTTCGGTATTATTCAGGGTGGCATGTATGAGGACCTGCGTGATGAGTCGCTGGCTGGCCTGCTGGATATAGGCTTCGATGGTTATGCCATTGGTGGTCTCAGTGTGGGTGAACCCAAAGACGATATGATGCGCGTGCTTAAGCATATTGCGCCAAAAATGCCGCAGGATAAGCCGCGCTACCTGATGGGCGTGGGTAAGCCGGAAGATCTGGTGGAAGGCGTGCGCCGTGGCGTGGATATGTTCGACTGTGTGATGCCGACCCGCAACGCGCGTAACTCGCACATCTTTACTTCAACCGGTGTCATTAAGCTGCGTAATGCCGCGCATAAGACCGACAATGGTCCGATTGATGCTGAATGTGATTGCTACACCTGTAAGAATTTCAGCCGTGCCTACCTGCATCACCTTGATAAATGTAAAGAAATTCTGGGTGCCACTTTAAATTCGATTCATAACCTCCATTATTACCAGACGCTGATGGCCGGTTTGCGCCGCTCACTGGAAGAAGGTACATTTGCCGGGTTTGTTGATGAGTTCTATGCCAAACGGGGCATGAAGACCCCGCCACTCGAGCAGGACTCCTGAGCCAGGGAATAACGTCACTCTGCGTGCGCAGAGTGACCTGAAGATATTTGTTCGAAGACATTTGAGGGCGCGACATATTCGTGTCACATGAAATTGGGAGAATCCTTCTATGAAAGCAATTCTGGCCGCTCTGGCTTTAACAACTTCCTCTATGGCTCTGGCCGAGGGCGGTGCAGCACCAGCTGAACCAATGGGTATGATGGGCCAGCTGATTTTCCTGGGTGGCTTCCTGGTGATCTTCTACTTCCTGCTGTGGCGTCCACAGAGCAAGCGTCAGAAAGAACACAAAAACCTGATCGGCGGCCTGGCCAAAGGTGATGAAGTGGTTACTGCTGGCGGTATGCTGGGTAAGGTCATCAAAGTAACCGACGATTTCGTGGTTATTGAAGTTTCTGACGGTGTTCAGCTGCCGATTCAGAAAGTGGCTGTGACTGCAGCGCTGCCAAAAGGCACTATCAAAGATCTGAAAGCCTGAGTCTGACTCAGCCAACAGACGGTCTCCGCGGAGGCCGTCTTTGTTTTAAGAATAAGGACCAAGGGCAGTTCTATGCTCAATAAATACCCTTTGTGGAAAAACCTCCTCATCATGGCGGTACTGGTGTTTGCCTGTATTTACGCCGCTCCTAACCTTTATCCACCTGATCCTGCGATCCAGGTTACTCCGGCACGCTCTGGCGCTGAAATGTCTGAGCAGGTGCTCAGTCAGGTGCGAGAAGCTCTGGGTGATAAGCAGATTGAATTTTTCGGTGAGGAAGTAAAGGGCAGTACTGCGCTGTTTCGCCTGACTGCAACCGACAATCAGTTGCCGGCTAAAGACGCAGTGCAGCGTTTATTGGGCGATGAATATATTGTTGCTCTTAACCTGGCGCCAACCACGCCAGAGTGGTTGCTGAACATGGGTGCTGGCCCGATGACCCTGGGTCTGGACCTGAGCGGTGGTGTGCACTTCCTGATGGAAGTGGATATGGAAGAATACCTGAAAGGTAAAATGACCAACTACCGTGAAGAATTCCGTAACCGTCTGCGTGAAGAAAACCTGCGCTATCGCCGCATTCAGCTCGACGATGGCAAAGTCGTTATCAGTTTTGTCGATGCAGCTGTGCGCAGTGAAGGCAGCAGCTTTATCAGTCGCAACTATCCTGAGTTTCTGCGTGAAGAAAAGGATGGTGAATATGCCGATCTGGTACTGACCATCACCGAGCAGAAAATCAAAGAATTCGAAAACTACGCCATCAAACAGAACCTTACGACCCTGCGTAACCGGGTTAACGAACTGGGTGTAGCTGAGCCTCTGGTACAGCGCCAGGGCCGTAACCGCATCGTAGTGGAACTGCCGGGTGTGCAGGACACTGCTGAAGCGAAAAAAATTCTGGGTAAAGCCGCTAACCTTGAGTTCCGCCTCGAAGCTGAGCCAGGTGCCAGTCGCTTTGCAACAGAAGAGTATGGTTTCCGTAGCGAAGAGCGCCGTACCGCACGGCTGGAAAAGAAAATCATCACCACCGGCGACAGCGTGACCAACGCCCAGCCATCATTTGATGAAAATGGTTTCCCACAGGTAAATATCGATCTGGACTCCAAAGGCGGCGCGGTGATGACTCAGGTCACCCGTAAAGCGGTTGGCAAGCGCATGGCGGTGCTGTTTGTAGAGCGTAAGCCTAAAACCACCTATGACGTGGTGGATGGCAAGGAAGTCGCTAAGACCGTACAGGTAGTAGAAAAATCCATCATTTCTCTGGCAACTATCCAGAGCACGCTGGGCAACAGCTTCCGTATTACCGGTCTGGAGTCTGCTGAAGCGTCTGAGCTGGCGCTGTTGCTGCGTGCTGGTGCTCTGGCAGCGCCGATGTACTTTGTCGAAGAACGTACCGTTGGTCCAAGCCTGGGTAAAGAAAACATTGAGCAGGGTGTAAATTCCGTGATTCTGGGTCTGGCACTGGTGCTGGGTCTGATGGCGATTTACTACCGCCTGTTTGGTATGGTGGCGAACATTGCGCTGCTGGCCAACATTGTCATTCTGATTGCACTGATGTCGATGATTGGTGCCACGCTGACGTTACCGGGTATTGCTGGTATCGTATTGACCGTCGGTATGGCGGTGGATGCCAATGTACTGATTTTCTCGCGTATTCGAGAAGAACTTAAGGCGGGCCGCTCACCGCAGCAAGCCATCAATGAAGGTTATAACCGTGCTTTCCTGACCATTTTCGATGCCAACCTGACCACTCTGATCGTTGCCGTTATTCTGTTCGCAGTCGGTACTGGTCCGGTGAAAGGTTTCGCCGTTACCCTGTCATTCGGCATTATCACCTCCATGTTTACTGCCATCATGCTGACCCGTGCGATTGTTAACGCGATTTATGGTGGTCGTCGCATTGATTCACTGTCCATCGGAGGTCGCGTATGAACACCAATTTTGATTTTATGCGCCTGCGTAAGGCGGCAATGATTCTGTCGTTGTTGCTGATCGTGGTGTCGGTGGCCTCCATCGCCACCCGTGGTCTGAATCTGGGGCTGGATTTTACCGGTGGTACGTTGCTGGAAGTTCAGTACGAAAATGCAGAAGCGCTGGATAAGATTACCTCCACCCTGAATAACGCTGGCTACCGTGATGTTACGGTGCAGAACTTCGGCTCTGAAACCGACGTGCTGGTGCGTATGTCGGAAGCCTTCCGAGATAATCTGGGCAATGAGGTTCTGGCTGTTCTGCAGCAGGAATCCGCCGGTAACCAGCTGACGCTGCTGCGCAGTGAGTTTGTGGGCGCCCAGGTTGGTGAAGAGCTGCGTGACGAAGGTGGTCTGGCGTTGTTGCTGGCACTGTTTATCGTGATGATTTACGTGGCGGCACGCTTCCAGTTCAAATTCTCAGTCGGTGCTGTGGCTGCCTTGTTCCACGATGTCATCATCATTATCGGTCTGTTCTCGCTGTTCCAGTGGGAGTTCGACCTGACGGTAATGGCAGCATTGCTGGCGGTTATCGGTTACTCGCTGAATGATACCATCGTGGTATCGGACCATATTCGTGAAAACTTCCGCGTGCTGCGCCGTGGCGACGCCGCTGAAGTGATTAACTTCTCCATCAATCAGACGTTGGGTCGTACCATTATGACTTCCTTAACCACAGCCCTGGTGCTGCTGGCGCTGATGGTTGTGGGCGGTGATATCATTCACAACTTCTCTGTCGCACTGATGATCGGTGTTGTCGTGGGTACCTATTCATCGGTATTCGTGGCTTCCAGCATCCTGATGAGTATGAACATCAGTCGCGAAGACCTTATTCCACCAGAAGTGGAAGAAATCGACGACCGCCCATAAGGCAACGTCAACCTAATAAAAACGCATCTTCGGGTGCGTTTTTTCGTTTTTATCCGCTAGCACAGGTCATTTATGCTCAGCTATCGTCACGCTTTTCACGCCGGCAATTTCGCCGATGTACTGAAACACCTGATTCAGGTCGATATCCTCAGCTATCTGCAGCAGAAAGATAAACCCTTTGTGTACATCGACACGCACTCCGGAGCTGGTCTGTATTCTTTTAACAGTGAAGAAGCGGAAAAGAATGCGGAATATGAAACGGGCATTACCCGCCTGAAAGCCAGACCCGTGGCAGGCTGTGAAGACTATCTGCAAGTGGTTGCTCAGGTGAAGCCGGAATATGACCGCAGCAGTATTTCGCCTGACAGTCTGTACCCTGGTTCACCGCGTATTGCACAGATTATGCTGCGTGAGCAGGACAGGGCACAGCTGTTTGAATTACACCCGCAGGACCATCAGCGCCTGGATGAACTGATGCGCCGTGACCGTCGTATTACGGTATCCAAATCGGATGGTTTCAAGGGGCTGGTCGCCGCATTGCCGCCGAAGGAGCGCCGCGGACTGGTACTGATTGATCCGCCGTACGAAGTGAAAAGCGATTACGACACCGTGGTATCAACACTGGAAAAAGCACATCGACGATTTGCCACTGGCATTTATGCTCTGTGGTATCCGGTGGTTGATCGTGCGCGTATTGAGCAGATGGTTCAGGGACTGAAGAAGACCGGTATCCCGCGCATTCAGTTATTCGAGCTCGGGCTGAGCGCAGATACCGAAGGCCGTGGTATGACATCGTCTGGCATGATTGTGATTAATCCACCATGGACGTTAAAAAATAAAATGGATGAACTGCTGCCGCAGCTGGCTGAACGTCTTGGAGGCGAGCAGGGCGTATGGAAAAGTGAAGAGCTGGCCGGCGAGTAACCGGCCAGTTCCGGGCCAACGATTTCTGCTTAAACAACCACCGCCTGGGTGTGGTTCTGCTGAATCACATCCTGATATTTACCTTCAATCAGATGGCGTTTGATTTTCAGAGTGGGGGTCAGCAAGCCATTTTCCACGCTCCAGCTGTCGTTTATAACGATCAGGCTGTCGAGTCGTGCATGACTTTCCAGCTTGGCGTTAACCTTTTTCAGCGTTTTCTCAAGGCTGTGGCGAATATGCGAGCTATCATGAGCTTTTGCTTCCGGGGTCAGTACTACCAGAGCAACAGGTTGCTTGAGATTACTGCCAGTAACACAGATCTGCTCAATCAACGGGTTTTCCATCAGCAGTGATTCAATCGGTACCGGGGCTACATACTTACCTTTCGCTGTCTTGAATATTTCCTTCAAACGGCCGGTGATTTTAACGTAGCCTTCGCTGTCTATTTCGCCTTTGTCACCCGTGCGCAGCCAGCCATCGTCAGTGAATGCTTCGGCTGTTTTTTCAGGCTCCAGGTAATACTCCTGCATCACACACGGGCCTTTCAGCTGGATCTCTCCGTCATCAGAAATACGCAGACCAACACCTTCATAAGCCCGGCCAATGGTGCCGATTTTCTCGTGTCGGAATGGATAGCTGGTCGTGCCAAGACCATTGTTTTCAGACATACCCCAGCCTTCACAGATCTGAATGCCGAGCTTTTCATACCAGTGAATCGTTGCAGGTGATATCGGTGCCGAACCTGAACCGAACAGGCGGGTATCACCAAAGCCCAACTGTTTGCGAATTTTTCGGGCGACCAGTGTCCTGATGATTGGAATGCTAAGCAAACGGTTCAGTTTGGCTGGTGGGACTTTGGCCAGCACACCCATCTGGAAACGTGTCCACAGGCGTGGTACTGAAATGAAAATGGTTGGAGAAACTTCGCGCAGGTTGTCGGCGAAGGTATCCAGCGATTCGACGAAAGACACGGAAAAGCCGTTGTACAGGCTGGCACCCTCCACATAAACGCGCTCAGTGATATGCGCCAGTGGCAGATAGCTCAGCATGCGTTCTTTATTCGTTACTTTCAGCGTGTCGGCCAGTGCCTGGCAACTCCAGGCGTACGAGCCGAACGTGTTAATAACCCCTTTCGGGTTTCCGGTGCTGCCCGAGGTGTAGATGATGGTCATCACATCGTTGGCAGCTGGAATCGGCGAACTTGCCAATGCGGGTTGTTGCAGTAATTCATGCCAGCGGTAATGAGCCGGAATATCTCCGTAGGGGAACGCGAAGCGGGTTATGCTCTCATCGATGGCTGCGCACTGATTGATGGTGTCATCCAGTTTGCCAACGAAAATGGCTTTACAGTTACTGTGAGTCAGCACATAGCGAATCGTTTCCTGACCTGCGGTGGCGTAAATCGGCACCGATACATGACCGGCCATGGCTATGGCCAGATCGGTGATAAACCACTCGGCGCAGTTTTTCGACAGAATGGCAATATGGCTGCCTTGCTCGTAGTTCTGAGCGATCAGTGCACTGGCGATTCGTCGCACCTGTTCGGCGACCTGTTTCCAGCTCAGCTCATGAAAAATACCGTCAACGGGCTGACGCAGGTATACGTCATCCGGCGTGGTCTTTTCCCAGTGATAAAGCATCTCGAGCGGTGTTTTAACCTGCATAGACTGTTCCCTGTTATTTTTATTTTAACTGTCAGACCACGTTAAACATTTCCTTTCCGGCGTGCTGTAAAAATTCGTAAATAGCTGAACTTATGCTCAGCAAAGGCCGATCTGTACAGTAATTCGGGCCATTGTGTGGCGATGGCCGCAATTCACCGTTGTATGGCGCAAAGCCACATTGTTAGATCAGGACGGCGTTTATCTAATGCCCGGCCTGATAATAATGACTCACCACACTCTGTTGGGAACATAACAATGAAAGGGATACTCAGCCTGTTACTGGTGTCGCTGACGTTACTGGCACCTGTCACCCAGGCAGCCGATGATTTAAGCGATCGCAAGAAGGAGCGGCGGCGCGCAACCGTGATGGGGCAGCACCTGCCGCTGGAAAAGCGTATTCGGGCACTGCGTCAACTGTATGGTGATCAGCTGGAGGGGGGCAAGATCGTTCGCAGTTTCTGCGTCTGGGATATGCTCGGTAAATCCGGTCCGGTATACGCGACGGTAGAGGATCAGACGCTGCGTTCATTGCACTATGGTCTGCAACTTACGGTGGTGCCTTATCAGACCGAATCAGAACTGATAAATGATCTGAAAAACGGTACTTGCGATGCAGCCCTGATGAGCGGCAGCCGTGCGCTGGAATTCAATCGTTTCGCCGGCACGGTCGAAGCGCTGGGTGCAGTCCCGGATACCAACCACCTGCAGACCCTCATTCAGGTAATGGCCAGTCCGAAAATGGCGGACAGGCTCGAAGGCAATGGCTATGTGGTGATGGGGGTTGCTTCGCTGGGAGAGAATTACCTGTTCGCACGCAGCGAAGATATTTCTGGCCCGGGCAGTCTGAGCGGAAAAACAATAGCGGTGCCTCAGCATGACCAGTCGCTGCAGACTCTGGGCAAACAGCTGAAAGCGGTTGTGTCGGGTGGCGAGCAGCTGGGCATTGTGCAGCAGTTCGTATCGGGTCAGAGTGACAGCATGCTGGCGCCGCTGGTGGCCTTCTACGCCGCAGGAGCAGGGCAGGCCGGGGAAGAGGTTAAAATTCTCAACTACCCGTTATCACAGTCGACAATCCAGCTGATCGGGCGCCAGGAGCGCTTCCCGACTGAGCTTGCTCAGATGCTGCGCGAAGACTTTCTGTTTAAGTTTCCGCAGTACGTGAAACGCCTGGAAAAGGAACGTACCAATATTCGCGCCAGTCTGTGGCGTGACATGGCACAGCTTGATCAGTCTGCTTTTGAACAGCGCATGCAGAAGCTGCGTTTGTACATGCGGGATCGTGGTGACTACGACGCCAGTATGCTGAAGCTGGCACGTAAGGTGCGCTGCAAAACTGATCCGCAACGCACGGAGTGTGTTAACCCGGTTGAGTAATACTTAACTGAATAACGTATCAGTCGCCTTGTCGGTAATTTCCCGCACCGCCTGGTGACTGATCTTCCGCTCGGCAGAAATGGCATAAAACTCCTGTACCAGATCTTCTACCTCGCCGATGCAATGCACGCCGAACTGATGACATATTTCGTCGCGAATGGCTGATGGAGCAAAGAAGAACCCATGACCTTCACTACCAAATGCCTGCAGCAAGGCTGAATCGTCGAACTCACCACTGATGCGTACGCTCAGCTGCATGCGGTTGAGCCAGCTGAGTAGTTCTGTACGCAGACCTGAGGCGTTATCAGTAGGCAGTAACAATGGAGCGTCATGCAGGCAGGCGGGAAAGCTTCCCGGATATTCCTGCAGAAGGCTTGGGGCGGCAAAGCACGCCAGCGGGCTGCGGCCAAGCAGGTGATTGAAACAGCGCACATTCATACCAGAGGGGATGGGGCTGTCGGCCAGTACCAGATCAAGGCGGTGCACGGCCAGTTCGCCCAACAGCACTGGCATCTGCTCTTCATGGCAGATGATGCGCATACGTCCAGGACCGGTCAGTGCCGGTGTCAGCAGGCGGTGCGCGATAGATTTTGGCAGTGCGTCCACGATGCCAACGCGAAACTCTGCCGGACGTTCAGCGGTTCCCTGATGCATTACTTCCTGCAGTTCGTCACCAAGGCGGAACATCTCGCGCGTGTAATCGAGTACAACCCGACCGGCATCCGTTAGTTCCAGGCCCCGACCCGCCTTGGCGAACAGTTGATTACCGAGCTGGTCTTCCAGCAGGCGTAACTGACCACTGATGGTTTGTGGCGTCACATTGAGACGGCGAGCGGCGGCGTGAACGCTTCCTTCTTCCGCCACCGCGTGAAAATACTGCAGATGCTTGTAGTTCAGGCGTTTCACATAAACCTCAACTGCTCGAAAAAACCGAACAAATAGCTTAAGATAATTCGAATATTATTTTCTATTGACGCTGACTACAATGATTTTCAATTGATCAACAGGAGTTGAAAATGAACCGTCCTGATTATCTGAATATGAAATCAAATTCTCATGCAGAGCCTGTGGTTCTGGATGCAGCCCCTCAGGGTAACACCTACGAGGTTGCTACGGATGGCCGCAAGGTTCTGCGAAACACTTACGCACTGCTGTCTATGACACTGGTATTCAGCGCTGCGGTAGCGGGTATGTCTATGGCCTTTAACTGGCCGCACCCGGGTCTGATTCTGACTCTGGTGGGCTATTTCGGCTTGCTGTTCCTGGTTGAAAAGACCAAGAACTCTGCGGCAGGTATCGCATCGGTATTTGCTCTGACTGGCTTTATGGGCCTGACGCTGGGACCGATTGTGTCGGCCTACGCCAAGCTGCCTGGTGGTACAGAGATGGTGATGACCGCTCTGGGTGCTACTGGTGTGATCTTCTTCGCGATGTCCGGTTGGGTACTTGCTACTGGCAAGGAACTGAGCGGCATGGGTAAGACTCTGACGGTAGGTATTCTGATGGCATTTGTGCTGTCTATTGCCAATATCTTCATGGGTCTGCCAATGGTGTCGCTGGCGGTATCTGGCATGTTCGTCCTGCTGATGAGCGGCCTGATCGCTTACCAGACCAGTGCGATTATTCATGGCGGCGAAACCAACTACATCTCCGCGACCGTAACTCTGTACGTATCGATCTACAACCTGTTCCTGAGCCTGCTTCAGATTCTGGGTGTGATGGGTTCGGACGAGTAAAACCCCTTTAGGAATTCTCTGTGCTCGAGAAGTTGGCCGCAGTTCTGGATGGGAACTGCGGTTTTTTTTCGTCTGTAGTCAGGGGAGTTGTCTAAACTGGGAGAATGAGAACATTCATACTATTGCTTATTTTCACGCCATTGCTTGCTCAGGCTGAGGACATTTGCCGTGACAAGGATGCTAAGGCTGCCGGCGATGAAAAGGCACTGAGTTACTTCCGTCAGAAAGGAGAGATCTTTCATCCGGCCAGGGTGCAGAAGGTTCACCATCCCAGCCGCTTCAAGGAAGTGGCCAGTTACGTGCGTTACGGCGATAAGCACTACACCATCTTCACGCTGGTCAACACCGACTGTGTTGCCCATTTCCGCAAGCGTACGCGCCAGGGCGATTGAACACTTAACCGGTTGAGTCTTTCGGGCGGGTCCAGATCAAAAGCAGGCAAAGAGCAGAGCAGGCCAGTTGCGCCATGACGACGGCGGTAATGCTTTCCGGCAGCAACGCAGACAGCGCTGAAATAAGGTTCATCGCACTTTACCGGGAAACGCCGCTTTGATTTTCAAAAAGAAGTAGTCGTTGTCCCGGTACCCATACGCCATTCTC